>JANRLQ010000088.1:0-26709 GCA_033762375.1 Bacteroidia bacterium
CGCACGGATCCCGACCTGCTGCTGCTCGACATCCACCTGGCGGGCGAGGTGGACGGGATTGCGCTGGCGGGCCGCATCAGCGAAAGGCGCCCGGTGCCGGTGGTGTTTGTGACGTCGATGACGGATGACGCGACCTTCGCGCGGGCGCGGGCGATCCGCCCGGTGGCCTTTATGCTCAAGCCCTTCGATACGCTGCAGCTCCAGCGGGCCATCGAGCTGGCCGTGAGCCAGCTGGTATCCGATCCCCAGCCAGGGCCGGAGCCGTTTACCCAGTACGACCTGGTGCTGCCGGACTGCCTGTTTGTCAAAGTGCGCCACAAGCTCGAAAAGGTGCCCCTTGCCGACCTCCTCTACGTCGAGGCCGACGGGCGCTACTCGATGCTGCATACCGCCTCCGGCCACAAGTACGCCATCCGGATCCCCCTGACCGAGATGCAGGCCAGGCTCCCCGGCAGGCAGTTTGCCCAGAGCCACCGCAGCTACCTCGTCAACCTGGCCTGGCTGCAGCAGGTGGACCTGCAGGAGATGACCGTGCTCGTAGGCGGCAAGGCCGTGCCGCTCAGCAAAAGCTGCCGGGACGAAATCCTGGCCCGCCTCGATCAGGTCTGAAACCAAACTACCCCCAGGCCAGGCCCGGGGGTAGGATATCTGTGGGGCAGATGCCTCAGTTGCAGTCCATGGGGCCCCATGCGGTGTCGAAGATCGTACCCCAGAGTTTGTAACACTGGTTGATTTCTTTGGCGGTGCCTGCGACTATACTCATATTGAGCGCGTCAAGGCAGCCAATGCCTTCGACGCCAATCGTAATCCCAATGGCTGCAGGTGGGATACTCATTTTCCAGGTGCTGCCGAGGGCGATGGTTTCGCTTTTGGTAATGGTGCGTAAGTCGTTAGACAACTGTCCTGCCTCATCAGCAGCTCCAGGGGGCAGCAGATAAATCGCCCCTATTTTCGCTACATATCCCGACTGATTAAAGACAGAAATATATCCGCCGGTAAGGCCCGCTTTTTTAGGCTCTCCCATCAGAAAATTGTCTATGGCTGGTTCTGCCCGGAAGTCCTTCACCTCTGAGCAGTCCACCGCAGCCCACTCGGTGCCGAAGATCGTACCCCAGAGTTTATAACATTTATTACCGCCAATGGCTGCCGTGTTGGGAAAAGTGGCTTTCAGGTCCAGGGGATCGTGGCAGGCGATACCATCTGCGGCGACTGCGATGTTCTGGGCTGCCAGCGGGAGGCTCACATAGGCATCTTCATAGAGTGCGATCTGTTTAGTCATCACAAAGGGTCTGTCCTCCCCGGATGTGTTTCCCTGTTCGTCCGGTTGACCGGCGGGGAGAACATAGCTGATACTTACAGCTGCCGAGTAGCCCGCCCGGTTGGCGATGGTGATCGTAGAGGCGACGGACTTGCGGATGGGATCACTGCTCCAGATTTCTGAAGGGATGACCCAGAGGGCGCTCAGCCAGCCGGGCTGCACCGCGCCCGTTTGGATGGTGCCATTTTCGGCATTGAGATAGTTGTTCCGGTACTTGTTTTTGATCCTGAACTGATCAGCCTTACCCGCTACCGGCTCCAGAACCCACATGGCACTCCACCAGCCAGGCTGGATAGGGCCGAGTATGGGCGTGGTGGCATCGGTCTCGGAGTGAAGGTACAGGCCACTTTGGAGGTGTTTGATCCGTATGTCGGAGCTGCCGGGGATTTTTTCCAACTGCCACTGGCTGTTGGCGTCTCGTGTGCCGAGGTCGGGAAACCCGTTTTGGTTGGTGAGAAACGTACCTTTCCAGACATTCTGGATGGTCTGGGAATACTGGGCAAAAGCCATCGTGCTGGCCAGGAGGAGGCAGCTCAGTACGAGCCAGGTGCGGACTACTTTCATGTGCATGGAAACATTCATAAACAGAAGTGTTATGGGGTTAATGTGCGTACAAGGATGTGAAAGGCAGCGGGATTATAGCCGCTGAAGCCAAGCTACGTATCAAATGTAGGTCAGCCGGCCCGCTACTTGCCGGAGATAGGACACGAGTGGCAGGGGATTGGGCATGAATGCCGGGAGGTATGGTTACGAAATGGATAAGCAGGCAGTAGCCACTATCCGGGGATGTGGTATATTTACCACATGAAAAAGGTGGTATTTTTCCTGATATGCTGGTTGTTGGCACCAGAAGGTTGGGCGCAGGCTGACAAACAACAGGTTGGGCCGACAGACCTGCTTATCTCTCAGGCCCGTCAATGGCTCGACGCCGATCCGCCTGCTTATGCAGAAGCCATCACCCTGCTGGAACGGGAAAAACCTGCCGATCTGGCGACTCGTCCTCCGGGCGAGGCCGGTCGTTACCTCGCTCTGCTGGGCGAGGCTTATTATACCCAAAAAAACACCGATGGCAGCCCTGAAGCCCAGGCACAGGCGGTTCGTTACTACGAAGAAGCAATGCCTTTGTTATACCAAAGTGGCGACTCCTCCCGCCTGGCGCAGGCACTCCTCCATCTGGGTTCTGAAACGATGTATGCCGATAAACACAAGGCCCTGACCTACTTCGAAACCGCTGCCCGGCTTTATGAAACCCTGGACGATCCGGCATCGCTCTCAACCGCTTATGTACAGCTCAGCATAACGCTGTCGGATTTCGGGCGGAAGGATGAAGCCATTGCCTGCTCCCGCAAAGCCCTGAATATCATTCGCCAGCTCAACAACCCAGCCCTAACCGTACAAACCTGCATTAACCTCGGCATTGTGTTTTCAAATGCAGAAGCCCCCACAGAGGCAGCCCGCCTGTATGATGAAGCCATCAGCACCGCGCGCAAGCAACAGGATACGTTTATGCTGGCGGTATCCCTGATGTACCGGGGTGGGCTGGCGGTGGACCAGGAAGGCGTTACAAAAGTGGAAATGGAGCAGGGCAAACAGCAGCTCGATGAGGCGCAGTCTTTGCTGAAAAACTCTGATAATGAAATGGTTAAAAAATACCTGCATGTTTATCTGGCCTCGTATTATTGCACGGCAGGCGACTATCCGCAGGCACTCCTGCACTCAGGTGAGTTTGTCAGTTTTATCAAACTAACCAATATGGCAGAAGCCCAGGCCTCTGCCTGGCGGCAGCGCGGGATCATCTTTGAGCGGATGGGGCTGGCCGACTCTGCCCGCTATTATTTTCAGCAGATGCTGGCCAAGGGCCAGGAAACGGAAACCCTGCCCCTGATTGCTTCGGCCTACGAAAGCCTGTACCGCCTGGAAAAACAACAGGGCAATCCGGCGTCTGCGCTGGCTTATCACGAGCAGTATCTGGCCTATCATGACAGCATATACAACCAGAAGCTCAGCGAGGTGATGGGGACCGAAAGTGTGAGACTCAACCTCGACGGCGAAAAAAGGGCACGACAGGAGGCTGAGTGGCAGGCGCAGTTATTGGCCTCGCGCAATCTGCTGTACGGGGCAGTAGCCCTGGGCCTGCTGGCGGTGGTACTGGTCGGGGGATGGTTGTATCGCCAGCTTTTCAGGGCCAGGAAACAACTTCAGGCGCAAAACCAGCAGCTTCAGCAGTTGAATGCCACCAAAGACAAATTTTTCGGCATCATTGCCCACGACATCCGCAATCCGATCTCGGCCCTGGAAGGGGTAGGTGAGCAAATGACGTATTACCTCACCCGGCACGATGAGCCCAGGCTCCGGCGGTTGGCAGACCGGGTGGACGCTACTGCCAAACAACTCTCCGGCCTGCTCGACAATCTCCTGAGTTGGGCCTTATTGCAGATGGGGGCTATCCCCTATCATCCGGCAGCTACTCAGCTGGACACCATTGCAGCGGATGTCATCACCCTGTATGGGCCCATCGCAGAGGCCAAGGAGGTGAAGCTGCGCCACGAGATACCAGCTGGCATGGTGGCATGGGCAGACGAACGGGCCCTGCATACCGTCCTCCGAAACCTGGTCGGCAATGCCCTCAAGTTTACGCATGCAGGCGGAGAGGTATGCCTGCGTGCTGTGGAGACCAGCAGTAATATCCAGTTTGAGGTGAATGATACCGGGGTGGGAATCAGTGCCGAAAAACTGCCGCAGCTTTTTTCAGTAGCGGGTACCTCCAGCCAGGGCACCACCGGCGAGAAAGGCTCTGGTCTGGGACTTGTACTCTGCAAAGAGCTGATTGAGCGCAACCAGGGCACGATCCAGGCGATCAGCGAGCTGGGCAGGGGGTCTCGCTTTGTTTTTTCACTCCCCAAATTATCCCTGGCGCAGGGCTAGCGGCATCACGCCTGCCTTACTTAGGTGCCCGCCAAAGGAGAAAAATGGAGATGGGCAAAAAAATCAGGTTGGGCATCCACACAGCCAGCCCGGCAGGAAACGTGTCACCAATCAGGGCCTGACCGGCAAATAACAAGGCGATGTACAAAAAACAGAGGAGCAGTCCCAGTCCGATGTAGAGCGCCACTCCGCCGCGCCGCTTGCGGCTGGCCATCGCAAATCCGATCAGGGTCAGGATCACAATGGCAATAGGATCAGAAAACCGGCGGTGGCGCTCGATATACAACTCCTTGAGGATGTCAGAGCCGCGCATCTCCTCCAGCCGGATATAGGCCAGGAGTTCCGGCAAGGTCATACTTTCTGCTTTTTGTTCCTTGATGTAAATATCATCCGGGGCCAGCAGGAAGGTCGTGTCCACCTTGTCCCGGAATCGGATGGACTCAACATGGGAGGCCGGGGCAAAGGTCCGCTCCTGGCATTGCCGGAGCCGCCAGTGCTGGAGAGAGTCCACCCAGTCCATCCGTTTGGCAGAGAGTTTATAGACCAGGTCGCCGTTGATGACTTTTTCCAGGGTGATATTGGTGCCTTCCTGTTGTTTTTCATTGTAATACCCAATGTACAGGTAGGTATCGGTGGCTACCTTCTTGTGGATGTCCTTGGTGCTGGAGATACGTCTTTTTTTGAAATACAGGTACTCAAACTCCAGCCGGGCTGCCGTGGACTTAGGGACGAGGTAGGACTTCAGGTAGCCGGATGCCAGGGCCAGCAGCAGCGAGACCGCAATGTAGGGCACCAAAATCCGGTAAAAACTCACCCCCCCGGCCAGGATCGGGATCAGTTCGGAGCGGCCCGCCAGTCGCCCCGTAAAAAAAATCACCGCCAGAAAAATACAGACTGGCATCAGCAGGTTGCCCCAGTACGGGAGGAAGTTGGCGTAATAGACAAAAATAATGTCCTCCAGGGGCGGTTTTTTTTCGATGAAGTCATCTACCTTCTCCACATAGTCCACCACCAGCGCCAGGGTCAGCACCACGACGATCATGAAAAAAAACGCAGCCAGGTATTGGCGGATCAGGTACCAGTCGAGTAGCTTCATAGGCTTATATATCGCAGAGAGGCAACCCAAAGTGTAGGCTGCGCGTCTAGTTGTTGTAAGGGCAGCCAAAAATATACAATTTTTCTGCTGCATGGTTTCTATACTTTTGATTACCTTTGCCCGTCATGATCAACAGGTTTCTGATTTCGGTACTTATCCTGTCCGCTGCCGGGCTATGGGGATGCTCCAAAGAGTTTCGCCAGTATACTTCCTGGTCCAATAAGGGCTCGCTGGCTGAGAAAGACTCAGCTGCGTTTTTCTTTTTGGGGCGCAAGGACTATGAAAAAGCAGCTTACCTCTTTGAAGAACTTCTGCCAGCCTACCGCGGCAGTGAGCGCGCCAAGGACATCCTGTATCACCTGGCCTACTGCAAGTATGAGTTTGGGACGTATCAGGTAGCCGCCTACCGGTTTGAGGAATATACGACCCAGTACCCCAACGATGTCCGGACGGCAGAGTGTACCTTCATGATCGGGTACTGTTATTACCTGGAGTCTTCACCTTATTATTTGGATCAGGCATTTACCAAGCAGGCCCTGGAGCGGCTGCAGCTGTTTGCCTACCGATATCCTGACTCCGATAAGATCAAAAAGTGCAATGAACTCATGAGTGATCTCCGGGAGCGCCTCGCCAACAAGGAGATGAAACAAGCGGAGTTGTACTTTAATATGCAGAACTACAAGTCAGCCGTAACTGCCTATGAGGTGGCGATCCAGGAGTATCCGGATTCCCGCTACCGCGAGCAGGCACAGTTTATGCTCTTTAAGTCTGCATACTACCTGGCGGGGGCGAGTACGATCGCCCGGCAGCAAAACCGATATCTCGATGCGCTTGACTATTATAAGCGCTACAAGGACAAGTATCCCACTGGTTTGTACGAAAAAGAAGCCGAGCAACTATATGCCCAGGCCCGCAAGGCACTCGGCAAGCTCCAGGCCACTGCTGTACAACCCTGAGACAACATCCAGCACATTTTTTCGTATAAAGACTTTCTTCAAAACCATAGCGATCAGCATGAAAGATTCATTTCTCCCGCTCGATATTCACAAGATCGGTCAGCAGGGTGGTAATATCTACCGCGCCATCGTGATTGTATCCAAGCGCGCCAACCAGATCACGGCAGAGCTCAAGGAAGAGCTCTCTGACAAGCTGGCTGAGTTTGCGCCTCAGTACGACAACCTTGATGAGGTAATGGAAAACAAGGAGCAGATCGAAATCAGCCGCTTTTATGAGCGCAAGCCCAAGTCCACGCAGGTAGCGATGGAGGAGTTTATCCGGGGCGAAATTTACTTCCGCGATCCTGCTCAGGAGACCCTCTGAGGGTTGATCCGGTACCCCTGCTGCCGGTTAGGCCCGTACGATACCCTAAGATCCAATAATAGCGGGCCTGATCCCGCTATTTTTTTATGCTGCAAGGAAAAAAAATCATCCTCGGCGTGAGCGGCAGTATTGCTGCCTACAAAGCCGTGTATTTGCTCCGCCTCCTGATCAAAGCGGGTGCAGAGGTGAGAGTGGTTGTGACCGATCAGGTATCCCACTTTGTGGGGGACCTGACTTTCAGCAGCCTGACAGGTACCCCCGTCTTCCGGGATCTATGGGGCTCCAACTGGTCTGAGCACGTGGCCCTCGGTACCTGGGCAGATCTGATGCTGGTGGCACCGGCTACGGCCCACACGCTCGCCAAGCTGGCACATGGACAGTGTGACAATGCCCTGACGGCGGTATATCTGGCGGCCCGGTGCCCGGTGATGCTGGCCCCGGCCATGGATGCGGACATGTACATCCATCCCCGCACCCAGGCCAACCTGCGCACCCTGGCTGCCGACGGGTGTCAGGTCCTCCCGGTAGGAAATGGTTTCCTGGCCAGTGGCCTGGAGGGCCCGGGACGCCTCCTGGAGCCTGATGATATCCTCAAAGCCGTCGAGCAACTCCTGAACCCGGATCGCCCCCTGGCTGGAAAAAAACTCCTGCTCACCGCCGGACCTACCCGCGAAGCCCTGGACCCCGTCCGGTATATCTCCAATCACTCCTCCGGCAAGATGGGGTATGCCATCGCCCATGCCGCCCGTGACATGGGGGCTGAGGTGACCCTCGTCTCGGGTCCTGTACAGCTGCCGCCGCCACCGGGTGTGACGCTGGTATCGGTGGTATCTGCCGCAGAAATGTATGAGGCTGTACACCGCACCGCACGGGAGCAGGACATCCTCATCCTGGCTGCGGCTGTCGCTGACTATACGCCGGAGGAGGTAGCCCCCCACAAAATCAAAAAACAAGGCGACGAACTGGTCTTGCGCCTCACCAAGACCCGGGATATCCTCCGCTCCCTGGGCGAGCAGAAACTACCCGGACAACGCCTGATCGGATTTGCCCTCGAAACCCACGATGAGGTAACACATGCCCGCAAAAAGCTGGAAGAAAAAAACCTGGATTGTATAGTTTTGAATTCCCTGCAGGATCCGGGTGCTGGTTTTGCGCATGATACCAACAAAATCACCCTCCTGGACCGTAGCGGACGCATCGTGCCCCTGCCGCTCAAGTCAAAAACAGAAGTAGCAAGGGACATCCTGATGCATATTCTTACGTTATAAGTACAGACATACGGTTGATGGCCCGGTTGCTCGTATGTAGGTTTGACTTTTACCCTCAATCATGGTTATGATGCCGCGTTTCATCCTGTTGTTGATTCTCATATGCCCGGCGGGGATGCTTTCTGCTCAGGAGCTCCTCTGTAATGTCACGGTGGATGCCTCCCGTATCCAAAGTGATAAAGCCATTTTTGAAGACATGCGGCAGAATATCGCCAATTATCTCAACCTCAACCGCTGGAGCAATGATATATTTGAAGGACACGAACGCATCCGCTGTAATCTCCAGATCGTGGTCACCGACCGACCTTCGCCAGACTACTTCACGTGTAATGCCACGCTCCAGGTGTACCGGCTCGCGTATAACTCCACCTACGAAACCCTGATCGCCAACCTCAATGACCAGGATTTTAATTTCCGGTACGTAGCCTATCAGCAGTTGCAGTTTGCGGACAATGCGTATAACGACAACCTGACAGCCCTCCTGAGTTATTATGCCTTCCTGACCCTGGGACTGGACTATGCCTGTATGGCTCCCAATGGGGGATTGCCGTACTTCCGCAAGGCACAGGAGATCGTCAACCTGGCCTCCGGGGCCGCGGTAGAGACCGGCTGGCGGGCCAACCAGGATACCCGAAACAAGTACTGGATCATCGAAAACCTGATGAACACCAGCTACAAACCCTACCATACCCTCATGTACCGGTACCACCGGCAGGGGCTGGACCAGATGGAGTCCAATCCGGAGCAGGCCCGTGTCGCCATTCTGGAGTCGGTAAGGGATCTGCAGAAGTTGTATAAAATTAATCCCCTCCTGCCCCTGCTCAAGATATTCCTGGATGCCAAAGACGATGAGCTGGTCAGCGTGTTCAAAAATGCCTTCATCAACGACAAAAAAGCCTTTGTCGAGATCATGCAGGACGTGGACCCCTCCAATATGGCCCGGTACAACTCGGTGATGGAATGATCAGCCCCGGGATGCCTGGATGATCCGCACCAGGATCGGCCCCATCCCGCTGAAAAAAAACTCTACCGCAATCACCATTACGATCAGGCCCATAAGCCGCATCATGATTTTATTGCCGGTATCACCGAGCAGGCGGGTGAGGTAGGTCGCACCCCAGAGCGCTATGAAGGTCAGCAGGCACACAAAGGCCATCATGGCAAACAATACGACTTTTTTGCCGGTGTTTTCTGCATCCTCCATCAGCACAATGGCATTGGTGATGGCGCCGGGGCCGGTAATCATGGGTATGCCCAGCGGAGTCACGGAGATGTCCGTCACATAGGCCTGCACGGCTTCCTCGTTGCTGAGTTTGATGGGTGAAAGCCGGGCCTGGAGCATATCAAACCCCATAAAAAAGAAAATAATCCCGCCTGCCACCCGGAAGCTGTCCACCGAAATCCCAAAAAACGTAAACAGCAGCTGGCCTGAGAGCGCAAACAGCACCAGGGTAATAAAAGCGACCAGGACTGCCTTGCGGGCTGTCTGGGTTCTTTCTTGCTGGGTTAGGCTGGTCGTCATGCTGATAAACACCGGCATCACCCCGATCGGATTCATCAGGGTAAAAAAAGACGTGAAGGCGAGCAGGGCAAAGGCAAAATACTCGTTCATAACGGCAAGGATTGATCCTGCAAGTATCGCCACGGGGTTTTTACGATACAAACATTATCGTCGTACAAACAACCATTCGATGCCCCGGTACAACCCTACAAATACATACCCGATGACGCCGGGTTTGACCTGCTCCTGGAGATCCACGGTGATGGGAGACAGGCGGAGCTGATCATCCATGCGGGCAAGTTTGTCCTGCAGGGACTCAATCTCGCGGTTGATACGTTCGAGTTCTTTTTCGATCAGGAGGATTTCTTCTACTTTTTCTGCCCGCTCCAGGAGTGCGAGGTATCGGTCTCTGACCTGCCGGGTTTGTTGCAGGCGGGCCACATCGTCCCGGTACCCGTCGGTGATATCGTCTGCATGGGTCGCCCGGTGGGTGACCCGCCCGAGGTAGGCGATGGAGTCCATGGCTGCAGCGAGGTGGGTACTTTCTACCCGGATCACATATTGATCCAGGCTGCTGTGTTGGACATACCCATGATACTGCTGCGCCAGCCGGGCCAGGCTGGCTCCGGTTTGCTCCCGGTTTTTGACGGTGAGAGACATTTCGCCCCGATAGACGACCTTGCGCATGACGGTATCAGGCGTGACCTCGTCATCGTTAATGAGCTGATAATCATTAAACTGCATAAGGTTTCTGTACGGACCTGGCGCAGCTTTTCGGGTAGTGTTGCAGGCCAGGAGGTATATGGAGGCCAGGAGGATGAGGGTGAGCGTAGCAGCGTTTTTCATAAAAAAAGGGATGGGGTAGGAGAGGAGGTATGGTCAGCGTCATTTTATATACAAAGTACATATAATCCGGAATGCGGTTGGCTCATACCGGTATCAGGCAAACTTTTATCAGCAGCGGAGGTTAACAATAACGGGCGCATAGCTTGTAAAATCACGGGTTTAACACGACATTTGCATACTATTGTGCACAACTCTGCACGTAGCTGATCAGGTACTATGAACCATATCCGCAATTTTTGCATTATTGCTCACATAGATCACGGAAAAAGTACCCTCGCAGACCGTATGCTGGAGGAGACTCAGACCCTGACCAATCGCCAGATGATGGCCCAGGTGCTGGACAGCATGGACCTGGAGCGCGAAAAAGGCATCACCATCAAAAGCCACGCGATCCAGATGCACCATATCGTGGATGGCGTCAACTATACCCTGAATCTCATTGATACCCCCGGCCACGTTGACTTTTCATACGAGGTATCACGGGCAATCTCTGCCTGCGAGGGTGCCCTGCTGGTCGTGGATGCAGCTCAGGGGATTGAGGCACAAACCATCTCCAACCTGTACCTGGCCCTGGAGCATGACCTGACCATTATCCCCGTCCTGAATAAAATAGACCTGCCCAGTGCCCGTATTGAGGAGGTCACGGACGATGTGGTGCGGCTGACAGGCTGTGATCCATCAGAAATCATCCTTGCCAGTGCCAAAAACGGGATCGGTATCCGCGAAATCCTGGATCAGATCGTATCTCATATTCCCGCCCCCAAAGGTAATCCCGAGGCCCCCCTTAAGGCCCTGATATTTGACTCAGTATTTAACTCCTTCAGGGGAACGATTGTATATTTCCGGGTATTCGACGGTGCCATACGCAAGCATGACAAAGTCCGGTTTATGGCTACCGGCGCCGACTATGAGGTGGATGAGGTCGGCATCCTCCAGCTCACACAGCAACCCATGCCGATGATCGAGACCGGCAGCGTAGGGTATCTGGTGGCAGGTATCAAAAACCTGCGCGAAGTCAAAGTCGGGGACACCATTACCCTGACCCAACATCAGGCCGAATCTGCTGTGCAGGGGTTCCAGGAAGTAAAACCCATGGTGTTTGCGGGTATTTATCCGGTAGACTCTGAGGATTTTGAGGAGCTCCGCAGCTCTCTTGACAAGCTCAAACTCAACGACGCCTCCCTTGTCTATGAGCCTGAGACCTCGACAGCGCTTGGGTATGGGTTCCGGGCAGGTTTTTTGGGGATGCTGCATATGGAGATCATCCAGGAACGCCTTGACCGTGAGTTTAACATGTCGGTGATCACCACGGTCCCTAACGTAGGGTTCAAGGCGATCCTCACCGATGGTTCAGAAATTGACATCAACAGCCCATCCGACCTTCCGGATGCCACCCGTATTGATGAGCTGCTTGAGCCTTTTATCCGGGCGCAGGTCATCACCAAAACGGAGTATATCGGTAAAATCATGGACCTCTGCATTGAGAAGCGGGGGCGGTTTCTCAACCAGGTGTACCTGACGCCGGACCGGGTAGAGCTGATTTTTGAACTGCCGATGGCTGAGGTGGTATTTGACTTTTTTGATAAACTCAAGACCATCTCCCGCGGATACGCCTCCTTTGACTATCATCCGATCGGATTTCAGCCTTCTAATCTGGTCAAGATGGACATCATGCTCAACGGTGATCCGGTGGACGCCCTCAGCTCGTTGATTCACCGGGACAAAGCCTATGACTTTGGCAAGCGTATCTGCGTCAAGCTCAAGGACCTGATCCCCCGCCAGCAGTTTGAGGTGGCGATCCAGGCTGCGATCGGGATGAAAATTATTGCCCGTGAGACCGTCAAAGCTATGCGTAAGGACGTGACCGCCAAGTGTTATGGCGGGGACATCTCCCGTAAGCGCAAACTGCTGGAGCGGCAGAAGGAAGGTAAAAAACGCATGCGCCAGGTCGGTTCCATTGAGGTACCCCAGAGTGCCTTCCATGCTGTACTGAAGCTGGACTAAGCCCACGGTGTCATATCACTGCTGCCAGACACATGGTACAGTCAGATGATACATTGTGCTTAGGGTGTTTTATCCGGCCCATACCCCGTCTGGGATCATCACTTCGCCCCGGCTCAGGAGCCGGGCAGTACGCACGACCCCGGCGCGGTAGGTATTTTCCTGCCCGTCTGACGGTGCCAGTTGGATGGTCATCTGACCGGACGGATGCCCGATGGCGTAGGCATGATCTGTAGGTAGCTGGGCGATACCGGCAGCGATACTTCCCGGCAGGCTACAGGCAGTGGCTACGGAGATAGCTGCCAATACCCCGATCGCTTCATGGCACACATGCGGGATAAACATCCGGGTATGAACGACCTCTCCCGGACGGGGCGGAGCGAGCAGGCAGAGTTTAGGGATTGTTTGCTGGGAGACATCTCCCAGGCCCATCCGCAGGCCGGCTTCCAGCCGTATTTCTTCCAGCCGCGTCCGCAGGGGCAGGTGATTGTCCAGTTCAGCCACCGGCTCGTACCCGCTGATCCCCAGATCCGCCGCCCGCATGATCACCAGGGGCATACCATTGTCGAGACAGGTGACCTGGATACCTGATATGTCGGTTTGTTCTTGTCCGGCGGGGAGCAGCGCGCCGCAGGTGGCGCCTACCGTATCCAGGTAATAACAGATAATAGGGGCACCTGTGCCAGGCACGCCATCTACCTGGGCGGTACCCGCATACATGACATGGCCGCCAGGGGTTTGTACCGTGACTTCACAAATACCACCTGTGTTTTGGAGGAAGATACGGGCACTTGTGACGGGGTCTGAAGCGGGCCACAGGCCCGCTTCAATCGCAAAAGGTAGCACAGCTGCCAGCATATTGCCGCAGGACTGGGTCGAGGATACCCGGCCCGCACCTGGTACTACCTGAATGAACCAGTAGTCAAGGTCTGCATCCGGACGGGTGGACGGCTGTACGATGGCGACCTTGCTGCTGAGAGATGCGGATCCACCGAGGCCGTCAATCTGGCGGGCATCTCCGCCAGTAGCGCCCTCCATCGCGGCCAGCACCACCTGGTCCCGCAGGACCGGGTCCGCAGGGAGGTGACGCGCTTCAAAAAACAATCCCTTGGAGCTTCCGCCCCTGAATTGCATATAAGGAATGGCTCGCTGAGGCATAAGTCAGGTATGAGATATAAGCCCAAACAGATAATCCCGTGTGGCCCGGCTCATGACGGGGTTGAGCCCGGCCTGTGTTATCATTTCAACGACGGCATGCATTTCTTCGTTTCGCCGCAGCGCATGTGTTTTGCTGCCGGTTTCAAACCGGTCAATCAGCTCATCCTGCCCCCCGATGAGGGAGCTGATCTGGGTTCGCACATGCGGCTCCAGCTCCAGGGCACGCCCGGCTTCCAGGGCTTCGCAGATGACCGCCGCAAATCCCTTATAGACAATGGAGCGCAAGAGTTTGCGTGTAGAGGCCATCCCGACAGCCTCGCCGAGATACTCAATCTGGAGCCCATAGGGCTTCAGTGCGGCCTGAAATGGTTGTGCTCCGGGGCCAGACACCCAAAACGGCGTGAATATACCAGCCGGTGGCACAGGTGCCATGATCGCCAGGTCCACAAAAGCAGCGCCAGAAGGGGCGACCATAGCGGCCAGGGTTTGTTTGTGTGCGGGTGAGGCGGTATTCATCTCGACAAATACCTGATGCGGCCCCAGTACGGGCATTACCTCCGTCACAACAGCCGCTGCTACGCGGGAGATGTTGACACTGAGGATTATATCAGCCACTCCTGCAGCAGCCAGATTGCTCTCTGCGATTTGTACGTGTTCATGTAGCGGGTACCGGGGAGCCGGATCCCAGCCAGAGACCGGGAGTCCCAGTGAAGCCAGCCCATTGGCAAAGTTACTCCCGGCCTCACCCAGCCCTAATACGGCGATCCGGGGTCGGTCAGTATCCGTATGTAACATCCCAGCCATAAATTTGAATAGAGGTTTTGCCCAGCCGCAGTTGTTCACGTACTTTTTCTTCCTTTTCCTCGCGGGCCTGTGCTTTTTCGACAGCCTCAGCGATCCTGTCCTGCGGGATTACTACGACACCGTCCCGGTCACCGACGATATAGTCTCCGGGATGAATGGTCCACTCACCGAGGGTGACAGGCACCTGGAGGGCCCCCTCACCAAAATTGGTGGTGCCCCGGATACAAAGCCCCCGGCTGAATACCGGAAACCCCATCCGCTCTATGTCGTCTGCGTCCCGCACACATCCATCTATGACCAGACCGGCGATACCCCGGGTCATCGCGCCCAGGCTCATGAGATCTCCCCAGTATCCTGCTTCATAAAAACCAGAACAATAAGCGACGATCACTGATCCGGGTGTGGCATAGGCATAGGCGCGGTGCAGGAGCACATTGTCCCGGGGCATGGTATGGACCGTATAGGCCGGGCCACAGATTTTCATGGACGGGTGAAGGGGTTTCAGGGCTGACGGCAGGTTGC
The DNA here is from genome assembly GCA_033762375.1 of Bacteroidia bacterium. GTDB lineage: Bacteria > Bacteroidota > Bacteroidia > J057 > J057 > RDXT01. The sequence continues at coordinate 14,760 of JANRLQ010000088.1, forward strand.
CGTACCGGCCCAGGGCCTCGTGGAGGGTAGCAGCAGAGAAGGATCGGAGTGATTCGGTCGGATTCATAAGCAGGAGAATATCAGTCAAAAATACCAGCCGTAACCCTCGGTACAAGGCGTTGGTGTGCCTCTGCGTACCGGATCTGTTTCTGGCCCGAAATCCGGCGGGCATGGTTGGCGCGGCGGGCCGCCAACTCAGTATAGTAGTCCTGGAGATAGGTCTGGGCACCCATACAACGCATGGCGGCTATTTTTTTGTCCATGACCGTACTGATATCCAAAAAAGTATCAGGTACAAATCCGGACAACTCCGGCTGATGGGGTTCAAACGAGTACCAAACAGGCGGGTCTATGTTTTTGAAGGCACTGGGAACCCCCGCTCCGGAGGCCAGGAGGCGGGCACGCATCACGGCTTGGTAGGCGATGGGATGATCGGGGTTAAAGGGATCTTTTTCGGAGTGGGTCAGGATCACGGTCGGTTCAAAGTCTCCGATCATGACGGTCAGCTCCCGGACCCTTTCGTCCGTGAGGGTCATCGGGTAGTCACCCCAATCCAGAAATCGGATCGGCGTATCAAGAATGGCGGCGGCTTCAGTCGCCTGGGCGTGCCGGATACGTTTGACGCTTTCCTCTGTCCGGTGTGGGTCTTCGCGCCAGAGTTCGCCGGACTCGCCCCGCTCACCATATGACAGGGCGATGACGAGGGTCTCGGCCCCGGTCGCGCGGGCCTGTGCGATGGTGCCCGCAGCACGCCAGACAAAATCTCCGGAGTGGGCACCGACTACCAGTAGTTTTTGAGTCATAAGGATGGCTTTATAAAAATCAGGCTGATGCACCGCTGGTTGTATCGGGAGGCAACAGGTCCTCCGGCAGCGGTGTACCGCGTGTGTGAAAACTTCTGACAGTCTCCAGGCCCCAGGCCTGGCCTTTGGCCCGTTCTTCCCGGGTCCAGACGATCGTTTCGTAGTCAGGGTCCAGGACCAGGCGGGCATTGGCATGGGCTACCTCGACCCTGTTGCCGCCGGGCTCATAGAGATATAAAAAAAACGTCTGCTGGATCGCGTGTTTGTGGGGACCTGTTTCGATAAATATCCCGTTTTCGAGGGCAATGTCAGCCGCCAGCAGGACTTCCTCCCGGCTGTTGGCTGCAAAAGTCAGGTGATGAAACCGTCCCCGCAGGCCGGTATGGTCTTCCGTCACAGCCAGGTCGTATGACTTGGAGTTGACAGAAAACCAGACTCCCTTAGGGCCGTCTTCTGCCATGATCATCTCCGTGAGCCGCCCGCCCAGGGCTTGCAGCTGAAAGTCCAGAAAGGCCGGTACATCCCGTGCCAGCAGGTTCAGGTGGTCTATACGCCTGACATTCATGCCCTTGCCCGGAAACCGGCTGGCTGTGTTTTTAAGTGCCGAACGGTCTTTTTCGCCTGCCTGATACTTCACCGTCTCAAAGTACACCTCACCCAGATGGCCATCCGGGGTGTGATATTGATAGGCAGGGCCATGTCCCAGGTCTCCGTCGTGCCAGCCTATACCCAGGCCGGTAGCCTGAATCGCAGCCACCCGGCGGGCCAGGGCCTCCTCGCTCCGGGCTCTCCATGCAAAATGCCGCATGCCCGCATGGGCGTGTGCGGTGAGTTTGAGTGTGTGGTGTTCATAATCATCGTATGCCCGGAGATAAACACTGTCCCCCTGGACCGCACTGATCGTCATTCCCATGATTTCGGTGAAAAAATGGGTGCTTTCTGCCAGCCGGGGGGTCAGCATCTCCACGTGCGCCAGATGGGCGATATCCCAGATCGTATTACTCATGGTACTTCAGCAGACATAATTACCAGGGTAGCCCATCCGCTGATAAACAGGGGCAGGGCAAAAAACATAAATTGAACAGTGGGGCTAAATGATTGACCCATCAGGATACCGCCTAGCATGGGACCGACGATCCCGCCAACTCTTCCCAGCCCGATGGCCCATCCGACGCCGGTCGTGCGGATGCTGACAGGATAGAGCCTGGCTGCCACCGAATATAACCCTACAAAACCACCCTGTATCCCCAGTCCGATTAACCCAAAGAGTACCAGCACCCATATCGAACCGCTGATCAGGCCAAAAATACCCATCAGACCTGCCGTCGTGAACAGAAATCCCGCCAGGGTGCGCCGGAGCCCCAGCCGCCCGGAGAGGTATCCCTGCAACAAGATGCCACCAAAAGCACCCAGGTTAAATACAGTGCCCGCATAGATGGCCATTTGCATGGGCAGGCCCACTGTATCAGCCAGGCGTGGGATCCAACTGGTGAGAAAATACAAGGTCGCAAATGCCATAAACAATCCGGTCCAGAGCAGCAGGGTGGAGCGCTGCATCGGTCCTGCCAGCAGGGTCAGCACCGGAACGGTTTTGATAGCGGCAGGTGCCTGCTCCGGTAAACTGTCCAGGGGGGCCTCGTGCATACGCATCCGGATGTGATTGAGCCGGATAAGGGCTTTAGGAGGTTGTGCCTGGAGGAGAAAAGCAGGTGACTCGCTCAGCAGCCAGGCTGTGAGGGGGATCGTGGCCAGGGTGAGGATGCCAGCACCCCGGAAGGCTACTTCCCAACCCAGGACCGGGATAGCGGGCGCTGCCCACATACCAGACAGGACAGCCCCCAATGGATATCCACCCATCACCAGGCTCACCCAGAAATCCTGGGTACGCCGGGGCGCGTACTCTGCTGCCAGGGTAGCGGTACTGGCTAACATACCGCCGATGCCCAGCCCGCTCAGGATACGCAGGAAAATCAGCCACGGGAGTGAGGAGACCCACCCCGTCGCCAGGACGCTCAGGCCCATCAGCGCTGCGCAGCACATGATCAGGGTCCGCCTGCCGAAGCGGTCTGCCTGCGGTGAGATCAGGATCGCTCCCAGTGCCATTCCGAGCAGCCCGGCACTAAAAACGACCCCCATCGTTTCGGAAGGAATTTCCCAGGCCCGCATCAGGGCTGGTGCCGTATAGGACATGACCATCACATTCATCCCGTCGAGCATGTTCATCAGAAAACAGATGCCAATACTCGTCAGCTGAAATAAAGAAATCCGGGCAGGATGGGGGTGCGGCATCAGGATAGCAGGAAAAGAAAAATGAGGGGAAATACCATACCGGCTACAGCCAGTTTCCAGCCCCTGCCCCCAAAACTTTTGTCGCCTTTCGGGATCATAATCATCCCGGTGATGGCAATAAGCAGCATAGACAGGCCAAAAACATCTGAATAATATATCCACCAGTCATTGGTGTCCTGGTGTAGCTGGGTCATCTGGGCCAGTACGGGTACTTTGACGTACCGGACGAGCTCTCCTGTACCCGTATTCAGGTCGGCTTTGAGGTCGTGGTTTTCAAAGGAAACCTCCAGCTTGCCGTTTTCCACCTTAAATCGCCGGATGGCATCTGGGATGCCTAGCTGTTGGCCCAGGGCAGTTACCGCAGCCTGATCTGGCTCAGTGGTCAGGGATACAGCGACTGTTGTTATCTCAGCCCGGTATCGGGAGGGATGCTATATGCGCCGGTGATTGAGAAAAATACCTGATACAGAAAAAGCAATGATCAGGCCCAGGTAAAAATAGCCCAGGTCCCGGTGAAGGCTTCGTACCGTAATTTTCATAAATGTCAGATTATCAGCGGTTCAGGTGCAGGTCCAGAAAATTAAAAACCAACTCCAGGTTAGCGGGTGTCTCGAACTGAGGCCCTCCGTGTCCGGCGCCTTCGAGCAGCATCAGGGTCACCTTATCACCGAGTACCCCCGTGAGCGCATCTGCAAATTCCTGAGACTGCTGGACTGGTACCAGTGGATCTTCGGTTCCATGCTGGATCAGGAATGGCGGATCGTCTGCACTGATATAGGTGGCCGGGCTGGCAGCGCGGACAAGGTCAGGTGCCGCCTGGACAGGTCGGCCGAGGAGCAATGACTCGGGCGAGTCAGGTGCATCATGATCAGGTTTGCCCTTGCCGGAGGTCCGGAAGTGGGAGTCCATCGTGCTGAAATCTATCGGCCCAAACCAGTCTACGACAGCCTGCACGCGGCTTGATACGCCGGAATTGCCCAGGGCAAAGTCTTCCAGCGTGTCCACGCCCCCGCTGGTGGCGGCCAGTGCTGAGAGGTGTCCGCCGGCAGATCCTCCCCATACCGCTACCCGGCCAGTGTCCAGGCTGTAGGTGGTGGCATGCGCCTTGAGAAACCGGATGGCGGCTTTTACATCGTGAATCTGTGCCGGATAAAGCGCCTCTCCGCTCAGCCGGTAGTTGAGGCTGACGACAGCGTACCCCCGTGTGAGGCCCTGGAGCATGGGCTGCACCTGCCTGTCTGCTTTATCTCCCATCTTAAAGGCACCTCCGTGTATGGATATGATCACCGGGAAGGGGCCGATACCTGACGCCGGGAGGTAAATATCCAGCTGTTGAGCGGGCGAAAGGGATGCATAGGCGACATCGGTCCATTTTCGGGGGATTTGCGGGGACTCCTGCGATACCGGCGCAGGTGTACAAGCCACCCCCATTCCGGCCATTGCGAGGACGGCTGCCAGCCACTGGCATATATGAAGCATACGCATGTCAGGATAAAATAGATGAAATGTACAATCTTGCAGAAACAAAATAAACCTATTATAAGATTTACGCAGTAAATTACGGCGGTTTTAGATCAGGAGATGGATATGATTCCGGATTACAATGAAACAAATTAAACATGTTGTCTGATTCCAGTACCCGGATTCCGCATTATAACGGCCTGTATGGTGAGCTGAATACGGCTCACTCTGCTGAGTATGTGTTTTCAGAATTGATCGCTACCCGGAGCAAAACCTTTGGTTGGGTGATTCGTCCGCATATCCATACCCGGCTGTTTCAGGTATTTTGTGTAGAGTCCGGCACCCTGATATTTCAGGGTGGTACGGAAGAAGTCCTGTTTGCCGGGCCGGGTGTGATTCTGGTGCCACCTTCGGTTTTACATGGACTCACCTATCATCCAGATATAGAGGGGCGGATCCTGACGTTTTCGGATCGGCTGGTAGAAGACGTGCGGCTGGATGGTGTTGAGATGGCCCATGTTTTTTCAGGTCCGATCGTTATCACACAGGTTGAGGACATAGCCTCTTTTACCCGCTTATGGGACCTGATATGCCAGTTGGATGAAGAGTTGTTTAGTGACCGGCCCGCCAAAAAACAGATGCTACAGACGTATCTGACCCAACTGCTGATCATGATACACCGGATGCGGCCTTCAGGGCCAAGTGCAGCGGTCCCGGTCAGTCCGGCGCTTTCACATTTCAGGCGATTTCAGCAGCTGATCCGCACGACACAGTATCCACGCAGCATTGAGTCCTTTGCGGATGAGCTGCACATGACAGCCGTCCACCTCAACCGGATATGTAAGACAGTAGCGGGGCAGCCTGCGCTGCAGATCGTGCAGACATACCTGATGGAGGAGGCGCAGAAATACCTGATTTATACCTCTCAATCAGTATCAGAGATTGCGTATTTGCTTCGGTTTGAATATCCCAACTATTTTGCCAAACTATTCCGGAAGCATACGGGCATGTCTCCTTCGTCCTTCCGGGTGGCTGCCCGGCGACAGGGGGAGATGGTTCACCCTGAAGAGTTGCCCTGATGATTGTTTTTTTTCCACAGATAACTGAGGAGCGGATGGTTTTGGAGCTCCTGGGCGGTATGGCGGTTGATCGGCTTGGTGAGGTATTCTATGACCTCAGGATACTCTGAGGCCCGTATTCTGTCGGAGATATCAATAGATGAAGTCAGCATGATGACCATCAGGTGGCTGCTGAGTTTGTGCTGGCGCAAGGCTTCGAGCAACTCCCAGCCATTCATGCGGGGCATATTAATGTCGAGCAGCAGGAGGAAAACAGTACCTGGTTTGTCATGGCTCAGGATGAACTCCAGGGCTTCCAGCGCCGTCAGAAAGGACCTGGGCGCATCATGTAATCCGTTTCTTATCAGGACAGTACGCTGGAGTTTCTGGATCACAGGGTCATCATCTATGAGCAGAACCTCGATATTGGATATAGCATGATGCCTGAAGTCAGCAGGTTTGTATTGCTGGTACTCGTCCTGGATCAGGCTGACGGCATAGGCTTTGTCAGAGATATTGCGGATGATCTGATCGAGCTCGTGGGCTGAATCCATGATAAACCGGATCATCTCGGCCTGCGGAAAGTCTTCAAAGTTATCATCCTCCATGAGCCCCAGCAGGCCCATCATCCGGGCGAGGGGGGCCCGCACCAGGTGAGACTGGTCCCAGGCAATATCTTTGAGTATCCGGTTTTGAGACTCAATAGCTTTGAGGTGGCGGCTGCGCTCGGAGATATCGGACACGATCACCTGAATGGCAGGCTTGTGGTGGTAGTGCAGGCGGGATATGGTGATCTCGGCCTCCATCAGGGATCCATCCAGGCGTATGATCTGGCCTTCAAAGGAGAGCCGCTCCACATGTCCCTGTAGCAGTTGTTCGCCGGTACTGCTGAGAAACTCGATCGCATCAGGATGCAGGAGCTGTGTCAGGCCGCGCCCGATGAGGTCCGTATCGTGCTGCGCCCCCAATAACCGTATCCCGGCCGGGTTGGCAAAAGCAATTTTACCATCCTGGTATACCCCGATTCCGATAGGGGCTACCTCCAGAATACTGCGGTAGCGGTCCTCGCTTTCTTGCAGGGCCAGCTCAGCTCTTTTCCGCTCCGTAATGTCCTGCTGGGTTCCTGACATAAGTACAGGCCTGCCGATCTCGTCCCTGACCGATACCTTCCCCCGGTCCAGCACCCAGACCCAATGTCCATCTTTGTGCAACATCCTGCCCTCAATCTCAAAGTAGTCAAGCTCACCCCGAAAGTGTTTTGACAGTAGCTGGTTGCTGCGTTGCAGGTCTTCAGGATGTGCCAGCCGGGTCCAGGTCTCAATGGAGACAGGTCCCAGTTCAGCCAGGGTATACCCTATGATTTCGGCCCAGCGCTCATTGAGGGTCAGGCGGCCTGTCTGGATCTCCCACTCCCACGTACCTGCGTGCGTACCGGTAATAATATTGTCCAGCCGCTCCCGCTGGTCACTCAGGGCCGTCTCCAGCTCCTTGAGGTGCGTCTGGTCAAAGAGGTACCCCCGGACAGTGTTTTTTTCACCTCGTGTGTTCATACGGGTGAAGTCATAAAACCAGCGGTAGACCCCATCCTTGTGCCGGAGGCGATACGACTGCTCAAAGGCCTCTACCTGTTGCTGGGCAAACGCTTTGGCCTCCGCAGCCACCCGCAACCGGTCGTCAGGATGGATCAGCTCCACGTACCGGAAGCTCGGAGCCATAAACTCCTCCTGGGTATATCCCAGTGCCTGGGTGACGTTTTTGGAGACATACACGACAGGCCATCCGGGGCTGGGATCCCATACAATGGAAAATACGGGCCCCGCCGAAAGCAAGTCCCGCTCAGCTCGGAGTGCTTTTTCTGCCTGTTTTTGGGCTGTGACATTGCGGCCATACATAGACGCGCCAGTCACCACTCCATTGACCATGATCGGGATCCCTGCTACCTCAATATATATCTGGTCGTCACCGGACGGGATCACGTCTTCTATCATAAACGATTGGCCCTTCAATACCTGGTTGTATCGTTCTGCCCAGATGGAGCGCAGGGTCTCCGGGAGCCCTTCCAGGATATTGGTCCCTTTGGTCAGCTGTATACCAAAAACGGCCTCATATTCCCGTGCAAAAATCTTGTTGACATACTGTATTTCGTATCGGCAGTTGACGGACCAGATGCTGTCCAGTGAGTTTTCGATGATGGCCTCCAGGTTAGACTCACTCTCCTGAAGATGGGTGGCCGTGGCCTTCTGATCTGAAACGTCGCGAATGGTCACGGTGATCCCGATGGAGGTAGGGGTGATCTGGTGGGCATAGTGTTTAGCCAGATGTGGCACATATACATCTATCGTACTGGGACTCAGGGTTTGGAGTACCTCCAGATAAGCGCGTCCTGCCGGGGTGTTGGCATAGTCAGGGAATAAACTGTCGTATCGTTTGCCGATCAACTGCTCCGGCGTGTGGTCAGTAAGTTTGGCTGCGGCCTCATTGACATAGATATATCGTAAGCTGGTGTCGAATATGGCGATCCCATCAGGCAAGTGCCTGAGCCCCTGTGCCAGTTGAATAAACTCCAGGGGAGGAGAATATTCTGAGCCGGAGTAAGGTGCCGGGTCAATCATATATCAGATGTAAGCGAACGGTTCTCATCTTCTTCGGTGTATACAGATGTGAAACTAATGATTTATGACACAAGTGAATACTTAGTTAATATCTGTATATCGAAAAGTTCGAAAATCTTAGTTTCCGGGCAAAATGTTTTTAGTGGTTTGGGGTATAATCCGATGAAAGATTCTGAAGTCTATCGTCTTGCGGACTCCCCTTCACGATTTGATAAGCGCCCATGCAGACACCATGTCCACGCCGTCACCTGTGCCGGCTATGTGATTCCGGGCCTTACGGCACAAAATACCTGTATCAGCCTCCCATCTGTGACGGCCCTGAGACCAGCAACAATTGCCGGATATCCCGGTTAACAAACAAGGGTGTATTTTTTATACCTTAATCATTTTATTATTTGGGCTTTATTCGATTGATAATTCATATATCTAATATTGCCTGGTACTTATCCAACTCACACACACTGTACTCCTCATGTTTTTTATTATCCGTCTTTTGTACCTATTGCGCAGGAGCATATGGTTTGTTTTATGGGGACTTGTTGCTTGGGTGTCGGTGTTGCCACTGAGCGCTCAGTCATCGTTTTATCTGGCTGGAGATGTGCCTGTCTCCTTATCTGCTGACAGCAGTACGGTTGTCCTGACATTTTCCGCCCCGGTATATGCTGCACAGGCGCTTGTAGCCGGCCATCCTCTTTGTCTGGCATATCAGGCAGTACAGCGCGAACCCTGCACCCGCCTGGTTGTCTGGCTGGCACCACATACCTATACAGATGCACTGGTACTGGCTCAGCAGATCGTGCAGCCTTCGGTGTCAGTGGTGGATGCAGCCTGGGGCTGGCAGCTTCCGGGAGGGATGGTCGTATGGCCCTCAGCGCAGGTAGTATGGCAACCTGCTGTGGCACCTGACCAGACGCTGCTGGCACAGATACAGCAGCAGTATGGGGTACAGGCTTCAGGGCGCACCCGCACCGGCATATACTGGATGCGTACCGGCTCGGTAGCTAAGGGACTGCCGCTTGCGCTCGCGCTCCAGACATCCGGACTGGCAACATGGAGTCATCCGGACTTTATAGCCCAGCCTCAGCGGGCGACAGATCCCCTGTTTCCTCAGCAGTTTTATCTTCAGAATACAGGTCAATCTATAGATGGTGTTGCCGGACAGCCAGGGATTGATATCAGCGTAGTGCCGGCATGGGGTATGAGTACCGGATCACCAGGTATCACGGTAGCGGTTACAGATGAAGGGGTTGAAGCTCACCAGGACCTGGAAGATGCCTGGGGTGGAAGCCGGGTATTACCCGGGTACTCGGTCACAGACACCGTAAATGGCACGGGCGCTCCGGCGGCCAGTGACGAGTCGCATGGGCAGGCTTGTGCGGGCCTGATTGCGGCTTCGCATGACTCGCTGGGCACACGCGGGGTAGCGCCGGGGGTCTATATTCTGCCAGTATATTTCCCATTTACCTACCTCACCCCTGTCAGTGACCTGGCTTCGGCGGTAGCCTGGGCCTGGCAGCAAGGGGCTGATGTAATCAGCAACTCATGGGTATATCCTGTATGTCTCCCCAATGCCTTTCCGGTACTGACGCAGTCCATAAACGATGCCACGCTGTATGGCCGCGGGGGGCTGGGCTGCGTGGTGATACATGCGGCGGGAAATGACGGGATGAACTGTGTCGGATTTCCTGCCAATCTCCCCAATACCCTCTCAATGGGGGCTGTGACCTCTGCCGGGCAACTCACTTCCTACAGCAATCATGGTACAAACCTTGACCTGGTGGCACCGTCCTCCGGCAGTTTTTCGATGGTACGTACCCTGGACAGGATGGGGACTAATGGATACAATGTCAACGGACAATACGACCTGGCGGATATCAACTATACCCGCAATTTTGGGGGGACCTCTACGGCGACTGCACTGGGCGCAGGGGGAGCAGCCCTGATATTGTCCCTGTTTCCGTATCTGAATGAATATAGTGTCCGGGACCTGCTGACCAGTACAGCCACAGACCTGGGGAGTCCGGGGCAGGATGATTCTACCGGTCATGGCCTCCTCAATATCATGGGGGCCCTGCAACAGGCGCAGGCCATCTACTATCTGCCGGTGACCTGGCGCGAGGTGAGGGCCGTCCCCGTGGCAACGGGCATAGCGGTCATGTGGACCACAAGTGCCGAGGCTGCGGTTGATTATTTTATCGTAGAAAAAAGGGTAGGTGACCGTTTTGTGGCGGTCGCAGACATACCGGCAGAAGGGGGGCTGGGACAGGGGGGTACCTACCACTGGCTGGATCAAAGGCCAGCGCCGGGAGAGACGATATACCGGATACAAGCAATTGACCTGGACGGATTCAGCCAGTATGCTCCGGTCGTATCAGCCGTATATAGTCGCTTCTCCGAGGTCCCCAGGGTACAATATGCGGCAGGACGCCTGTATATATGGTGGCAGACAACCAGTCACCATGCCCGTATCCGGTTGCTGGCCCTGACAGGCCAGATCTGCCTGGATCAGCCACTGCAGGACCGTCAGGAGCTGATCCTGCCGCAGGGCCTTGCGCCGGGATGGTATCTGCTGCAGCTACAGGATGAGACAGGTACGCACCAGCATGCCATTTGTATTGACGCTCCCTAACAACAAAAGCGACCCGAAGGCCGCTTTCTGGTATGCAGGTCAAGCAGTGTGAAACTGGGTCCGCGTAGCTACTCAGGCGTGAACCGCCAGGAAATTACCGCTGGCGTCAAACACCAGGATTACGCGGGTACCGTTATACAGAATCCCTACCACAAAGTTGCCGTTGTCCTTCTGAAAGGCTTTTTTGATCTCGGCTCCAGGGTATTGGGTGTTGATATACGTGGTGATGGCTGCGAGCAGGTCTGATACGGCTACGGGCGTCCCGTGACCGCCGCGGCAATGCCGTATGATCTGAGCGACTTCTACAAAATTGCCGGAAGCGTCAAATACCAGGATGATATGGCCCGTGATCGCGACGACATACTGCCCGCTGTTGTCAAGTTTGGCATGGCGGACCTCTGCAGAGTCACCGTAGGTGGTGCTGATATAGGTATAGATCGCAGCAGGAAGGCTCTCCAGGCTTACAAGTGAGTCCAGTCCCCCACAGTTCTGGCCATGTGCGTGAGGCCCGCGGCCATGTCCGCGGCGGGGGCGATTGCCGGTAGAGTCGTTTTGGCAACCGGCTACAGAGTCCAGGCTGGTTCCGTCCGTGTCAAAATACAGCTGGTCTTCTGAACCCAGGGTGATTTCATAACCTGTGTTTTCGACGAGGGATGCTGTTTCGATATAGGTCTCAAAAAAATTGGTGGATACGTACGTGAGAATTTCAGCAGGAAGCTCGGCCGTAGAAACAGTCGTTTTGTTGTCAGCAGATGCGATCTCCTCAATCAGGTCGCTGGCTTTGTTTGAAAACAGGTTGAGCTGTTCGCAGGAAGCAAGCAGGATGCCCAGCGTAATGACGGCCGCAAAGACATTTTGAACGTTTTTCATAAGAAGAGAGTACTGAGATGGTCAGGTGTTAAAGGGAAAAATAAGGCAATAACAAGTAGCCCTCCCATGGAGGTCAGGGGTGTGTTCACGGCATGAGGCAGTTTTCAGGGTACCATCAGCAGGCTGTTGGCGTTCGGCCCGGACGGTCTTGTGTTCTTTTCCGGTTTCAGTAGCATTGGTGCCGGACAGGGGCAAAAAGTTGCAGGGCGATCAAAAATATTTCAAAAA
>JANRLQ010000089.1:0-23407 GCA_033762375.1 Bacteroidia bacterium
TGAGCCTCCAGCCGGAGCAGGCACTCAGCCGTGGTCTGCCCGGAGATGCTGCGGTTGATCAACGTATGACCCGCTGGTGAAGGCCAGGCAAAGCCCCGCGAGTCACCAAAAACCACCACACCGCCAGGTAGTAGCGTGTCCCCTTCCAGTGAATAATATGACCGGTTAGCAGGGTCCAGGCGTTGGCTCTGAAGGCCCAGATACTGTCGGCGGACCTGGTTGACCAGCCAGAAGGTCAGGGCAGCCCACAATAACCCCAGGAGGATGAGCGGAATCGTCTTCATGTGAAAATCGTATAGTAGAATCGAGCCTGAAGATACCCGTTTATGCGATATGATATACTGCAGCTATCGGCAATGGCTTCACCTCGCCCTTTCTGGCGCTGTCTCAGGGTTTCCTCGGCCCAAACCATATCCCGGCCCCACCCGCCTCAAACGCGCCCATGTCCGGCCCAGCGCCTACTGCCCCCTGGCTAAACCCCGGTACGAAGGTACCCGCATCATGTCCCGGACTCCCCGGCGAGAGAAACCAGGTGCCGCCCTGCTGCCGGGCAGGATCAGCTGGCTGATTGTCAGGTGCGTACACCGGGGCCTGGTCCCGGATGCCGTGGCGCTCGGACCCGGGTGGACCTTCTATCTGGCCATTGTACAGATCATAGTCAAATGAGTTTTCCGGATATGCGGCATCGTGGATGGCCGCTGCTCCCTGGCTGAGGCTGCACCAGAAGATATTGTTGCGGGTGTACAGGGTTTTGCTGGCCAGCGCATCCGCCACGCCCATCGGTTTTCCGTCCACGAGGGGCTGCGTCAGGGTATTGTGAAATACATAGATCATTCCCTGCGGCTCCATGCCCTCAGGATCAGGTTTCCGGAGGGAGGCAATTTTGGTCCAGAAGGCCCGGTTGTCGCCCGGTGCCCGCTCAGCCAGGCCGGATACGTTGCGCCAGATATAGACGGGGCCCAGGTTGGTATTGGCTGTCGCAATATGGCGATAGGTATGTGTCGTATAGTTGGCCCAGATCCGTACGTTTTGATTGCCCCCTTCAGCCTCAATGGCATTGTCCCGGCAGTGGGAGATGTAGTTATGCGCGATGTCCGTATCCCGGCCCGGAAACCCCTCGAAGGTAAAATTGCGCCACTCGCCCATCGCATCATTAAAATAATGCCCCTCACTGGAGTAGATCGCATTGTACCGGATCACATAATGGCCCCCCCCTTGCAGGACTGAGATGGCCTGGGGGCCATAAGGATGATTGCCCCGAGGACCTGTCTCCTCCCAGTGGTTAGCTCCATATCTGGGATGGTGAATATGATTGTCCTGGATCGTGATGCGCCGGGGGCGGTCTCCGTCGCCCTGGCTGTAGATGCCAGCGTCAAAATTTTCGCCAAATCCCTGTGCCTCAAACCCCGGTGCAGGTCTCCCCCACCCTGATATATCACATCGCTCGATGATCAGGTCCTGCTGTAGCCCTATTTGAACCCCATGCATGCGCGCCCCCCGCAGGGTCAGCCCCCGCAGGATCACATAGGAGGCATCCAGGTTGACACAGTAGTCATACTGGTGCTGCACGTCCACGATACCGGCGTCACCGGGACAGGGCAGGTACAGGACATACCCTGTCGCAGCGCCACCCTGGCATATCTCCAGGGGTTCTGCAGAGGAGCAGACCCAGACCGTATCTGCCACAGGCGGAGACTCGTCCCAGGTGCGCGCCACTGCATACCCCTCCGTGCCCAGCGGACCGGAGGTCTGAAGGCGAATCTCATAGGTCGTACCCGGCCTCAGCGATACCAGGCTGCCCCGGTACTCCAGGTCCCGTTTATCATACCAGAGTGGAAATCCTGTCTCCCAGGCCGTGTCCCCGGCCTGGCGGTAGCTGATCGCGCAGGTGCGCTCACGCCCGCCCGTGAGGGGACTCCAGCTGATCCCCAGTGACTCATACGTCGGTACGATGCGGGGCTGCTGGCCGGGTACCCAGGCACATCCGCTCAGTATCCATACCCCTATAAAACCCAACAGCCCTACCCGGCCGGGGTAAGGCTGCTGACAATATGTGGTACGTAACGGGACAGACATCTCAGGGCTGGGCATCCGTGTAGGCCGGTGTTTCTACCCCACTCAGCTCATATCCCAGATCTGTCTCCAGCCGCCCGAGCAGGATGAGGGCACCCGCGTCATTTACGTGGTCTTCGTTTTTATAGAAACGTGGTTCCTGCGGAAACTTCCGGTAGTCCAGCATGCCCGCAAATGGCAACTGACTGAAGAAGGTGTTGAGTTTCTGCTCATCAGCAGGATCAAGCTGGGCCAGATATTCGTTCATGGCCGGGTATTTCACCCCATAGACCTGGATATTGTGTTCCTGGCACAGCTGAAAAATGCGGCGGTAATATCCGTTGATGGTGGTGTCTTCCAGCACTCCGCTGAAGTCTGAGCGGCCCGTCTTGATGGCGTATCCGACGCGCTCTTCCTGGGTGAAGCGGTCACTGCCCCAGAGCGAATGATCCTGCCGCAGGTCTTCGTAGAGCTGGCGTTTGTCTGTGGCACCCGAAAAAACGTCCTTGATCTTCTGATTCAGGTACTCCATGTAGGAGTCATTAAAAAGCGGGACCATATCAGAGGACACGGAGGCAGCATCTTTGCCATAAATCTTAAAATCCCATATTCTGAGTACATAGGCATTCAGAAAAGACTTGTTGGCAGAGTTAATCCGCTTGCGGCCCACCATATGCGGGTCAGTGGTCAGGAGCAGGGTTTTCACCTGATTGGGGCGCTCCAGGACATACTTGAGCTTGACATACACCTCTTTGAGTCCGTCTCCTCCGGATGAGATATTGTATGCCTCTTCATTGAGAAACTTATTGTCCAGAACCTCCGGATGAGAGTCTCCTGCGATCAGCACCTTGGCATTGGGACGGGTGAAAAAGTTCTCAATCGTCGTATGATACTTTTGCTGCTTCGCAAAAAACGGGCTCGTCTGGAAGACGTAGATATTGAGCGGGATAAACGGGATCAGGAATACAGAAAGAATCCCGACCAGTTTGATGATAGCTTTCTGATCAGCGTTCATGAGGGGAGGGGATTAGAATTGGAAATAGATAAAATCAAGATTGCCTCCTGTGCGGCGGAAAAGAAATACAATGACGATCACAGCAGTGTAGGCCGTCCAGCGCAGCAGCGTAGGGCCGGTTTTGAACTCCAGTCCGTGTTTTTTGGTACGGGTAAACCACTCTATCGTCATCAGCAGCCCGATCCCCAGGAAGGCATAGATAATCTGATCCCGGAGATTAAATCCATCCAGCGATGTGGCCGGATTGGTAAACAGGTCCGGAGAGAGGATACGTCCCACGATGGTGAAGGCCGACTGGATGTCCTTCGCCCGGAAAAACACCCACGCAATAACCGTGAAGAAAAAAGTCACCGCCACGGCCAGCACCTCCTGGATCGAGGGGAATAGTTTGCCATCAGCGATTACGCTGGTGGCCGGGCGTTTGTTTTTGCGGAGCATAATCGGCAGATAATACAAACCGTTGAGGAATCCCCAGAAGAGGAATGTCCAGTTGGCCCCGTGCCAGAAGCCGCTCACCGTGAAGACGATCATGTTGTTGCGAAACTGGAGCCACTTGCTCACACGGCTGCCGCCCAGCGGGAAATAAATATAGTCCCGGAACCAGGTGGACAGTGACATGTGCCAGCGCCGCCAGAACTCCCCGATGTCACGGGAGAGGTAGGGTTTATTGAAGTTCTGCATGAGTTCAAACCCGAACAACCGCGCACACCCGATCGCAATATCTGAGTACCCGGAAAAGTCACAGTATATCTGGAAAGAAAACAGGACCGCAGCAATAAACAAGGTACTCCCGCTGTGCTGCTCATAGGTGCCGAATATTGTGTTCACGACATCGGCACAGGTATCAGCCACCACAATTTTTTTGAACAGGCCCCAGAATATCTGCTTCATCCCGTCCTTGGCCTTGTCAAAGTCAAAATGACGCGGCTCATAAAACTGCGGCAGCAGGTTGGTAGCCCGCTCGATGGGTCCGGCCACGAGTTGTGGGAAAAAACTCACGAAGGCATAAAAATTGACCGGATCCCGCGTGGGTTTCAGATCCCCCCGATACACATCTATCGTATAACTCAGCGACTGGAAGGTATAAAAACTGATCCCGACCGGCAGGACGATGTTGAGGGTACTCAGCTGAAGCTCCACCCCCAATCCCGCAAAAGCATCTATCAGGCTCTGGGCAAAAAAGTTATAATACTTAAAAAAGCCCAGGAAAGTCAGGTTTACAATAAAACTGACCGCCATAAACATCTTCTTTCGTTTTTCCTCAGGGGCATCATGGATCGCGATACCCATCAGATAATCGAAGAGGGTGCTCATAAAAATCAGCGCCAGAAAACGGGGATCCCACCAGCCATAAAAAAAGTAGCTGACAAAGACGATCAGGGCATTCTGCGCGCGAAGGTGCTTATTGAAAACAAACCAATAGAGCACAAATACGATGGGCAGGTAAACCGCAAAAATGAATGAATTGAATAACATAACTGGGCAAGTGGTTGATCGGTCCGGTAATGTTTCGTGCTAAATTAAGGACACGGCCTCCGTCTGTGGCTTGGGTATGCCTCAACGGAGTAAATCCCCATATGAACCGCCGCCTCAGGCGACGGGTTGGGCCTGGGTGAGCCGGTCGTACAACTCCACATAATGCCGGACCACGATGGTGCGGTTATACTCCTCCTGTACCCGCATGCGGGCATGATAGGCTTTCTGCTGCATTTCGTCCGCATGTTCAAAACACCAGACGAGTTTGTCGCGGAGGTCTTCGGCATTTTTGTTTTCGAAGTACAACACCTCCCGATCGTCAAATACAGCGGTATTCTCCGGGATATCGCTGCATATCAGCGGAGTACCTACAGAGGCGACCTCCAGCAACATGATGGACATACCCTCAGTCTCGGAGGGAAATACAAAATACTGTGCCCGGTCCACCAGGGCGAGCAGGGTCTCTTTATTAGAGATAAACCCGATAAACTTGACCGTCAGGGTCTGCGATAGTTCCTGCAGGAGGCGGGTATAAGCCGGGAGCTGGTCCATATCCCCTGCGATGACAACAGTCCCCTTGTAACCCATCAGGTTGAGCGCTTTGAGGAGGTGATGTGCCCCTTTGGTGCCCATGATGCGGCGGGCCGCAAAGAAGATAAAATCACCGGAGACCCCATGGCGGGCCAGGACCTCATCAGCAGCTTCGTAGTTGAAGCGGGATGAATCAATCAATTCTACCCCATTGGGGATATACATCACCTCGCGGCCATACTCCCGCTGGTAATACTCCGTGAGGGGGCGGGAGATGCAGGTCAGGGTGGCAGGGGACTTCATGAAGATGCGCTCCATCGTGCGGAAGTACCATTTACCGACCGCGGACCACTTGTCCCGGCGGTAGGGCGCCTCATGGGAGGTGGCGATGACAGGGTACTTGCGGGCCAGCCGGGAGGCAAATACTGCCGCATCTGTTTTGTGAACGTGGATCAGGTCATAGTTGCCCTGGCGCAGCGCATGCAGGGTACAGCGCAGAAAAAAGAAAAATACCCCCAGCGCCCCAAAAGGATACGGAGGAAACTGTACCACCTTCACCTCCGGGATATGGCCTTCAGCCTCCGGATGCTCATAGCAGTACATCGTAAAGTCATAGCGATCTTTTAGCTGAACAAGGGTGTCTTCAATGATACGGCTTGTTCCGCCCCGTGAGGGCCAGAACTTTTCACCGATAATGGCAATCTTCGGCTTATGCATGTGCAGGCGTAAACAACGGGTAAATACTGGTTGAATGCGTAAAAAGGGTCCACAAATGATCCAGACAACGGCTGTCCGATTCCGGCGCAGAGTGATACATACTGTCTACCGCAAGCTGGCGATCAGGCTGAGGTAGTTTTGCTGAAACCGCTCAAAAGAATAAGAATCCCGGATGATCTCATAGCTATTCTGTCCGAACCGGGCTCTTTTGTCGGGAGAATGGATCAATTCGGTTATTTTTCCGGCCAGTATGGTGGGGTCTTTGGACGGCACAATATAGCCGTTGTGGTCATTTTTGACGAGGACCGCATTATCACCCACATCTGTGGCCACGACCGGCAGGCTGTACATCATGGCTTCCATGACGGTATTGGAGACACCCTCAAATATTGAGCTGCACACATACATATCGGCCTGCTGATACAGTTCCGGGAGGTTAGGCGGGTTGATATGTACCGTGATGGCTTTGTCAAGCCCGCGCAGGGTGATATGGGCCCGGATATCAGCCTCCAGCTCTCCATAGCCCACGATATGGTAGTGAAATACCTCGCGGGCTTCCGGGTCCTGCATCACACGTGCCACGGCATCTATGGCACCCATAAAGTCTTTTTGGGCTACAAACCGGCCCACGGTGATGGCTTGTACCCGGTCGCGGCCCGTGCGGACGATAGGCGGTGTCTGGATTTCAATCCCATTGGCATACACCAGGGTTTTCCGGGCATTAAACCCATGTTTATCCAGAAATTTTTTGCCGGCGTGCGAGTTGGAGATGGAGTAGTTCAGCACCAGGTTGTGCATAAGCTGCATGGCGATCAGCTTGTGGCGGGCTACCCAGGCATTGCGAAGGCCGCCGAATATGTATCTGACCCCAGCGACACGCCCCAGCAGTCCCGTAAAAAACGTATCACTGGGCAGGTGCCCGATGATGACCTCAAGCTTACGCTCCCGTACCAGCCGGAAAAACTGCCGGGCTTTGGAGAGTGTATTTCCCTTGAGAAACACCAGCTCGACCCCGGCCTTGCGGGCGGTATTGAGGTGTTTTTCCAGGAGCGGCTGCTCGTCTAGGACGAGCAGGAAGGCATTATGAGCAGATTGTAAGGCAGATGTGAGCAGGATACTTTGTTTTTCTGCGCCGCCATTGGACAGGGACCGGATGGTAACACAGATATTTTTTTTCTCAGTCATACAGCGGGGTTAGGAAGGCGACATCACCGGCGGCTGCTGGACGTCTGTGCGTGCCTGCCGGGCAGCCTGTTCTTGTTCGTAGCGGAGTTCTGCCGCTGCGCGGCGCTTGCGCTGAACTCCCAGCGGATTAGGATAGACCATGACAGCGATCACCAGCATGTACATCGGTTCAAAGTAGAGGTTTTCATAGATCCAGTACATAATGCTCAGGACCACAAAAGCCTTGCGGATCAGGTGATAGCCGGGCTCTTCAGCAGCGGGATCTTTAGGTTTCCAGGAATAAAAAGCAATCAGAAACGCCAGGTTCAGGATGACTCCCAGCATACCGGCTTCACCCAGGTGCATGGACAGGGGTACCCGCCCAATGGTAAATCCCGGAAACTTCTCCTCTACCCAGCCCATGGCCCCGGGCATATTGCTGTGCTGGGTGCTGCTGGGTCCCAGGCCCACCCAGAAGGTAACGGGGTCTTTCTCGATCTGTTTCCACGCAAACTCTACCGCCGCGCCCCGCAGGAGCTGGCCTGCTGGCGTGAACTTCTGGTACATATGATCCCCCCCGAAAATATATTTGCGCATATTCTCCGGGTTTTCGATATAGTCCACCACCGAGAGTTCCTCCGTAGCAGAACCCTCATACCCGGAGTTGTACACTGCCGTAAATACGATCCCCACGACTGCAAAAAGGGCAAAACCACCGGCTATTTTCCCAAAACTTTTCCAGAACTGCTGAAACCCTACGTTGAAGGAAACAAACACGATCAGCAACGCCAGGAAAATCAGGGCCGCCTTGTCATTACACACGATCACCGAAGTCAGCAATACCAGCAGCACCTGCTCATTGGTAAACCAGGGCATAATCCTGCGGCCATATATCCAATAGACAATAGCGGTACAGATACAAAACAGTTGATAGAATACAAAAATTCCGTCCACTGAAAACAATCCTGTCACCCGGTCTCCGGTATAGTCCAGGATCACCACATAGATCAGGCGCTGAAGGACTGCCACACAAGTAGAGGCCATCCCAGCCAGCAGCAAAAACGAAAAAAGCTGATCTTTGTCATAGTACTCAAAGACCATCTTCATAATCGTCATGAACCCGAAGAGCATAATATAGCCCCGCTGGGAGACGACCAGTTGCCCGAAGGAGGACTTTTCGTTGGCCATCATGCCAAGGACAGCCAGGATCAGCAATGCCCACCAGAACCCCTTAATTACCTGCGGGATACGGGCCCGCACATGTGGCATCAGCAGAAAGGCTACCAGGGCAAAGCCCACGATCGCCAGTACGGGCAGCCACCGCAAGATGGCGGGTACCTCAAAATAAAATCGCTTGATATAATCAATCGGCACAAATACCAGCAGAAACGCCGCCCAAAACATGACGCGTTTTCGCTGGATGACCAGCAGGGCTGCCAGCACTACGGTCAGTGCACCGCCGAGTAATATTGAGGTACTATCCATGATGAGGTTGCAGGGTCGGTAAAATGGGCGGACTTACACCGGAAAGTTACCGGTTAGGCGTCGTAATTCCTTGTACTTTTTCGCGAATGGTCTGACGCGGCTGGAGGGTGTGCAGGAGGATTTCGGCGCGTTTTTCCCAGGTATAGTGGCTGAAAAAATCCTTCTGGGCCTGCTGCCCGAGTTTGCGGCGCAGGGCCTCATCATCTGCCAGGCGGTTGATTTTGGCTACCCAGCCATGCGGGTCAGCCGCATCCGTCAGGAGGGCGTTTTCATTGTCTGTGAGGACCTCCTGGAGGACGGGCAGGTTAGAGGCGATGATCGGCTTGCCCCCGGCCATGTATTCAAATATTTTGAGGGGAGACATCCAGCGGGCAATGTCCACTTTGCGGTCCCCTACAAGAACATTGGGCTGAAAAGGGGCCAGCATCGCATCAAAAGTCCCCATATAATCATATACCTTGTCGGGACTTACAAACCCGTAAAAGACAAGGTTGTCAGCCGGGACTTCTGACTTCCAGCGGGCGACCTCCTCAGGGGTGCCACCCACTACATGAAACTCATGCTCGGGTGCCAGCGGAGCCAGCCGGGCGATCATCTCCATCCCCTTACCGGGGTACAGGCTGCCGATATATCCGAGCCGAAACCGGTCCCCTTTGTACTCATACGTGGGATTGGAGAGCATCTGCGTCGGAATCTGATGAAAATCAGCACCGTCATGTGCTACAGAGATTTTGCCCTCAAGATCTTTTCCGTACAGGCGCACATACTCATCAGCCAGGGCCTGCGAGATCACAACCAGCCGCCTGAAGGACTTGTGCCGGAATATGATCCCCTGGAGCGCAGCCTGAACCCGGTCCTCCGGGGGCTGGTGTATCTCCAGGCTCATGGGCAAGTTGATGCCCATCAGGCACATCAGGCCCATGACATAATAGTCACGGCCATAGACCAGGCTGGGGCCAGACTCGCGGCGGATTTGTTTCATAATCTCCCGCGCATACATAAACCGGCTGAGCATCCGCACCTTAGGGACTTCCAGCCGACGCACTTCAAAGCTGTCCGCAACTCCGTAGTACTGAA
Source organism: Bacteroidia bacterium (assembly GCA_033762375.1). Lineage (GTDB taxonomy): Bacteria > Bacteroidota > Bacteroidia > J057 > J057 > RDXT01. The sequence goes on from JANRLQ010000089.1 coordinate 9,518, forward strand.
AAATATTGTCCACGCCCTGCTCCCCGGATTTCCGGCAAAAAAGCACCACCTCACCTACCAGCCGTGAAAATGCCTGACACATTTTCATCACCTGGATACTGTTGGCTTTGTTGGAGGGGATGAAAGAGTTGCTGATATAAAATACGCGCATACAGGATTATGGGATGAGGGTGGCCTCCAGGCGGTCAGCCGCCCGGCGAATATCAAAATGGTTTCGGGCAAATGATTCACAGGTGCCGGATAGTTGTTCCCACCGGGCGTTGTCTTCCATCAGGTGCTGTATCGCAGCACTGACCTTGTCGAGATCAGGCTCTATCAGGCCGAGTCCTTCCCGGCTGATCATGCCATCCGGGTCCACCCGCAGGGATGCCACAGGTACCCCCCGGAGCCACGCCTCAATAAAGGTATTTGAAAAACCCTCAAAATCACTGGTATTGACCAGGATACGGGCCTGGCTGAGCGCCTCGTGGACCTCCTCACTGGTAAGACCGCCCATGATATGCAGATGAGGCAACTCCTCTGCCGCAGTCTCCAGCACACCCCGGAGCTGGGTGTCCTCCAGCTTGCCGATCAGGAAAAACTGATATGGGGTCTCCCGGAGCCTTCTGGCGATCTCAATAAAATACTCAGGATGTTTGAACGTTTTGATCCGGGCGATCCAGAGGATATGGGGCTGACGTGCCGGTGCCGGGGACTGGGCTTCTTCCAGGGGGTGTGCATTATATATATGGGTCCCGCTGAGCTGAAGCCGGCTCCGAAGCAACTCCTGCTGCTTCAGGGTCTGGACCAGAATATGATCAGCCTGCCGCAGCGCCCGGAAAAACATAAACAGATCCACCGTAGCGAATACCTTCATGTAGGCCCGTGCATAATTGTCCCGGTGCTCCTGATAGCTGAACTGTGAGTCCCGTGAGAACGCAAACGCTACCTGTCCCCCCGTCTGGCGGGCAAACCGGGTCACCAGGTGGAGATACGAAACCGTAGCCCGGTTGTACCAGACATCCGCTTTGATCTCCTGCATTTTGGCCCGCAACGCAGCTGCGTTCATCCACTTGAGGTAACTCTTGCGACGGGGCAGGGCATGCACCTGTATCCCGTCCATGACCTCCGTGCCGGTTTTGTCAGACTCCCGGAGATAATGCACCTCCCAGCCACGGCTCAGCAGCTCCTGCGCAAGGTAATAACACTGTATTTCTGCTCCTCCGCTGTATTCCAGAAAAAAATGCGGAAGGATAAAACAGATCTTACGTTTTGAAGTCATTTAGCCAATCAGGTAATGAGACGCCGGCATTACATTTCCCTTGACATAAAAGTCTATGCCAAAACGATCCAGTATCTCGAAGGTCCTGTCTATCTGCGCTTCTGAGACTTTTTTGACCCATTTTTCTACCAGCCAGCGTTTGTTTTCGACCATCTTTTTGCTGTCAAGCAAGACTTGCTGTGACTCAGCATTGGATTTGGCGGTAGAGTTGGAGGCTTTGTCCAGGCGGGCAAACATAAGCTCAGGCGAGGCAAAATTACAGCGCCAGATCAGTTCCTTGAGGATGGTTTCGGGTTCCAGTACCATCTGCTCGTAAGAGATGACCATCCAGTCCTCCTGTACTTGCCGGAGCGGAACCGCATTTTCAAAGCACCAGTCCAGAACAGCCATTTCAAACTTATCTCCTTTTTGGACGATGCCTTCTGCAAAGGTCATCACGTCCGGCGTGAAGTGCTCGCGGTAGCCGGAAGTCATGAAGGACTCCAGGCGCGGACAGACATCACGGGAGAGGGATACCGGGATCGGGTGCCGGAGCAGGTACAGAATCTGCCCGTTGAAGGTCTCCTTAAACCAGTCAAAATACCCCTCCCCTGCAAACAGTACCTTAAACAGGATACGGTCTGTCTTGAGCTTCCAGAACTCTGAAAAAGGCGCGTACCGGAAAAACCGGGGATCATTGTCCTTGCCCTCCAGAAACATATTCATATAAGCCGCTATCTTGTCCCGTCCGGCGGGGTCGAGGATGGGATTCCAGGCATCCAGGCCCAGGTGTTCCCGCACGACATCCTTTCGGATATTAAACGGCTCATTGACGATCTTAAACCCAGGCTGGGTGGCGATAATTTCCATCAGCCAGGTGGTGCCGCTGCGCGGCATAGAAAAGATGAAGATGTTTTTGTCGGGTCCTTGCTGATGAAAAGTCGTGTGATGTTTGATCGCCGACTTGAGTTGAGACAGATTGCTCATGAATGTACGGTGCTGTGTGAAGAATGGGCTGAGTGATCAGCCTTTGCCAGCGCTGTTTCGACATCCAGTACCTGATAGATGCGGGTCTCGGGATAGTCAGGAATATCAAGGTAAAAAGCTCCCTGAATCTCGCGGGTCTTGCGGTCAATCTTGACGACACGCGCACGCGACTCCTCGTCCCCGGCCCAGGTGGACTGTCCCACATAGTAGTGGTCAGCCGTGATGGCCAGTCCGCGGGTCCAGTGGGTGGTTTTGTCCAGGTTGGGCCGCCCCTTGACCAGGCTGGCGACCTGCTTGCGCAGGTTTTCCAGAGCTGAGAGTTTGCGGGGATCTTTTTCCTTTTCGTCCACTTTTACCTTGATCCGAAACTCGACCTTGCCTTTTTCATTAAGGCAGACGAGGGTGGAGCCCATCGTCTCCGTCAGATAGACATGATTATCCACCCAGGTACCGTCATGCGGGCCCAGCAGGCCCTTCGTAAAGAGCACGATATCCTCATCTGTCACATTCCCTTTGGCGATGAAGGTATCTTTATGAATGCGGGCCAGCCGGCCATTGAGGTTGGAACGGCCCGTGACATAGACATAGTCTCCGTGTACTTCTACGTTATTGGCATGGTAGTCATGAAATCCCCTGAACTCCTTGCCGCGCTGGCTCCAGTCCATCTCCTTGTCCACGACGGAGCGGGTATCATACAGGAAGGTCTCAGGACACCAGAGGGTAGCACGGGGATTGCCCTCAAAATCATAGAGGATCATGGCATCCGGGTAGGATGAAGTCACCCATACCCCGTCGTCATCTACAAAGATGCCGTGCAGGTCAGACATCCACTTGTGGGTGAAAGAACGCTTCACTTCCAGGGTCTGGACATCCAGGACATAGATGGTGTTCCAGGTGGCCGTGTAGATTTCATTCTTATATATATAGATGCCCCGCAGTCCGGGTTTGATACGCTCATTAAATCCCTCGGTCAGGGTAGGCGTGTCTATGCGCTTGGTACGGAGGATCTCGCCGGTTTGGTTGTCCACTTCCAGCAGCAGTCCGTACTCGGTCGCCACGTCATTGCGGTAGGATTGGGTGGTGATCAGTAAGCTCATGAAGGTAATATGGTTGAATGGTATGTTAAAATTGAAAGTTCGGCATGTAGGTGAAAAAAACACCTGCATATTTGATACAAAAAGAACACCCTAAAAATCTGACCCAAAAGGCGGCTTTCTGCACCCGGCTGCCGGAACGGCTATATATTCCGGGTGATCGGATAAAACGGTACGCGGGTCCTGTTTCTCAGAAGTCATCAGATGTACCAGATCATGCGGAATAGCTGCTAACAACCGGTATGCATCCTGTGCTTTGCAAATACCTTGCCCAAATCGCATAAATCATCAAAACATTCAGGGGCAGGCAAGGTACGCTTCGGCTCAGCCTTACCGGTATGGAGCTCAGGCCGTTGTCTCTGCTTGTTTTTTGATCAGGCGAAATGCCTCCAGCGACTGGCGCATACCCAGCAGAAATTTCCGCTTTGTAGCCACAATCAGCCCGATATATACCAGGGTGGACAAGCCCAGGCTGACCAGCAGGAGCATGACCCCGTCAGGTACGACCACCCAGGTACGGATCAGGTACATCACCCCGGCCATGAGAGAAAAAGAGACGACGTGCCCCCAGAAACTCAGGTCAATCCCCAGGTCGTACCGGTAGTTGATCACCAGCAGGATGAGGATATAACTCACAAAGGTCGAGATGGAAGCACCGAGGATGCCGATATGCGGGATCAGGAGCCAGTTGAGGACAATATTGGGGATAAGGCCCGCGAGCTGGTACCAGAGCTGGTCCATCGTGGTCCCTTTGAGTTTGACGAGGATATAATAAAACCGTTTGGCGCCGGAGGCCAGGATGCCCAGGCCGAGCAGGACAACATTGAGGTACAGATACTCCACCGTGACCTGGTCACCCGTGAGATAGGTCAGGATTTCCGTGAAGTAGGCGGTCATCGCCCCCAGCATCCCGAAGGTGATCAGCAGGAACAGCAGGAGGCTGTGCCGGATCGCCGTGACTGACTCCGTCTGATAGCCCTGGTCCCAGGCTTTGGGCAGGTAACTCATCATCTGCTTGCGGATCGGCGTGGTCACAAAGTCCAGCAGGCTGCATATCCGGTAGATGATATTGTAGATACCGAGTGCCTCCAGGCCCATTATAGCTGAGATAAAATACCGGTCCACCTTGTCGAGGAGCCCGCCCTCTACCTCACTGAGCATGAGCGGACCGGAGTACGTAAAGTAAGTCCCCAGCAACTCGCGGGAGGGCGCAGCGACTGTCACCATCCGGGCCGCCAAGCCCACGGTGAGCAGGGCCACTGCCATATCGGTGACGGCATAAAAGAGAATACCCATGTACAGGCTCCGGTGGAGTACAATCCCGAGGACAAACATCAGATACGGCACGAGGTCGTACAGGAGGTTGATCAGCGAGTATAACTTAAACTGCTTGCGGGCGAGGTAAAACTTATTGGCATTGGAGTAGAGGGTCTCTGAGAGCATGATCACGGAGGCAAGCTGGATGACCTCCACAAATTTTCCCTCAAAAAACAGCCCTGACATCCACGGTGAGAGCACCAGGTGCAGCAGCACCCCGAGGCTGCCCATCACCACCGAGGCCAGCATGATCGTATAAAAGTGGGTGCCGAGCTGGCGACGCTCTGACTTCTCAAATACAGAGGCAAATCGCTGAAATCCCTGGCCCAGGTCCATAGAGGAGAATGCCTTGGCCAGCTTGATCGTCACAAAAATCTGGATAAAAGCACCGTAGGCATCCATACCCAGGGCTCCGATGATGACCGGGATAAAAAGTAACCCTTTGACCCGGTTGACAAATCCACCTGCTGTAATAAACAAGGTGTCAATCAAAAATTTCTTCATGTAAGTAACCTGACTAAATGAGGCATCAGACAGCTGATACCAGTAAGATGACTGGCCTTAAAATCCCTGGCAATATGAATAAAATAATGATGGCTGCCCTCCCAACCTTCCTGAATGGAATAGTAAACGCAGCGACCGGTATCAGGCCTGACACCAACTGCCTGCGATCTTGTTATCTGGCGGGCACGGATGTAGCCTGACCAGATACACCTTCATCATGATCAACATACCAAACGATACACGGTTTTTCGCGATTCAGGAGGGTATTTAGGTTTATTCAAGATAAGAGTGGTTTTCTTCGCGTGTGTGGTACTAAATTTGAATACAAATGCCGGAGTTTTCTTACGAATTCTACCGGGCTATGGTGCCAGTTCTTTGTGCGTGGTCAAGAGGCGACCCTACAAGGTTTTATATGTCCTGTCTGGCAATCCTCCATTCACCCGATTTTTGTCCATTGCTATACCAAACACCCCTATGCTGAAGCGATACAGCCTTTACCTGATTGTACTCCCCTTGCTGATCCAGTCCTGCGTGAGCCATGAGCAGCTTGTTTATATGCAGGATACCCACGTGAAGTATGACACGCTGGTCAGCTACACCCCAGGTCCTCTTTTTGACTACAAGATCCGTCCGCATGATCAGCTAGCCATCCGGATCAACAGCTACAGCGACAATACCGCCGTATGGCTCAACAGCGAGGTGAGCGGCGGTGGCGGTGGCAACCGGGTGGACATGGCCTCCTTATATATGAGTAGTTATCTCGTGAGCGACTCGGGTTTTATCCAGATGCCGCTCCTGGGCAAAGTGAAAGTCACCGGCATCACGACCCAGGCCCTCAAGGACACCCTGGACCGCCGTCTGCGCCCCTACCTCTCCCGCGCTACTGCCAATGTCAAGCTGACCACCTTCCCGGTGACGGTACTCGGCGAGGTCAAGACTCCGGGCACCCAATACATATTTAATACCCGCACCTCCCTCCTGCAGGTGCTGGGCATGTCCGGTGACCTCACAGACTTTGCCGAGCGCAAGCGGGTCAAGTTCATCCGCGACACCGAGCAGGGCCTGAAAGTCACCTATCTGGACCTGACGAGTCCTGCGTTTCTTTCCTCAGAGTTTTTCTTCGTGCGCCCTAACGATATCATCTATATCGAGCCGATGAAGGCCAAGTCTGTCTCGCTCAACCAGCGCAACATCAGCATCGGTCTCTCACTGGTCTCCCTGGCTACGACCGTCGTGAACCTGATCATCGTCTCCCGCAATAATGCCAACTGACCCTGCCCACAAACCCATTTGTATTCCTTAATTCCTCTTGCAAGTGACGACATACGACCTTACAGCACCCGCTGCGAAAAATGATTCGCTGGATATCAAAGGGTTTTTTCTGAAACTGGTTACCCACTGGTATTATTTTGCTATCAGCCTGGTTGTATTCATTAGCCTGGCCACGCTGTATCTCAAACAGACGGCGCCTACTTTTGAAGTTAATACAACCCTCCTCATCAGCCAGTCCACAGAGTACGACATCCCCAGTGATGCCCTTATGCAAAATCTCCGGCAATACGGTACCAACCGGTCCCTGGAGAATGAAATCGGGTTCCTGACCTCCTTTAACCTGATCCGGGAAGTCGTGGACAGCCTCAACCTGGGCGTGGGATATTATGAGAAGGGATTTTTTATGGACGTAGAGCGGTACACCAGTTTTCCGGTAGAGGTCATTCTGGATCCGTCTCAGTATCAGATACTTAACAGTAAGTTTTTTATCACCTTCTCCGGTGGGGACAAATATAAACTCACCGTCGAGGCAGACGGCTACATGAGCTACCGGTACGAAGACAATACCAACCGCCCACAGCCCGATAAAAAAGTAAACTGGTCAGGCGAAGGCACATTTGGTACCCAACTGACGACCGAGTGGTTTTCGTTTACGGTGAATAAGCGTAATCCAGACGCCAACCTGGGGGCTTTTGCCGGGAGTGAACTGTACTTCACCCTGCTCAACCCCAATGTAGTCACAGACAAATACCGGAATGGGATCAAGGTAGATCCTATCAGCCTGGAAGCCACCGTCGTGGACATCACCACAGACGGCCCGGTCGTCAAAAAAGAAACTGACGTGCTGCGGACCCTCTGCAATACCTATATCAACAAACGCTTACGGGAGAAAAACTACCTGGCGCTCAAAACCATCGAGTTTATTGACAACCAGCTCTCCAACGTGACCGACTCGCTGCGCAATGCCGAAGGAGCCCTCCAAAGCCTGCGAAGCAGCTCTATGACCATGAACCCCGGCCAGACTGCCGCCGAGGCCGGCTCCCGTCAGTATCAGCTCCAGTCTAACCTCCAGGCCCTGTACCAAAAACAACGGTACTGCGAGAGCCTGCTGGCTGACCTGGCTGACAGTGCCTCCTTCACCCGCATCCTGGCACCCTCTGCCGCAGGGATAGACGACCCACTCCTGGGCCAGTTGATCTCTGACCTCAAAAACCAGTACTCTGAGCGGGCGGGTATCATCTTCCGCAACGGAAGTGGTAGCATCGAAGCCGAGCTTATCAACAAAAGAATACGCCAGTCCACCCAGCAGCTCGGCGAAAACGTACGGAATATCCTCGCCAAAACCGAAGGTGACATTGCGGCCATGCAGTCCCAGATCGGGGAGCTGGCGTCTGTCATTCGTCGCCAGCCGGGCGTAGAAATGGACATGCTGCGGCTGGAGCGCCGGTACAACTTCAACGAGACCCACCGCAACTACCTCCTCCAGAAACGCACTGAGGCCGCCATCACCATGACCGCCAATACCCCCGACAGCCGGGTACTCGATGAAGCCCGGATGGTCGGCAATGGCCCCGTAGCCCCTAACAAGGGCCTCGTCATGGGCCTCTCCATCCTGTTTGCGATGCTGATCCCGACCCTGGTGATCTTCGTCAAAGAAAGCATGGATGATACCATCAAAGGCCAGAGCCAGGCAGAGGCTATGTCCCGCGTCCCGGTACTGGGAACTGTCGCGCATAACAAAAAAGACGAGGAAATGTACGAGGTCAATAACCTCACCGCCGAGTCTGTCGAGTCCTTCCGGTACCTCAAGGTCAACCTTCAGTTTGTGGGCTCTGACCGCAAGCACAAAGTGATCGGTGTGACCTCGACCATCCCACATGAGGGCAAAACCTTTATCACCTTCAACCTGGCCTCCGTCACCGCAATCTCCGGCCACAAGACCATCGTCATCGGCGGTGACATCCGCAAACCTGCCCTGTACAAGGTCGCCAAGGTCGAAAACACCATCGGTCTCACCAACTACCTGATCAACCAGGCCAGCGTGGACCAGATCATCCAGCGTACCCATATCAAGGACCTGGACATCATCACCAGCGGCCCCATCCCGCCCAACCCAGCCGACCTGCTCAATAAACCACAGTTTGAGCAGCTTATTCAGGTCCTGCGGGAGCGCTACGAGTACGTCTATATAGACAATCCGCCGATCGGGCTGGTGTCAGACTTCCTGCTGACCTCCCGCTATACAGATGTGAGCCTGTACGTGATCCGGGCCGGCTATTCTAAGGTGCACTTCTTTGAGGATATAGACAAGCTGCGCAACATGATGCCCAACCGCAGCCTCTACCTCATCATCAACGATGTGAAGTACTCCCCCCGCAACTACTACGGTTACAAGTACGGCCGGAAATATCCATACAAGTACGGCGTCGAAGCCCCCAATGGCAAGCTCAACGGCATCGCCAAAAAACGCTTCAACAAACTTTTCTCCAACATCAATAAGAAAACCCAATCTGTATGATTGCAAAGTGCGAAAAAGTCCTGATCACCGGAGGGGCTGGTTTTATCGGTAGTAATCTTGCTGACTCACTTTTAACACAAGGCTGCGAAGTAACCGTCCTCGACAACCTGGAACCTTTTTACGACGTTGCTTTCAAACGGCAGAATATCGCTGCCAACCTGGAACACCCGCGTTATACCTTCATCGAAGGCAATATCCTGGACCCTGAGTTTCTGGAGCAAAACCTCGGCACCTACGATGTGATCGTACACCTGGCCGCCAAAGCCGGTGTGCGCCCTTCCATCCTCAATCCGGTCTCCTATCAGGAAACCAATGTGCGGGGCACACAGAACATGCTGGAGTTTGCCAAAAACAGAGGGATCGTCCAGTTTGTATTTGCCTCCTCCAGCTCGGTATATGGGATCAACCCCAATGTACCCTGGTCTGAGTCCGACTACGTCCTCCAGCCGATCAGCCCCTATGCCAGCACCAAGGTTAGCGGCGAGCTGCTGGGCCATGTCTATAGCCACCTCTACGGTATCCGGTTTATCGGGCTGCGGTTTTTCACGGTCTATGGTCCCCGTCAGCGACCGGACCTGGCGATCCACAAGTTTGCGCGGATGATGATGGACGGGCAGGAAATCCCGGTATTTGGCGACGGCAGTACCCGCCGGGACTATACCTTCGTCCGGGACATCGTGGCCGGTATCCAGGGTGCCATGACCTATGACGGGTCTATGTTTGAGGTCGTGAACCTGGGCAATAACAATACCGTGAGCCTCACCGACATGATCAGCACCATCGAGGAGGTCTTTGGGATCGAAGCACGCATCAAACGTATGCCCATGCAGCCCGGAGATGTACCCCAGACCTTTGCAGATGTGCAGCGTGGGCTTGAACTCTTCGGCTACAAACCAGAAACAGGATTTAAAGAAGGCATTGAGGCCTTCCGCGCCTGGATCACCAGTGAAGAAATACAGGCATTGACGATGCCTAGCCGGGTATAATCCCCATATCATACGCCCCGACCCGGCAAACGTCCGTTTGCCCGGTCACTTGGGCGGGTGACAGGTTTTTTTCAGCAGCTTGTCCGGATGTATCAGACATGTTTGCTGCTTCAGATCGTATTTCGGGACCGAAGTCTGAATTATTTATTTTTCCGAATTTAATTAAACGGGTAAGCGCATGAGCCAGAAGAAAATTTTTGTTACCGGAGTGGCAGGTTTCCTGGGCTCCAACCTGCTGAAGAAGCTCATCTATGAAGGACACACCGTGGTAGGCCTGGACAACCTGTCTATGGGCAAAATGAGCAATATTGAAGAATTTTTGAACCACGACCGGTTCACATTCATCCAGGGTGACATCACAGAGGAGTCTACCTATGAGACCCTGGACCGGGATTTTGACAGCATCGTTCACCTGGCAGCCTTCAAGATTCCCCGCTACGGCAAGGCAGTAGACACCCTGCTGATCAATGCCAAAGGCACTGAAAACATCCTCAACTACGCCCGCGACACCAAGACCAAGTGTGTGCTGGCCTCTACCTCTGACGTATATGGCAACAGCCCGGAGTTACCCTTCCGCGAGGATGGTATCCACGTGATCGGAGACTCCAAGGTACCCCGGTGGGCATACGCGGTTTCCAAGCTGTTTGATGAGCACCTGGGCCTGGCCTATATGGATGCGTATGACTTTCCGGTGACGCTGCTGCGGTTTTTTGGCTCTTACGGTCCTAACCAGCACCTCTCCTGGTGGGGCGGCCCGCAGCCGGTGTTTATTGACTGTCTGCTTCAGGGCAAGCCTATTCCGATCCACGGCGACGGCTCTCAGACCCGTACCTTCACCTACGTGGATGACACGGTAGCCGGTATTTATGCTGCTACGGTTAAGGACGAAGCCAACGGAGAAATTTTCAACATCGGGGCCAATAAAGAGATTACGATCCTGGGTCTGGCACAATTGCTGCACAAAATATCAGGACGCCCCGGCGAGGTCAACGTAGAATTTATTCCTTACGATCAGATTTCGCAAGGCCGTAAATATCAAGACGTTATGCGTCGTGTGCCTGATACGACCAAGCTGGAACGGATGCTGGGCGTAAAAGCACAAGTGGATATTGAAGACGGTATGCGTCGTACGTTTGAGTGGCAGCGTTCCATTTTTGAAAAACAAACGGTATGACCCCACGCATTGGCATCATAGGCGGCGGTCTGATGGGCATGGCCCTGGCAGAACGTCTGGCAGGCCCGGACCGCGCCATCACAGTATTTGAGCGGGACACCCAGCCCGGCGGTCTCGCCGGCTGGCAGTCCTATGGTGACTTCTACTGGGACAAGTTTTACCACGTAGTCCTGCCCACTGACAAGGAGCTGATCGGCTTTATTGAAGGGGTAGGTCTGGGGGACAGCCTCCACTGGAAACACACCTACACGGGGTACTATGTAAACCGCAAGTTTTACTCCATCAGTACTTCCATGGAGTTTCTGCTGTTTCCGCCCCTGAGTATGTTCAGCAAGTTCCGGCTGGCCATGACCCTGCTGCTGGGCGCGCGTATCACGGACTGGAAGCCCCTGGAGCAGGTCACGATTGAGTCCTGGCTGGTGAAAATGGGTGGCCGCGCCACGTTTGAGAAGTTTTGGAAACCACTGCTTCTGGCCAAGCTGGGCGAAAACTACCGCCGGGTATCCGCTGTATTTATCTGGAGTTATATCAAGCGCCTTTTTGAGGCACGTGATGCCTCCAGCACAGCCCGCAAGGAGCAGATGGGTTACATCAGCGGTGGCTACAAGACCCTATTTGAGCACCTGGAGGCTACCCTGCCCGACCGGGGGTGTACCGTCCGCACGGGCACCAGCGTGGAGCGGATCGAGGCCGCCCCTGACGGCGGCGTATGGGTCACCGCAGATGGCGAGCGCCAGCACTTTGATAAGGTGATCTTCACCAGCCCCGTCAATGTCCTGGAGCAAACCACGGATGCCAGCCTGGTACAGGTCACCCATCAGGGCCGCCAGGTCGAGTATCTTGGCGTAATCTGTATGGTCCTGATGACCCGCAAGCCGTTTACACCGTACTACGTTCTCAACCTGGCAGATGACCGGGTACCCTTCACAGGCGTGATTGGGATGAGCACGCTCGTAGAAACGGAGGAGACGGGCGGCCATTACATGACCTATTTCCCCAAGTATATCATCTCCGACGATCCGATGCTGCGCGAGCCTGAGTCTGTGTTGCAGGAGACCTTCCTGGCAGGGGTGCGCGTGATGTACCCTGAGCTGAAGGACGAGGATATCGTCTCTGTCCATATCAACCGGGCCATCAAGGTACAACCCCTGCAAGTTCTGGGATACAGTGAGATAGTACCGCAGGTACGTACCCAGCACCCGGACTTTTATGTCCTAAATACGTCCCAGTTTGTCCACGGCACGCTCAACAACAATGCGGTCATCCAGCACGTGCTGAACTTCGTATCTGCCTACGGCGCAGAAATCACACAGCCTGCCGCCAAAACGCCTGCCAATATCTGAGCCTGAATTTACAGACTATGAAAAAACCGCTTTGCAGCCTTTCGCTCGACCTGGATGATCAGTGGACCTATCTCAAGACCCACGGCGATCCTGAGTGGGACCAATACCCCTCTTACCTCTCGTATGCTGTGCCCCGTATCCTGGACTTTCTTGACGATGAAAAGGTTAAAATCACCTTTTTTATCGTAGCACAGGATGCTGCCTTTGAGCACAACCGTGAGGTGCTGGGAGATATCTCACGCAGAGGCCATGAGATCGGCAACCATACCTTCCACCACGATCCCTGGCTGCACATTTATTCTGAAGAAGAGATCAACCAGGAACTGGCTACTGCTGAGTCCTACATTGAAGATGTGACCGGCGTACGGCCCAGGGCATTCCGGGGACCTGGCTTCAGTTTTTCTGACACGGTACTGCGGGTACTGGCCAAACGAGGGTATTATTATGACGGATCTACCTTCCCCAATATTCTCAACCCCCTCGCACGGGCGTATTTCCTCTGGACCAGCAAGATGAGCAAGGAGGAAAAAGAGCAGCGTAAGGGCCTTTTTGGGAGCTGGAAAGACGGCCTCCGTCCCAACAAACCCTTTGTATGGGAAACAGATGGCAGAAAACTGACGGAAATCCCCGTCACGACCATGCCGATCTTCAAGATTCCGATTCACGCCAGCTATATCCTCTATATCAGCACCTACAGTTTCGGGTTGGCAATGGCGTATCTGCGTTTTGCGATCCTGATGTGCAAGCTCACCCGTATTGAGCCCTCGATCTTGCTCCACCCGCTGGACTTTATCGGCAATGATGATACGGAAGCGCTCAACTTTTTCCCGGCGATGCGCGTGCCGAGTGAGAAAAAAATACGGGTCATGCGGGCTATGTTTAAGATGCTCAGCGAGCATTTTGAACTGGTACCGATGAAACTACATGCCGACCGCCTGCAGGAACGAGCGGCATCCCTGAAAGTGCAGTCTATCCCGGCCTTTGCCGGCTGATGGTATTCGGAGGGGGCAGCCCCCTCCGTTTTTTCATACACCCCCCGAACGAACTTTACAGGTACTGTCTCCTGATGACGACTGACTATCGCGATACTGTCCTTGCTCAACCTGATCTGACCATGAACACCCTTGATACGCCGCTGGCACGTCCGCTTGTGACCCTGATCACACCGGCCTACAATGAGGAGGCGATCATCGTCCAGAGTATCACCCGCCTCTGTACCTTCATGGAGGGCCTGCGTGAGCGCTACGACTATGAGGTCCTGATCGTCAATGACGGCAGTGTGGACCAGACCGGCCCCTTGGCCGACGGACTCGCCGCTGATCACCCCAAGGTCCGCGCCGTACACCACAAGGTCAACCGCAACCTCGGCGTAGCCCTCCAGACGGGGTTTCACCATGCATGGGGCACCTACGTCATCGTACTCGATATTGACCTCTCCTACTCTCCTGAGGAGCA
>JANRLQ010000090.1:0-10560 GCA_033762375.1 Bacteroidia bacterium
GTATGCTCAACCTCTGGCACATCAAAGGGTATAGCACCCAGAGCCCCGGCCAAAGGCACTACCTGATCTGCGGGCACGTATAAAAAAACAGCCTCCGGGTCAATAAACCGCCGGATCAGCCAGGGGCAGGCGATCCGGTCTATCTTGGGGTGCTCACGGGTGATCCACTGCATGAGAAAATATGCCTTGCTGCAAACATAATCAGAAACTGCCTCACCACACAACCTGTTCAATATTGTGGCACCCACACGTCATTCTGCTGATTCTGCTGGTTGATTGACTTTTCGCGACGGGTATCCGTATCTTGCCACCATGTCTTCGTTTCGTATGTCCCGATCCTGGCTGGAGCCGGCCAGCCTGCTGTACCTCCTGGCCCCCAACCTGTTGTTTGCCCTGACGTGGCTGCGTCCGGCCTGGGCAGCCGTGGCGACCCTCCTGCTCGTGGGCGGTGCCTGGAACCTGCTCCGCCACCAACCTGCTGATGCCACCGGCTGGCTTCCGGATGGCCGGGCCCTGATCTGGCTTCTGGGATTGTCCCTGGTATATACTGCCCTCTCTGGCATCGGCGAGGTGGGATTTCAGCGGCTGGACTATATCAAACACAACCTGATCTACCACGACCTGGTCACCTATCCCTGGCCGGTGCAATATCAGGAACCCGATGGCGGGCTGACGTTTTTGTCCTATTATCTCGGGTATTACCTGATCCCGTCCGGCCTGGGGGCACTTGTGGGCGGCAGTTCTGTCAATTTTTTTGCGTTTATGTGGGGCTGGGCAGGGCTTTTTCTGGCCTTCACCTGGGTGACCCGCCTCTGCGAAGGGCATCCGCTGCCGGTGGTGCTGATGTTTATGTTTTTTGGGGGATGGGACCTGATCGTCAACCTCATGCTGGAGGCAGATGCGATCTGGTTTAATATCCGGGTGCCTTTTTCGACGGCGCTCCTGGTGGAGACGGCCCTGCCGGTCGAGTGGGGCCTGGGGCATAACTATCCCGGCTCTATGAGCCAGCTTGCCTGGGCTCCCCAGCATACGATCGTGGGGTGGATCGCGATGGGCTGGATATTGGACCAGACGCTGCGGCTTGACCGGGCGCAGGATATATTTTTTGTGCAATTGCTGACCTTGTTCTGGTCTCCGTTTATTTTTTTGGGGCTGATGCCGTTTACGGCTTGGGCCGCCCTGCGGGCGGGTATCCGGCCCGCCCTCACCTGGCACAATATCCTCCCGTCCATCGGGTTTGGGCTGATCCTGGTGTTGTATTTTGCGCCACATGAGTCTATTATGTTTAATGGCTGGGTGTGGCAATATGCCCGCAAGTATGGATGGGGATTTTCGCTCCTGTATTATGCTGTATTTGAATTTGGGCTTTACTGCCTGCTGCTGGCCTGGCTGCACCGCCGCACGGGCGAACTCCAGCACAGATGGCCGCTGCTGCTCCTGGCAACGGGTGTACTGATAGGATGTCTCTGGTACCGCCTGGGGTTGTTTAATGATTTTGCGCTGCGCGTGACCAATCCCGCCCTGACGGCCCTGACGGTCCTCTGTGTACGTGCCATGCTCACCTGGCAGCCTCCGCGCCGGTTGCGGATGGTCCTGGCTGGCGCCCTGGTCATCGGGGCGCTGATCCCGCTTCAGGAACAAGGCAAAAGTGCCCTCTACCGCATCGCCAATCCGCATCCGGAGTGGTTTGCGCATCCGATTTTTTCACATATTACCCTGCAGCACGTGGCCTGGTTTCTGACACGGGAGAGTGAATCCTACGCCAAAGTGGCGCCGGACGCCACCATTCACGACATGGACCCCAACTATGTGCCCGGTGCCCCGCCGACCTGGGACGCGATGTGGCCCCAATACCTCGGCGTAACCCCTTCTGTTTTTTATAACCACCTGATCGCCAGACGAGACAGCCTATGATCACCCCTCCTCCCGGCTGGGATACCCCCGCCAATGTCGAATCATCACTCTGGGCTATGCTCCGCCGGGGGGCAGCAGACGCCAAAGATCCGCTGCATACACCGGTATTTGTGACCCAAGGGCCCTACGGTCCCAATCCCCGTACCGTCATCCTCCGCAAGGCCTCCGATACTACCCGTACCCTGGTTTGTTTTTCGGATGTCCGCACTGAAAAAGTCACTGATATTCAGGCTGATCCGGCTGTAGCCTGGTTATTCTGGCATCCCCGCCGCAAAACCCAGCTCCGGGTATATGGGCACGCCACTGTCCACACCGGAGGGCCGGAAACGGATGCCGCCTGGCAGGGACTCACCCCTGGCGGCCGCCGCAACTATGCCGCTGACCCGGCCCCGCGTACGCCCGTGGACACCCCTGAAGCGGGTATCGCAGCCTATACGCCTGTGACCGATACGGACATCTGGCGGCCTCACTTTGTGATGATCCATACCCAGGTGACCCGCCTGGATGCTGTCCTCCTCGACGAAAGCGGACACCGGCGGCTCCTCCTGGACTGGTCTGACCCGGAGCCGGTTTATACCTGGGTGGTCCCCTGACAAAAATGCCCCCCGGATCACCGGAGGGCGTATGAGAAGCGGGGGCGTTATGCCGGGATCAAACGGGCCTCAATTCCCAAAAATAGAACTCATGTCACTCACCTGATACCCATCCAGGGAAAATACGGAGGTGCTCAGGCCGTTTTTGATGCTGCGGACATACATATCTGACTTGGTATTGTCCTTTTTGGAGACGGTATGCATCTCCAGCCAGGCACCATACCCCTGGGCGGTGGTCGCATCAAACACCTGACCGGTGGTGTTGTCCCGAAACTTGATAAAATCCATAAACATCATCGGGTTGTACTTCCAGCCGGTCGTGAACCATACCGTTGTGGTGGCATCGGTGGTCTCGATGAGGATTTCTTCGCAGGAGAATCCCTCGATCATTTTGGTTTTACCCGTTTTTTTGACGGTGACATCGCTGGCAGGGGCTCCGGATGAGGTGGTACCCGTGGTTTTGGTCCCGATCATAAAGGAGGGGATTTTGGTGACAGAGGCTGTTTTATTGCCCTTGTTGTCTATCGCCTTGCTGGTCATCTTGCGGGTCTGGCGGTCGAAGATGGTGATGTTTTTTTCATCCGCGACGGTCGAGCCTGCGGGTACCTGCAGGACTGCAAACTGATACTCCGCGATATGGTACTGCATCCGGACCGGGTTGTTTTTGTCGGGATTGCCTTTGCTGTCAAAGCTGTGGATTTCCATCGTAAAACTCCCGATAAACTCGCTGGGTTTTACGCCTGTGTTGGGGCTGTTGTCCACCCCGATGGTCACTTCTGAGTCACTGGTGGTGATGGTGACTTCTTCGTTACCGTTGGAGGTGGTAGTGGGTTTTTGAGTAGTGCCTGAGCCGGAGCCAGTGGGGGTGGTACTTTTTTTGAACATCCGGTTAATCAGGGTATCTGCCGCCCGATCCAGGACCTGGTCAGCGGCCTGGCTGGTTTTTCGGGCGACTTTTCGCTCAATAACGTTGGGAATAGACTGGGCATCAAGCTGCTGCGGGAGCCAGCAGGCGGTGACCAATGCCAGGGTTATCAGGGCAGATTTCATACTGAGAGGGGGTTAAGATAAGATACTAACGAAAACGAATCCATTTTATGCTGTGAGCCCGGGTGTGATCCGGGCACCTGAATATGACTATTACGGACGAAAAAATCCATCCGCGATCGTGATTTTCTTGCCGTTTGTCCAATATCTTTCCGCCTCGTTCGTCTTTGGCATCAAAATACCCCGTTTTGACATGGCTTCTTCTCCTGTGATCCTGATTACCGGCGCCTCCAGCGGCCTGGGATATGCTACTGCTGTACACCTGGCAGGCAACGGTTATACGGTACTGGCGGGCGTACGCGCCGAGCAGGACGTAACCGCTCTCAACGGCCTTCATATCCCCGGCCTTCGGCCGGTGATCCTGGACGTCACCCGCCCCGAGGATATCAGCCGGGCCATCACCCTGACCGATGAGGTCTGCGGTCCGGCAGGTTTGTTTGCCCTGATCAATAATGCCGGGATCAACTATGTAGCACCTTTTGAACTATCAGAAGACGCACAGGTACGCAAGGTGCTGGAAGTTAATCTGTTTGGGGTAATATCCCTGACCCGTGCCC
Source organism: Bacteroidia bacterium (assembly GCA_033762375.1). Lineage (GTDB taxonomy): Bacteria > Bacteroidota > Bacteroidia > J057 > J057 > RDXT01. Next base: position 4,112 of record JANRLQ010000090.1, read on the forward strand.
TCCTGCCAGCCCTGCTGCGGTACGGCAAGGCGCATAAAACGGGTGCCCGTATCCTGAATATAGGCTCCATCGGGAGTGCCATCGGCCTGCCGTGGGAGTTTAGCTACCACGCGAGCAAATTTGCTGTGCTGGGCATGAGCCAGTCCCTGCGATTTGAGCTGGCACCGCTTAATGTCCACGTCACCTGCATCATGCCGGGCGGGGTCAAAACCCGGATTTTTGAAAAATCCCGGGTCAGCGGCGAGGCCAGCACCAGTGCACTCACGGGTGAAAATGCCGCGTACTACACCCGCAACCTCTCGCTGATGGAGGCCAATACCCATATGGCAGAGCAGTGGGCTACCTCAGCAGCGCAGGCGGCCCGTGTCATCTCGCGTACCCTGCGCCGGCAGCGCCCCGGCCTCAAAGTCCTCATCGGCCCGGATGCCCGGATGATCTATTCGCTGGTCTGGCTCGGGCTCTCCGGGATCGCAGGCAGGATCATGGTGCAACGCTAAGGCCTGTTATCCCGCTATGATACCCTGACATACCTGCATGGAAACGGCCTTCACCCAACCCCTCTGGCAAAACTTCGGTGCCGCCATTGATATGCTCCGGAACGCGGTCTCGGCTTGCCCGGCTGATTACTGGCAGGAGAAACCAGGCAAGTTTTTTTACCTGAGTTATCACACGACCCTGTTTCTTGACTATTACCTGAGTATCCCGGTGACGACCTTCGCCCCCCGGCTGCCCTATACCCTCGGTGATATGGACCACCTGCCGCCCGGTGCGGTAGACGATGTACTCCCTGACCAGTGGTACAGCCAGGCCGAGGTCCTCTCCTACCTGGCCCAGATCCGCTCCAAGGGTAAAACGCTGATCGCATCAGCCACCCCGGCCAGCCTTCAGGCACCCTGGATAACACCAGAAGAGGTCGGGCTTCACGGCCTCTGCCCTACCCTTGTTGAGTCTTATACCGTGCTGGAAATAGGGCTGTACAATCTCCGGCATGTACAACACCATACCGCCCAGCTCAACCTGCTCCTGCGGCAGGCGGGTGCTCCTGTGCCGGAATGGGTCGCGATGGCGGAGGCATTTTGAGTGGGTTCTCCTCCTCGTACCCGCTGTGCAGAAGCCTTTGCAGGCTATTGGTCATGGTCTGTCTGTGGCACCCAGTCGGTCATTGTCTCAAAATAGAGGATCAACGATTCGGCCAGGGGGCTAATGGGCATATCAATCAACCGGGTTTTGTAGCATAACTCCTGGTTGTGTATGACCCGGACACTCCCTATCTGGATCAATCGCTGCAATCGTCTGGCATTTCGAAAGTCCTTTAAGGCGACTGCGTCACCAAAAGCAAAAGCATTGGCCGGAATGCTATACCCCAGCACAACAGGTCCGCTGTCTATATCACCTGCGTTGGTAGCGTGATCTCGGTACCTTTCTGTAAATAACCGAAGTACCCATACATTCTGACTGAATGTATCTCGGTATATTTCATACAATTCCCTCGCAAACGATTTGTCAAAATAGTGAATAAAAAAAATACTCCAGCCCAGCATACTTCCACGGGGTTCTTCCAGCTGGGTGCCGTTGTGTACATCTATCCTTGAGCACAAGAGCCCGGTCGGTTGATCCATCCAGTGTTGCCGGGCATACGCGACCCAGTCCCTGAACAGCGGCTCGTACTCAGTGCCTGTACACAACCTGTGTATGCTCAGCGAGGCCATGCCCGCAGCATTGTCCGGAATCCAGATCGCGCCCGGATACGACTCCAGGCAATGGAACCGGGCCCCCACAAAACGGCTGTACAACGACGCCGATAGCTGGTCGTGGAGTGCGGTATATTTGTCGTCCTTTGACAACAACCGAAAACACCCCAACATCATGTTCAGATGGCCATAGTACAGAATAGAACCCGTAGTATCCACCTCCGGAACAAAGGGATTGGGGGTATCAACATAATGGCTGTACACTGTATCTGTAAGGACTTTTTGGATCGCCAGGTCTATCAGTTCAATAGCCTGTACTTTGAAGGAGGTATCTAAAAAAGCAATATTTGTCAGGGCAAAACTTGAAAATGAGCATGAAAACAGACTCCATTCGGGGTTTTGGTATTCCAATTGGCGAAAGTCAGCATTTGTCCGGAAAGGTTGCCGGATCACCCTGGCCAGGTAATGTACTTTGAGCTGAATATCTTCCCTGTCTGGATACTGGTAGGGCTGAAACCCCAACCAAAACAGCCATCCTGCCAGGATGCCCAGGATGCATAAGAAGATTGTACGCCGTTTGATCATGGTATCAGGTTAAAGACCAGCCTATTTGGATGCGTTGTACGGATGATATCCTTCCCATCTCCAGGGGGTGCAGGTATCACCGATTATGGTTTCCAGCAACTCCTTAAATATAAACTCCCCGTTGGCACTGTTGGTAATGATGATGATGGAAATACCTTTGTCAATAAAATTGATATTGTAATTGCGCCAGGCATCGTCATGGCCCTCTTTAAAAAAAGCCCGCCCATACTTACACTTCAACAGCCCCCAGCCCAGCCCATACGCTAGCCGGATGTCCCTGTTTTCGGTCGTGGTCTCTTCTGTAATGGTGGGAAACTGCGTTTTTGAATAAATATCAATCTGAGGGGTGATCATTTCCTTGAAATGTTTTTTGTCCAGCCCTTTTTGTTGCATGACATACGCTATAAACTTTGTGTAGTCTGCCAGGGTGGTGACCAGTGATCCTCCTGCAACCGGTACGGTCCGTTTTCTTTTGGGATTAAGGGTATTGTCTTCGAGGTGGCCGATGGCGTAGTTATCATCAAATCTATCGTACCAGATATAACCCGTCCGCGTCATGCCTATGGGGTTAAATACTTTTTCGACTGCCAGCTCCTCAACCGTTTTTTGGGTGATTTCTTCGATGACCAATTGCAGGAGCTTAATACCCTCGCCCGAGTACGCATACCGGGTGCCGGGGGTAAGATATATTTTCATCACCCCGAGGCTGTCCATCACGCCGGTGGTGGGGTGAAACCATCTGACATTGGGAAGGCCGGTGGTATGGCTCAGGCACATGCGGGCCGTCATCAGTTTCCAGCGCTCGTCCGAGGCCAGTTCTTCAAAATACGCATACGCCGAAATGGGTTTGGGCAGATAGGTATAAAGCGGTTTGTCCAGCGCGATGACTTTTTCCTGTACCAGCTTCATGACCAGATACCCAAATACAGCCTTGCTGAAAGAGGCTGCATATAAAACAGTAGCCGTATCCAGATACGTACGTTCGTCCATGTTTTTATAGCCATAGGTCTTGATATATGCGGATGTATTATGGGTCAGAATAGACAAACTTAATCCCTGCACATTGGCTTCTTGCATCAACCGGGTTACGGTCTTGTCAATTTCGTCAGACGATATCGTACTTCCGTCCAGCCGTGTAATGGCTGTATGTTGCCCATACAACAGGCTGAAGGAGAGCAGGATCCCTGTGGCAATAATAGATTTCATGGTCGTCTCAGGTTAGGCGGGTAATGGGCAGGTTGTAACGGCGGCTGCTGCGGTTTCAGCCATGCAGACAACGGTCTGTCTGTCTCATCAGTACGTATCCCGGATATTATGTTGTCGCGGGCGCGGGGGATTCATTCGCAGGGCGTATCCCGTACAGCAACAGATACCCAATCATCCAAAACTCCCCGACCGTGGCTGGCAAAGGCAAAAGTTCGGAGACAGGGTGGTTGATACCGGCATACTGTATAAAGGTACTCAGCAGGTACCCAGCCCCTCCCATGATCAGGATTCGGCCCAGCCAGACGGGCATCCGTTTTGAAGTGATCACCACATATCCCATGGGAAGAAGCCAGAGCCCAAAAAAGAGTCCCCCCACGCCCCATGCATGGGTACTCACGCTACTCAACAACTGTATCAGCACGATCTTATCGGCCTGCGCCAGCGTGGCGACCTGTGCCAGCTCCATCGCAGTCCCCATGGAGATCGCACTGACCATGATAACACCCGAATTGATCATACCCCAGATGCCTACCGCCCAGGCAGCGGTTTCATTCAGGTGCCTGAACAGCTTATAAAACCAGACGGCCGTAAGGGCTTGTGAGACAATAATCACCAGCTCACATAACAGCCGCATCCTGGCGAGTGTGGGGAGTTGGATCAGATGAGTCAGGGTTTTTTCAGGGTCGCCGGAGACAAATACCTGCGGGTGAAAGATCAAAAAACCCAAAACCCCCGAAATCGCTAACGTCAAATACGAAGCCCCAGCCAATCTGGCGGTAGTGACTACTTGTTTGTGGGTATCAGGCATTGACATAGATAGCAGGAGTTGGTGATGGGACACACAGTACGAAGTTTACTAAATATTTGAGGTTTAGCAAACTTGGTACGACCAAAAAGTGCATGTATTTCGCCAGGAAAGATAAACCGCATGCAGCCATAATCTGCGTATCTTGTTACCAGCCCGTCAGGTGGCTGGGCGTTTAGCGCAAAAGGACTATGCAAGTACTACTGGGGATTGTGTTTCACTTTATCGGCGGATTTGCTTCCGGGAGTTTTTATGTACCCTTTCGCCGTGTGCGGGGCTGGGCCTGGGAGAGTGCCTGGATCGTAGGGGGCGTATTTTCGTGGCTGATTGTACCCTGGGTGGCAGCCTGGCTCACGGTGCCGGGGTTTAGGGAGATCATCGGAGCGGCATCGGCGGAGACACTGGGCTGGACCTATACGTTTGGGGTGCTGTGGGGGATCGGGGGCCTGACCTTTGGGCTGGCGATGCGATACCTGGGGATGAGCCTGGGCATGAGTGTGGCCCTGGGATACTGCTCCGCTTTTGGGGCCCTGGTGCCTACGATCTATTATGCCCTGCGGCCTGCGCCCGGCAAGACTGGGATCATGGCGTTATTTGCATCGGCTGGTGGCCAGCTTATCCTCACCGGGGTGCTGGTATGCCTCGCCGGTATCGCCGTCTGCGGCCTCGCGGGCATGCGCAAGGAGCGTGAACTGGACACAGAGGCCAAACAGGCCGGTGTAGCTGAGTTTGACCTGACAAAAGGACTCCTGGTTGCGACCATATCCGGGATTCTCTCGGCTTGTTTTAATTTTGGGATTGAGGCGGGTAAGGACATGGCACATGCGGCCGTCGCCGCCGGGCATAACCCCCTGTTTCAGAACAATGTCATTTTTGTAGTGCTGCTCTGGGGCGGGCTGACCACCAACCTGATCTGGTGCCTGGTCCTCAACTTCCGCCATCGCTCCTTTGGTGACTACGGCAATACACAGGCCCCCCTGCTCAACAATTACGCCTGGGCAGCCCTGGCAGGCACCACCTGGTTCATGCAGTTTTTTTTCTACGGCATGGGAGAGTCATACATGGGCAATGGTGCTTCCTCCTGGATCCTGCACATGGCCTTTATCATTTTTATCTCCAGTGCCTGGGGCTTGTTGCTGCGGGAGTGGCGGGGCGTGAGCCGCCGTACCTACCTGACCATTGTCACAGGGGTGGGCCTGATCCTGCTTTCAGTCGCCCTCGTGGGCCTGGGCAATGCCCGCCTCTGACAAAAGATACCCGCTACGCCGGAAGATATGACCCACGGGAGGGTATTTACCCGTACCTTTGTACTAATACTACCACAGGGCCTGCCGCCCGCCGGGCAGGGCTTGTTGTGTGTTAGGGTACAACCTCTACCGGCCTGATTATTCCTGCTTATGTCCTTCCCATCCTGCCTGCTGACCCTGGTCCTGACGGCCAGCCTGGGGCTCCTCTCCGCCCAGCACGATCACGACCCCATGGCACACCCGACCGCTGCCAAAGCTGACACCGTCAAGGGCAGTCCGCACCGGGTTGTCATGGCCAATATTGGCGCTACCCATGTCCACCTGGAGTTTCACTCGCCGACTGTCCGCAAGCGGATCATCTGGGGCGGCCTGGTGCCCTACGATGAGGTCTGGGTCACAGGGGCCCATATGGCAACGGCGATCACCGTGTATGACGATGTCCTCGTGGCTGGCAACCTCCTGCCCAAAGGCACCTACGCGATCTTTACCATTCCGGGACCCAAAATGTGGACCGTCATTTTTAACACCAACTGGGAACAACACCTGACGGACGAGTATGATCCAAAGGATGACGTATTCCGGTTTGAGGTCAAACCAGTGCGCAACCGCCATTCGGAGCGGCTCATGTACTGGCTGATCGTTCACGACACACAGCATGCGACCCTGGAGATGACTTGGGAAAAGGTCAAAATTTCATTCCCGGTCACCATCCCCGAAGGATCAGGCACTAACTAAATACCCCTCTGCGTCCTTGCGTGAACCCCCTTTTGAGAAAATCACCAGCCTTTTCCACGCAAAGCTCGCAGAGACCATGCCGCAGAGAGCGTAAAGCCCCAAAACGTCCTGAGCCTTTGCGTGAACCCCCTTTTGAGAAAATCACCAGCCTTTTCCACGCAAAGCTCGCAGAGACCATGC
>JANRLQ010000091.1:0-68902 GCA_033762375.1 Bacteroidia bacterium
GCCCCGCTACCTGCGGGGCGGTCCGGCCCATCAGGTCCCCGGCCAGATGCGCAGCGTCCTGGGCCGGGGCCTTCCTGAGTGCCAGACATGCTTTTTTGTACTGGTGGAGGCCCCGCTACCTGCGGGGCGGTCCGGCCCATCAGGTCCCCGGCCAGATGCGCAGCGTCCTGGGCCGGGGCCTCCCGGAGTGCCAGACATGATTTTTTGTACTGGTGGAGGCCCCGCTACCTGTGGGGCGGCCTGCCGGACCGCCCCTACGTGTTCCCGGATCAGGCGCATGGGGACGTGGAGAACCACCCCGGTCGGCGTAGCCGCCGCCCACCCCTCCGCAGGAGGGGAATAAGGGATGCTTCGCATCCGGGGACGTAAGGACTCAGCGATAGATGAGGACCGGCTCGCCGGTCACGACCCCGGCCGGGGTCACGGGTCCCAGTCGCACGGGCTGGAGGGTATTCACCCAGGCGGGGTTCCAGGGTACCTGCACCCGCACGTAGTGGGGCGTAAATCCACTCATATACCCCGCGTCTTCGTCGCCCTCCAGCAGCACAGGCCAGGTCTGGCCCTCGGCGCGGCGGTAGAAGTCGAGGCGTTTTTTTTCGGAGAGCATGCGCAGGCGTTCGGTGCGGGCCTGGCGCACGGGATGGGGGACCGGGTCCGGCATCCCGGCGGCGAGGGTGTTTTCGCGCTCGGAGTAGGTGAAGACGTGCAGGTAGGATACGTCCAGGTCGGTGAGGTACTGGTACGTCTCCTCAAAATGTGCTTCTGTTTCCCCCGGAAAACCCGTGATCACATCCACCCCGATACAGGCCTGGGGCATAAGGTCGCGGATGGTCTGCACCCGGTCGGTATAGAGAGCCCGCCGGTAGCGGCGGCGCATCCGGGCCAGGATCTCATCACTCCCGCTCTGGAGCGGGATATGGAAGTGTGGCATAAACCGCTCCGCCGCGGCTACCAGCCGGATGATCTCGTCGGTGAGCAGGTTAGGCTCGATAGAGGAGATGCGGTACCGGGCAGGGCCATCGGGCAGGGCGTCCAGGGCCCGCACCACGTCCAGGAAGGTATGAGGCTGGTGTCCATAGTCGCCGAGGTTGACACCGGTCAGGACGATCTCCTGGATGCCACGGGCTGCGATCTCGCGGGCGTTTTGGAGGACATTGCTGAGGCTGTCGCTCCGGCTCCGGCCCCGCGCCAGCGGGATCGTGCAGAAGGTGCACTTGTAGTCGCAGCCGTCCTGGATTTTGAGGAAGGACCGGGTGCGGTCCCCCGCCGACCAGGCCGCCGTGAAGGTATTCACCGCGCCGATGGGCGCATGGTGGACGCAGGCGTGATCTTCTTTCGTAAAATCACCGGCCAGTTCAAACACCCTGAATTTTTCGCCAGCACCCAGGACCAGGTCCACGCCCGGGATCTCCGCGATCTCCTGCGGTTTGAGCTGGGCATAACATCCCACCACGATGACATATCCTGCCGGATTCTGGCGCAGGGCCTGCCGGATCACATGGCGGCATTTTTTATTGGCCTGGTCTGTGACCGAGCAGGTATTGACCACATACACATCCGCCGGCTCCGTAAACTCCCGTTTGACGAAACCGTGCTCCAGAAACTGCCGCCCGATGGCAGAGGTCTCAGAGAAGTTGAGCTTGCAGCCCAGGGTATGAAAAGCTACTGTACGCATCTAGGCCCCAAAGATACAATTTTTTTCTACCCGGTGGTGGATCTGCCAGGACCGGGACCAGCTCCGGTGGGGTAAGCTGCTCATGCACAATCAGGCATACAATTTGCACCTAAGACAGGAGCCGGTTTATACCATAGAGCAGGTTTCGGCGTTACTACCATACATAAATCATATTTCGATGAGCTTTGCGCGTTTCGTTCTCCGGGTAGTTACCCTGGCAGCGGGGATAGGGGGTGCCACGTTGTACGCCCAGGATTCTGTTTATTGCACGCTCCTGCGTATCAACACCCCCGCAGATGCGGCCCGGTGTTATACCACCCAGTTTGATACCAGACAAGTAGCCCTGGCCTACACCAGCGATGATACATTGTCCCAGCTCACGGATTTTTACCTGGAGGAAGAACCGATGACAGCTCCGTCCTGTTTTGTACCGGACCTGAAGCTGATCTTCCGCGACTATACCTATGTCATCAGCCTCTACTGCAGTGGGTCCCTGATGTATGAAAATGACGGACCCTATACACCCTCAGCCCGGCGTATGCAGACGGACCTGGTATTTACCCCGTCGTTGCAGGCCTGGCTCACCCGCCTGAAAAAGCAACATTTTGCCGGTATCCCGTCCAATGAAGCCCTGCTGAAACGGGTTATTACCTCTGACCCCCTTCAGGAAGAGGAGGACGAAGACAATGAGTTCATGCGTATGTTGCTCGAAGAGGGGGTTGCTACGGATCAGGAGACACCTCCCCCCTCCGGTGAGGAGCGTCCCATTGAGCTGGAGCCAGATCCGGAGGTAGAAGAAGAAGGCGGGGGCTGGGAAAACGAATAACCGGTAATGGTTATTCCCCTGCGACGGCTGTCACCTCAATCTCCACCAGCAGCCGGGGATCCACCAGGGCCGCAACTGCCAGCAAGGTAGATGCAGGACGTATTTCGTGAAAAAACGCACCGTGTGCCCGACCGGCTTCTTCCCACCGGGAGATGTCAGTCACATACATGCGCGTCCGCACGACATCGGCCAGGGTAGCCCCTGCGGCATGCAGGGCTTTTTCGATTTTTTGGATGACAAAATAGGTTTGGGCGTAGAGGTCGCCGGGCCCGACGATTTCACCGGCTTCGTCCACGGCAGTGGTACCGGCAACTTCGATCAGGGAGCCTACCCGTACAGCGCGGCTGTAGCCCACCTGGGTTTCCCAGGGTGCACCAGAAGAGATGAGTTGGCGTTGAGGCATATATCAGGGCGTAGGTGGCGGAAGGATAAACTGCGGATGGGTTTCAATGCGGCGGATCAGGGCCGCACGGGCCTCCGGGCCCAGGTGGGCGGGTGCCTGTGAGCTGCTGACACGCCAGCGCCGGAGCCAGTCTGCTCCCAGGCAAACAATCTCCGGTCCGGGTGCCTGGGTACACGCAAAGGTAGTGGCGGCTTTGGGGCCGGTGCCTGTTCCGGCACCTACCCACCAACCTGCCCCCAGGAGGGCTACCCGTACGGCAGTGGAGGCGGAGTAGGTATAAAGTTGGGCCTGATGCGCTCCGCAGTGGGTGCGTATCTGGGCAAATACGGCTTCAGTCCAGAGTGCCGAGTCGGTTTTATAGGAAAAGGGGTCGTAATATATCAGGTCTGGCACGGGTGCTTCGGTCATTCGGGTCAGAAAGTCTCCTGCCAGCAGGTCCCAGTGCAGCAGCCCGCTGGTATGTGTCCAGGCATGGTCACGCAGGAGCACACCCGGAGCCGGGTGCCGGAGGTGGGGAAAACTCCCCGGATACCGGGCTGCCAGCCGCAGGGGATCCAGGTCACACTCAAAGCTGATGATCCTGAGCGGACGGGCGTTTCCGTGGGCTGCCAGGACTTTTTCCCAGCAGTGTACCGCTCCCATGGCATTGGTGGCGGCGCCCAGACCTACGTCCCAGATCACCAGTGGACGCTCCACTGGTGATGTCAGCCGTGTCTCCAACCCCGACTGCCGGATATACAGCCGGTCTGCCTCCTCTATCGGGTCATTGACGGAGTGCATGACCTCCCCCGAACTGCGCTGCCGGATGCTGGAAAACCCTTGCTGGCTGGTATGTATTTCATAATCACCCAGTTCGGTGGTGCGTTTACGGGATTTACGGGGTGGTTTTCCCGGATGGGCCTCGTCGTCACGGGTCAGGCGCTCCCGCTGGACCTGGTAAAACCCCGCAAAGGTATCGGCTATGATATGTGCCCGCATGTCCCGCATGAGGCGGTGATAAAAGGCCAGGTTGTGCTGGCCCAGCAGATGCCAGCCGAGGACCTCAGTGGTTTTGGCGAGGTGGTGGAGATAGGCCCGGCTGTAGTGGCGGCAGGTATGGCAGTCACAGGCGGGGTCTAGGGCCTCATCGGCAAATTTGTACACCGAACGCCGGAGCTGGAGTTTCCCGGCGGACGTGAACGCCAGGCCCCGCTGCGATACCTGCGTCGGGATGATACAATCAAACATGTCCACCCCGCTGTGGACAGCCTCCAGCAGGTCAATGGGGGTGCCTACGCCCATCAGGTACCGGGGCAGGTGATGGGGGAGGTGGTCCGTGACCAGGTCGGTAAAGTGATACCGTTCCGCATGGGTTTCGCCTACGGCCAGGCCACCGATGGCCAGCCCGTCAAAGGGCAGCTCCCGCAGGAAAGCCGCACTCTCAGCCCGCAAGGGCGCATGACAGGCACCCTGTACGATCCCAAACAGCGCCTGGGGGGCCTCTCCCCGTGCCTGAAGCGAGCGCACAGCCCAGCGGTGGGTCAGGTGCATGGCGGCGGCGGCCTCATCGTATCCGGCAGTGGAGGGGATACACTGGTCCAGCACCATCATGATGTCACTCCCGATGGCCTGCTGCATGGCGATACTACTCTCCGGCGAAAGCAGGTGTACCTTTCCGTCTACATAACTCTGGAAGGAAGCCCCGTTTTCATCCATCGCCCGCGCATGAGGCAATGAAAATATCTGAAATCCCCCGGAGTCGGTCAGCACCGGACCATCCCAGCGCATAAACCGGTGGATGCCACCCATCTGGCGAAAAACTTCCGGCCCCGGCCGCAACATCAGGTGGTAGGTATTGGCCAGGAGTACCGTCGCACCAGTGGCTTTCAGGCTCTCGACGGTCTGGCTTTTGACCGTAGCCTGGGTACCCACAGGCATAAATACCGGGGTCTGCACAGGTCCGTGAAGGGTCTGCATCGTCCCGGCCCGGGCTTTGGAGCCAGTGGCTGTTGCGGAGAGGGTGAAGGGGAGGCGGGGCATAGGGAATTTCGTCTGCGAAGATGGGCCGTTTCTACGAATTTCCCTACCTTTCCCCTCAAATCTTCCCCCATGACCCCAACCGAAGCCGCTGACCTCATTCGCCCGGCCATCCAGCCGGACATACCTGCCTGGGCTGATCTGGGGGCCGGGACGGGTGTTTTTACCCAGGCCCTGCGTGTGTTGCTGCCTGCGGGGACGGTGTATGCGGTGGACAAAAGCCCGCACATGCTCTGGTCACTGGCTGGGGGCAGCCCGGTCCGGGTGGAGGTGGTGGAGGCGGATTTTACAGGGCCGTTTGACCTGCCTGAGGTAGGCGGGATGATCATGGCCAATGCCCTGCATTATGCGCCGGATCCGGTAGCAGCCCTGGGCCATATCCTCCCGCATCTCCGGCGCGGAGGCACGCTGGTGCTGGTGGAGTATGATACGGACCGCCCCAATCCCCCGTGGGTGCCTTATCCGGTTGCCTGGCACCGCCTGGCCGAGCTAGCTGCCAGGGCTGAACTCTCGGCTCCCCGGCTGATCGCCCGCCGACGGTCGGTGTATGGGCCGGAGGAACTGTATGTTGCGGTTATGCACCGCCTGTAAATACAACAAAAAAACCCTTGCAGGCAGCTGCAAGGGTACTCATATGCTGAGAACAGCTTATGCCTGTTCGGTAGCGGCTTTGATCTTAGCTTCAAGGGAGCGGATGACCGCTACGTTCTGGATTTCGGCAGTCCGCTGTACGTTGCGGGCTACTTTAACGGTCTTGAGGCTCTGGGCACGGCGGGAGGCACGTCCGAGGAGCTTCTTTTCTTTGGTAGTGAATTTTTTGCCCATGACAATATTGCTAAAAAAGGTCTGCAAAGATAGGTATAATCTGTAACGGGGCAAATATTTTTTCAAAAAATATCCGCCACTCAGGCTTCGGGCACCCGCGCCAGTACATGGTCCCGTACCCATTGACCGACTTCCCGGGTACCTTGACGGCCCTGGTTCAGGTCTTCGGTGGTAAAACCCGCTGCAATGGAGGCTTCCACTGCGGTCCGGATGACCCGGCCCTCTTCGTACAGCCCAAAGGCATACTCCAGCATCATCGCCCCGGAGAGGATGGCGGCGAGCGGGTTGGCGCGGTTTTGGCCGGCGGCCTGGGGATAGGAACCGTGGATCGGCTCGAATACGGATGTTTTTTCGCCGATAGAAGCAGACGGGAGCAGGCCCATAGAACCTGTCAGAACAGAAGCTTCGTCACTGAGGATATCACCAAACATGTTTTCAGTCAGGACCACGTCAAAGGCACGGGGATACTGGATGAGCTGCATGGCAGCATTGTCCACATACATACACTCGAAGGTTACGTCCGGGAAGTCCTGGGCATAGGCGGTGACCACCTCACGCCAAAGGCGGGACGTGGCCAGGACATTGGCTTTGTCCACGAGGGTGACCTTGTGGCGGCGCTGCCGGGCGTACTCAAAGGCGAGTCGGGTGATGCGCAGGATGCCCTCCCGGTCATAGACGCAGGTATCGAAGGCTTTGTCACCTTTTTCGGTGCGGCCGCGAGGCTCCCCAAAATAGATGCCGCCGATCAGCTCACGCATGATCACAAAGTCTACCCCCTCGACAATGTGTTTTTTGAGGGGGGATGCCTCCGTAAGGGCGTCATAGGCTTTGACCGGGCGGATATTGGCATAGAGCCCCAGTGCCTGGCGCATACGAAGGAGCCCCTGCTCAGGGCGTACCCGCGCGGAGGGGTCATTGTCGTACCGGGGATGCCCGATGGCCCCAAACAAAACAGCATCTGCGCTGAGGCAGTTGGCGAGGGTATCAGCAGGGAGCGGGTCACCGGTAGCATCTATCGCGGCAGCACCCACGAGCGATTCCCGCCATGTGAACGTATGTCCAAACCGGGTCGCTACGGCTTCCAGAACTGCTACGGCTGCCTGGATTACTTCGGGCCCGATCCCGTCGCCGGGCAGCAGGGCTATGGTTTTTTGCATCGGATAGGGAAAGGTTAGAACGTTCGTGTCTGCTCAAAAGCCTCAATCTGCGCCCGCTGGCTCAGGAGATAGTCAATATCATCGTATCCATTGAGGAGGCAGGTTTTTTTGTAAGCCGTTATGTCAAAAAAAGCTGTATCACCCGTAGCCTCCATCCGTACCTGCTGTGCGGCCAGGTCCACATGAACCCGGGTATCCGGATCTGCCTGCACCGCCTGTAGCAGGGTGTGCAGAAAATCCTCAGACACCTGAATGGGCAACAGCATGTTATTCAGGGCATTGGCGCTGAAAATATCTGCAAAAAAGCTGGAGATCACCACCCGGAATCCATAATCCGTCAGGGCCCAGGCGGCATGCTCGCGGCTGGAGCCGCACCCAAAATTTTTGCCGGCCACCAGGATTTCGCCCCGGTATCGTGGATCGTTCAGGACAAAATCCGGACGAGGCTGGCCCTCAGCATCATACCGCCAGTCCCGGAAAAGATTTTCGCCAAAACCAGCACGGGAAGTGGCCTTAAGGTACCGGGCGGGAATGATCTGATCTGTGTCCACATGCTCCTGCGGCAGGGGGACACAAGTGGTGGTGAAGGGAACAAAGGTTTTCATCTGAGTCAGGATCCGGTCACCCGGCATAAAGTCAACATAAAAGTCATACGATCAGGGATGGGCAGCATCTGCTGCAAAGGCATCATCTGCTGAGAGGGCCTTGAGAGGCACCAGGGTCAGTCCCTGGAACTCAACCTCAGCTCCTTCGGCCTGCAGGGCTATCTGGCCCCGGCTGGCTGTGGCGTCAGTGCCATAATTGACCAGCTCACCATTAACCCAGACTTTGACACTGCTGCCCAGGCACTCGACCCGCATGGTATTCCACTGGCCCAGCGGACGCTCGGTGCTGTCTGTCAGGTTGATGATCCGGCGCTCCTTGCCCTCGGTGATGCCCCAGTTGGCGGGATCACCCCGGCGGGCCTCCATGTCCGGAACCCGGATGTCCTCGACGATACACCAGAAGTCCCCGGCATTGTCGTGCATCATCTGGACTTCAATAGACTTGGGAAACATCTGATACAGGGCACGGGGGGTAGAAGCGTGTACCAAAACCCCGCAGTTGCCGGGTTCACCTGCAAACCGGTACCGGAAACTCAGGCGATAGTCTGCAAAGACGGAATCAGTGATCAGGTGGCCGTTAGGTTCGCCCAGGCTGACCAGCAGGCTGTCCCGCACGATAAAAGGCATGATGGCCGCTGCGTTAGTATCCCGCTCCGGCACGTCAGCATGCCAGCCGCTGAGGTCTTTTCCGTTAAAAAGGCTGCGCTCAGGCGCGGTGACGGGCTCAGCCTGAGGGGTACAGGCGGCCCAAAGGGCCAGCACCAGCGCGGCTGGCAGCAGGCGGCAGGTAGTTATATCCATTCTCGTGCGTCAGTGATGTATCCTGTGAGGGCGGTAGCCGCAGCTGTCAGCGGACTGGCCAGGAAGGTACGGGCACCTGGTCCTTGCCGACCCTCAAAGTTGCGATTGGAGGTAGAGACACAATATTTGCCTGCCGGTACCTTGTCTTCATTCATCCCGAGGCAGGCGGAGCATCCGGGTTCCCGCAGGACAAATCCGGCCTCTGTCAGGATCTGGTCCAGGCCCTCAGCCTGTGCCTGCCGGCGTACCTGCTGGGAGCCGGGCACGACCATCACCTCGACATGGGGTGCTTTTTGTTTGCCTTTGACCATGGCTGCCACCTGGCGCAGGTCTTCGATCCGGGAGTTGGTGCAGCTGCCGATAAATACATAGTCCACCGGCTTGCCAAGCAGGGGGGTATCAGCCTCCAGGCCCATATAGGTCAGGGCTTTTTGGAGGGCATTACGTTCGCTGTCGGTCGGCTGGACATCCAGCGCCGGGATCTTGCCCGTAATCCCGATCCCCATGCCCGGATTGGTGCCATAGGTGATCATGGGTTCGATGTCAGCGGCATAAAACGTGTATTCCTTGTCAAATACAGCATCTTCGTCAGTGGTCAGCTGCTGCCAGGCCGCCACGGCACGTGTCCATGCGTCTCCCTGCGGGGCAAAAGGCCGTCCCTCGATATACCGGAAGGTAGTCTCGTCAGGTGCGATCAGCCCGCCTCGGGCGCCCATCTCGATGCTCATGTTGCAGATGGTCATGCGGGCCTCCATGCTGAGGCTGCGGATCGCCGAGCCGGCATACTCCACAAAATACCCCGTACCCCCTGCGGCTGAGATTTGTGCGATGATGTAGAGGATGATGTCCTTGGATGTCACGCCGGGAGCCAGGTCGCCCTCTACGGTAATCCGCATTTTCATCGGTTTGTCCTTGAGCACACACTGGGTTGCCAGTACCTGCTCTACCTCACTGGTACCGATCCCAAAGGCAATATTGCCAAAAGCACCGTGTGTCGAGGTATGGCTGTCTCCGCAGACAATGGTCATGCCCGGCTGCGTGATGCCCAGTTCCGGACCGATCACATGGACGATGCCCTGATAGGGGTGGCCCAGGCCGTAGAGTTCTACTCCAAACGCCTCGCAGTTGTTGACCAGGGCCTGCACCTGCCGGCGGGACAGCTCCTCCCGGATGGGCAGGTGCTGGTCCAGGGTGGGGACATTGTGATCTGCCGTAGCAATGGTCTGTCCCGGACGAAATACCGGGATGCCTCGCTGGCGCAGGCCATCAAAAGCCTGGGGGCTGGTGACCTCATGGATAAAATGACGGTCAATGTAGAGTGTATCCGGACTCCCCCCGGCACGGGACACCACATGGCTGTCCCAGATTTTATCAAAAATAGTCTTCGCCATAAAAAAATTACCAGGCCTTCACACTTTTTTCAGGGCATCAATATAGGCTTTTGCCGTGGCAAAAATGGTATCTGTGTCCGAACCAAATCCGTAATAAAATACCTGGTCTTTAGAAACCTGGATATGTACACGGGCCAGGTCATCACTTCCTCCGGTAATGGCCTGCACCAGATACTCTTCCAGGCTGACCTCTATCCCCATGATGCCGTTGATGCTGTTGACGACAGCGTCCACAGGACCGTTTCCTTCGGCTTCGTTATAGGAGATAATGCCGTTTCGGTTGATTTCAATATGGGCACGGGCAGGTTTTTCGCTCCCGCAGGTGACTTCCAGTGATTGTATTTCGAGGATACGGGTGGTCTGCTCGGAGCCCATGAGGGCGAGGAGGTCTTCGTCCGTGACTTCTTTTTTCTGGTCGGCGACCAGGAGGAAGGCATCGTAGGTGGTCTTAAGGTCTTCGGGAGAAAGGGTAAACCCGAGTTTTTCGAGGCGGTGTCCCAGGGCAGCCCGTCCGCTGCGGGCGGTGAGGATGATGGAGGACTCTGGTACCCCTACGTCCTTGGGATCAATGATCTCGTAGTTTTCGCGGTCTTTGAGGACCCCGTCCTGGTGGATACCGGAGGAGTGCGCAAAGGCATTTCGCCCGACGATGGCCTTGTTGGGTTGTACCGGCATGCGCATGAGCCGGGTGATGAGGCGGCTTGTGGGGTAAATGCGTTTGACCTGAATCCCGGTTTCCAGCCCGATCTCAGCATAATGGCTGCGGAGGATCATGGCGATCTCTTCGAGGGAGGTATTGCCTGCCCGCTCACCGATCCCGTTGACCGTGACCTCTACCTGCCGGGCACCGGCGCGGAGACCTGCTATTGAGTTAGCGGTCGCCATGCCGAGGTCATTGTGGCAGTGTACGGAGAGGATGGCCTTGTCAATATTGGGAACGTGATCCATCAGGTACTGGATTTTGGCACCGTACTGCTCAGGCAGGCAGTAGCCGGTGGTATCGGGGATGTTCACGACGGTGGCACCGGCTGCGATGACAGTCTCGACCATACGGGCGAGGTACTCCGGGCGGGCACGTCCGGCATCTTCGCAGTAAAACTCTACGTCATCCGTAAACTTGCGGGCATAGGCAGCGGCCCAGGCGGCCTGCTCTAGGATACGCTCCGGAGTGGACTTGAGTTTATTGTAAATATGAATATCAGAACTCCCAATCCCGGTATGGATACGCTTGCGGTGAGCAAATCGCAGGGCATCTGCCGCTACCTCAATGTCCTGAGCCACGGCCCGCGATAGGGCACAGATAACCGGCTCCTGTACGGCCTGGGATACAGCGATGACAGACTGAAAATCGCCGGGACTTGATACCGGAAACCCTGCCTCAATGACATCCACCCCGAGCTCCTCCAGGGCGCGGGCTACTTCGATCTTCTCGATGGTGTTCAGTTGGCAGCCAGGTACCTGCTCACCGTCGCGGAGCGTGGTATCAAATACATATACCCGATTGTTCATAGGTCAAGTGAATAAATAAAAGCCTGGGGATGAGTATGGACAGCATAACAGGGTGACGGGCTTGAGCCGCTGGTCAGCCTGGTAGCAGTCCGAGTAGGGGACTGCTGGTGTATAGTAGAAACGTACGAAAGCTGCTGTTCATAGGATAGAGGTCCTGTTGGTGCAAATATGACATTTTTTTTAATATTATTGACGAATGCGTATAAAAATTATCGCATTTTAAATACTAACGATCGTTCGTTAATTTTTTTATAAAAGCTATTCGGACGCGCAGGGCATCATGGAGATACCTTTTGGATCACACAGGGGGGTTATTGGGTGGGGCGCTCGTCGAGTACGATCCGGAATATCTGGGCAGTACTGTCTTCGCCCAGGAGGATAAGCCCTTGGTTGATGCGTGCCTCAGGGGGGAGGAGGCTGCTGTCCGGACGCTGGTTAAACTCGATCCGGTCTCCCCGGAGGTTGTACCGGCCTTCGTCTTTGTCCGTGATGCCAGCCCAGGTCACCCGCATCAGTTCAAAGCTATGGTCCTTGCGCAGGGTGAGATAGACGACACCGGTTTCATTTTCGAGGGTAGCCTGGAGGAGCTCCTGGCTTTTGAGGAGGCGGGTTTGGGAGAGGTACAAAAAACCTGCTGCGACCAATAGCAGGATACCGGGGATCACACGACGGGTATCCTGATGGGTAAAGGTATAAATCAGCATCCCCAGGAAAGCCACGCTGAGAATGTCCATGAGCAGAATACCCGGTGACTGGAGGGTATGGGAGAGAAACCGGCGATAGAGCAGGGAGAGGTTCAGCAGAATCCCCAGCCCCATCATCAGGGCAAAAAACTTCCGCTGCTGGAGTGCTTCGCGGGAGGGGGAAGATATGGTTTGAGAGGCACTCATGTGTATCCCAAGATAGGATAATTATCCAGATCAGGCAATACCTTATCCGAAAAATCTCCTCACGGGAATTACTCCAGCTTTATTTCCCGGATCAGGGCATCATCTGCGTTGAGTGACTTGAAGAGGCGGGTGCGGAGCCGTCCCCGCTGCGAGATCAGGGTCTGGGCCATCTTGTCTATGGCCACCATTGAGAGGACGGTCTGGATATATCCCTCAATCAGGTCGTCCACGCTGATTCCGAGGCGGTTGAAGTCACGCTGGTCCATCATCATGAGCCGGGAGGTATCCGTGTTGTACTGGCCGTCTGGCTGTAGGACACTGAGATTGGTGCCGAGCATATCCCAGGAGTTGGTGCTGTCCTCCAGGTGATCCACGAGGGGGAGCCGGGCCCGGCGGGCATATATGGCGATAGGGCGCAGGCCTTGCTCCGTACTGTTGACCATCATCCGGATATCAGCCGCATAACTCCGGTTTTTGTTGTTGGGCATGGTGCCTACGTGATAGAGGCGCGAGTGACCGTAGGATGAGCTCCACGAAAAATTTCCGATCAGACTCTGCACCACAAACAGGTCATACTCATACTCCCGCGCCATGACGGCGGCCAGCTCCTGTGCATTGACAATGGTGAATACACCCTGGCCGGCATTGCCATAGGGGACCTTGACGACTGCATGGCCCCCGAGTTTTTTGACCCAGAGGGGGAGTTCGGCTTTGCGTACGTCCCAGATGGTCTCCGGTGTGTGAATTTTCAGTCCAAAAGGTTGTATTTCAGCATTGTAGAGGTCATAGGCTTTGGCTGCCATCATCTTGTTGCGCCCTCCGGCGAGGCAAGTGATGATAGGATTCAGGATCAGGGTTTTGGTAAAAACCGGTATCCGGTTCCAGGGGCGCTGGGTTACGTACCGGAATGCCGCCCGCATAGGTTGCCACTGTCCGAGCTGGTCCCGGATCTCCAGTACCCCATCCCGAAACCGCACCCCGGATGCCGGATCCTGGTCCATGAAGGGGGCCAGGTACACAGGCTCATTAAATGCGTCAGCCATCGCCGTTGCATAGCCGGAGGCCTCCGTGTAGTTTTTGTCATAAATCACTGCCAGCCCGCCGGTGACCTTGGGGCGGCGCAGCCGCAGGAAGGGTTTAAATGTCTCCTCAATATACGTACGGTAGCCCCCCTGCTCCTGGACTTCATTGAGCAGGGGCATGGATTTCTGGCCGGAGGGGCTGGAGTTGGTTTCAATGACCACCATGCGCCGGGTGCCCCGTGCGTTGGTGGTATGAAAAAGATCCGACCCGGCATGTAAAAAATACCGGGGCTGGTAGGTCACGATCTCAGTCAACCGGGCCTTGTCCACCTTAGGGTTGAGGTGGCTGTAACGGTTGATGATGCGCTCCGTGCTCAGGTTCATAAAATACGCCACCAGGGGGTGTATCTGGGCATTGAGCGCTTTGGGGTACCAGTGTTCACCTGGTTCAAACTCACCCGGATGTACCACTCGCAGGGCCAGGTGAGGGGAGATAGCTGCAGGCATGGAACAAAAATTAGACCTGACAGGCTTTAAGATAAAAAAAGCTAAACAAATCTAGCGGTTTCATCGGGATAAATTGTCCGCCAAACGTTCGCCGGTCTGTACCCGCCAAAGATCCGCATACAGGCCATCAAGGGCGAGGAGTGCGTCGTGGGTACCTGATTCGGCGATTTGGCCGTGCTGGAGGACGAGGATCCGATCCGCATGCCGGAGCGTGGAGAGTCTGTGGGCGATGATAATAGCCGTACGTCCGGCTACGATCTGATCAAGATGTTCCTGTATGGCCCGTTCGGTTTCGGAGTCTACGGCACTGGTCGCCTCGTCCAGGATCAGGACGGGCGCATCCCGCAGGATAGCCCGTGCGATGCTGATGCGCTGGCGCTGACCACCGGAGAGCCGGATTCCACGTTCGCCTACCTGGGTATCATATCCCTGGGGCAGGCCGCTGATAAAGGTATGCAGCTCTGCCTGGCGTGCGGCCGCCTCGATCCGTTCGATCGGGCAGTCAGGCAGTCCATAGGCGATGTTTTCGGCCAGCGAACCGTGAAACAGGTAGGTATCCTGGCTCACGAGGGCGATTTGGTTGCGAAGCCAGGCGAGATCCAGGGACCGGAGGTCTGTCCCGTCCAGGGTGATACGGCCCGCAGTAGGGTCATACATGCGCAGGAGGAGTTTGATCAGGGTTGTTTTGCCTGCACCGGAGGGACCGGCGATACCGATGGTGTCACCTGCCCGGATATGGAGGTCCAGGGGGGGAAGCACGGCCACACCGGGGAGATAAGAAAAGGAGACCCCTTCGAGGTTGATTTCGCCGGTGGCCCGCCGGGTGTCGGGCACAGCATCTGCAACGGGGGGAGCCTGACGCGGGGTGTCCAGCAGGCCCAGTACCCGCCGGGCACTGGCACGCGCCCGCTCATATTCGTCCAAAATCTGCCCCATCCGGGTCATGGGCCACAGCAGCCGCTGGATCATCATCCCAAAAAAAGTAAGACCTCCAGCCGTGATCAGCCCTGTTTCCTGCACTACCCACCAACTCCCCAGGAGCATACACCCCGCAAACCCCAGGGCGATCACCATCCGGATCATGGGGATAAACAAGGCATTCCACCGGATGGCATCCAGATTGGCCTGGCGGTAGGCGTCTGAGGTCTCTGCTACGCGGCTAAGCTCAAAACCCTCTGCCGAAAAACTCTTGATCACCATGATGCCGGAGAGGTTGTTCTCCAGTCGGTTGTTGAGTTCTCCCACCGCACTGCGTATCCGCTGATAATAAGGAGAAATCCTGCGCTGGTACCAGATACTGCCCGCAATGATCACCGGAATGGTGGCCATTCCGATCAGGGCCAGCCCAGGTGAGTAGAGGGTGAGGCTGACGGAGGCAAATACACAAAGTACGCCCAGCTGAAGCAGGTCATTAAAGCCGGAGTTCAGAAAAGTCTCCAGCCGGTTGATGTCATCATTGACGATGGACATGAGGTTACCGGTGCGGTTTTTTTCAAAAAACGCCGTCTCCAGGTGCTGGAGGTGGTCATAGGTTTTGAGGCGGAGATCGTGCTGGACATGCTGGGCCATTCGTTTGAACGTCAGGCTATAGAGCCATTCAAACAAACTTTCAAATCCAAAGATGAGGATGATCAGGGCACTGAGAAAAATAGCACCCTGCCACACGTCTGTGATCCTCAGCCAGCCGGATATCCAGCCGGGCGGGTGGCCGGTCAGGTTGTCTATAATCCATCCGACGAGGAGGGGCGGCATGAGGTCCAGCACCTTGTTGAGGATGCTATAGATGGAGGCGGTGATTCCCAGTCGGGCATAAGGTCTGACCAGGGGCAGCAGGCGGAGCATGGCGGCAAGGTAAAGGACAACGGGATAAGCAAAAACAGAAAACTTCAGAATCCAGCTTCACGCTTGGATGCAGGGGTGGTGCCGGGTATATCAGGCAGGGTAGGGGTAACCTCCCCAGGTGCAAAGGTTGCCGGAAGATCAGGCAGGGTGATGAGCTGGTAAAGTTCGAGGGTAGCAGCCAGTACCAGCTGGCTGTAGTTCTGAGAAGCATTACCAAAACGCCGGAACTCTGTCTGCCACAGGTCTCTGATCAGGCCGGGGCCTCCTGTACGCGGGCGCAACTGCCGGATGGCCCGGCGGACATTGCCAGCGCCGGCATGATAGACATGCAGGGTCAGCAGCCGGAACCAGATATCGGACTCCCGATACGTCAGCCCCCACTCGTCGCAGATCTCCCGGGTGTAGGGCAGGCAGACGGTCCGGATCAGACGGGCCGCGCCGTAGGCAGACCGGTCAAAGTCAGCCCGTTCGTCCAGGGTATCATTGACGGTCAGGCCCATGTCACGGGCTACTCCCTTGAGCAACTGAAAGGCGCCATACGCGCCGTCGGTAGAAAAGGTGAGCTGGGCCGGGCTCTCAATGAGGAGAATCGCCTGGGCGTACCAGGGGTCCACGTTTTCGGCATTAAAAATATGAATGGCTTTGTCTATCTGCGGGACTACCTCACGGGTCCGGTAGAAGTGCCGCCGCCCGCCCGTAAAAAACAGCTTGTCAGCCCGCGCCAGTCCATGTGCCTGCCGCACGCTGTCCTCAAAACTTTGTCGCTGCCGCCTGCTGCGGGTGCCCCACCGGGCATAGGATACATAACCGAGGATACGCCGGTTGCGGGCCTGGTTTACGATCACGGTATCGGGACCTGTATGCATGACCTGCCGCCAGAACCGCATCTGGACCAGGGTGTCCCATCCCTCGTGGTACACGGCAGAGTCCATGACCACCTGATAGGTATGTGTGGTACGGCTGCTGTCAGGTATCGGATAGGTTACGACCTGGATTTCCTGCGGTGCAGCAGGGGGAGCTTCAGGAGCAGGGCTACAGGGAAGGTCTGTGAACAAAAAGGTCACCCCCAGCAGGCCGTTGAGCCACCAAGTATTGCGCATGGGTTCCATATTCGGAGGCAAGGTACAAATTTTTCAGGAGACAGGTATTTCCTGCTTTCGTGCTGGTGGTGCGGCACTAAATGTGTATGTTTGAAGAGAGAAGACGTGCTTTCAAAACCAGTTGATTGTTGTTACATGAGAGGTATGTATTGGGTTTTTTTCCTTGCCTTGTTTGGGGTTGGGTCAGGGATAGCAGTTGCCCAGGACTCATTTTCAGGAGAAGTCTTGCCCCTCCGCCTGGGCGATGATACACTCCTCCAGCGGGTGATTGCCGATGCCAGGCTCTATACGGAGCAATGGGATACACTCCCACAACTGATTTTCTGGCGCAGGGTCATGAATCTTCCTCCGGACAGTGCCGTGATCAGTGTGGCGCAGACCCGGCAGATACTGGGCGTGATCCCGCTCAAACGGTATGAGTCCCGCTCAGAGACAGGGCGGACCCTCTTTAAAGACAGCCTTCGTACCCATCATCAGCTACCGCCCGGAAGCCGGATTTACATCACCCACGGCAAAAATGACTTCTACAGCCCCCGGCTGGTGATCCCGGGTATCAGCCGGGCCATGGATATTTTTGCAGCAGAAGGGGTAGACCCCTGGATCGCACAGGCGATCCTGCTCATCGAGAGCCCCGGCGCGGTCCGCCGCTCCAATAAAGGTGCCTACGGGTCTTTTCAACTCATGAAGTCCGTTGCCATCTCCCAGGGGCTGGTCGTCAACAAGTATGTGGATGAGCGGGAAGACTTTGACAAATGTGCCCGCGCTGCTGCCCGGTTTATCCGCAAAGTCTGTATTCCGGAGACGGAGCGTATCCTTGCGGCTCATAACCTGTCCTGGAACCGCCAGGAGCTTTGGTTCAGGCTCATGGTCCTCCATGTGTACCATGCAGGTGCCGGCAATGTCGGGGGCGTCATCGGGTATATCAATCCGGAGGAGGGAGGAGCTGCCCTGATCCAGCAGATTTGGCGTACCGAGTATGGAAGTTTCCGCAACTCATCCCAAAATTACAGCCAGCTTGCCCTGGCTTCTATGCTGGAGCTTGATCTGCTCGTTGCACTTGAGTGTGAGGTGACCTGCCAACCATAACAATACACATCTATATCATAATATGAACCGCGCTGGCAGTAGAACTGCCAGCGTTTTTGTATGGAGTGGGGACACCAGGTGCAGGTTTTCAGGACAGGAGCCTACACCATCTGGTACGTATGTTACCAAAGCAGGTCTGGCGGAGGTAATTTTTTGAAGCGGAATAGTTTTTCTCATGCAAACATGATACATTTACTATATATTTAAAACCCTATGCCTATCCATGACGCTACCTGGGTCAAGCTCTACGAATTGGCAGATGCTTTCAGGAGACTGGCCCCCTGGCAGTGGATGTATCATACGGATTTGTTTGGGGTCAAAGACCCTGAGACAGGTGAGACAGGCTACTGCTGTATCCTCGGACGCGGAGACGCATCATTGGGCATGGCTGTATATCGCAATCAAAAGGGCCTTCAGGCATATGAGCGCCGTATTGAGGTAGAACCTGAGCGTCCGGCTGCTATGCCTTATCTGGCGCAGGACTGCTGGATTATTTCTTTTCATGTACAGGAAGAACTGACCGAAGACGAAAAAACCCGTATCCGCCGCCTTGGTTTGCAGGGGGGCGAGGGTGCTCAATGGCCGCTGATTGAGGACTTCTCTCCGGGGATGGTGCCCTGGCCGATCACCCGCGAAGAGGAAGCCCGTTTTTTGCTGCTGGCCCTGGAGCAGGCCATGTACGTAGCCACCCAATACCGGGACAATCCGGAGTACGTGGAGCGCGCAGGGGCAGATCCCTGGCAATTATTGATTCGTGAGCCACATATTCGGGAGAATCACCTCATGTGGGAGGACGATTGGGTACCGGTACCTCCTTTTGTGCCGGAGGCCCGCCCGATCCCGATCAATAAATTGTTTCTACGGAGCAATCTCAGCCCGCTCCCCCGATCTTCAGCCCGGTGGCTGATTGATATTTTTTATTTCCCGAGTCCTACCCAGCCAGCACAGGGGGAACGGCCGTTTTTCCCGCAACTGATGCTGGTGATTGACCTTCGCTCAGAGCGGGTCATCGGACATACCTTATTTACACCTGGCAACGTAGCCCAGGAGCTTCCACCCGCCCTGGTGCAGATCATCCGGCAGTATGAAGCCCTGCCCGCCGTAATCGCATCCTCCAACCGGGACGTGCTGATCTGGATTCAACTCCTGGCCGCAGAGGCAGGGATCCGGCTGGAGCTGACGATGGATCCACAACTGGTATTGCGGTTCAAAGAGTCACTGTTTAAGTCGCTGGCGATCTGAGGATTGTCGTTACCATTTCTGCATTTCCCGCAGCTGCCGGTCCACGAGCGCTAGTCCCTGCTCCAGGCTGTGGGGCCTGAAATCCAGCTCTGTCTGGGCCTTGAGAATGATAAATCCCGTGCGCGGCGGACGTTTGGCTGGCTGGCGGATGGCAGCAGACTCAGCCGGCTGTATGAGATTGGTATCAAGTTTCCAGAAGGTCGCTACCCGGCGTGCCAGCTCCAGGATAGACATAAACTCCGACCCGGAGATATGATAGACCCCCGTGGCCTGACGCATGACCGCTGCGACAGTCGCCACAGCCAGGTCTTCGGCCAGGGTCGGGGTCCTGAACTGGTCATCCACTACCTGGATGGTTTTGCCTGCCTCCAGCGACTCACGCACCCACAGGACAATGTTGCTGCGGGACATGGCGGGTACCACACCATAGAGTAAAATCGTGCGCAGGATCACATGCGGGATTCCGGCAGCCTGAATGATCTGCTCAGCCCTGAGCTTGGACATACCATAATAATTGACAGGATTCGGAAGGTCCTGCTCCCGGTAAGGACCCGCAGCCCCGTCAAAAATGAAGTCTGTGGAGATATGGACCAGCCGGCTCTGATAGGTACGACACAGATCAGCCAGCATCTGTACGGTATGGACATTGATGGCGTCACATCCGGCCTTGTCCGTCTCACAGATGTCCACCTGGGTCTGGGCAGCAGTATGAATTACATCCGTGGGCTGCAGGTCCCGAAACACAGTCTCCCAGTCTGTAGGATCGGTGAGGTCGAGCGGCGCATACTCATACCCATCCTGGAGTGGGTGCCGGTTGGGGCCTTTGGAGGTGGCGACCAGGCGGAGATGAGGCCGTCCGGCCAGAAGCAGGATGATTTTTTGGCCCAGGAGACCATTGCTGCCAGTGAGAAGGATACGACGCTGCATGGGGAGGGATTAGGGCACAAAGGTACAGGGACGGCAGGAGACAGACAAGGGGGCACTGACCAGCCTGGACAGCCATGTTTACCATACGGCCGGATATTCTCTTATGACATCAGGCGAATATGCCCCGGATTTATGTTATTTTTGTCTCCCGCAGTTGGCAGAGTGCCAGCATACGGATGCTGATCAGGTACATGAGCCCCCGACAATCAATACCTTATCTGGCTGATCCCAAGCAACTGTCCCGAGGGATGTACGGCTATGTGCAGATACTCTGCTGGATAGGGTGGGTACTACCCCTGCCCCTCGCAGCCCGTGAGGTACCCCTGGTGTTGTCGTATAGACCGGCTCAATATCAGGCATTTAACCAAAACTGGATGATCGGGCAAACCCCCGACCAGGTTATGTGTTTTGCCAACTCAGCGGGCCTCCTGCTCTACAACGGTGCTGAGTGGACCTGTCTCCCGCTGGCACACAGACCGATGGTGCGGGCTGTCTGTATAGACCGGGAGGGCCGGATATTTACCGGAGCGTATGGGGAAGTCGGGTATTGGGAAAAAAACGCCCAGGGTGGTTATACCTATACCAGCCTGATCCCGCTGATTGCGCATGAGCAGATTCGCAAGGAAGAAATCTGGCATATGCTGGTGACAGACCAGGGGGTGTGGTTTCAGACGTTCTCGACCATATATTTTTATGACTACCGGACGGTGGAGGTACTGGTGCCGCCGGGCAGCGTCATGTTTATGTACGAGGTGGACGGGCGTACCCTTTTTCAGGTGAATGGAAACGGGATTTTTGAGCTGACGGATGCGCATACCTTCCAGTTATTGCCTGGTACCGAGGCCTTGCGGGATACCCGTGTCACCTGTATGCTCTCGCTGGGAGCGGCAGCAGATGGTTTTTTGGTTGGTACGGACAAACGGGGCGTGTTTCACTACCGGGATGGCCAGCTCACAGCGTGGGATACACCGGTAAATGCTGCCCTGGCAGCCTCTGAACTCAACAAAGGCCTCCGGCTCCGGTCAGGGCGGCTGGTTTTTGGGACGATACTGGACGGCCTGTACGTACTGGCCCCTTCGGGCGCACTTATATACCATGTGAACCAGCAGCGGGGGCTGCAAAACAATACGGTGCTGGCACTATATGAAGACAAAGCCGGCAATATATGGGCGGGGCTGGACAAAGGCATTGACCAGATACAGGTACAGACCAGTCTGACATACTTTACAGACCAGACGGGTGCCCTCGGCACCCTCTACACGGCCGCGCTGCACCAGGGGCGGCTGTACCTGGGGACCAACCACGGTATATTTGTCAGTCAGTCCGGGTGGCCGGGAGATCCCCCTGTGTTTGGGCTGGTACCAGGCTCACAGGGGCAGGCATGGGAGCTCAAGGTATGGCGGGGACGGCTCCTCTGCGGCCACAATGAGGGTACCTTTGAGGTGTATCCCGACCGGGTACGGCTATGCTCCCCCATCACGGGCGGGTGGTGTCTGCTCCCCTGGCCGG
Organism: Bacteroidia bacterium; assembly: GCA_033762375.1. Taxonomy (GTDB): domain Bacteria; phylum Bacteroidota; class Bacteroidia; order J057; family J057; genus RDXT01. Next base: position 21,334 of record JANRLQ010000091.1, read on the forward strand.
GGCGGCCGGATCTGTTATTGCAAGGTACCTATACGGGTACCGTACTGCTGGCTGACAGCGGCCGGGGGCCTGGTTTTGTCAGGCGTCTGGCGGGATTTTCGGCACCCGTCAAGCAGGTGGCCCTGGATACACAGGGCAATATCTGGGCCGTAGGTCCGATACAGGGACTCTACCGCAGTACCCCTGATGCTGACCTCACCCGTATGGACCATGTCCGGCAATATACACCCGCGGATGGACTGGCGGACGACTATTATCTGGAAATGCTCATGTACCAGGGGCAGCTTTGGGTCAAAAGTGATACGGCCTGGCGGGTATATCACCCGGAGCGGGATCGCTTTGAGCCAGCGGACCAGATCGGGGCGATACCCTTGCACAAGGCCGGTTTTAAGGTCAGGCAGGGTATCGGCGAGGACCACTTCCTGATCTATCCCGACAAAGTGACCTATATCCGGGCCTCGTTGCGCCTGGATCTGCCGATCACCCTTACCCCGCATTATGAGCAGATAATCACCCTGGATACAGCCCGTTACCTGTTTTGTTTCACGGATGGGTACGCCATCCTCGACCGGCAGGCTGCCGGGGCTGCCCTGGTGACGGACATTCCGCCCCTGCGTTTTACCTGGATGGAGCAGATCACCGGCGGCAAAGCCACCCGTCAGGCCCTGGCGCCTGTTTCGCAGGGCTGGATAGACATAGGGCCCGCGCATACAGCGCTCCGTTTTGGGTTTTATCAACCCGTATATGCCCAGCAGCCCCTTTTCAGGTATCGGCTTGATGGGTTGCAGGCCTACTGGTCTGACTGGCAGCCCAAGGCTATGGTGGAGTTTCAGAACCTCCCCCCCGGTGCGTATCACCTGCGGGTGCAGTCGTATCTGACCCAGGAGGAGATTGTGTGTTCTTTCAGGGTGCTGCCGCGCTGGTATGCCTCTGCCTGGGCATGGGGGCTCTATTGCCTGGGGATCATACTCGCTTTTGCGGGACTGATGGTTTTTCAGCAGCGACGCCTGACCCTGCAACGCCTGCGTATGGAGCAGGAGCGCGACCGGCAACTGGAAGAAGAACGCATGAAAGCAGCCAATGAGCGCCTGCAACAAGATGTTATCAGCAAAAGCGCTGAGTTGGCCTTATCCACACTCCACCTGCTCAGCAAAAACAACACCCTCTATACCCTCAAGGAAGAAATCAAGGAGCTGAAAAAAAACCACCGCGAAACCTTCCCGGGGACGGTTTACCTGCAATTGCTCCGGCTGATTGAGGCCAATATCAGCTCTGAGCAGGACTGGAAGTTGTTTGAAACGAATTTTACCCAGATCAATGAGTCGTTTTTCAAACGGCTGAAACATCAGCATCCCGACCTGACACCCGGAGACCTCAAGCTGGCTGCTATGCTGCGGATGAACCTCTCTTCTAAAGATATCGCACAACTCCTCAACATCTCCCTGCGGGGGGTCGAAAACAAACGGTACCGGCTCCGCAAAAAACTCGGCCTAGATACCGATGCCAATCTCGCTGAGCAGATGATGCAGTATTGACGGATTATATGATCGGGATTTTATATTTATCCGGATATGAAAATTGACAGTATATAATTGACTATCAATAATTTGTATTAATTGGCGTAGTCAAAGTGAGGAAAAATAACTTGTTACCTGCGCAGGCTTACGTACTTTGGATGTGTGCCGCTAAGGCCGGAAGGACTGAATGACTACTAACACATTATAAGATGATGCGACCGAGTGTTCGATTGTATGGGATATATACCCTCTGCCTGTTGTGGGGCGGCATCAGCAACCTGGCAGCCCAGCCGGCAGCACCGGAGGCGCTGGTGGCAGTAGGGTACGACAGCCATATTGAGCTGACCTGGGCCCGCAATGCTGAGCCCAATATCACCGGATACCAGATATACCGCTCAGACGATGGGGTGACATTCACCCGGGTTGGGTCTGCTGGCAGCAACCGGGACTATTATATAGACTTTCTGGCGGCACGTCCGCGTACGGCCTGGTACAAACTCAAGGCCGAGGACAGCCAGGGAGGGGTGAGTGATTTTTCGGCGGTAGCTCAGGCTGCGACCTATGCCATGACAGATGACCAGCTCATGACGATGGTGCAGCGATATACCTTCCGGTACTTTTGGGAGTTTGCGCACCCGGTATCCGGGATGGCCCGCGAGCGGAATACCACTTCCATCGTTACCACAGGAGGGACAGGATTTGGGATATTGTCTATCCTGGCAGCGGTTGAGCGGGGGTTTATCTCGTATGATGACGGGCGCGAACGGCTGCAGAAGATGGCTACTTTTCTGGAGGGGGCTGATCGTTTTCATGGCGCCTTTCCACACTGGATGAATGGCAATACCGGAGACGTGATCCCTTTCAGCACCCAGGATAATGGCGGTGACCTGGTGGAAACAGCTTTTCTGATCCAGGGATTGCTCACAGCACGGCAATATTTTGAGGAGGCAACTCCGGAGGACAGTACCCTCCGGGCGACCATCACCCGGATATGGGAGGAGGTGGACTGGAACTGGTACCGCAAAACGGTAGGCAATGTGCTGTACTGGCATTGGTCCCCTACCTATGGCTGGGCCATGAACTTCCCGCTCCGGGGGTTTAATGAGACACATATTGTCTATCTGCTGGCGATGGCCTCACCTACACACCCGATCCCTCCGAGCCTGTACCAGACGGGATGGGCAGGCGGGTCTTACCTCAATGGCGGGACGTATTACGGTTTTCCGCTGGAGGTGGGACCGTTTCGGGGAGGGCCTCTGTTTTTTGCCCATTATTCCTACCTGGCATTTGATCCCAGGGGCAAAAAAGACGCATACACCAATTATTTTAACCGAAATACCTATCATAGCCTCATCAACTGGAGCTACTGCGTGGACAATCCGGAGAACCATGCGGGCTACAGCAGCATCTCCTGGGGCCTGACGGCCAGTGACAATCCCTGGGGATACCTGGCACATGAGCCTACCGCCAGCCAGGACAATGGCACCATCACCCCGACGGCGGCTTTGTCTTCTATGCCCTATACCCCGATGCAGTCTATGGATGCCCTCCGGCACTTCTACCGGGACCGGGGCAGCCGGCTCTGGGGGTACTACGGGTTTTATGATGCCTTTAATGACGACGCCAACTGGTACGCTTCCTCATATCTGGCGATAGACCAGGGACCCATCATTGCCATGATCGAAAACCACCGCTCAGGCCTGCTCTGGGATTATTTTATGCGTGACAGTGCGATCGTAGCTGCCGTGGCAGCAGCCGGATTTGTGCCGGACACCACCCGGGTCACCACCTCGCTGGAGTCACTGGACCAGCAGGAGCTCCATGTGTATGCAGATGCAGCTGAGCGCAGCCTCATCGTGGAGGGTATGGGGACCCAGCCCATGCAAGTATCCATATCAGTCATGTCACTTCATGGTCAGGTGCTGATGCAGTTTCCGGCGGAGCGCCTGTCAGCAGGTCCCTGGGCAGTCCGGCTCCCGGCCGACCGTCTGTCGGCGGGTATGTATCTGATCGTGCTCAAGTCTCCGGAAGGCCTCGTCCGGAGCCAGAAGGTACTTGTCGCCTGGTAGGCGGCTTCGTTTGTTGTTGTGTCTGTTTTTGTTTGTTTTTCTTTAACCCTAAATGTGTTATGAAAAGACTCCTACTGTTCTCCCTCCTGATCCTGACACTGGCAGCCAGTCCGGTATCAGCACAGGTTACCTACGAAACTTTTGAAGGCGGGGCTGCCCTCGCCTGGACCGCAGCGGATGGTACGTATGGCGGCGCTGTCGCCAACCCAGACCCGGCTGGCCTCAATACCAGCGGATTTGCCGGTTCTTATACCAAGTCCAATGCACATGCCTACAGCCTGTTTCTCGCGACACTGGCTGCCCCGATTGACCTGTCTGTCAACAACCAGTTCAAAATCCAGATTTACGCCCCGGTCGCGACCAGCTTTATTCTGAAGCTGGAAGGCTCCGGCGAGGCTATCGAGGTGACCAAAAACATCGCCAATGCCAACGTATGGCAGGAATATACCTTTGATTTCAGCGCCGCCGCCGGATTTACGACCATCAACAAGTTTATCCTGTTTTTTGATCCGGGTGTGACCACCAGCGGTGATACCTATCTGTTTGATAACATCGTGGCGATGCCGGCCGGGGCCTGTGCCGGGACTACCCCTGATCCGCTGATTCTCGACAACTTTGAGTGCCAGCGTAATGCTACCTACGGAGTAGGCTGGGATATCCTCGTACCCCTCACCAACCCCGATCCGACCGGTGTCAATACCAGCAGCATGGTAGGCCAATATACGGATCCGCAGGACCAATGGTCTGCCCTGGTGATTGACTATGACAACCCGATTGATCTCAGCGTCAACAACCAGATCAAAGCAAAAGTCTGGTCACCCAAAACCGGCCAGATTCTTTTTAAGCTGGAAGGGGGCGTATCGGCTCCGGCTGAGGTATTTGTAAACGTAACCCAGACCAATACCTGGGTCGAGTACTCAGCTGATTTTAGTGGACAGGCCAACGCCAACCACAAAAAAATTGCTATTTTCTTTAATGCCGGGGTACAGGCCCAGCCGGGAGACATCTATTATATAGACGATATCACGGTAGGCGTACAGCCGCCACCGCCTGCACTGGAAGACTTTGAGAACGGAGCCAGCCTCGGCTGGGGCCCGCTCAACAACAGCACCCTCAACCACGGTACCTTTACCGGTCCTTTTGCCAACCCTGATCCCAGCGGCAACCCATCTGCTTTTGTCGGAAAATACACCAAGGGCGCTTCTCTGTTCAGCACCCTGACGGCCCTCCTGCCCGCAGGGATTGACCTCTCTTCCAAGCCTCAGCTCAACCTCCAGGTATGGGCACCTGCTGCTGGCGAGGAGGTCACCCTCCAGCTCTCCAGCGCCATCAACGGCGTAAAAGAAGTCACCCGCGAAATCCCAGCCACCGGACAGTGGGTGGACCTGAAGTTTAGTTTCAGTGATTTTGCTACCATTACCGATTTTGAGCGGATTAATATCCTCTTTAACGGCGGTACCGCCAATCAGGGTTCGATCTGGTATTTTGACAACCTCACCCAGAGCAGCAGCACCGTAGACCCCTGCGAAGGCGTAAGCCCGATCCTCAATATCGTGGACGACTTTGAGTGCCAGCGCAACTATGACTACGGCGCAGGCCTGGACCGCCTTACGGTAAAACCGAATCCCAACGTGTCCGCGGCCAACTCCAGCCTCTCAGTAGGTGAGTACAAGGATCCGCTCGACCCGTGGTCTGCCCTGGTGGTACAGAGTGGCGGTGCCTGGAACCTGGCCGTCAACAACCAGCTCCGGATCAAAATCTGGTCACCCATTGCCGCCCCGCTTCTCTTCAAACTGGAAGGTGGTACCTCTCCTGCCTTTGAAGCCCCCATGGTACAGGTGACCGCTACCAGCCAGTGGGTCGAGTACGTGGCAGACTTCAGCAGCCAGGCCGCAGCCAATCACGCCAGACTGGCCATCTTCTTTAATGCAGGTCAGACCCCGGCTCAGGAAGACCTGTATTACATTGATGACATCAAGTGGACCCGCGCCAGCTACTCCGGCTGTATTGACGACCACGAGACGCCTTCAAGCACCATCTCCAACTTTAAGTACTTTGCCAATGGTGCCATCGAGGCAGCAGGGACTCCGTTTGAGGTCGTCAACAACCCCAATAAGTCCGGAATCAATACAAGCGATAAAGTAGGGCTTTTTGTTAAGGCCGCAGATGCTCTTCCGTTTGCCGGGATGTATGCTGACCTGGATGTGCCCATTGATTTTCAGGGAAATAAAACCGTAAAGGCCAAAGTGCTCATGGATCATATTGGCAACTTTGCGGTCAAACTTGAGGGCTCTGCCACCGGTGCCCCCCCGATTGAAATTCCCGTAGCCAATACGGTCACCAACCAGTGGGAGGAGCTGACATTTGACTTTTCAGCAGCCTCCAATACAGCCCAGTACAAGCGACTGACGATCTTCTTTGACCTGACCATAGATGCCACCGGCAGCAATGTCAGCTCTTATTTTGATGATATCGTCATCGGAGAGGGGCAGTGTCTGATTGCCAACAGCCTCTGGGATAAGCTGGAAGTGCCTGTGCTGCAGGTGTTCCCTAACCCGGCTGCTAACCAGATCACGGTGGACAACCTCACCCGCGAGGCCCGGCTTGATCTCTGGAACATGCAGGGTCAGCTCATCAGCCGGACCGATGTATGGGGCCAGACCCAGGCTGAGATCAGCCTCGAAGGCCTCCAGCCGGGTATCTACCTGATCTCTGCGTATGACCGTGACGGCGTATTGGCCGGCTCCGTGAAATTTGTCAAACAATAAGCCCCTGTGACACGGGCGGGCGCTCCGGCCAGGAGCTGCCCGCCCGTTTCTTGTCTTACTGATATCCCTCATCCTATGAAATCATGTTTACTGATCCGGCTTGGGCAGCTTGGGCTGTTCCTTTGTCTGAGCTTGCTGCCGGGATATGTCCGGGCACAGGCCGTGAGCGGACGTGTCGCCGATGAGAGCGGCCAGCCCCTGGAGGGGGCACGCATTGTAGTCAAAAATAAACCTGTTGGGGTTTTTTCGCAGGCCAATGGCACCTTTTCCATCACGTGTGCCCCGGCAGACACGCTGATTTGCACCTATCTGGGGTACGAGCCGGCGTCTCAGCCCGTCGGCGGGCGGACCCAGGTAGACTTTGTCCTGCGCGAGGCCGTCACCACCCTCGAAGACGTAGTCGTAGTCGGGTATGGGGTCCAGCGAAAAAGTGATCTGACGGGTGCTATTGGCTCTGTCAAGGGTGAAGAACTCCGCAAGCTGCCCTCGGCCTCCGTAGACCAGGCCCTCCAGGGCAAACTGGCCGGCGTCCAGGTCGTACCGGTCTCCGGTGAGCCCGGAGCGGCCGCTGTCATCCGTATCCGGGGTATCGGTACCCTGAATGATGCAGCCCCCCTGTTTGTGGTGGACGGCATGTTGCTGGATGATATTCAGTTTCTCAATCCGGCTGATGTGGCCTCGGTGGAGGTGCTCAAGGATGCCTCGGCTACTGCCATCTACGGATCACGCGGGGCCAATGGGGTCATCATCATCACGACCTCACAGGGCAAAGCCGGACAGGCCCGCGTAGAGGTGTCTTCCTTTATGGGGACACAGGAGCTGGCCCATAAAATTTCGCTCACCAGTGCCCGGGATTTTGCGATTCTCGCCAATGAGCTGGCCGAAAACGAAGGCATCGGGCAGCCTTTTGCTGATCCAGACCAGATTACGGGAGGGACCGACTGGCAGGAAGTCATCTTTCGCCCGGCTCCTATGTCACAGGTTCAGGTCTCTGCCAGTGGTGGGTCTGCCGCCATGCGGTACCACATCAGCGGTAACTGGCTCCGGCAGGCCGGTATCCTCGAAGGTTCCGACTATAGCCGCGCCACCCTCCGCGCCAACAACCAGTACGATGTCAAACCCTGGCTTACCCTCGGGCATAATGTGACCCTCATGTACATCCAGCGGGACATCGCCGCAGGGGTACTCGACAATGCCTACCGGGCGGATCCCACGGTGCCTGAGCGGGATAGCACGGGTGCCTTTGGCAATACCTCGCTCCGGGCTTCTGTCGCCAATCCCGCTGCCCAGATTTTTTATAACAACAACAGTGGATTTTCGTACCGGGCCGTGGGCAATGTGTTTATGGACCTGCGGCTGCTCAAGTACCTGACCTTTCGCACGAGTGCCGGTATTGACCTGGAAAACAACCAATCCAAAAACTTTGTACCGGAGTATTATGTGTCGCCCATTCAGCAAAATCTTGAAAATCAGCTCTATCTGGGATTTGACCGCAACCTGAGCTGGCTCTGGGAAAATACCCTCACCTTCGACAGGGCCTGGGACCGGCACCGGCTGAATGTCCTCACCGGCCTCACTGCCCAGCAGTTTAGGTATGAGCAGTTTGGCGGATCGCGCCGGGGGTTGCCGGGAGAGACTCCTGAACTCTGGTATCTCGGAGCCGGGCAAGTGGACGGCCAGACCAACTATCACGACGCGTACGAGTGGCGGATGTTGTCGTATTTGTTCCGGACAAACTATACCTACCAGGACCGCTACCTGATGACGGTCAGCCTGCGGGCCGATGGTTCCTCTAAGTTTGGTGCCAATAACCGATACGGATATTTCCCCTCCGTGGCCCTGGGATGGAATGTCACCCGCGAGGCCTTCATGGCATCACAGCAGGTGTTCAGCCGCCTGAAAGTCCGCGCCAGTTGGGGGATCGTGGGCAATGAAAAAATCGGTGCGTATGCCAGTCAGGCCGTTGTTTCGTCCAATCTCAACGGTGTATTCGGGTATAACCCTGCCCTTTCATTCGGGGCATCCATCATCACCCTCGCCAATCCCGACCTGCGCTGGGAATCCACCCGGCAGGCTGATATAGGCCTGGAAATGGGGTTTGCGCAGGACCGCCTGAGCCTGGAGGCAGACTATTATGACCGCCTCACAGACGGGATTCTGATCGGAGTGCCTATCCCCGACTACGTCGGATCTGCCAATAATCCCATCGAAAACGCTGCCCAGGTCCGCAATACCGGTCTGGACCTCAAACTCGACTGGCGCAGCATGGCTGGACCCCTCTCGTACCGCATCGGGCTGATCGGTGCCACGGTGTCCAATGAAGTGGTGAGCCTGGGCGAGGGCAAAGAAGAAATTTTTGGGGGAGACCTTGGATTTGGGGGCAATCTGGGCACCCGTACCGCCCCTGGCCTGCCGATCGGCAGCTTTTATGGGTACAAGGTTGCGGGCATCTACCAAAACCAGGCGGACCTGGAGCAATACCCCAATGCCGGAACCGAGCAACCCGGAGACCTCCGGTTTGAGGATGTAGACGGAGACGGGGTGATCTCTACCGCTGACCGCACCTATCTCGGATCCCCCATCCCCAATTTTATCTATGGCCTTAGCACCGGGCTGGAGATTGCAGGGATTGACTTATCTGTGGACCTCAACGGCCAGTCAGGGAATAAACTGGTCAATGCTAAAAAAATGGCCCGTTTTGGAACCTACAACTTCGAGACGTCCTACCTCGATCGCTGGACGGGTGAAGGCACCTCTGACACCGAGCCCCGTGTCACCAACGGAGGCCCTAACTATAGCCCCTCCGAGCGGTTTCTGGAGGATGGTTCCTTCCTGCGGCTGCGGCTGGTGCAGATCGGATATACCTTGCCGGCCAGCCTCACGACACGCGCAGGCCTGTCTCGCGTACGGCTGTACGCCTCCGGCGCAAACCTGGTCACCTGGACCCGATACACCGGTTATACCCCGGAGGTCACGAGTAACTCCGTAATCTCAGTCGGGATAGACCGGGGCGTATATCCCATCGCCCGTACCTATACCGGCGGGCTTGACATCAGTTTTTAATCTATTCATGGTCAGGCTTTTGATATAAACCCGACGGATATGAAAAACATCCTGCTTACCCTGAGTCTCGCCACAGCCCTGATGCTGGGCGGGTGTTTTAATGAGTTTTTGGAAGTAAAACCCCTGGGGCAGCTCACCTCAGACAACTTTTTTCAGACAGAAGAACATGCCGTATGGGCCACCAATGCAGCCTATGAGCAGCTTCGGTCCTGGGATGTCCATGTATTCAGTTATCTGGGGCTGACGGACATTCTCTCTGATGATGCCGACAAAGGCAGCACGCCTTCAGATGCTACCTTCCTGCTGGAGCTGGACAATTTTACCTTTGATCCCGGCAACCTGGCGATCGCGACTGTCTGGAAAGGGTACTACCGGGGTATATTCCGGGCCAATATTGCCATTCAGAAGATTCCGGCCATTGAGATGGACGAGGCCCTCAAGGCGCGTCTGATCGCAGAGTGCCAGTTTTTACGGGCATATTATTACCTCAACCTGGTGCGGTGGTTTGGGGACCTGCCGCTGGTGACAGAACCCCTGCCGCAGGAGGAATACAAGCAGAACCGGGTTCCGGCGGCTGCGATCTATGCGCAGATCATTCAGGACCTGGAGGCAGCGGCGGCTGTATTGCCGGAGCGCAGTGCCTACGCAGGCGCGGACGCAGGGCGTGCCACACGGGGCGCGGCCCTGGGGATGCTCGCACGGGCGTATCTGACACAGGGCAACATGGCCCTGGCACTCCAGTACGCAGAGGCGGTGATCAACTCCGGGGAGTATGCCTTGCTGCCGGACTATGCCGGGATATTCCTGCCGGAGGGTGAAAACAGCGAGGAAAGCCTGTTTGAGATTCAGGCCGCTGCATTTGAGACAGGGGGCGGCGGGACACAGTACAACGAAGTACAAGGCGTACGGGGTACTCCCAACCTCGGCTGGGGTTTCAACCGGCCCTCAGACGACCTGCTTCAGTCCTACGAGCCTGGCGACCCCCGCCGGGAAGCGACCATCCTGTACGTCGGTGAGGTACTCCCTGACGGGTCTGCTATTGTACAGGACAATCCCGGTATCTTTGGTGAGCGCTATAACCAGAAAGCGTGGATACCCACCGGAGCGGGCGGCAACGGAAACGGCGGCGGCAATATCCGGGTACTGCGGTATGCAGACATCCTCCTGATCGCAGCCGAAGCCCTGAATGAACTCGGGCGCTCCGCTGAAGCCTTGCCCTATCTGAATGCCGTACGCGCACGGGCGCGGGCAGGCAGTATTTTTGTCCTCAAAGATGTCACGACGACCGACCAGGCCACCCTGCGGACCCTGATCTGGCGGGAGCGCCGGGCCGAGTTGGCGATGGAGCAGGGACGCTGGTTTGACTTGCAGCGGCAGGGCAGGGCAGGAACCGTCATGCAGGCCCTGGGCAAAAACTTTGTCACCGGTAAACACGAACTTCTCCCCCTCCCGCAGTCCGAAATAGACATCAGCGGCACCCTGACCCAAAATCCCGGGTATTGATATGCCCGCTGACCAGCGACAGAACACGGGTATACATGGCCCGTGTTCTGTCATTTTTATAAATGATCCTGAATACCCCGCATGATTTATATGATTGTTATCCGGAAAGGGGTAAATTTACGACTCTGTTATTATATGAAGACTGTTTCAGATGAAGGGCAAAGATTTCGCCACGATTAAGGACATAGCGCAGGCACTCGGCATATCGCCTTCTACCGTTTCCAGGGCGCTGCGTGACCTCCCGGATGTCAATCCCGCTACGCGGCACAAGGTGCTCGAAATGGCGCGTGATATACATTATCAGCGGAATCATTTTGCGGCAGGTCTGGTCTCCAACCGGTCCTACCTGATCGGAGTAGTCGTACCCCAGATCGCCAATTATTTTTTTTCTACCGTCATCAGCGGGATACAGGAGATCGCCTGGCAACATCAGTACAGGGTGATTATCTGCGAAAGCAAACACGAGCCGGCACGCGAAGAGCTGGATTTGCAAGCCCTGGTTTCCATGCGGGTAGATGGCATTCTGATCGCTCCCCTGCAGGAGCGCGAGGGGCCTGAGGATGCTGCCTATATCCGGAGGCTGATCGAGCAGGAGACACCTGTTGTATGTTTTGACCGGCAGCGGGACGAACTGATGTGCCCTGTCGTGCTGATGGATGATTACAAAGCAGCCTTTGACGCTACAGCCTACCTGATCAAAACCGGCTGCCGCCGCATCGGGCATCTGGGGGCGGACCCGGTCCTGCAGGTAGCCCGCCTCCGCCGGGCTGGGTATGAGGCTGCGCTCCGCCAGTATGGGCTACCCGTACGGGAGGCCTGGATACGGCAGACTGGATTTAAGGCAGAAACGGCCCGCCGGGACGCCAACAGCCTGATGAGCGGGGCAGAACGGCCTGACGCTCTACTCTGTATCAATGACCTGGTAGCCATCGGTGCTACCTCTGAGATCAAATCTATGGGCTTGCGGGTGCCCGACGATGTGTCCATCATCGGATTTTATGACAGCCCCGTCGCATCGCTGATGGATCCCCCCCTCACGATGGTACACCAGCCTGCGCTGGAGATGGGCCATGCGGCCATGAACCTGCTGCTGTCTGAGATGAAAGCAGCTGCACGCCCGCACGAAGCATGGCAGGACATCAAACAAGGTCACCTTGTCATCAGACATTCTACCCGGCCGGAAGTGATGGCGTATGCTGCCGGGTGAGCAGGTGTAACATACCGGCAATATCCTGTGTTTTCTTGCCCGTGTCATCCTGACACAATATGCCGGGATGCAGCTATAATAACTACCATTCGTTAGGGTTCGAAAAGGTTACATGCGTGAAGGCATCTGCACACGTTTGCACAAAAAATCATATCGCCGCAAACGTTGCCGGAATCGCTGTCATGGGTCAGAAGCCATTCCGCGTTACTTAATCGTTTGCATTTTCTGATATTCTTCGTAAACTAGTACTTGTTTTGGTGTGAGAATCATGCCCAAACAGTTGGATTACTATTTGTCACTTTTCAAACTACTATTATTACTATGCGCAAAGTCTTACAATCAACGGGAAGACTGCTCGCGACTATGGTGGTTTTGTGTCTGGTGCCGGTGGCACTTTGGGCGCAGGATCGCACAGTTTCCGGTAGTGTTACCGCCGGTGATGACAATTCGCCACTCTCAGGCGCTACGGTTATCGTCAAAGGCACTACCCGCGGGGTATTCACAGATGGAGAAGGTAAATTCACCATTGCAGTACCTGACCTGAATGGCACCCTGGTGTTTTCTTACCTGGGATTCGCTACCACTGAAGTTCCGCTGACCGGCCGTACCAACATAACGGTCGCCATGGAGCGCGAAAATGTGAGCACAGAAGAGGTCATTATCACCGGTTACACCGCGCAGTCCCGCCGGGATGTGACAGGTGCCGTATCTTCTATCAGCTCTGAGGATCTGCTGGCAGCACCTGTGACGGGTGTCGAGCAAGCCCTTCAGGGCCGTGCACCAGGGGTGCAGGTCATCACGGAAGGTGGACCTGGTGGCGCAGCACTCGTACGTATCCGGGGCTTCAGCTCTATCGGTAACAACAACCCGCTCTATATCATAGACGGAGTACCTTCCGGTAGCGGCCTGAACATCATCAACCCGAACGACATCGAGTCTGTACAGGTACTGAAAGACGCTTCTACAGCGTCTATCTACGGTGCCCGTGCTTCTAACGGGGTAGTGATCATCACGACCAAAAAAGGTAAGTATGGATTCTCCAACGTAAGCTTTGATTCTTACTACGGAATCCAGTCTGCCAGCAAATTCCCTGATCTGCTTAACCCAACCGAACTGGCTAACCTGATCTGGACAGCCCGTAAGAATGCCGGTGACGTTGCTTCCAATGGCAACCCTTCTCACCCGCAGTATGGCAATGGAGCTTCTCCGGTCCTGCCAGCGTATATCTTCCCACAGGGTGCCTCTCAGGTAGATGAGTCCACCTACAACCGGGAGTCAAACCCGATCACCCGCGCCAATACCGCTGGTACAGACTGGTTTGATGAGATATTTGATCCGGCTCCGATCCAGAACTACCAGCTCACGGCCTCTGCCGGTAACCAGACCAGCCGCCACTCTATCTCTGCCAACTACTTCCGCCAGGATGGTATCCTCAAGTTTACCAACTATGAGCGTTACTCTATCCGGGCTAACTCAGAGACCCGCGTAAAAGACTGGCTCACAGTCGGCGAAAACTTCACCTACTCTGTACAGCGTGACGTAGTCGGCAACGCCGGTCGTCGTGGTGAGGGTACCGTGATCGCCAACGCTACCCGTATGCCAGCCATCGTACCGCTGTACGACATCGGCGGTAACTACGGTGGTGCCAAAGGAGCTGGTCTTACCAACGCCGGTAACCCCTACGCAGGCCTGGAGCGTGGTAAGGACAATGCCGGTCTGGCCACTCGTGCTTTCGGTAATGCCTATGCGGCTGCTGAGATCATGAAAGACCTGATCATCAAAACCAGCCTCGGTATCAACTACGGCAACTTCAACGGTTCTTATTTTACCCCGCGTAACTTTGAGGCTGCTGAGGTAATTGCTGCTAACACCCTGTTTGTAGAAAACAACTACTTCCGCGAGTGGACCTGGTCTAACACCATCCAGTACAAACTGAAGGTAGGTGACCTGCACCGGATTGAAGTACTGGCAGGTACAGAAGCCATCGAAAGCAAGTACCGCTACTTCAGCGCTGGCCGCTCCCGTTTCTTCTCCGATGATGTCAACTACCGCTTCCTGAATGCAGGTGAGGCTGGTATCGCCAACGGTGGATTTGGCTCTGAGAGCTCACTGTTCTCTGTATTCGGTAAAGTGGACTACTCACTCAAGGATAGCCGCTACCTGGTGAGCTTTACCGTCCGTCGTGATGGTTCTTCCCGTTTCGGTGAGAGCAATCGCTTCGGGGTGTTCCCTGCTGTGAGCGCCGGCTGGCGTATCTCTGACGAGGCATTCATGGACAATGTACCACAGGTCTCTACCCTGAAACTCCGCGCCGGTTACGGCTCTATGGGTAGCCAGAACAGCCTCGGTGAGTATGCTACCTTCAGCACCTTCGGTCCGAGCATCGGTGAGTCTTTCTATGACATCACGGGCTCCAACTCTTCACTGGCAGTAGGATACGATCAGCAGAATGCTGGTAACCCCAACCTGAAGTGGGAAGCTCAGACGACTCTGAACGCTGGTATTGACCTCGGCCTCTTCAACGAGCGTATCTCTGCTAACCTCGACCTGTACGACCGTACGACGACGGACATGCTGTATCAGCCCAGCCGCCCGGCTACGGCAGGCGTGGCTAACAACCCCTTCGTAAACATCGGGGAGATGAACAACCGCGGGATTGACTTCGCACTGGGAATCAACAGCAAGCAGGGCAAAGACTTCACCTACAACGTGAGCCTGAACCTGTCTGTGTACAAAAACCGCGTCGTGAAGCTGAACGAAGACGTAGGTACCTTTATCGAAGCAGGGGGTGTGCGTGGTGGCAATACCGCCCGTACAGAAGCTGGTCTGCCGATGGCTATGTTCTACGGCCACGTGCTCGCCGGGGACGACTACTTCCTCTACGACTCTGCTACCCAGAAACTCAATCGGGTAGAGGGCACCGGAAACCGTATCTTCCAGACCGCCGAAGAAGTAGCAGCTCACCCGGATGCCGGCAAGTTTGCTACCCCTGCTGATGGTATCGGACGTTTCCAGTATGTGGACATCAATGGTGATGGTGTGATAGATGCAGCTGACCGTACCTTCATCGGTAGCCCGCACCCTGATCTCATCTACGGCCTGAACACTTCATTCGGGTACAAAAACATTGACCTCACGATCTTCCTCCAGGGAACCCTCGGAAACGATATCTACAACTACAACCTCTTCTTCGAAGACTTCTTCAGCTTCCAGCAAAACCAGTCCCGCCGGATGCTCGAAGAGTCATGGACACCTGAGAATACCGACGGCCTCCTGCCGAAACTTGACTCACGGGTACCTAACGAAGAAAACCGCGTCTCCAGCTACTTCATCCAGGATGGTTCCTTCCTGCGTGTGAAAAACCTCCAGGTAGGGTACACCCTCCCGGCTTCGCTGGTGTCTAAAGCCAAGATTGACAAACTCCGGGTATATGTACAAGGTACCAACCTCCTGACTGTGACCAAATACACCGGTCTTGATCCAGAACTTGGTCCAGACGATTACTTTGGACGTGGTGGTGACCTGTCTATCGGACGTGCCATCGGTGACTATCCTGTAGCCCGCTCCGTAGTATTTGGCGTAAGCCTCGGCCTCTGATGAAACATCTTCCCGGATCGGAAGAGTAAAAACTTTTTTTGATCCGGGAAGTTTTAAACGTATAGTGTTTTTTCTATATTCACTGAAACAAACTTCTTCTCTTATGAAGCGCTTACTACTCGGCAGTGCATTGATCATGATGATCATGGTAGCTGCTTGCGACAAAGAATTTTTGAACCGTCAGCCCCTCGGTGTATTGAGCGAGGACGTACTGGCGACTGAGGCTGGAGTGGACGCTCTCCTCATTGCTGCTTATGCTGAAGTGGATGGGTTTGCTGGTTGGAGCGTGGGTGCTCCCTGGCTCAGCGCCGGTTCTAACTGGGTCTATGGAAACGTGACCGGTACCGATGCCTACAAAGGCTCTGACGCGGGTGACCAGATTCCGATCGTGGAAATCGAGCGTTTTGTCCCTACAGCTGGTAACGAGTACTTCCGTGGCAAGTGGTTTGCCGTGTATGATGGAGTATCCCGTTGTAATGACGTAATGCGTGTACTGGCTAAAGCTGACGAAATTGCTGCTGACCGCAAAAACCAGATCGCAGCTGAGGCTCGTTTCCTCCGGGCTCATTACCACTTTGAGGCTAAAAAAATGTGGAACAATGTTCCTTACCTCGACGAAACGGTAACCGACCCACGCGTACCTAATAACACGGACATCTGGCCTAATATCGAGGCTGACCTCCAGTTTGCATTTGACAACCTGCCTGTAAACCAGGCTCAGGTAGGCCGCGCCACCAAATTTGCTGCTGCTTCTCTCCTCGCTAAAGCTCACCTCTTCCAGGGTGACTATGCTGCTGCCAAGCCTCTCCTGGAGCAAGTTATCAACAGCGGCAAATACAGCCTGGAGGATTGCTTTAATGATAACTTCAACGCTGCTACCCAGCTCAACAACTCCGAGATCATCTTTGCTGTTCAGAACTCTGTCAATGACGGTTCTATTGACGGTGAAAACGGTGCATGGGGCGACGTACTGAACTATCCTTACACCGCTGGTCCTGGTACCTGCTGTGGTTTCAACCAGCCTACCCAGAACCTGGTGAATGCTTACCAGACTGAAAACGGTCTGCCACTGCTGGATACCTACAACAACACCGACGTAAAAAGCGACCAGGGCATCAGCTCTTCCAGCCCATTTGAGCCTCACACAGGTCCTCTTGACCCACGTCTTGACTGGACGGTAGGTCGTCGTGGTATCCCATACCTTGATTGGGGTCCTCACGGTGGCCAGAGCTGGACCCGTGACCAGGCTTATGGCGGTCCTTACTCTCCGATCAAAAACGTGTACTTCAAGTCTCAGGACAAAACCCTCTCCACCGCTTCTGGCTGGGCTCAGGGTGCTAACGCCAACAACACAATTCTTATTCGTTACGCTGATGTCCTCCTTTGGGCTGCTGAGTGCGAAGTAGAAGTAGGAAGCCTGGAGAAAGCCCGTGAGTACGTAAACATCGTACGTGCCCGTGCTAAAAACGGCTGTATGGTACGGTTTGACAACGGCGACCTCGCTGCCAACTACCAGATTGAGCTCTACAACGCTCCCTGGAGCGATCAGGCTACTGCCCGCAAGGCCGTACGGTTTGAGCGCCGCCTGGAGCTGGGTATGGAAGGCCACCGCTTCTTTGACCTCGTACGCTGGGGTATCGCTGAAGCCGAAATCAACGCCTATGTAGCTAAAGAGAAAAACCTCCGTACCTACCTGAACGGTGTTGTGTTCAAGCCAAACAACAACTATTTCCCGATCCCACGTACCGAGATTCAGAACAGCTTCAAGGATGGGCAGCCTACGCTGACCCAGAACCCAGGCTACTAATCTCCTGACGGGTATCTGATTATGACGGGCAAGCTCATACGCTTGCCCGTCTTTTTGTATATATTAGCAGACGCTACTTCTCACTCCAGACTCCTGTATGATGAAATACAGCCATTTTCTGATCCTGGCCGGTATAGGACTGATGATACATACCGGCTGCCAGCCAGGTCGCCCACAGGCATTGTTCAGGCGGCTGGATGCCGATCGCACCGGGATTCATTTTGAAAATACCATTACTGAAAACGCCCGCTACAATGTGATTGATTTTGAGTACGTGTACAATGGAGGCGGTGTCGCAGCGGCAGATCTGAATGGAGACAGCCTGACGGATCTTTTTTTTACGGGAAATATGGTGCCTAACCGACTCTACCTGAATGAGGGAAACCTGAAGTTTAGGGAGGTGACCAGCGAGGCAGGGGTAAACACAACCGGCAAGTGGAGTACGGGTGTGACCGTCGCCGATATCAATCAGGATGGAAAACTGGATATATACGTCTCCTGTGCGATGGAGTACGACCCGGCAGCCCGTGCCAATCTCCTCTACATCAACCAGGGCAACAATGCCGGGGGTATACCGGTATTTAAAGATATGGCGGCCCACTGTGGGGTAGCTGATACAGGGTATTCCACCCAGGCAGTTTTTGTTGACTATGACCGGGACCAGGACCTCGACCTCTATGTCCTGACCAACCAGGTGGAGATGATCCTGCCCAATAACTACCGGGCCAAGGTCACAGACGGATCTGCCCTCAATACCGACCGGCTGTACCGGAATGAAGGGTTGCAGCCGGACGGTCTCCCCAGATTTACGGATGTATCCCGTGCAGCCGGGATCAATACCGAGGGATACGGCCTGGGATTATCTGTTGTGGACATCAACCTCGACGGGTGGCCGGATATCT
Source organism: Bacteroidia bacterium (assembly GCA_033762375.1). Classification (GTDB taxonomy): domain Bacteria; phylum Bacteroidota; class Bacteroidia; order J057; family J057; genus RDXT01. The sequence goes on from JANRLQ010000091.1 coordinate 39,767, forward strand.
ACGTGACCAATGACTACCTCTCCAATGACCTGCTCTGGATCAACCAGCAGGACGGTACTTTCCGGAATGAAGCTGCGACGTATTTTGCCCATACCAGCCATTCTGCCATGGGGCATGATGTCGCCGATATGAACAACGATGCCTTGCCCGACATCATAGCACTTGATATGCTGCCCATCAGCAACGAGCGCAAAAAACGGATGATCCCCTTTAACAATTATACCAAGTACGTCAACAACGATAAGTTTGGATACGAATACCAGTACTTGCGTAATACCCTCCAGCTCCACAATGGATTCCGGCAGACAGACTCCGGCATGCGGCCCGTGGCCTTCAGTGAGATCGGCATGATGGCCGGTATCCACGAGACCGACTGGAGCTGGACCCCGCTGCTGATAGACCTGGACAATGACGGCTACCGAGACCTTTTTATTACCAATGGATTTCCCAAGGACATAACCGACCAGGACTATGCACAGTACCGGGCCAATACCAGCCGGCTCCGCACCTCTAAAGCCGAGATGCTGGCCCAGATTCCGGAGGCCCGCCTGCCCAATGTGGTGTTCCGCAATACCGGGGACTTGTCATTTGTGGACATGACCCAGGCATGGGGGATGGACATTCCTTCCTTCTCAAATGGAGCCACCTTTGCAGACCTGGACCGGGACGGGGACCTGGACATTGTCGTGAATAATATCAATGACCCCGCATTTGTATTTGAGAATACCCTGTACGGACAGACCCCCAAACCTGACCAGCCGCACTACCTGCGCTTGCGCCTTTTGGGTCCTCCCGCCAACAGCCAGGGGTTGGGTGCCCGGATTCAGGCCTTTCATCCGGGGGGAACCCTGTACCATGACCACCAGGTCTGCCGGGGATACCTGTCCACCGCAGAGCCGGTAGTGCACCTGGGGCTGGGATCATCGGCGCTGGTGGACTCCCTCCGCATCATCTGGCCAGATGGACGTACCCAGACCCTGCGCCAGATCAGGGCAGATCAGGTAGTAACCTTATCTTATCAGGCCGCTACAGAGGTTTCCCCTGTCCGGATGCCGCCCACACCGCTCGTGCGCGAGATAGCAGCAGGCAGCCCGCTGATACATACAGAAGAAGATTTTGTAGATTTTAATATACAACGCCTGCTCCCGCACAAGTTTTCGCAGAGCGGCCCTGCCCTGGCATGTGCTGATGTGGACGGAGATGGGCGGGATGACTTTTTTATGGGAGGCTCATTTCGCCATTCGGGCCGTATCTGCCGGCAGTTGCCGGGCGGCACGTTTCAGGCAACGGACCTGGAAACTTCCGGCAATACCAAACTTCAGGAGGACACGGGTGCCTTGTGGTTTGATGCCGATCAGGATGGAGATCCGGACCTGTATGTGGTGAGCGGAGGGTACGAACGTCCGCCGGGTGATACCTCCTATCAGGATCGCCTGTATCTTAATGATGGTCGCGGCCATATGACACGTAGCCGTAGCGCCCTTCCTGCCGAGACGGTGAGTGGTTCCTGTGTCAAGGCGGCGGATATAGACGATGACGGAGACCTCGACCTGTTTGTCGGCGGGCGTGTAGTCCCGGGCGCCTACCCTAAGCCGGTGCCTGCGGCATTGCTCAGAAATGATACACCCCGTGGCGGCCCGCCTGTATTTACAGACGTGACAGCGGCCTGGTGTCCGGCATTGCTGACGGCAGGTATGGTGACAGATGCCCTCTGGACAGACTATAACAATGACCAGCGGCCTGACTTGTTGCTCGTCGGCTCGTGGATGCCCGTGACCGTGCTGGAAAATACCGGCAACAGCCTCCTGCCCGCAGGAGATAAAACGGGTATCGCGGGAGAAACAGGCTGGTGGAACTGCCTCACCGGCGGTGATTTTGACGCCGATGGAGATACCGACTACCTGGCAGGAAACCTGGGGCTGAATACCCTGTATAAGGCATTGCCGGGGTACCCGCTCACTTGTTATGCAGGTGATCTTGACCAGAATGAGAGCTGGGAAGGGCTCATCGGAGCCTATACCCGGGGTGATAATGGTACGATGGCGACGTATCCCCTGCATACCCGTGAGGACCTGATCAAGCAGATGATCGTCATGCGCAGGCGGTTTGAAACTTTTGGGGAGTACGGACGCGCCACCCTGGACCAGGTGCTCACACAAGAGGAGCGGGATCGTGCCCTGGTGTTTCGGGCGACCCGGATGGAGAATTGTTATATCGAAAATCTGGGACAGGGAAGTTTTCGGATGCATCCTTTGCCCCGGCTGGCGCAGGTGGCTCCGATTCAGGCATTTGTAACGGGTGATTTTAATGCAGACGGGTTTCTGGATGCCTGGGCGGTGGGGAATGCCTATGACACAGAGGTGTTGACGGGACGATACGATGCGATGCGTGGTCTGCTGCTGCTCGGCGACGGGCAAGGGGGATTTACAGTCAGGCGATCCGCCGAGACAGGATTTTGCGTGGCAGGAGATGCCAGGTCATTGGTCATGCTGCGGGGGGCCGATGGCAAACCTCGCTGGGTGGCTGCCCAAAACCGGGGACCCGTGCAGGTATTTGCCTGGACGAACCCCATGCCGGGAGCCTGGCTGATACCCCCGTCTGCTGAGGTTGAGACGTCTATGATCACCCGGCCTGATGGCAAACAAGAAAAAGTAGAGTGGTACATGGGTACCTCCGGCTTATCTCAGTCAGTACGTGCAGCCTGGCGGGTAACGTCTCCAATGCCCTGAGTATCTTTTGTTACAAAATCAATCCTCCAGGGCTGATAAGGGGCTGAGCATGGCTAAACAGCCTGCGCTATTTTGGCCAGCAAGTCTGGATTTGTGTAAATTTGGCTCATACTACATTTGCCTGAAATGACTTCCAACCCGATAACGAATATAATCCTGGCGCTGATCCTGGGGATGGCCTGGGGATGTCAGCCCGCACAGGCGCCTGATACCCGTCATCCCTCTACCATCAAAATGGCTGAGGCGCTGGACCGGATCGCCCATGACACCACCAACCTGCGCAACTATCTGTATCTCAATGCAATCAAGGCAGAGCGGTTTAAGGTTATGCTGCAAGGTATACCCCAGGGTGTACCCTTGTCCCAACGGCTGAAATATTTCAAAGAAGTCCTGTTTGCCGGGGACAACGAAACCTGTATCCGGGAAACAGAAGCATTTATCGCTGCGGCGTATCCCGATGGTGTGATTACCTTTAGCAACAAAGCTTATTTTGATGTGCTGGCCCTGGCATGGCTCAGGCAAGGTGAGCTGACCAACTGTATCAACAATCACAGCAGCGAATCCTGTATCATACCCATCGCAGGCGGGGGCATACATCAGGACCAGGCCGGTTCTTCACATGCCGTGGAGTTGTATATCCGGATTCTGGAGGCTTTTCCGGAAGACCTGCAATCCCGGTGGCTGCTGAACGTCGCGTATATGACCCTGGGCCAGTATCCGGCCGGTGTGCCTGAGCGCTGGCGGATACCCGAGTCCATATTTGCATCGGAGCATGTGATCAAGCGGTTTCCGGATGTAGCGGGAGACCTGGGGGTGGATGTCAATGAGCTGGCAGGCGGGGTATGCCTCGATGACTTTAACGGGGATGGGTTTAATGACATTTTTGCTACGTCATACGGCCTCACGGGGCAGGCGCGGTTGTTTTTGAGCAATGGTGACGGAAGTTTCACTGAAAAAACGGAGGAGGCCGGTATCCGGGGCCTGACGGGCGGCCTGAACTGTATCCATGCAGACTATGACAACGACGGCCTGACAGATGTTTTTATCCTGCGGGGTGCCTGGTTTGGCAACGCCGGCAAACACCCTAATTCCCTCCTGAAAAACCTCGGCGGGGGCAAGTTCCGGGATGTGACAGAAGAGGCGGGCCTCCTTACCTTCAGGCCTACCCAGGCGGGGGCCTGGGCGGACTTTAACCAGGACGGGTGGCTGGATTTGTTTGTGGGCAATGAATCTTCGTTCACCTCCTTCCCGAGTGAGTTGTACCTAAACCTGGGCAATGGAACCTTCCGGGAGGTGTCCGCACAGGTCGGAATGTCGCTGGTGACCTATGTCAAAGGGGCTGCCTGGGGAGATATCAACCGGGACGGGCTGCCAGACCTGTATGTGTCCATTCTCAATGGACCTAATCGCCTGTATGTCAACCGGGGCGGGACAGATATCAGCAACTGGCGCTTTGAAGAAATAGCTGCCAAAGCAGGTGTGACCGAGCCTGACTGGTCGTTTCCGTGTGTGTTTTGGGACTACGACCAGGACGGGTGGGAGGATATTTTTGTATCGGGGTATAGCACAGAACGTTACGACCATATCGCGGAGGACGTGATGGCAGACTTTTTAGGGCTGCCACATCAGGCAGAGTTGCCACGGCTCTACCGCAACCTCGGCAACGAAACCTTTGAAGAAGTATCAGCCAGGGTCCACCTCAACAAGGTGTTGTACACCATGGGCATGAATATAGGTGACCTGGACCAGGATGGGTGGCTGGATCTCTACTGCGGGACAGGCGCCCCCGATTTGTACTCAATCGTACCTAACCGGATGTTTCGCAATGCAGGCGGACAGGTGTTTCAGGACGTGACTACAGCCGGTGGATTTGGACAGATCCAAAAAGGACATGGCATTGCCTGGGCAGACCTCGACAATGATGGAGACGAAGATATATATCATGTAGTGGGTGGTGCTCTGGAGGGAGATATTTACCGTAATATGCTCCTCGCCAATCCCGGTACCGGCCACAACTGGATCACCCTCAAACTGGAAGGAACCACATCAAACCGCTCTGCTATCGGCGCCAAAATACATGTCGAGGCAGTCGGCGCGGATGGGAAGGTACGGCATCTCTATCGCACGGTCTCCACGGGCGGGAGTTTTGGGTCCAACTCGCTGGAGCAGGAGATAGGGCTGGGTACGGCAGTTGCAGTGCAGAAGATCGTAGTCCAGTGGCCCGCAAAGCCTTCAAAAGAGAGCGTCTGGACAAATGTCGCGCTCAATCAATTTTACCTGGCCCGGGAAGGCAGTCCGGCACTCACTTCCCTGGTCCGTCCCCAGGCACCGTTTAAGGTTGGGGGAGGGCATATGCATACACATGTACACGCAGGACATTGAGAAAGTCCGCTCAGACAGCCGGAGCCGGTACCGCTGCAAAGTGCCGGTCTATCGTACCTGCTATCTCCTCCATCAGCCACATGGGCGTGGAGGTGGCCCCGCAGATGCCGACACTGTCGCCGGGTTTGATCCAGGAAAAGTCAAGTTCGTCAGGGCCGGAGATGAAATAGGTGTAAGGATTGATCCGGACACAGGTCTCGTAGAGGGCCCGCCCGTTGGAGCTTTTTTTGCCGGATACAAAAATGATCACCTGATGACGGGCTGAGAATTTCTCCAGCTCCGGCTCCCGGTTGCTCACCTGCCGGCAGATCGTATCATTAAATGCCACGTCCATCCCCCGCTCCTCCAGGCGTTGTTTGACCTCATAGAGCAGGCGGGTAGGTTTGGTGGTCTGGCTGAAGAGGGCTATGGGACGGTCGGTGTCCAGGGCCTCCGCCTCCTCCATGGAGGAGATGACGATCGCATCCCCGCGTGTCTGGCCGATCAGGCCGTTGACCTCGGCGTGACCTTTTTTGCCCAGGATCACGATCTGCCGGTCCTCATCATAGGCATGGCGGACCCGGTTTTGGAGTTTGAGGACTACCGGACAGGAGGCATCTATGAGCTCAATCTGGTTTTCGAGTGCCAGGCGATAGGTCTCAGGAGGCTCCCCATGTGCCCGGATGAGGACCGTTGTATTGTGCAGGGTCTTCAGGCGCTCGTGGTCTATGATTTCCAGCCCCATTGCTTGGAGGCGCTTGACTTCCTGATCATTGTGGACGATGTCACCGAGGCAGTAGAGTTTGCCTGTCTCGCGGAGCCGGTCTTCGGCCATCTCGATCGCATACACGACCCCAAAACAAAACCCGGAATGATTGTCAATTTCGATACGGACCATGATCAGAAGGGACTGGAGGGTACTGGTACTTGGACTTGCAAGGTACACGCTTTGCGCATATGGGACAATCCTAAATCGCAGGATATATTACCATCTGACTATATATACGTATGAGTGGTATGGAGGATATGCTTAGTGTATGAGGCCATCCCTAACATGGTATGAAGTGGGACTGAATACAGGGGCGGTGTATCCTGTTTTATCTAAATACGTATATTGGGGCAGCCATATTGATACGATGGAAGAAATTCGTGAAATACTCAGACAACTCGCTGCGTCTCAACTAGAGACCGACCGCCGCATGCAGGAAACCGACCGCCAGATGCAGGAAACCGACCGCCGCATGCAGGAAACCGATCGCCGCATGCAGGAAACCGACCGCCAGATACAGGAGGGCAACCGCGTCATGCAGGAGAGCAACCTTGACCTGCGAGAGCGTCAAAAAGAAACGGATCGGGTACTTCAGGAAACGGAGCGGCAGCTCAAGCTGGTAGGCAGGCAAGTAGGTAGCCTGAGTCAGAGTTTGGGTTTTTTTGCGGAGGGACTTGCTTTCCCCTCTATAGAGCGTATCATGATGCAGCGGTTTGGTGCGACTACCGTCAGCCAAAACGTGAAAATTCGTACGCCACATGGCACCACCATAGAACTGGATGTGCTGGGTGTCGCCAATGGTGATCGTAATACCGCAGTGGTAGCAGAGGTCAAAACCAAACTCCGGGACGAACACGTCCAGGAGCTGATTGATACCCTGAAGGCATTGCCTTCATTTTTGCCAGAACACCGCGACAAAAAACGCTTTGGCATCCTGGTCGGCGGTAATGTTCCCGATTCAGTTCATAACCTGGCAATCCGCAGCGGGTTATTTGTGGGCCGGGCTACAGAGGAAGCATTTGACCTGCTGATACCGGAGGGATTTGAGGGGCGGGACTTCCGGCTGGAGTAAGGGTCTGCGATTCAGGTCCCTGAGGCCAGTGTACCATCTTGGGTGATAGATATTGGGTGTTCAAAATTATCAGGCAAAATATTTCAGGCGAAATTGATTTTGCTAAAAAAATTAGTATATTGACCCGAATCATGAACCCAACTCCTCAAACTGTGTTGCCTGTCGTATTTATTGGCTCCTCCCGAGAAGGTAAACCCATTGCAGACCTCTTGCAGGTATTGCTTGATGAAGTCGCAGACGTGATCATCTGGGACCAGGGCGTATTCTCACCGATGGGATATACCCTGGACAGCCTCCTCGCACAGACCCGTGAGGTTGATTTTGCTATATTTATCATTACCCCGGACGATCATACAGCGTCACCGGGCCAAGCCACACCTGCACCACGTGACAATGTCATTTTTGAGGCAGGACTATTCATGGGGGTGCTGGGCAGGGAGCGTACGATCCTGATCAAACCGCGATATCCGGCTGCACTCAAGCTGCCGACAGATTTCCTGGGGGTTACCTATATCACGTACAAATCTCAGGCCTTCACACCTGAGACCGCATTGGGGGCGGCTGCCAACCGTATCCGCACCTATATCACCAAGCTCGGTCCCCGCCGGGAGAGCAGCCTATTTGACCAGGATCCGGATGATGAGCGTGTGCTGGAGTTGGAGTACGCCATTCGCATCTTCAATGAAAACGGCGATGCAGAGCTGCGGCAGAGCATCAAAGTAGTCTCCAAAGGGCATCCGATCCAGAAACGAAAACATACCGTATTCAGCCATACGGGACCTATGGAGTGGGAGATGATCAAACTCAAAGCCTGGGACGAAAAGGGGCGATCCCTGCAAACCCAACTCTTGCAAAATGACCCTAACCGCAAAGAGTTTGAGGTCAGGTTCAGAAATGGGGTACGAACCACCCCCCTGACGTATCATTACAGTTGCCGCTGGGACAATATGTTTCCGCCGGAGAGCAGCTACCTTATTTTGAAAAGTAAGGCCAAGGCCCTGCGGTTTGTGCTGATCCTCCCGGCCACGTTTGATCTGCTTTTTGTAGAAGCTACTGCCCTGCGAAATGAAAACCAACACGATGCCCTGATTATCAATCAAACAGAGGAGCCAACAGCCGTTGGTGAGGGGTATCTTCAGTACAAATACAGTCTGGAAGAATACCTGTCCTATCCGGCTGACATAAAATTTCAGTGGTCCTGGAAGCGTGAAGAGGAGGAATAAACAAGGCCCTTAGCCCATGCCGCCACCGAGATTTGCCGTGGTCATATTACTATTGGTATTAGAGGGATAAGTATACATGTTCTTAACGTACAATATTACGCAATTTTACCCCTGAAGTCAATTGAGACGTAAGGAATGTGGAAAACTCCTAAAAAACCCGGCTTTATCCGCAAAAAACGAATCTCCAACCCATAACCCATAACGCCCAACCTCCGCACCATGTCTCCCCAAACCATCCTGATCACCGGTGCCAGAGCCCCTGTCGCGTTGGAGTTAGCCCGCAGTTTTTATGCACAGGGGCACCGTGTCATCATGGCGGATGCCATCCGGTTGCCAATTGCGCGCTGGTCGGGGTCGGTAGATACCTATTACGTCGTGCCGGCGCCCGAATATACCCCGGAGGCTTTTGCCAGGCGGCTGGCTGCCATCGTTCAGGCCGAAAAAGTAGACCATGTGATCCCTACCTGCGAAGAAGCCATATACCTGGCCGCGCTGCGGGATCATCTGGGCTGCAAGGTATGGACCGTGGACCAAGCGCTGATCCTCCAGCTCCACCACAAATATCAGTTTACCCGGCTCGCACATCCGACCCTGACCTGCCCGGAGACAGTCCTGCTGCGGGCCTTCACGGACTGGGAACACAGTGACCAATATGTATATAAGCCGGTGTACTCCCGGTTTGCATCATCGGTTATGATACGGCAGCGGCTAAGCTCCGCTTTTTTTGGAGAAGAGGACCAGGACCGCTGGGTGGTGCAGCGATATATCAGCGGGCAGGAGATCTGTGTGTATTCTGTCTGGGACGCAGGCCGGCTCAAAGCGTATGCTGCTTACCGTCCACGGTTCAGGGCAGGTAAGGGGGCCGGGATCTTTTTTGAGCCGGTACACCATGAGGAGGTATTCAGGCAGGTATCTACTTTTGGTCGTGAGATCCGATACACAGGCCAGCTGTGTTTTGATGTCATCGTTGACGAGACACAGCACCCATATTTTTTAGAGTGTAATCCCCGGGGGACCAGCGGAGCTCACCTGCTCAACCAACGGCTGGCATCAGCATTTTTAGATGAAGAGGGCATGTTACAGGGTGATAACCAGTCATTTGCAATCAAATACGCCATGGCCTTGCTGCATCCGGCAGCCTGTCTGACCCGGCAGGTCCGGCAAGCCAAAGACCCTGTATGGTCCGGACAAGACCCGAAACCCTTTTTTTTCCAGCTGCTGAGCCTGCTGGAAATTACGTGGATCAAGTTTTCACGCGGGATCACCTGGCTGGAAGCCACTACCGCAGGTATAACCTGGAACGAAGACAAACCCACCGATAAGGTATCCGGAGATACACCACGGGTCTGACAGTCGGTGAGGGCCGGTTCAGACCTTGGCTGAGACCTCTTCCATACGGGCATGTGCCAGGTGGCAGACTTGCGAGACCTGGTCCTCAAAGGTGATATGGGTAGTATCAATCTCCACGGCGTCATCCGCCTTGCGGAGAGGGCCTTCGGACCGGTTGGCGTCTATCTGGTCGCGGGTCTGAAGATTGGAGATAATCTCATCCAGGGTGGCGTCTATGCCTTTTTCGGCCAGCTCCGCCTGCCGCCGCCGGGAGCGCATCTCCAGCTCGGCCGTCATAAATACCTTCAGCTCAGCATCCGGAAAAACAACTGTCCCGATGTCCCGCCCATCCATGACCACCCCCCGTGCTTTCCCCATCTGTTGCTGCTGGGCTACCAGTGCCCGCCGCACGACAGGATGCACACTCACCGGGCTGACCGCCTGGGATACCTCCAGGGTGCGGATGGCATGCTCGACGTTTTCGCCATTGAGGATCATGTCACACTTCCCGGGCTCGTCAGTCGGGTGAAAGTGTAACTCAATCTGTCCCAATGCCTCCCACATAGCAGGGGTTTCGGCATCATAGGGGATGGCATGCCGGAGAAAGTACAGGGTCACCGCCCGGTACATGGCACCAGTATCAATGTACGTGTATCCCAGGTGGCGGGCGACGGCACGGGCAGTCGTGCTTTTGCCACAACCTGAGTACCCATCTATGGCAATATTAATCCGTTTCATATCAGACAAAAGAGCCGGGGCGGTATTCGCACCGGGTAGTACAGGTCTCATACACCGTGATGCTGTACAAGCCCGGAAGGTGTGGGGCTAGTTTTTCATAAAACCAGCGGGCCAGGTTTTCAGAAGAGGGATTGGAGAGAAGCGGTTCTCCCAGCCGTTCGCCTACCTCATTGATACACCAGTGGTCCAGCAAATCCACATAAGGCTGTGCGATTTTTTTTATATCGCCAAAATCCATCAGCAACCCTGTCTCAGGGTCTGCTTCCCCTTCGACATTTACATCCATTTTAAAACTGTGGCCATGTAGCCGACGGCACTGGTGGCCTTCTGGCATAGCCGGCAGGAAGTGAGCCGACTCAAAACGGAATTTTTTGCTGATGCGTACCGGCATAATAATCTGGGTACAAAACAACATGGTTTCAATCAGAATCGCAAATGAAATTCCATGCTGTATGAGCTAATGTGTTGAATATCAAAATGTTGTTTATTTTTAAGCAATGCCCGTGGACCCTGGAGCAAGGGGGCTGGGCCTTGAGGGGGGCAGGAGTTCGCAGAGTTGGTTGATGGTAATTTTGAGCTGCATGATCTGGCGGGCCTCAATCGCCGCCTGGCCTTGCTGGGTGAGCTGGTCCAGTGTATCGGGAGGTGAGAGTTCACCGTATTGCCCAAATCTGATGGACCAGAACAAGCTTTCAAGAAATGGAAAACTATTCCATTTCACCTGCCAGGCCAGCTTATTGACGGCCTGGATGTATTCACGGATATGTAGCGGGCTTTGGGAAATGAGCACCTGTTTTTCATCTGCCAGCAGGGTTTGCCAGGCTGTCTGGTGTTCGGGGGTAGGCTCATAGAGTTGGAGTACCCGCTCCATATTTCGTTTGGCTGCAAAATAATCAGCTTTCACCTGGTTGAGGGTCTTGTCACGGGTCAGCTCATCAATGCGCCGGGCAAGGCGGCGTTTCTGATCATCCAGTTGGTAGCGGGCTTCAGTCGCGTCATCATCTGCTGTCTGGCGAGCCTGATCTGTCAGCTCCAGGAGCTCGTACTCCAGATCTGTCAGCAGCCTTGCCCCCTCAAAATCTTCCCGGTCTTCTGCCTCCCGGATTTCGGTCTGAAGGCGGATGCTGAGGAGCTGAACTTCATCCCGGAGGCGTATCAGGTTGACATGCCGCTCACGGGGCGTGAATACCTGCTCAAATACCTGTCCTGTAACCAGGAGGGTAGCCCGGATCGTCAGGTCACGTGACTCAGACAGTTCCAGGACAATCTCCACGTCCGAGCCCCGTATCAGGTCACTGGTCAGGGCCTGGCCTGGGATGCTGATAAATCCGATCGTCAGCCCCGCAGCCGGGAGGCTGGTTCCCGGTCCTTCTACGATGTTGATGGAGAGCCGGGACGCTGATCCACGGGAGACGGTACGTGTCGCCTGCCGCACCAGGGTGGTACGCAGAGGCAATACACTGTTTTTAGGAAAAACGACCTCCAGATGAGTGCCCTGTGCCTCCAGGTCATCTACTTCCAGACAAAGGTCTTGCGGGAGGGGCTGCCCTGCCAGGTTGTAGCGGCCCTGGTTGATCCCGATCGGGCCCAGGGCTGTGGGCACTGGCGTCCCGTCGGCTTCATACACGGTCAGCACAAACTCATTATAGGTATCCCGGAGCAGGGGCAGAAATGCCTTGATCTGGCCCTCCAGCAGGAGCAGGCCGGTATCAAATCCTCCGTCAGCCCGTACGATCCGGTACTGAAGGCCCTGGAGGCTGCCCGTAAACCGGGCGGTGAAGTACTCCTTGAGTTCGCGGGTACTTTTTTGCCAGGCCGCCCGTACTTGTAGCCGGGAAGCCGGGACATCAGGGGCCGCAGCCTGTGTCAGGGGGCGTGTGGCAGCATAATAGGCTGCGCCTACCGCTACTGCCGTGACAGGGTCTATACCTGTGTGTACCGGTATGCCCAATTGCCGCCCGGTCTCCCGGCGTACATAAGGCATATAGGTCGAGCCACCGACCATCAGCACAAACTTGATGTCGGCCAGTCCGAGCTGGTTGCGGCTAAGCATATCCCGGATCAGGCGCACGGTGCGCGTGACGAGGGGCTCGGCTGCCGACTCCAGGGCTGCACGTGTCACCGGGATGTGGAACGTATGGATGACCTGCGCCTCGTCTGTAATTTCGTATTCGATCGTGGTTTCTTCATGTACGGAGAGTTCCATCTTGGCGGCTTCAGCCAGCCGCACCAGTTGCTGGTAATGGGTATGATACCGGCCGCTGGCACTTTTCATCTCCCGCTCCAGGTGAAAAAACTCGCCTTCTGCCTCCATCCGGGGGATGACCAACTGCTCTACCAGGGCTTTGTCTATGTCTTGTCCACCAAGAAAATTGTCGCCTTCGTGGTCAAGGACTTGCATCTCGCCCTCTTGTATGGAGACAAGGGCCACATCAAAGGTGCCACCACCGAGGTCATACACAAGCCATTGCCCTTCCTCAAATGCATCCGCCCGTACCTGATTGGCAAAGGCCAGGCTGGCAGCCACGGGCTCCTGTAGCAAAACCACCTGCTGAAACCCCGCCAGACGCCCTGCTTCGCGGGTCGCATTGCTCTGGATCGTATCAAATGAGGCTGGAATGGTGATCACGGCAGCCTCGGGCTGCTCACCTGTCTGAATGAAGGTACGCAACTCGCGGAGGATACAGGCCGAGAGTTCCTGTGGGGTAAAAGTCTGATCCTCAAGGGTGTACACGGCATCTGTACCCATTTTTCGCTTAAACCCGCCCGCTACAGACGCCGGATACCGTTGCAGCAGGGCTTGGGCCTTTTCGCCGGTGAGGATACGGCCTTCCCGTACCCCCACTACGGAGGGCAGGGTGTCCCGGTGGGTGACAGGGTTGCGGTAGAGGGTAATGCGGCCTTTTTCATACCGCGCGATAGCCGATTGGGTGGTGCCGAGGTCTATACCTACATTGATCATAAGACAGATGTTTACGCTGTGCTGTACGGTGAAACGGCAAGAGGGTTAGGCGACGGTCACGGTACACCCAGCACACACAAGGCTGCCGGAATGACCTCGATCCGGGCTGGGGTAGTGCCCAGGAGTTCGCCATCGGCCTCCAGCGGGGTGATACCACTGACCGTGATATGGGGGGTCTTAAAGTGATGTACCTTCCGGTGTGTGTAGAGGGTCCCGTTGTAGAGCCGGGCAATATTTCGGACGACCTCAGCCGGGGTCATGTGTTCGATAAAGGTGATATCCAGCAATCCGTCGTCCGGGATCGCCCGCGGGACCAGTTGCATCCCGCCCCCGCTGTAGCGGCAGATACCTGCATTAAGGCAAAAGCAGGGCGCCTCCATCACAAAGTCCGGCCCTTCGATCCGCATGACGGGGCTGGAGAAGGTATTCATGTGGCGCAGCAGTCCCATGAGGTAAAAAGCCTGCCCGGCCAGCCCATGTTTGGACTGCGTCTGGGTCCGCTCGACTACATATCCGTCAAATGCCATCCCGGCTACATTGTTGAAATACCGGACACGGTCTTCACCATCTCGTGTATAGGAAATTTTACCGGCATCCTGCATCCGGACGCTCCCCTGCATCATGCGGGAAACCAGGTCCGGGATTCGGGCTGGAAACTGGTGGGTACGTGCCCAGTCAGTCCCTGTGCCTGCCCGCACAAACCCGAGGCGGACCGCATGGCTCGGCACCATGTCTTGCGTCATCAGCCCGTTGACAGCTTCATTGACCGTACCGTCTCCGCCGATGATGATGATCGTACGGGCTCCCTCCCGGATTGCCTGGTGGACCAGGCTCGTGGCATGGCCTGTAGCTTGTGTCAGGTGTGCAGTATAAGGTTGCCCCTGGGCAATGAGTTGATTTTCAAACTGTTGCCATGTGCGAGGAGCCGTGCCACCGGCTGCGGCGGGGTTCACAATACAAAACCAGGATTCCATGCGGGTAATAGGGTAAGTCTACCCTTCCAATATCCGGAAAATTCCGGGCAATGCAAATGGGGTATGTAATGCCAGCAACAGGTAAATGAAGTACCCTTTGCCCCGGATCAGAAACGTATATAGCCTGAAATGCGGTCGTATGCCCCCTCAATCATTCAGCTGCATCCACCAGAGGGTGACTTTTTGCTCGGGATAGTTGAGGACAACCGGGAGATCGTAGGTGGTGATGGGCTGCACGAGGGTCCAGTGGTTTTCAAAACCACGCAGGAGGTGGAGTTCCAGCCGGTCCTCGTAGTTGTCGTAGGCCTGGAGATAGCGGTCCACCTCAGCCAGTGCCCGGTCAAATGAAAACCAGTTGTCGCCGCTGATGCGGAACAGCCAGGCGGCAAAGGGATACCGGGCCAGGTAAGCCTCCGTATGTGACTCCACGGGTGCCAGACGGGCCAGCCTGCCGGCGAGCTGGGCGGTCTGCTGGTGGTTGAACCGCTCAAAGCACAGGGCGATCACCCGCTCTGCCACAAACTGTTGGAGCCGGTAAGGATTGGCGGAGAGTTCGTCCAGCACCTGTCGGGAGCCTACGGGCGTATCATCATAGCCGAAGATAAAGTTTTCGCCAATAACCCCGTTGTACATGCTCCGGCGGAAGGCTTCGGAGGCAGGCACCCCCAGGGCTTCGATCAGATCCCGGATTTTGTCATGGCCCAGCCCCGGGATGTCCTCCAACTGGGCGAGGTGGGAGAACCGGAAAAGGGAGGTTCTCCGGTCCAGGATACGCCGGGCTACTACTGTGCCGATCCCATACTCGCGCTCAGCCCCAGGGTGGCTTGGGGCCAGGTGCTCCAGGGAAAAGTCATCAGGCGTTCGGGCCCGGTTCAGAAAGGTGAGGATCCTTTTTTCGACCCAGGGCTGAAGGGTAATATGGGCAAAAGAAGACATGATCAGGATACTGTGGGTATGCAGCAAACACCAGATTTCATATAACCCCCACGTAAGGAAGTTGTTAAGGATTCCGGTATGGTATAAAAAAGAGGCTGCCCTGTTGGACAGCCTCGCGGTGTATGGTGAAAGCGATTTTCAGGCGTTGACGCGCTCGGCATTGAGGCGGAGCTGCCACTTCCAGGCAGAGGCGATCATCTCGTCTATGCCATACTGCGGGGTCCATCCCAGGACATCGCGGGCTTTGGAGCAGTCGGAGTAGATGGCGACCACGTCTCCGGGGCGACGGGGCCCTACGACATAGTTGAGTTGCTGGCCGGTGATCCGCTCAAATGCCTCAATGGCTTCCAGGACGCTGACCCCCTGACCGGAGCCGAGGTTAAAGGCATCATATGCTTTGCCGTCAGGATGCTTGACGAGATGGTCGAGGGCTTTGAGGTGGGCGATGGCGATGTCAGTCACGTGGATGTAGTCACGTACACAGGACCCGTCGCGGGTAGGGTAGTCCCCCCCAAAAACCGTCATCTGAGGGATCAGGCCGGCGGCTGTCTGGGTGATGACCGGGACCAGGTTATTGGGGCGGCCGATCGGAGCCTCGCCGTTGAGGCCGGAGGCATGTGAGCCGACCGGATTGAAGTATCGCAGGGAGATGCCCCGGACATGCTGGCTGATCTGGCAGAAGTCCCGGATGATACGCTCGCCGACCAGTTTGGTATAGGCATATGGTGATTCCGGCTCGGATACGAGGGTTTCTTCTGTGACAGGCAGGCTGCTGATATTGCCGTAGATAGAGCAGGAAGAGCTGAAGATAAAATTGGGTACGGCAAATTCCTCGCACAACTTCAGGATGTTGATCAGCGAGAGGAGGTTATTTTCGTAGTATCCGAGGGGATTTTCGACAGAATCTCCTACAGATTTGAGTGCTGCAAAGTGAACTACTCCGGCTATGCCCTGGTTGTCTGCAAATACCTGGCGGGTAGCAGCCAGGTCGCAGAGGTCTACGTCATAGGCGCGGATACGGGTACCGGTGATTTCCTCGATCCGGTCCAGGGTGCGGTTAGAGGAGTTGACATGGCTGTCCAGGGAGACGACTTCGTAGCGGCCTTCGTTGATGAGTTCAATGGCTGTATGGGAGCCGATGTATCCGCTTCCCCCGGTGATCAGAATGATAGGTTTCATGTGCAGACAGTTGAATAACAGCTTTTTAAATAAGGGGAAAACTACATAAATACCGTTATGTCCCGCAAGCAGTGCCGGGCTATGGTCTGATCCGGCCCCTGAATGGTGCCAGGATCAGGGTCTCTGGTATCAGAGCCGCTCGATCACCCGCCGGTGCTGCTGGATCAGGTTTTGGGGCTCAAAGTTGCGGTGCGCATAGATCCGGTTTTGGCGCCCGATTTCTGTCCAGACGGATTCATGCGCAGTAGCAAACTCCAGCAGGGCGTCCCGGAGGGCGATACCGTCTCCGTGTTGTACACTGATATTGCCGGGACAAACCGTCAGAATATCATCTATATGGCTGGGACGTGGACCTATGTACAGGATCGGTTTGCCGATGTACATGGCACCATAAATTTTGTTGGGGTGGGTATACCCCACATGTCCGTCGCCCATGATGACCACCTGGAGATCAGCCGAGCCTAGGGAGAGGTGGATTACGTCGCGGGGCTGATAGGGGAGTTGGAGGATATTGTCGAGGTGGTGTTGGGCTTTGAATTGGGTCACATCCTGCTTGCGAACCCCTCCGCCAATAAACACAAATAAAAACCTCGGATCATCCCGCAGGTGCAGGGCTGCCGCCAGCAGGGTGTCCAGCGGGTGTACTACTGCGTGATTGCCGGAGTACATGATGACTATTTTGTCCCCAAATCCCTGCTGGAGCCGGAAAGTATTGTCCATCCGGGCGCCCTCATACACCTGTGCCATGACCGGCCAGGGAGGCAGTACCGCAATACGATCCGGGCGTCCGCCGCGCCTGACGATATGGTCGCGCATATAGGTATCCAGGGCGATGATCGCATTTGACTGGCGGAAAATCAGGTTGCCCATCCAGGTCAGCCCCAGGGCCGTCAGGCTCCGTGCTTTGATATACCCCGCTTCTATGGCCAGCTCAGGCTGCAAGTCCATCGTCCAGTAACAAAACTTACTGCCCCGCAGGCGGGCAATGATCACCCCAAAAAGTGACAACAGCGGGGGATTGGTCAGGCCCAGAATGACCTCATATTTCCCCTTGATGGTCAGGGCTTTCCAGAAAATCAGGAGATTAAACCACGCAAAATCCAGGATACGTTTCAGCCGGGAGGATTTGTCCGCTGCCTGATGGTCAATCCGGATGATCTCAACCCCCTGGTGGGTCTCCTGCTCAGCCCAGGTGATCTTGGGGTCTTCATAGGCGTGGGTGCTGGTGAGGACCGTCACCGAGTGTCCAGCCTCCGCCAGCGCAAAGGTGTAGTCTCCCAGGTGCTGGGCTACGGCGACCGTATCAGGCCAGTAGAGGCGTGACAAAACCAGGATTTTCAACGGCGTAGGGGTTGATGAAGAGAATACCCCCCGGCATGGCCGGGGGGCTGGAGATTATTTGGCGAGGGGTGCTGCGGCCTTCTGGGCGACCTGCGCAGATACCCACGCAAAAGTCTGCTCCATACCCGTCAGCAGGGGTTGGGTCGGACGCCAGCCCAGCTCAGCTTCTATAAGCTGGTTGTCGGAGTTGCGGCCCCGTACCCCGGTCGGTCCGGGGATGTTTTTGATGGTCAGGTTTTTACCGGAGATCCTGATGACCATACGTGCCAGGTCATTGATAGCGATCATTTCGTCAGAGCCGATATTAACCGGGCCGACAAAATCCGCCTCCATCATCCGGCGGATACCTTCCAGGCACTCGTCAATGTAGAGGAAGGAGCGGGTTTGTTTGCCATCGCCCCAGATCTCAATCTGGCCCCCTTCAGGCGCCTCTGCTACCTTGCGGCACAGGGCAGCAGGGGCTTTTTCGCGGCCGCCGGTCCAGGTGCCTTCCGGCCCGAAGATGTTGTGAAAACGGGCGACCCGCACTTCGAGTCCGTGGTTTTTGGCATAGGCAAAATACAGGCGCTCACTGAAAAGTTTTTCCCATCCATACTCGGAGTCAGGAGCCGCCGGGTAGGCAGATGCTTCGGCACAGTTGGGATTTTCAGGGTCTTCCTGGTTATAAGCCGGATAAATACAAGCAGAAGAAGAGTAAAAAATCTTCCGGACCCCTGCATGGCGGCATACTTCTACCATGTTGAGGTTGATAGAAGCAGAGTTGTGCATGATATCCGCGTCATTCTCACCGGTAAAAATAAACCCGGCTCCGCCCATATCCGCAGCAAGCTGATACACCTCGTCAAAAGGACGATCCACAATCTCGCGGCACAGGAGCTGGTCCCGCAGGTCACCCTGCACAAAATCATCTGCCGCAGACGGGCTGTATTCAGGATATTTGAGATCTACGGCACGTACCCAATACCCCTCGCGCTTCAGGCGCTTCACCAGATGGCTGCCGATGAATCCACCGCCGCCGCATACGAGTGCTGTTTTCATTTTCAAAGTGGTTTGTTCAGGAGTGGTTTACACGGGCGAAAGTTAGACAACCCAATTAAACATGTCAACCCGCCAAACATTACGGAGATGTAAAGAAAGGCGAAAAATTGACGGTATCCGCAATTACTGAATTTCGTTTTGTTCCATCCAGGCATTAAGCGCGATCAGCATCCAGAGTTTCATCCAGGTCGCATGGGTATCTCCTGCCTGAAAGGCTGCCCAAAATTGCGCCAGAAACGCCGCATCAAACCCTTCCCGTTGTCCCAGCGCCTGCAGATGTCGCTCCGCCAGGGGCCTGAGGTCATGGCGCAGCCAATGTGCCCACGGGAATACAAATCCCATCTTAGGCCGGTTGACGATCTCTGCGGGAATCAGGTCTCCCATGGCATCTACCAGGAGTTTTTTGGGCGAAGCGGGATACTTATGGACATCGGGTATCCCCATCACATAGTCCACGAGGGTATAATCAAAAAACGGTACCCGCACCTCCAGTGCATGGGCCATGCTCATCTGATCCGTATCCCGGAGGAGGACATTCTGGGTATAGGTGGCGATCTCCCCTGCGCTTACCTGGCTCAGGACAGGCAGGCGGCTGATGTCCTGAAGCTCGGAAGCCGAAAAAACCTGTTGCAGGACATCATTGGGGGGAGCTGGCTGGCCGATGAGGGCGCTGAGCTCGGCATCATCGTAGAGTTTTCGGAAGGTCGGGTACAGATGTTGGAAATCAGGTGTTTCCGCTGTCAAAAAACCTTTAAGACGTTCGGTCTGATGATTATTCCGGAGCACACCCGCCAGGGCCGCACCCGCCTGCCGCAGGGGACGTGGGATACGGTACAAAGGGTGGCGCAGCAGTTGCTCATACCGCGTGAAAACCGGATACCCGGCAAACAATTCGTCTCCGCCCAGGCCGGAGAGTGCAACGGTAAACCCTGTTTTTTTGGTGGCCTCTGAGACCACATAACTGTTCAGGCCATCGCCGCTGGGGTGGTCCAGAGCTGCCAGCGCACGCGGCAGCTCGCGGAGGAAGTCGCCGGGGCTGAGTTTGATCGGGTGGTGCTGGGTGCCGTACTTACGGGCGATCAGGCTGGAGTAGGGCGACTCATCAAATGCCTTCTCGTCAAATATGATCGAAAACGTATGAACCGGCGTCTCGGATACCGTCGCCATCAGCGCCACAATGGCACTGGAGTCTATCCCCCCGGAGAGAAAAGCCCCCAGCGGAACATCGCTGATCAGACGGCGCTGCACGGCATCCCGCAGCAATTCCCGCACGCGGGTGCAGGTCTGGGCATAGTCATGGGTGCTCGCCTCAGTACGGGCGGCGGTGAGTGACCAGTATCGGTGCAGATGAAGCGCTCCGTCCTTCACCAGCCCATAGGTACCCGGCATGAGCTGGTGTACGCCTTCCACCAGGGTGCGGGGCGCGTGGACCGTATAGTAGCGCAGGTACTCGGGCAGGGCAGCCCGGTTGAGGACAGGGGCTGCAACCCCGCTCCGGATCAGCGGGCGTACTTCTGAGGCAAAACCCAGTTGCCCGTTTTGCCAGGTATAATACAAGGGTTTGATACCGAGCCGGTCCCGGGCAATAAACAAAGATTGTTCGACCTCGTCCCATATGGCCAGGGCAAACATTCCGTTGAGGCGGCTGAGGCAGGCAGGGCCCCAGGTGATATAAGCCGCCAGGACCACATCGGTGTCACTGTTGCTCTGGAAGGTATATCCCGGCGGGAGCTGGGCCCGTACCTCCTCGTAGTTATACACCTCGCCGTTATAGACCATCGTGTATCTGCCGGAAGCATCCGCCATGGGCTGATTGGCAGCGGCCGACAGGTCTATGATCGAGAGACGCCTGTGGCCGAGGGCGACGCCTGCCCGGACAAAATGTCCATCCGAGTTAGGACCCCGGTGTGCAATGGCATCCGTTGCCTGCCGGATCATCCGGCTGGCTTTCTCAAGGTCGTATTCTCCAGTAAAACCAGCGATTCCACACATATGATATGGTTTGTTTTATGGTTTGGTCGGGATCAGGCGGGTGAAATATAGGGGTTTAATACCTGCATCAGGGTCGCAGCCCAGCTTTCAGGGGTGATCTGGTGGCTCAGGGCCTGGCTGCGTTGTCCCATGCGGAGCAGGGTATGGTCAGCGGTCTGAAACAAGGCTACCAGGGCGGCCCGTAAGCTTTCCGGCGTACCCGAAAAGGTCCAGCCATTATACCCTGCCCGAATGAAGGCCGTGGCGGCTCCGCACGCATGGGAGGCCAGGAGGGGCAAACCTGCCGCTGCAAACTCATGCATCACGACCCCCCACGGCTCAAAGGTACTGGGCAGGATAAAAGCACCTGCCTCCTGCGCCAGCCCTGGCAGGTCTTCTGGCTGCACAAAGTCACGCACCTGGACGGACCGGGTCTCCGGCAGTTGCGACCGGAGTGGTCCGGCACCGGTCAGGGAGAGGGTCCAGCCATTGCGCTCGGTATCGGTGAGGCTGGTAAATGCCTCGTAGAGCTGCCTTACCCCTTTGACCTCCACAAACCGCCCCACATAGAGGAGCTGACGGGGATACTGTTGGGTTTTGGCCGGCAGTGCGGCCCTACCAGCTGCCTCAAATGCTGCTACATCGGCACAGTACAACCCCGGGAGGATATGCTCCCGCGCATATCCCAGGCGGCGGGCATACTCATATTGGTACAAGCCTGGTGTCCACATATGGCTAAAACAAGGCTTGATCCGCCACGGAGATACCTGTACGGCGATCTGCTGCCGCAGGTCACCCCGCCAGTGGGTATCTATCCCACATACGACCGGGATGCCGTCCTGCCGGATTTGACGGGAGAGGCGCAGATAGCCCGGATCCAGCCAGCCTACGGTATAGACCAGGGACGGGTTGAGGCGTTTGTACAGGGCATACAAGTCTGCATCACTGAGCTCGCGGCGCTCATAAAACGTCACCCCTTCGTAGGTACGGAACTGAAACGGGGCCTCCGGATGTACCGGCCAGCGTACTACATGTATTTCGCAGCCGTATAACTGGTGGAGGCGCTCCGCGCAGCGCAGGAAATAACCAGCTACTTCAGAGTATAAAAATAAAATCTTCATAGGTGCAGGTTGCGGAGACGAATGGCCTGGGCCGGATTGCCCTGGTAAATGGTGTAGGGTACCAGTTCGCCCGTAGCGACCGAGCCGACGGCCAGCACAGCATGTGACCGGCAGGTGACACCGGGACACACGACAGATTTGGCACCGATCCAGACGCCGTTTTCGAGGGTGATGGCACCGATCTTCAGGTCAAAAGCGGTTGATTTATAATCGTGGTTGCCCGTCAGCAGCATAGCGCCCTGAGAGATACAGACGTGGTCACCGAGGGTGACATCTGCCAGGTTGTCTATCCAGGCATACTCACCGATCCAGACATGGTTACCTATCCGGAGCCGCCAGGGATACTTGATGTTTACAGACGGTTTAATGACAACACCCTGCCCTACAGTAGCTCCAAACCATCGGAGCAAGCGGACCCTGACGCCGGAGCTCGGGAGCCATCGGGCCTGCATGAGCAGGGCATTGAGGAGAAACCAGAGGGTACGCACCAGCAGCGACCGGCCCGGCTGGTACCAGCGGTTGTCGAAGGTGCTGAGGTCAGTGGTGGCGTGGGTACTCATGGGGTAAAAAGGTCAAGATAAGCCTGTGCCAGGGTATCAGGTTGCGCATATGTGACAGCCAGGTGGTGAGCTGCGTGAGACCATTCGTCAAAGGTCGCCTGGTCCCATGCGGCGGCTGTGACAAGGGCGGCCCTAAACGCGTCAGGGGTTTCGAGGGGGATATCCCAGCCTGCCCGTGCTGCTGCGAGTCCGCGCCAGGGAGTCCGGTCACTGATCAGGGCCGGCCGGCCTGCGGCCAGTGCCTCGTAGATCGCATGTCCAAAGTTTTCCCCGTGAGTAGGCAATACAAATATGTGGCTGCCCTGAAGGTATGCCTGCACCGCTTCCGGCTCAGCAGGCCCGATCCATGTGACTGAAACATTAGGGGGCAGGATGCTGATGATCCCTTCACAAAGAGACTGATACTCAACATCCTCTACGGGTCCTACAATATCCAGGTGAAGCTGCGCCGTGAAACCTTTCAGTTCATGGAGCAGGTAATCCAGGTTTTTTTTAGGCGAAATCCGGGACACAAACACGCATCGCAGCACGCCGTGGGTTTTATCCAGTGTGGCCGGTCGCAGAGGGGGCGATGCGGGTATATTGGGGATGACCCGTACCTGAACTTTCGTCCCCAGGTGGTGGTGTATGTCTTGTTTTTCCTGCTCGTCAGTAGCATGAAACCGTACTAACCGGTGAATACCTGCCGCACGGAACAACGAGACGAACAACTGTTTTTTCCGGGATTTGTACTGCATCGCGCCCGCCTGGAGCATGCCCCTTGGGGCAAGCACAACCGGTACCTGTAAGAGTCCCAGCCGCTTGAGTATAAGTGGGAATAAAGTAAACCAGGGCGAAAACAAGCTGTTGATATACAGGCATCCCGGTTGGGTGTTGCGCAGCAGGCGCATGATACGGGCCGGGCGCATCTGTGACCGGGAGAGGTAATATACATGACTGGTCCCAAAAGGTATCCAATGATCCGGCCTGATATCAGGGTAGGGATGTGTATCGCCGGCATCGGTATCGGTGGTGAGCACCCTCAGCCGTGCCCGGTCGCCGAGCAGGCCCACCAGGTTGACACAGGAGCGGATCGGTCCGCCGGCTTTGTAGCCTGGCGCAAACCAATCGGTCAGGATGAGGATATCAGGCGGCTGGTTCATGAGCTGTAACAGGCGTCGGGGCAGATAGCTGGAGCAAGTCCGGATATAAAGTCAGCAGGGTCAGGCTGATCAGAAAATGAATGCTGAACGCATTGAGGGAGGACGTGAGCCAGCTCTCAAAACTGGCGGAGATCAGCATCGAGATCGTAAATGGTACCGCAAAGGCCCGGCAACGCATCTTCCGCATCCAGCCGATAATAAACAGGGCGATGAGGATAAACCCAATGATGCCGTTGTTCATGATAAAGGTCAGGTATGAGTTGTGCATACCCCCCTGATGTTCTGTGTATATAAAAAAGTCAGCCAGCTCATGAAAAAGGATTTCCTCATAGGCAAATCCCTTACCGATCCAGAAGTTTTCCTGAATATGGTTCCAACCTACCTGCCACGCCAGAAACCGCCCCGTACCTGTCGCCAGAGATTCTACCCGCAGGTATTCATCCACCCCGATTTTGGCCACCAGATCCTCCAGCCGCACCACAGAGAAAAAGATAAAAATCGCAGGCAATACAAAAATCCAGAGCAGGGCTGCCCGGATACTTTGGCCGCGGTAAAAAAAATGCAGCAGCACAAATATCCCAACGGTGCCCAGCGCTGTGCGGGAGCCGCACAGCAGGGTAGAAAAAATCACCAGCCCTGCGGCGATTAGCACCCAGCGCCTGAGTTTCGGGTAGAGCGATCCGGTGATCAGGACGATCGGGAACACCATCGTACAATACATCCCCAGGCCGTTAGGATTGCCAAGTAATCCCCGATACCGTACGCCCATGATGGCTACCCTGGGCAGAACGTATATTAACCCCAGTCCTGAAAGCAAAATCAGGGCGATAAAAATAACAATGTCACGCATCAGGCCTTCGCCCCGTGTCCTGATCTGATACGGCAGGTAATGTATCGCCACAAAGAGCAGCATCAGGTAGGAGATCATCTTGGAGATTGATGTCACAAACTCCGGGTTGCGGAAGGCGCCCAGGATCGCGATCACCATAAAAGGCAGGATATACAGGTAGTAAGGATTAAGCCGGATACGCCCTGCACCCATCATCACCAGGGTGCGAAAAAAAACGATCAGGATGGCGATGATGCGGAGGTTTTTGACAAAAAACAACTGATACTCCCGGCTGTCGCCCAGGATCAGAATCAGCAGCAGCATGAGGATCATATGGGAATCCTGGTCCCGGTAAGACCAGAAAAGCATAAAAATCAGCAGCACCGGATAACTCAGGGGCTCAAAGATATTGCCCGTGAAAAACAACAGGGGCAGTGCAAAAAATATGCTGCTGTATGTACCTATAAATTTCCTCAAGACACCGGCAAGTTAATCATTTGTCCATTGGGCACGACCTCCCGGAAGGTGCGGATCATCTGGCTGGCGACAGTCTCCCAGCGGTACTGCTTTTCCACGAGGGTTCGCCCTTGTACCTGACGTGTGCGGAGTATATCATCCGGCGTTTGGATAGCAGCGCGTATGGCAGCCTCCAGTGCATCTGTATCTCCCGGCGGGATCAGCCAGCCCGTCTCCGGTGTGATCAGCTCCCGTACGGCCCCTACATCTGTCGCCACAACCGCACATCCGCAGGCCATGGCCTCCAGGATCACGGTCGGCATCCCCTCAGCGTAGCTGGGACTGACCAATATATCAGCCGCCCGCAATACCTGCTGGATATATGCCGTGTCACGGATCAGTCCATGATACCGCACCGCGTCAGCCTGGAGCCGTACCTCCGGAGGCACATCGCCGATGATATCTATCTGGAAGGGAACTCCCGCAGCCTGAAGGCGGATCAGCACCTGCTGGAGCTCAGGCAGACCCTTTCGCCGCTCATATCGCCCGATGAATACCAGCCGGCGGGGCTGGTGCGGCGCACGCATCGAGGTCTCAGGTATGAGCCAGTCCGATGAAACACCGATCGGCAGGACCCGGATCCGGTCTTCGGTGACACCCCGCTCCCGGAGGATGTCGGTGAGCTTGCCGCCGAGCGACTGCAGATAGGAGGCCCTCCGGAGCAGCGTATCCGCCGGGATCCGGAGCAGGCGCTGGATCAGGCGCTCGCGCCGGTTAGCGGCGTACTGGTACATCTCCAGGCCGTGGAGGTTGACCCAGAGCGGGGGGGAGTCGGCAGGTCTGGTATCTGCTGCCCAGGCCCATCCCGTAAATCCTTGTGCGTAGATCAGGTCTGCATCTGCATCCTGCCGCCTGACTGCTGCCGCCAGCGATTTGGCATACAGCCAGTTGGCGTAGATATAGTGTCCCGGAATCCGCATGGGAGCCGGAAATGGGATAGCTGTCTCCCGGAAGCCGTGTCCCGTCTCTGCCAGCACCGGCCCTTGCAGGTCTGTGTGCGGGTGATACAAGGACACCTCCACCCCAGCCTGGAGCAGGTATTGGCACATCAGGGCCGTATGGCGCTGGATGCCCCCTACCGCATGGGGATATACACCGTCAGCGAGCAGGACTATTTTCATGCAGGTTTCCGGATCACAAAATTAAATCCCTGTGACTGTCGGAGGCACTCAAGGGTAAAATACTGTTGTGCCAACGTGCGCGCCTCCGATGGCAGTATCCGCCGCCGCCAGCGCAGGTTGAGATAAGCAGCCTGTGATTTTAGCCAGAATATCCCGCGCATCATCCCGGCCAGCAGGGGATTGAGCCATTTCACTATCTTTAGATGCCTCAATACTGGGAGGGTAGTTGAAGTAGCCATAGTCCTGGGAGATGTGAAAAGGAAGTACATTTAAACAAATGAAGAAATAAAAGCAAGTCCTCTCATGAAGCCTACAGCACTTACGAGAGGCCATCCAATAGTTGCTGGTACATAGGGTCAAAAACTTCTTTAGAAAAATGTTGCAGTGCCTGCTGATGAAGATACATTTTCCGAGCTTCGGTGAGTTGTTGCCACGGATGGCTGATAAGCTCATCCTGCCATACATAGCCCCATTGCTGCTCCTTTGTCATTTGCGAATAGTCTCCCAGGTGCGGTGAGATGATAATTTCAAGACCAGCAGCTAGGTACTCTGCAAATTTAGTAGGGGAGGCTACTTGGTTAGTCACCGACTGCTCCCGTATCATGAGACCATAGTCACACATAGAGAGAATATTGTAGACCTGATCGTGTTTTACCCACAAAGCTGACACCCGGTTAGGATAGGCACGGTACACGCTGAGGTTGTTCAGGTCAACTTGTGCTAGAAGCAGCAGATGGATATGGTCGTGGTTGCTGATCAGACGAAACGCTATCTGATCAAGTATTTCCAGGGACTGCCATCCCGCTTGTGAGCCACTATATACAAAAATAATATCCTCTGCACTTAACCCATGCTGATTTTTGAGTTGACGTCGCACTTCTTCACTCGGAAGGGGAGGCATAAAAGCCTTACTAAGTGAGCAAGGAACCTGAATATGGTCTTGCCCAACATAGCTGTAGGTCTCCTGCCAATATTGGATAAGATGCTGTGAGACCGCGAGCCGGTAGTCTGCTGTTTGGATAGCCTGTTTTTCAAGGTCAGATATTTCTTGTATCAGGCGCGGATGCTGTACTACCTGGTACTCTGTCCACTCCGCATGGTAGGCACCTCTGGCATCAAAGCCAACTTTTTGTACGAGGCCAAGTCGTCGAAGTATTAGGCCCAGATTGGTAGCGATAACACCTCTGCACAACATAGCACGTGAACCTGATAAGATTACGGCTGTCAAGAGAAGAGGTAAATTAAATCGCCAGTTTTGGAGACCCGGAAACATTGGCAGTACCCAGGCATCAGGATCATCAGACAGGATTTTTTTGCGTTGAGATATAAAATCTCTTCCCGAAATAAAAATGACTACCTGTATTTTTACAGATGCAATATGCCTAAGCCGTTTGGCTACATCAAGCACCTGACTGGAAAGCACGCCCGAGTAAGCATCACCTATGGTAAGGTACATCATAACTTTGAGAATAACTGGAACAAAACTTCCGAAATACGGACTGTAGCGGCTCCATCCCATAATGGAGGAATTACACTTTTTTTGAAATCACCAGCTTCAATCTGATCAATAAGCGCGGCTATCTCTGTGAGATCAGTCGGTGCCAGTACATTGGAGCCAAGTGTGACTGTAACCGGTCTTTCTGTACTGGGCCTGAGAGTGATACAGGGAATTTGTCGGAATGTGGTCTCCTCCTGTACGCCACCACTATCCGTGATTACATATCGGGCGGATGCTGTTAGTTTCTGAAATGAGAAATAATCAAGCGGATCCGTAAATATTACGTCCGGGATTGCCTCAAATTCTGACTGAAGGCCGAATCTGATCAGGTTATTTCGGGTGCGTGGATGAATAGGAAATACCAGCGGGCGTGTTGTTGTTATCTTCTTGATAACCTGTACAAGCCATTTCAAGCCATCCTGATAATCTACAGTGGCTGGACGATGCATGGTCATCAATGCGAAATCACCTCCACGGAGTTTGAGCGAAGTCAGAATAGTTGATGCCTGAATAGCGTCTTCAAAAGCTACCAGCGTATCAATCATGGTATTTCCCACAAAAAATACTTGATCAGACGGCTTCCCCATCTTGTGAAGGTTGTCCAGTCCGCTTTGCTCCGTTACAAAGCAGTAGTCTGCAATATCATCAGCAACTATCCGGTTGATCTCTTCAGGCATCGTCCTGTCAGAGCTACGTAAGCCACTTTCGATATGTGCCACTGGTATGCCTAACTTATTGGCGCAGATCGCTGCGGCCAGCGTTGAAGTGACGTCACCTACGACCAGCACCATGTCAGCCTTGTAGACATTGCACAATATATTTTCCAAGCCCAGAATTATCTGGGAGATTTGAGCATTGGCTGAACCACCTTCTATATTGAGAAAGAAGTCAGGCATCATGTTAAATTGCTCAAAGAAGACTCTAGCCATTTTATCATCGTGGTGCTGGCCTGTGTGCAGCAGTCTGTGCGTAAGGCCCAGGTCGGCTCTGTCGAGTAGCCTGGCAAACTGCGTTACTTTGATAAAATTAGGCCGTGTGCCCACTACGGTAAGAAGTTTTTTCATGCGATTTTATGTCTGGATTGTAAGATAAACTCAGGTTGAAAAATTACTAACGGGTGTCCGTCTGGTGCCCGCCGGGCCACCGCCTGTGCTTCCCACTCCACCAAAAAATGATACCGACGCTGCCAGTACCCCAGTGAAGCCGGATCGCGCTCGTCATATCCCAGTACCCACACAGGGCGGGTGAACCGCAGGATTTGTTTATAACCTGCGTTTTCAGCGTGGTGACTGAAGTAGGTGCGGATCGCTATCGAGCGGGGGATGGTATCAGGCATAAGCTCGTTCATTCACAATGTATTGTTCCCACCAGAGGGCAAGGCCAAGGATACGCCAGATCGCCATACCGCCAGCGTGACGGAGAAAGTGATCAAGCTGTGCCGGGTCAAATATATCACACACTTCATTAAACCGAAGAATCTTCTGTCGTGCAACATCGCCCAGTTTGCTTAGCGTCCACTCGTTGATCGGGGACGAAAACCCAACTTTGTTCCGGTAAATGATCTTATACCCTGCGGGTAGCTTATAAATATACCCAAAACTAAGTATATTGGGAATAAAAGGATGTGCCCCCCACTGTCCTAAAGTTTAAGGTCAGCAGGGATTTGAGTTCATCCTGGTAGAGGTGCAGACTGTTGAGGAAGTTCACGATTTCGTTTCTGAACTGCT
>JANRLQ010000092.1:0-64118 GCA_033762375.1 Bacteroidia bacterium
CCACGGGAGGGGAATGGGTGCGCTGCGCGTGCGGCGGCGGCAACATCCCCTCCCGGAGGGGATGGGTTGCGTGAGGGATAGAAGCGGAAAGCCCGGAAGGCACTGAGGACTTGTAGCGGATAGCCCGACCGCTGGGGTGCGAAGCACCACCAGCGGGCACGCCCTGGGGAAAAGGAAGCAGGAAAAAGTGTATATTGGGGGATGAAGGTGACGTTATTGCTGGCACATGCGGATGATGAGTCGCTCGGGGTGGGCGGCACGGTCCCGTATCTGATCGCCCGTGGGGCGGAGGTGCAGTTGGTGGTGGTATCAGACGGGGTCGTGGGGCTGCGGGACGGGCAGCCGGACAACCGCCCGGCATTGGAGGCGGCCTGTGCGGTGCTGGGCATCCGCACCTATACGTGTCTGGGTATCCCGGATCAGCGGTTTGAGACGGTGCCTGTGGGAGAAATCGCCCGTGCGGCGGGCAAGGTCCTGGGAGCACCGGACCTGATCATCTCGCATGCACACACGGACCTGAACCGCGACCACCGGATCACGCTGGAGGTGGCCCGTATCCTGGCCCGCCCGAGGGGGCAGCAGGTGGGGCTGCTGGGCTGCGAAATCCCGTGTGTATCTGCCTGGAACCAGCAGCCGTTCCAGCCGCAGCTCTATATTGACATTGAGCCGTGGCTGGAGACCAAACTCCGGGCTTTTGGATGTTATGTACATGAGGGGCGGACGTTTCCTGATCCGTACTCCCCGGAAGGGCTGCGGATTCTGGCCCAACACCGGGGGATGGAGTCGGGGTTAGCGGCTGCGGAGGGATTTGTGGTGTACCGCTGGTATGGTGGGATGTTAAGCTGAGGGGTGCTGGAGGAGCCAGCGCAGGGCGAGCTCGTACCCTGTGGTGCCGAGGCCGGAGATCATGCCATCACAGGCAGGACTGATAACAGACTGATGCCGGAAGGCCTCGCGGGCAAAAATATGAGAGATATGAACCTCTACTTTGGGGAAGGGGAGCATCTTCAGGGCATCGTGCAGCACATAACTGTAGTGGGTCAGCGCCCCGCCGTTGATGATAAGTCCGTTCCAGGGCTCGTGGTAGGCGGCCTGGAGGCGGTCGGTGATGGCACCTTCATGATTGGACTGGAAATATCCGATCTCAGTGCCGGGATATGTCTGGCGGAGGCGGGTAAGTACTTCTTCAAAGGTCTCCCGTCCATAGATATGTGGCTCCCGCAGCCCCAGCATGTTGAGGTTGGGGCCGTTGATAATGAGGATCTGCATTAGTTAGCAGCTTTGATCCGGGCCGCAAGCCGCACCCAATCCTGCTTGGTAAACTGCCCCCGGATGGTGGGGGTAGCGTGATACAAGACCTTGCCGCCCTGCGCAGAAATGATGTAGAGATCGGTGACATTGGGTGCGATGTGCAGGAACGCGATGTCAGGCTTCTGCTGCGCCAGGGCTGTGGCCACCTCATCAGGGGTGACTAACTGAAGGTCATACTGGTACCAGGAGCGGAGTTGGGTTTCGTCGCGAAGGTCCTCGGGAAGATCGTGGGTGACCACATACAGGGCTACGTTGGCGAGTGTTGCGACGTCCCGGTTGCGCCAGGCTTCGTATTTTTTGTCGTGATTGTCCTCGGTAATCTTCTGGGTATTGAGGAAAAGCAGGTAGTCATGCATGGCCTGCACAAGGCCCGGAAGTTTGTAGAGGTACTCCTCAGTCGCGTAGGCGTCGCGGAACTGAAACTGGGTTAATGCTGCTTTCCCGCCATAGTTGCGCATATCCAGGCCCTTGCCACAGAGGTAGAGGGCTAGGTGGTTGCGCTTGATGATGTCGGTGCGCTCGACGCCGTGGCGGGCTTTTTCGGTGCTGTCAAGAACAAGCATGGAGTAGGTATCATCCTTGACATAGTCGGTCAGCTCGGCAGCGGAGATAAATTTATATGGAGTCAGGGTCCAGTATTGGGTGACGGCCTGCCGGATGGTTTCATTGTATTGGGGCTGGCCTTCATACTCGACAACCAGCATGGTAGTCGCTTTGATTTTGGGGAATTGCAGGAAGGCAATCCGGCCTCCGTTCTGACCTGCCAACGGAGAGAGTACAAATCCCAGAAGGCCTATGAGCATCAGCATCTGCCGCATATCGTCGTCGTGTTGTAAGGTACTGTGTGAGTAACAAATACATACGTATTCTGAAGCTAAAGTTACATACAAAGGCTCAGCCTCACAATACCGTCGGGCGGGTAATTTGGACTGGAAACCCCGGTTATTTCGCAATCCGAAAAAAAACATCCTGCAAATTATCCTCTAACCTTACAGATTACTTCCGTGACAGGTACACACCCGCCAGGATAAATCCCAGTGAAAGCCCCTGATACAGGTTGATCGGCTCGCCGGCAGCAGCCCCCCAAAACAGGGCCACCACGGGAATCGCGTAGGTGACGGAGGCAGAAAAAACGGCGTCGGTGAGCTGGACCAGCCGGTAAAAGAGGACCAGGGCCAGGGCCGACCCGATGCCGCCGAGGATAAGGATATACCCGAGGGAGGTCCATGCCTCCACCGGCTTGCTGACGAATGTCGCCCAGATGCCATGATCCAGCAGTACATATCCGGCATAGGGCGTCGCTGCCAGCAGCAGGGCTCCACCAGATGCCAGCAGGGCAGGCACATCGTCAAAGTGGGTTTTCATGACATTGGAACTGATCCCGTACCCGAGGGTGGCGAGCATGGCCAGGAGCGAATAGCTGAGTTTGTCAAACAGGTCCAGCTCCTCCGGTCCGGCGAGAATCAGGACAATCGCACCGGCCAGTCCCAGCACAACTCCGCCTACCTGCCGGGGGGTGACGTGCAGGCTGAAAAACATTCGCCCCAGGATCAGGACAAAAAGGGGGCTCAGGGCATTGAGCATGCCGGCACTGGCGCTGCTGATCCGGGTTTCGGCGAGGGGAAATAACAAGGCAGGCAGCCCGTTTCCAAAAATAGCCACCAGGGCCAGCCAGCCCCATTTTTTGCCTTGGGTGAGCGTCTTAAGACCCCGGAGGGTCCACGGCAGCAGGATCAGGGCGGCGATCAGCATCCGCAGCGCCCCGATCTGGATAGGGGTGAAAGCATCCAGTCCCCGCTTGATGAGGATAAATGAGCTGCCCCAGACCAATGACAGGAAGATAAACACCGGCCACGCCAGGGCGCGTGAAAATGACTGCATAGATAGGGGTTTGTGCGGACAGATCAGGGGCTGGTCCGGGATGGTTTATCCGATCCGGTCAAAGCCGGTATAGCTGCGGAGTACCTCCGGGATCAACACAGAACCGTCTGCCTGCTGATAGTTTTCCAGAATAGCGGCCAGGATACGGGGCAGCGCCAGGGCACTCCCGTTGAGGGTGTGGGCGATATGGGTCTTTTTGTCGGCGTCGCGGTAGCGGAGTTTGAGACGATTGGCTTGAAATGTCTCAAAATTGCTTACAGAACTCACTTCCAGCCAGCGCTCCTGGGCTGCGCTATACACTTCCAGGTCATAGGTTTTGGCAGAGGCAAAACTCATGTCACCGGTGCAGAGCAGGAGGCGGCGATAGGGCAGTCCCAGGTGGGTGAGCAGAGACTCGACATGGGCACGCATTTCCTCCAGTACTTCATATGACCGATCGGGCTGTACGACCTGGACCAGCTCGACCTTGTCAAACTGGTGGAGACGGTTGAGGCCCTTCACGTCCTTGCCATAAGAGCCAGCTTCCCGGCGGAAACATGGCGTATACCCACAGTTTTTGACGGGAAGGTCGGCCTCGGCGAGGATGACATCCCGGTAGAGGTTGGTGATGGGTACCTCGGCGGTGGGGATCAGGTAGAGGCCGTCGCGCTCAGCATGATACATCTGCCCGTCCTTGTCAGGGAGCTGGCCTGTGCCATAGCCTGAGTCATGGTTGACGAGGAGGGGGGGCTGGATCTCTGTATACCCGGCAGCGGTGGCCTGGTCCAGAAAAAAGGCAATCATGGCCCGCTGGAGCCGGGCACCAGGGCCCTTGTACACCGGAAATCCCGCCCCGGCGATCTTGACGCCTAACTCCCAGTCGATGATATCCAGGCTCCGGGCGAGCTCCCAGTGGGGCTTGGGGGTAAAGTCAAACTGTACGGAAATATCATTCTGAAACAATACAGCATTGTCTTCAGCCGTATGACCTGTCGGTACGGTATCGTGTGGCACATTAGGGAGGCCTACGAGGAGGTCATGTACTTGTTTTTCAAAGACATCCACCTGTTGCTCCAGGTCGCGGATATGGTCTTTGGCCGCAGCCGTTTCTTCCCGTGCTTTGTCTGCTTCGGCGTGGCGGCCTTCCTTGATGAGGAGGCCGATGGACTTGGCCGTGAGATTCATTTCATTCCGGAGGCGCTCCAGTTCAAAAAGGACCTTGCGACGTGACTCATCTGCGACGAGAACCTGGTCTACCAGTTCCCGCGCCGTTGAGACCCGTTTCCGCTCAAGTGCTGCAATGATCGTCTCTGTTTGGTTTCTGACCTTCTGAATCTCCAGCATGGGATTTATTTTTGGTGCGAAATAACAAAAAGCCTTGCATATTCGTACACAAAGCAGCAGGTCAATTGGATTCCTTCCAAAAGTTTTTTTGGAAAACTGATATCTGTAGTTGTAAATTTGGACTGTAGAAGGAGACTCACCTCCCAGTCCTCACCTGTTTTCCATCCTTTCTGATTTTTTTTAACCCCTTCCCTATACGGCAGCCCCTGCATTTCCCTACACTTTTGGGGGGTATCTGCCAGGTAATACAACATATTGTATGTACGACATTGTAGATCTTAACAGCATGGGCGATTCCGAGGTAAAGGAAATTGCCAAAAAACTGCTTATTGGAGATATTGACAAACTGGGCAAGCAGGATCTTATTTTTAAGATCCTTGACAAACAGGCCATCAACTCCGCTCAACAACCCCTGCCTGCTGATGCTCCGGCTACTGACGATGGTGACGATACGGGGCTGGAGACCTCCCGCAAACGGATCACCCGTCCCCGGATGTCACCTCAGGAAAAAACACAAAAACAGACTAAACGTATTGTCGGCTCTGTCAAAAAAGCCCAGGCGGCGCTGATGGTGCCCGATGAGGAGACAATAGCCCAGGATCGCCAGGACTTGTTGGAGCCTGATCCCATCCCCGATCCGGAGATGCCTGATACGATTATGCCATACGCGGATATTGTTATGGCATCTGATGAAGTACCTGTGGCAGAACGCCCGGCGCCCGATGCGGAGCCTGTGGTCACGGAGCTGCCTGTCAGCCCCCGCCCTCCTATTGTCATCACCCCCCTCAACCCGATCGAAGGTAATGCAGGTGCAGATGACCGCCGTAATCGCCGCAACCGGCGCGACCGCAACGACCGGGGGGACCGTGAGCCCCAGCAGGAAGTAACTCCCGGACAGGAGCCTCCCGTACGCCCTGATCCGATCGTGGTACGGGAGGGATTCCGCCATCCTAATCAGCGTAAAGAAGGAGGCCGTGAAGGTGCTCCGATCAAGGTCAATGATCCGATACGGGTAGATCGTATGGATCGCGGCGATCGCCCTGAGCGTCAGGACCGCCCAGAACGTCAGGACCGCCACGAAAGACAAGACCGGGGCGGTGACAATCGCCCTGACGTCATCAGGGTGGATCCCAATGTATTTAACCCTGACCTGGATGGCCTGATTTCCAACCAGGGTGTGCTCGAAATGATGCAGGAAGGATATGGATTTCTCCGCTCTTCAGAGTACAATTACCTGCCTTCGCCTGATGATATTTACGTATCCCCTTCGCAGATCAAATTATTTGGTCTGAAAACCGGGGATACCGTGCTCGGCCAGATACGCCCGCCAAAAGAAGGTGAGCGTTATTTTGCCCTGCTGAAGGTCGAGACCATCAATGGACGCCCGCCCGAAGAAGTCCGGGACCGGATCCTTTTCGACCACCTGACCCCATTGTTTCCCAATGAGCGGTTTGTCCTCTCCAGCAACCTGCCGCCGAGCCGTCATAAGGAAGAAGATCTCTCCCTGCGGATTATAGACCTCTTTGCGCCGATTGGCAAAGGCCAGCGGGGCTTAATCGTGGCCCAGCCCAAAACAGGTAAAACAGTACTCCTCCAGAAAGTGGCCAATGCCATCGCGGCTAATCACCCGGAGGCCTACCTGATCATCCTGCTCATAGACGAGCGTCCGGAAGAAGTGACGGATATGGCCCGGAATGTGAAAGCAGAAGTAATCGCCTCAACCTTTGATGAGCCCGCAGAACGCCATGTACAAGTCGCCAACATTGTCATGGAAAAAGCCAAACGAATGGTCGAGTGCGGGCATGATGTCGTGATCCTGCTGGACTCAATCACCCGTCTCGCACGTGCCCATAACACCGTACAGCCTGCCTCCGGCAAGATCTTGTCCGGTGGGGTGGATGCCAATGCCCTTCATAAACCCAAACGTTTTTTTGGTGCGGCACGGAATACCGAAAACGGAGGCTCACTCACCATCCTCGCTACGGCCCTGATAGAGACCGGCTCCCGGATGGATGAGGTGATCTTTGAGGAATTTAAGGGCACCGGCAACATGGAACTCCAGCTTGACCGCCGCCTCGCCAACCGCCGGGTTTATCCTGCGATAGATGTGACGGCCTCCGGTACCCGCCGTGAAGACCTGCTGATGGCCCCCGGCGATATCCAGCGCATCTGGGTCCTGCGGAAGTTTATGTCTGACATGAACCCCATCGAAGGGATGGAATTCCTCAAGGAGCGGATGAAAAATACCCTGAGCAATGATGAGTTCCTGCTCTCCATGAACGGATAATCACGCTCCGGCAGAAATACCCCGGCCTGTGCCGGGGTTTTTTTATGCCTTGCCGGCTGGTTATGGCAAACGAAATCCAGGGTTTACCCGTTTACGCTAAGAGTAAGCCGCTGTTCATGACAACTCCTCCGATAGAGAAAACCCTGCCGATCCCTGACGAACTGATCCTGAAGCTCAAAGCCACGGAGCAAAATCCCCGTTATCACGCGGAGGGCAATGTATATAACCATACCTTGTTGGTACTCCAGCAGTATGAGATGTATGCAGATACCTTTGAGGTCAATCCGGCCGAAAAGGAAGTTCTCTACTGGGCAGCTATTCTCCATGATGTCGGCAAGCCGGAAGTGACCCAATGGGTGGATGGACGGTGGAGTGCCCGCGGACATGAGGTCGCGGGCGTACCCGTGGCGAGGGAGTTTTTGCTGGGGCAACCACAACTCACCCCGGCACAACGCCGGGATATACTGGATCTGGTCCGCTGGCACCATGTGCCGATGCGATGGGGGCTCCGGGATACACCGCTGGACGCATATAAAAGACTGGCTACGCGAATCAACCCCAGGCTCCTGGGGTATTTCGCCTGGATAGATACCCTCGGACGTATCTGTGAAGATAAAGCCTACATCACAGATATTCTCCGGAACTTCAACACCCATATTGTACCCCGTATCCATCTGGAGACGGGAGACTGGGACAGCATCTGCGCGATATACCAGCAGGCATCTGTACGGCAGAAAAATGCCCTCTGGCAATCACTCAAGCAACCCGATATCCGGCTGCTTGAAAAGCTCCTGACGACCCGGCATCCTCAGATACATCCACCGGTATTTGACTGTACCATATTGCTCACCCCTGCTTCGCCCCGGCTTGACTCCTGGATCAGTACGCATCTGCCAGACCGGGTGCGGTATGACGCAGGGGCGTGGGATACCCCTGGTCTGAGCACCAAGCTGCGGGCCGCAGCCCTGCGGATGATAGAACACTTTATCTCTGTCTATGGTAAAGGGGAGCGTAAACTCCTGCTGACAGGTGACTTCACGGATAGTGATACCCGTCACCGTATTGCGGACTTTGTCCGGCATCAGGGCGGATATATCCGGTATCTGGTGCCCGAGTCACAGATGGGATCCCTTCAGACAGAGACGGCGCCTGAAGACTGGGAGGCTATCCATCGTATCTGGCATCGGCTGGAGTGGCCTCACCCGTGGGAAGCACACGAGACGGTTCAGGTGACCTTGTAGCTCAGGCAGGCTCCAGCTCCAGGTGAAACTGCTCGATGATCGTATTAACCAGCAGCTTGCGGCTCGCTTCTTCGGCGATGCTGCGGGCTTCCTCCTGGGTAGCGGCTTCTACCTCCAGCTCGATACGTTTGCCGATACGCACCCCGTCTACATGCTGGAAACCAAGGTTGTGCAGGCCGAGCTGGGTAGCTTTGCCCTGCGGATCGAGGATCTCACGCCGGGGCATGATATGAACAGTCGCTTTGTACTTCACGGGACTATCTGGTTTTGATGGGGCAAAGATATACAATTACACGGAAGGGTCTTTTTTCCGGACAAAATACCGCTCAACCGCTGAGGCGATCAGGTACCCGACAAAGAGGATCGGCACAGCCCGGTACTGAAACAAGGCCATGCTGCTCAGCCCGATCCCGATCATGGCATAGCGGTACCAGTTTTCGGCCCAGCCGAAGGTCTTGAACTTCAGGGCTACCAGCCGTATCTCTGCGACCAGGAGCCAGCAGAGCAGGGCCGTAAGTCCCAGCAGAAAAGGCAATGACTGCAGCAGGGTCGCCACGGCACTGCCTGGATGTAGCTGTACGATAAGCCAAAGAGACATCATCAGGGCTGTATTGCCGGGCGTCGGCACGCCAAAAAAAACCTCCTGTTGCCGCTCATCCAGGTTAAACAGTGCCAGCCGGAGGGCCGAAAACACCGTGATCACCCCGCCAGCCCATGCCCAGGCAAAGGGACTCAGGCTCAGGGCCTGCGCCGGAAACGACATCCCCTGTGCCGAGGCGATCAGGTCCGCCATCAGGATGCCGGGTGTCAGCCCAAAACTGATCACATCTGCCAGTGAGTCCAGTTCTTTGCCGATAGGAGAGACGACATGCAGGAGCCGGGCTGCCATGCCGTCACTGAAGTCCAGGCCCAGGGCCAGGACCAGCAGCCAGCCCGCCAGGGTAGGATCGTGGTTGATTACGCTCACCGATACCCAGATGCCCACAAACAAGTTGAGCAGGGTGATGACATTGGGGATATGGCGGCTCATTTGAACAGGGCGCTTTGTTCGATATAGGTTCTCACCGGCTCAGAGACCAGGTAGCGGATGGACTTCTGCTCCTGCACCAATTGCCGGATCCGGGTAGCGGAAATATCCAGCAGCGGCGCCTCAAAGGTATGTACTGCCGGGTGGGTATCAAATGGGGTGGCACCCTGTCCGCTCCGCGGATATACATACAGGGGGTAATATTTCAGAATAACCTCATATTTTTTCCACCGGTCGAGATAGAGCAGGTTGTCCTGGCCCATGATCAGCGAAAATTCATACGAGCGGTATTTGTCAGCCAGGTGCGTCAGGGTATCTATTGTATATGAGGGCCGTGGCAGGGTAAACTCCACATTGGAGGCCAGGATACGGTCATTGCCTTCAAATGCCAGCTCTGCCATTTTGAGGCGGTCATACTCACCGATAAGGTTTCGTTTTTCCTTGAGGGGATTGTGCGGCGAGACAATCAGCCATACATAGTCCAGGGCAGTCTCATTGAGTACGGTCTGGGCGATGATCTGGTGGCCAATATGGATAGGATTAAACGAGCCGAAAAAAAGGCCTATTTTCATACAAAGGTAGCATTCAGGTGTGCAGCAAAGAGGTCCGCCATACAGGCGATGGCATCCTCCAGGCGGTCGTTGACGATCACATGTTCAAATTGATCCGCAAAAGACATCTCATAGGCAGCTTTAGCGATCCGGCGTTCGATTTCTTCCGGGCTGTCGGTCCCCCTTTTGTTGAGGCGCTCGTGCAGGCGCTCCAGGCTGGGCGGCTGGATAAAAATGGCCAGTGCCCGATCCTGGTAGTACTTTTTAATATTCAGCCCGCCTTTGACATCCACATCAAACAAGGGATACCGGCCTGTAGCCAGGATGCGGTCCACCTCAGCACGAAGGGTGCCGTAGAGCCGGCCCGGATACACCTCTTCCCACTCCAGAAAGGCATCTGCTGCAATGAGCGCCCTAAACTCCGCCTCCGTCCTGAAGTAATAATGAAGCCCATCCTGCTCATGTGCCCTTGGCGGACGGGTCGTCACGGATACTGAAAACGCAAAACAATCAAACCGGGCCAGCATGGCCTGTACCAGGGTGGTTTTACCTGCTCCGCTGGGAGCCGACACTACAAAAACCTTCGTCTCTGCCAGATTCATTTTCAAAATTACGCAGAATGATCAAAACTGCCAAGATCAGTGTCAGATGTAAATGTGTTCAAATTTTCGTATAATTTTAAAAATAAAAAATACGAAAATTTGTATTAAATGAATAGCCCGGAATCCCCGTCATACCGACGCTGAGAATGATATGAAGACACTGTCCCGACGGAGCCTCCTATGGTTCCTGCTGCTGATCCCCCAGATGATGCCAGCCCAGGCTACAGACTCCATCCGGGCCTGTATCAC
The DNA here is from genome assembly GCA_033762375.1 of Bacteroidia bacterium. Taxonomy (GTDB): domain Bacteria; phylum Bacteroidota; class Bacteroidia; order J057; family J057; genus RDXT01. The sequence continues at coordinate 10,473 of JANRLQ010000092.1, forward strand.
CTGCCTGAATGCCCGGACGGAGCGACTCTGGCTGCTGCAGAAGGCACTTGAGGCTGGCAATCAAGCCCTCAACCATTATTACACTACGTATCCGTCGGATCGTCCGGGCCGGGTGGAGGCAGAGCGGCGTCAGGGAACATTGAGGCTGTCGGTAGCAGCCTTTCGGGAAGCAGAGTCCCGTGCGCCGCGGCTGTGTGTCGCACCGCTGGAGACGGGTACTTTTCCTTCACACAAGGATCTTATGACCCTGGCACGGCAGGGAGAAGACCTGTACCGGCGTATGACAGGCCTGGCAGCCAGCCTGGCTGACTATGTGGACAGGGGGGCCTATCTTGATGAGCCGGACCTGACAAGTGGGTACACCATGCTCCGCAAGTTTGCGGTATACCTGGAGGACTATGCCCAGCTCAACCGCCGCCTCTGGCATGCATTGCAGGAAAACCACCAGCGGCTGGCCCCCCCCGATATGCATGATCCCCTGGCCCAGGCAGGTCTGGTCCTCGGACAGGTGGTGCAGGCAGGCCGTCAGGTAGTGCTGAGTGCCAAGGCGGGTGATATACCTGCCGGGGTGGCAGCCCTGGCGCAGATGGAGCAGGACATCCGGACTGCTGCTGCCCGGCAGGCGGAGCTCCTCGCCCGGGCAGAAGCCCGGCCCGGGAGTGCGCACGATCCGGGGACGATCTGTCAGGCCCTGCTGAAGCAAGCCGGAGCCCTGGTGCTGCTGGGGCATGACTGGGTGGCTGGCAAGTCACCCGGAACGGCCGGACGCGGATACCCGGTGGCCTATACCTATTATAATACCCTGCTCAACAATAAGTTCAGCCGACCCGGCGAGGGCCTTGTCCATCGGTATAACCAACTCGCTGTGGCTGCACCCGGACTCCTGCCGCTGCTCACGGAGCCAGCCTGGCTGATGGTCATAGGGCCGCCGCCCCGGTCAGCGTCTGCACGGGTGGCTGGCGCGGGTGCCCGCCATATTGTCCTGGTGCTGGATATATCCGGCTCTATGGCCCGCCGGGACAAGTTGCCACTGGCACAGGAGACCCTGCTCCGGTGGATACCAGACCTTCAGGCGGACGACCGGGTCTCGCTGCTGACCTTTGCTGAAACAGCTGATGTACAGGCAGCCGGGGCTACCAGCGCAGACTCTATCCAACTGGTGACACAACTGGTGACACTCACGGCAGGTGGAGGCAGCCAGGGTGAGGCCGCCCTGGCGCAAGCCTGCGAGCTGGCTACCCGTTATTACCAGCCCGATGGAATCAACCGGATCGTGCTGATCTCTGATGGAGGGTTTGAGATCACCCCAGACCTGCTGATGCTGACGGCCCGTGCTGCTGACCGCGACATCCTGCTATACGTATTATACACAGGCAGGGACCTGACCCATAGCCGTCCGCATCTTACCCGCCTCACCAGTGCCGGGCGGGGGGCCTTCCTGCACGCCCAGGCAGGTCAGGCCCTCGGGTGCCTCCGCGAGGCCACCGAGTGAGCTACCGGCTGATCCTCCGGCTCACTGAGAGCAGGTAGGACAGTTGGCGTAGGCCTCTAACGATTTTTCCGAAAAAAGGTGTATCTTGCGGCATGAAAGTCCGCCAAAAATTCATACACGTCTGTATGACGCCGGCATTGATAGATCAGTTTGATGTATCAGACGCCATCGTAGTCGTGATTGATGTACTCCGGGCGACCACCACGATGTGTGTGGCCTTTGACCGGGGGGTAGAGCTGATGGTGCCTGTCGAGCACGCCGAGGAGTGTATGCCCTACCGGGAGCAGGGCTACCTGATCGCCGGGGAGCGCAGCGGGGAGCAGCTTGATGATTTTGACCTGGGCAACTCTCCTTTTTCGTACACCGAAGAGCTGGTCAAGGGCAAAAAAATCGCGATCACCACCACCAACGGAACTCGTGCCATCAAGGCCGCCCAGGAGCGCAATGCCCGGGAGGTCGTCGTAGGTGCCTTCCCCAATATCAGCCTCCTCTGTGACTGGCTCATCAGCCAGAACCAGCATGTGTGCCTGCTTTGCTCCGGCTGGAAGGACCATGTGAACCTGGAGGATACTATTTTTGCGGGGGCAGTCGCCCGCCGCCTGCGTGCGCACTTCTATCGCTACCAGGACACGACCCTGATGGCGGAGGCCCTGTTTCAGGCCGCCAATGTGCGCAAGCGTTTTTTCCTCCAGAATTCTTCCCACTTTCACCGCCTCATTCATCTCAACCTCCAGAAAGAGGTAAAGTACTCCCTGCGCCGGGATACGCACCCTGTGCTGCCCATGATGATCGGCCACGAGCTGCGTGACATCAGCCAGCACCTGGAGAATTACCAGGCCTACAAAGAAACCATTCTCATTCAGCAGGAAAATATCCGCAAGACCGTCTCCTGAGGCGATACATAAGGGATATTCATATCACAACGCAGGCCACTGGCCTGCGTTTTTGTGTATCCCCCCCGTGCTGAAGTGAAAAAATATACAATCACCGCCCGCAATCGCATGCTGGCACAGGTTTTGCGTAAAGGGTATATGAAAAAAACCGGGCGTCCGGTCATATGCCAGTTAGCAGCGAGATAGTCATAATTTAAAGGGATATATTACCCTTTAAAAACGATCATTTTATATACCTGCACGATAAAAACGTGCAGGATTTTTGTTTTTAGGCTATTTTATTATATATTTTAAAATTAAATATTACCCGTATAAAAATCCGCTCTATTGTACGGTTCACGTAGGCCGGGTGACCGTTTGCGCAGCGGGTATGACCGTTGAGGCAGATCGGGATACAGATCATCCGGCCCTGCCCTATACTTGTACTCGAAAGGGCGATAATCCTGGATTACAAGAGCAAGGGCTAGGGTGAATTCTCCCAAGGGATGAGTCCCCTAGTTTTTTTACAAACATGAGGCTGTCTTAAAAGGGCAGCCTCATTTTTTATGGGTAGGTTTGACCACTGGAGCCCTGCAGCTCGCCGCTGGTTGCTTAAATCCTGCGGTTCCGGCTGGATTAGCTACCATTGGAGCACAGGGGCGGTCGGGGGAGATCATCTTCCCTTATTTTTGAAATTACAGGACGGTAAACCTGGAATTACAAGAGCAAGGGCTAGGGTAGATTCTCCCACCGGGATGAGTCCCCTAGTTTTTTTTTGGGGTTTCCCGGTATTCATGCTAGTTTCAGCACGGCAAGCAAAAAAACAATGACAAAAGCAGGCTGGATATGGCCCGCCATACTGGGCGCGTGTTACCTGGGACTGATCCTGATGGTCGGGATGTACCTGCGGGAGTCCGCTGTCATACAGCAGTATGAGGTGGATCCGGAGATACGGGGCGACTTTGAGGGCAATGACTGGGTGACGTGGGAAAACACCGATAAAGGGGTAATCGCAGCACAGGTGCACCCCCTCACCTCGTACAAACCCTACGACAAGGACCTGATCCGGCAGGGAGACCGGGTGCGCAAGCTGGACTTTAATGAAGTCGCGGATGCCAGCGTGATCGAGACGATCACCTCGTCCTCCCGCCCCGGCAAGGCATTCAGCATGATCCTGGAGCGGACAGATCCGACCTCGCTGGTGGTGAGCCCGGTTGAGATTATTTTTATCAACGGGTTCCGGCTGCCGTTTTCATTTAATCAATATCCCTTCTACTGGCATACCAGCGGATGGCTCTGGGGGATCGGAGCCTTTATCGCGCTGGTGATCCTGGCGATCCTCGTCCCACTCGTGCGCAGCAACTGGCGGGATTCGATCCCCCTGCTGGGGATTGTGGTGATGGGCTTGCTGCTGTTTTTGATACAGCTCCTCCATCATATCTACCTGATCGTGGAGAGTGACCTGGAGAATGTCCGGGTTGAGCGGGTGTATATCATGGTATATATGATCCTGCTGTTTTTGTACAGCGGATGTTATTTTTACTTTAAGGCTGGGCTGGGTGCCCGGCGCTGGTACCTGATGATCCCCTCAGTAGCCGCCGGAGCGTTTTTGCTCTGGCAAAGTTATGAGGTCCTGTATGTGAGCCTTCAGGTCAAGTTTTTTCTCCGGCTGCTGGAGAGTGGCAGCATTGCCTACTGCCTGATCCATATCGGCGGCGGTGCGGCAGTTTCGCTATGGTCTGAGCGGGGGCGGTCCAGCCGGCGGGTATGGCTGGGGTTAGGAGCGATCTTGATCCTGACCCTGGGGGCGCTGGTGTATTACCTCGGGTGGGCCCGGCATGCGGGGCCGGAAGGCGAGCATTTTTTCTTTTTGTATTGCCTGTTGCTGTTTTTTCCCCTGGGCAATGCCACCTTCCTCCAGCTTCAGTTTGGCAAGGTGAGCCTTGTTATCACCCAGACGATCCAGTATCTGGTGGCGTTTGTAGTCGGGCTGGTGGTATACCTGCTGGTTTCTCAGCTATTTGACCTGATCCGGATCAATCTTCAGTACCGGCGGCTGCTGGAGTTTGCGACCTTCCTGCTGATCATGGCAGCCCTGCGGCTGATCTACCTCGCCAATGAGGGCCGGTTTAGCCGGTATTTTGTCTCAGCCCAGCGGGAGCAGCTCTCCAAGTTCAGGGCCTTTATTGCCCGGATTCCGCAGTACACCTCAGTCTCACTCCTCCGGGATGACCTCAGGAACCAACTCCGGGATTTTTTTAATGCCGAGCAGATTGAGTTTTGGTGGAAGGAAGAAGAGCCCGGTACCCCGGATGAAGTAGCTCAGTATCAGTTTAATGACCGGGTCTATCAGGCCCTCAATGGCCAGCAGGCCGTCTGGTCCCAGACCAAAGAACTCTCGCCGCTCCGCCTGGAAGAAGACGCCGAAAAACAACTCCTCAAGTCGCCCTACTCCCTGATCTCCCCCATCACGGTGGACAAGGACAACTACGCCCTGCTCGAACTCGGCCGCAAGCGCCGGGGGGTCTATAACCTCTCTGACCTGGAGCTGATCTCTCAGCTTATCCAGCAGACCCAGCTCACGCTCAACGTCCTCCAGCTCGTACAGCGTGAGAAAGAACTCATCCAGCAGACCTATGAGGCCAACCTGACGGCACTCCGCTCTCAGATCAACCCTCACTTCCTCTTTAATACCCTCAACTCCATCGGCGAGCTGGTCCACGAGTCCCCCAAGCTGGCCGAGCAAGCCATCGAAAAACTGGCCTTCATCTTCCGCTACACCCTCAAGATGTCCAGCCAGAATTTTGTGCCGCTCTCCTCTGAGATGAACCTGATCACCACGTACCTTGACCTGGAAAAAATCCGGTTTGGGGAGCGGCTTGATACCCATATCGAGATTGAGCCGGACATCAAGGAGGTGCCCATCCCGGCCTTTATCCTCTCTACCCTCGTCGAGAACTGCATCAAACACGGTATCTCCAAAATCCTGCACAAAGGGCTGGTATCGGTGGAGGCATTTCGGGATGAAGATTTTCTGGTGTGTGAAGTCGTGGACAATGGCCCCGGCATAGACATGACCCGAATCCACAAAAGCACCGGCCTCAGCAACAGCCTGGCCCGTCTGGAGAATATCTACGACCGCAAAAACCTCCTCTACTTCGAAAACACCGGGCAGGGCACCTATGTGCGCCTCAAAATCCCGCTTGGCGACAAGGCTTGACGGGGCTGTAAAGGGGCAACTTATGCAGCACGGAGGCGGGCTTATTGTATCTGCATGGCCCCAAAGCTGTTTTTTTTACGGAATACTCGCAGGATCATGGTGCGGGAACATCAGGTATGTCCGGCTGTCCCGGCAGCTTTTTTTGTACGGTCATGGTGTACTCAATGCGAAATCCCCAATGAAAGGTTTTATCGGAATAATGTATTGAACGGGACCAAATTTACCCCGAAATTGCCCATTCAAACAGTTATAGCTACGGTTCGCGCAGCAAAACAAACAATGAATTTTTTCTGGCGCGATTATTGTTTGATAATTTCAGCAACACACCCATTAATCTGCCGCAGCAAATTATCCGGGCGTAGGTTCTTTCCGGCATGTATGCACCTGATTTCCTCACCCATTCACATTTGTCTCAAGCACAGATATGTCCAAAATTCGTGTACTTATTGCAGACGACGAGCTACCCGCCCGCAACAAAATGAGCCGCCTCCTTCAGAGCATGGAAGAGGTAGAAGTGGTTCACATGGCCGAAAACGGATTTGATGCCCTGGAGCATATTCATTCTCTCAAGCCTGATCTGGTATTCCTGGACATCGAGATGCCGGGCATGAGCGGACTTGAGGTCGCCGAGAGCATTGACCTGGACGAGATGCCAGCCGTCGTTTTTGCTACTGCCTACAGCGAGCACGCCATCAAAGCCTTTGAACTGAGCGCAATAGACTACCTGCTCAAACCCTTCAGCGAGGACCGCCTCCGCGCCACTGTCGAAAAAGTACTCGACAACAAGGCTAACGCCTCCCTCGACAAAAACAAAATCACGGACATCCTCCGGGGCGAACACGCTGAGGAGTTTAAGACTCCGTTTTCCAATAAAATCCCGATCCCGACCCGCGACCGATACAAACTCATTGATTATGAGGAAGTAGTCTGCATCGAGGTCGAGGAGCGCAGTGTGCGTCTTTTCACCAAAGACCGCTCGTATCTGCTCAACCATACCCTGGACACCTTCGAGCGCAAGCTCCCGCTGGACCAGTTTTTCCGGATCAACCGCTCCTGCATCATCGGCCTGAGCCATGTCAAGGAGATCGTCATTTGGTTTGGAAACCGGTTCAAGATCATCCTCAGCAACGAAAAAGAAGTCATCAGCTCCCGCGAGAAGTCCAAAATCCTCAAGCAGGTCCTGAAATTCTGATCCCATACGCAAGAGAACTATACCATTTTAACACAACGTCCCCCGGGCATCATGATGTGCCCGGGTTTTTTTTGTCCCCGGGCGGCTGCCCGGCAGGAAGTTGAGCGGAGGGCCATTTATTTATGTAATATTGCGGCTGATATGGCAGCATAACAGGTCATCTATGTCCCGGATCGTGTTAGTACCTACGCCCGTCGGCAATCTCGAAGACATGACGTACCGGGCGGTGCGGGTCTTGCAGGAAGCCCATCTGGTCGCCGCCGAAGATACCCGCACCTCAGGGGTGCTGCTGCGGCACTATGGGATATCTACCCCGCTCACGGCCCTGCACATGCACAATGAGCACCTGAAGACCCCTCAGTTGCTGGACAAAGTGGCTGCCGAGGGGCTGACCCTGGCTGTGGTGACAGATGCCGGTACGCCCGGGATTTCGGATCCGGGGTTTCTGCTCGTGCGGGAGGCCCTGCGCCGGGGCATCCCGGTGGAGACCTTGCCGGGGCCTACGGCCTTTGTACCGGCGCTGGTCAGCAGCGGCCTGCCCTGCGACCGGTTTGTATTTGAGGGTTTTTTGCCCCCCAAAAAAGGCCGCCAAACCCGGATCATGGCCCTGGCCCAGGATCCCCGCACCGTGGTGCTGTACGAGTCTCCCCACCGCCTGGACAAAGCCCTGGAGCAGTTGCTTGCTTTTTTTGGGCCGGAGCGGCCTGCCTGCATAGCCCGCGAAATCTCCAAACTCCACGAGACCTACCTGCGCGGTACCCTGGCAGAGCTCCTCGCACAGGTGCAGGTACAGCCCCCCAAAGGTGAGATTGTACTCATCATCGGCGGCAATCCGGAGGCCTGAGATGGTATTATTTGTCTGCCAATTTGTCCGGACCTCAACCCTTGGCCCGGCTTTAGCGTAGGTGATGCATATATGAATTCGTTGGCTTATCATGCCCTGGATGCCGGGCTGCGGGAGTTGCTGAGCCGGGTAGGCCAGTACGCGGCTGCTGAGTTTCAGCAGTTTGCGGATCATCTCGTACAGTACAAAGGAGAAAATGACCCCTTCTCTTACGTGGATGTCACCTGTGAGCGTATGCTCCGGGAGGGGTGTACGGCACTCCTGCCCGGATCGGGCGTGATCGCCGAGGAACTGGACGATACAGATGCCCAGGCACCCCTGGTATGGGTGATTGATCCCATAGATGGCACCGCCAACTATACCCACGGCGTGCCGCACTTCTGCATCAGCGTGGCCCTGGAGGAAGAGGGGCAGGCGGTGATGGGGTATGTGTATGAGCCGCTCACCGGCAATCTGTATCATGCCTGGCGTGGACAGGGGGCCTGGTATAATGGCCAGCCTATCCGGGTGAGCCGCCGCACCCTGGGCGAGGGCCTCACGGCGACAGGATTTCCCTACGACCGTCACGCCCCTGACCGCGACCGGCACCTGGCCCTGATCGGGGAGTTACAGCGGCGCTCACATGGGATACGCCGATTTGGCAGTGCTGCGCTGGACCTGGCCTGGGTGGCCGCAGGACGATTTGATGCTTTTTTTGAATACAACCTCAAACACTGGGACGTAGCCGCAGGTATCTTGCTTGTAGAGGAGGCTGGCGGGCGGGTCACAGATTTTGAGGGTGGCCCCGGTGCCCGGCGCGGCGGCAATACCCTTGCCACCAATGGCATCACACATCCCGAAATGCTGGAAGCAATCGGGTCCTTAAACTGACAAACACGTAGTTTTTCCTGATAAAACTGTAATTTAGGTGCGGCATTGACCCCCAGTAGTGCCGGTAAACTTTTGTACGATGAAAAACCTGTTAAGCTGGTTATTTCCTTCCAAAAAGGAGCGGGATGTCAAGGCCCTGATGCCCCTTGTGGCCCAGGTCAATGAAGTCTACGCCACCCTCAGCGCCCTGAGCGACGACATGCTCCGGGAGCGGACTTTTGACCTGAAAGCGCGTATCCAGGCCTATATTGCCGATATCGCCGGAGAAATCCAGGCCCTGACCGAAGAGGCTGAACAAGCCGGAGAAGTACAGCGCAAGGAGGAGCTGTATCGGGAAATTGATACCCTCCAGAAAAAACAGTACGAGGCACTTGATGAGGTGCTCGACCAGATCGCACCGGAGGCCTTTGCGGTGATCAAGGAGACGGCCCGTCGCCTCACCGAAAACAAACAACTCGTAGTCTCCGCCACAGACTGGGACCGCGAGATAGCTGCCAGGCGCTCCAATGTGGTCATTGAGGGCGACAAAGCTGTATGGAAGAGCACCTGGACCGCAGCAGATGCCCGCATTGAGTGGAACATGGTCCACTACGATGTACAGTTGATCGGGGGGATGGTGCTCCAAAAAGGCCGTATCGCGGAGATGGCTACCGGCGAAGGTAAAACCCTCGTCGCTACCCTGCCCGTGTATCTGCGGGCCCTCACCGGCATGGGCGTACACGTCGTGACCGTCAACAACTACCTCTCCCGCCGGGATGCGGAGTGGAATGGCCCTATTTTCCAGTTTCACGGTCTGCGCGTGGACTGTATAGACCTGCACGAACCCAACTCCGATGAGCGCCGCCGCGCCTATCTCGCCGATATCACCTACGGCACCAACAATGAGTTTGGATTTGACTACCTCCGGGACAACATGACCACCCACCCGGAGTTTCTCGTCCAGCGCAAGCATTACTTTGCCATTATAGATGAGGTGGACTCTGTCCTCATTGATGAAGCCCGTACCCCGCTCATCATCTCAGGACCCGTGCCACGGGGCGACAAGCAGGCTTATTATACGGATCTGAAACCCCGTATTGAGCGCCTTGTCAAGCGCCAGCGAAACCTCGTGAACCAGTACCTCATTGATGCCAAAAAGCTCATCGAAAGCGGTAAGGATGAAGAAGGCGGGCTAGCTCTTTTCCGGGCTTACCGGGGCCTGCCCAAACACAGCGCCCTGATCAAGTACCTCAGCGAGTCTGGTATCCGGGGCCGCCTCAACAAAACGGAGGGATATTACCTTCAGGACAATTCCCGCAACATGCCCGAGGCGGATGAGCCCTTGTTTTTTACCATCGATGAAAAAAACAACCAGGTCGAGCTCACTGACAATGGACGGGAACTCATCACAGAGGGCGGCGAAGATCCGCAGCTGTTTATTCTCCCCGATATTGCGGCGCGCTTTTCAGAGATAGCGGGTAATACCATCCTGAGCGATGAGGAAAAACTCCGCATGAAGGACGAGATTGCCCGGGATTATTCAGAAAAATCCGAGCGCCTGCACGCGATCAACCAACTGCTGAAAGCTTATACCCTGTTTGATAAGGACGTGGAGTATATCGTGCAGGAAGGTAAGGTCATGATTGTGGATGAGCAGACAGGTCGCGTGCTGGCAGGCCGCCGTTACTCTGACGGGCTCCACCAGGCGATCGAAGCCAAGGAAAACGTCAAAATTGAAGCTGCCACCCAGACCTTTGCCACGGTGACCCTCCAGAACTACTTCCGGATGTACCACAAGCTGGCCGGTATGACGGGTACTGCGGAGACCGAGGAGGCAGAATTTTTCCAGATATACAAACTGGACGTGGCTGTGATCCCCACCAACCGGCCCATCCAGCGCAAAGACCAGGATGATAAGGTATATAAAACCAAACGCGAAAAGTACAACGCGATTATTGATGAGGTTATCGCCCTTCGCGAAAAAGGTCAGCCCGTACTGGTGGGTACGACCTCCGTGGAGGTCTCAGAGTTGCTGAGCCGCATGCTCAATATGCGCAAAGTCCCCCATCAGGTCCTCAATGCCAAGTATCACCAGCGGGAGGCGGAGATCGTGGCAGCAGCGGGTCAGAGCGGGGCTATTACCATCGCTACCAACATGGCCGGCCGTGGTACTGACATCAAGCTGGGTCAGGGCGTCAAGGAGGCAGGAGGATTGGCGATCATCGGTACGGAGCGCCACGAGTCCCGCCGGATAGACCGCCAGTTGCGCGGGCGGGCAGGCCGCCAGGGAGACCCGGGTGAGTCACAGTTTTATGTCTCCCTGGAGGACGACCTGATGCGTCTCTTCGGATCAGAGCGTATATCCGGTATCATGGACCGCCTCGGCCTGGAAGAAGGCGAAGTGATCCAGCACCCGATGATCAGCCGCTCTATCACCAATGCCCAGAAGAAGGTGGAGGAGAATAACTTCGCCATGCGGAAACGCCTCCTGGAGTATGATGATGTCATGAACTCCCAGCGGGAGGTAGTGTACCGCCGCCGGCGTAATGCCCTCTACGGTGACCGCATCAAGATTGACCTGGACAATATGCTGTTTGACTTCTGCAGCACCCTGGTCACGACGCATGCCGAAACGACGGACTCCGAGGCGTTGCGCCTGGATTGTATCCGCTATCTCTCCGTAGATCCCCAGGTGACCGACCGCCAGCTGAATGACGAGAGTGAGTCTGTCGTGGCTACCCGCATCTACGAGGAAGCCAAAGCATATTATGTCCGCAAGTCCGCTCACCTCACAGAGACTGTCGCAAAGGGTGTCGCCCGCATTAAACGCGAAAATCCACAGATTGAGCGTATTCTGATTCCGCTCTCGGATGGGGGCCGTACCGTACAGGTCGTAGTCGCCGTGCAGGACGCGCTTGATACCAGCCGCCAGGCCCTGGCCGATGAGCTGGAGAAGGTCGCGACACTTTCCATCATTGACGACAAGTGGAAAAACCACCTCCGCGAGATGGATGAGTTGCGCCAGTCCGTGCAAAACGCCGTCTTTGAACAAAAAGACCCGCTGCTGGTGTATAAATTTGAGTCCTTTGAGCTCTTCCAGCAAATGCTGCGGGAGGTCAATATCCAGGTCTTGTCCCTGCTCTTTAAGGCAGACCTGAATGTGGATGAGCGCCAGGCGCCCCGTACGCCAGCCGAAATCAAGCGGGATGACTTCAGCAAAATGAAAGCCCGGCATGATGAGGTAGAAGAAGAGCGCCGCCGCGCCGCCGAAGCCGAGCGCCGGGTAATGGCAGGTGCCAGTCAGTCTCAGGAACCCCAGCGCCTCTCCCGTGCCCAGCGACGTGAGCAGGAGCGTAAGGGTGGCAAAAAACGCTGACAACATCTTACAAACAAACACTGCCGGAGACCCTTACAGGTCTCCGGTTTTGATTTTGTCACAGGGTTTATTTCCGCAGTTGGAGGGAAATAATGTTTTTGCTCACCTTAAAGACCCCTTCCTGGTCACAGATTGCCTGGACTGCCGCTGAGATCGCTGCATCGTGGCCTGGCCGGTAAAACAGCGAGTGTGACAGATAGTCCATAAATGCCTGCCCGCTGCCAAAGGGGATCGTATTGCGGAGCAGGGAGGGTTTCAAGCTGCGGTATCCCAGTGACTGACCCTGTGCCACTACCTCCTGGTGAAACCGGTCAAATACATAGTCCATAAACGGCTCTACCTCGTGCAGAGGGCGGATGATGCGGAGAAACTCAGCATTGGTGCCCGTATAGGGTGCGATCACCCAGAGGACTCCGCCGGGCTTGAGCAGGGTGTACACATCCCGCAGGACTTTGGTGAGGTCTTGTGTGTAGTACAGTGCATAAGAGGCATATATCAGGTCAAAAGTACCGGGTTCCAGCGCCGGATATGCCTCCAGGGTATCAAAACTCCCCTCGATCAGTGTCAGGTGGGGCGGAGCCTGGTATCGTTGTCGGGCCTGTGCCAGGAGTTCGGCGGAGCGATCCAGGCCGGTGAAGTGACAAGCAGGCGAAAAAACCCGACTAAAAAGCACCAGTTGTTTACCATTCCCGCAGCCCAGGTCCAGTACCCGTGCCGGGAGTGGGAGTTCGGGCAGTTGGCGGAAGCACCACTCATCAAAATCCCGGGATGCCGCCGCATTGGCGGCCAGCCGGGCCTGGAGCATGCCCGCAGAGCTGATAGATTCCTGACTTGAAGTCGTCTGCATAGGGTCAAACCTTAAAACTGACAATCAAAACGAAAGTGGATATTCCCGCAGTTGAAGCACTGGTGTCCGTTGGCCGGTACAAATTAACCATTCATGTACATCTGAGGTGCAGCCAGCTAATAAATAAGTAATTTCGTCTCAACAGGTTAAAGTAAAGAATGAGCAAGGGTTAGGGAGAACAAACCCGATGGGTATGCTCCCTAATTTTTAAACACACGCAACAACATCGCTACATACAAAGGTCCGCCACCGGCGGGCCTTTTGTATGTCTGGACCCTAAGGTCCCCGGACGGCACAGCACGCACCTGATCCGGGGTCTCCTGCACAGCAGAAGCCATAGCCGAGTGTTGGCGACGGCACGGGGAGCGCCTGTTTAGCCTTTTGCCGGGGTACTGCGCATGGCTGGAAGGTACTGCCCTGGGTCTCGTCCAGCCGGGTATGCCTCCGCCAATAGACAGGCATATCTCTCCAGCTTAATTGGTTGCCCCCTTGTAAGTTCCGGCAGCATTTGGCATATTCGCCCGCTATATGGCCCTGGTCCAACATACCCAACACGATGTCCGCTTCCGGCAGCAGGTGGACAATGCCCGCGAGTACCTCCTGCCATTTATTCAGGCCGTGATGCCCGTCAGGTCAGGTATGCGCATCATGGAGATCGGCTGCGGCGAGGGCGGTGTCCTGGTGCCATTTTTGGAGCTGGGGGCTGTTTGTACAGGTGTGGACCTGAGCCCTACCCGTATCGCCTCCGCTGCCACCAGCCTGGCGGCTTATGTAGAGACCGGACAGGCCCAGTGTCTGGTACAGGATGTGCTGGATCCCGCTTTTTCGGAGGCATACCGGGGCAGCCTGGACCTGATCATCCTCAAGGATACTATTGAGCATATCCCGGGGCAGGAAACTTTTATCCCCCACCTGAAAGGATTTTTGAAGCCCGGAGGGCATGTTTTTTTTGGATTTCCACCGTGGCGCATGCCCTTTGGCGGGCACCAGCAGATATGCCGCAGCAAGTGGCTGGGGATGACACCCTGGTTTCACCTGCTCCCCCGGCCTGTGTATGCAGGAGTGCTCAGAGGCTTGGGCGAGTCAGCACAGACCGTAGCTGATCTCCTGGAGATTCAGGAAACAGGCATTTCCCTCGACCGGTTTGAGCGTATCATCCGGGACACGGGGTATGTAATATCAGCCCGGACTTTATTTTTGATTAATCCTATCTACCGCTATAAATTCGGCCTCAGACCCAGGGTGCAAGCCCGGTGGATGGCGGCGATTCCATGGCTTCGGGATTTTTTTACGACGGCAGGGTGGTATATGGTCAAACCCCGCTGAAAAGTCTCCCATAAGTCATTACCTTTGGTTGCTGAAACATAACCCGATTTTTTTCACATGGGCTCCTTTGGTTATTCCCTCATCCTTATCGGCATTGTGATTGGCCTCCTGATCCTGGGTGCCGCCTATTCCGTCTGGCTGGAGCGCAAAGTCTCCGCCCTGGTCCAGCTCCGGAAGGGTCCTAACCGCGTGGGGCCGTTTGGGCTGCTCCAGCCCCTGGCCGACGTGCTCAAGCTCCTGCTCAAGGAGGACATCGTGCCCATGGCAGCGGACCGTATAACCCACTTCATCGCGCCCGTGATAGCCGTGAGTGTCGCCCTGATTGCCCTGGCCGTCACCCCCTTTGCCAAAGTAGACATTCCCTTTACGGAGGCTACCGGAGGGTTTCTGGTCATCGCCAATGTGAATATCGGCATCCTGTATGTCCTGGCCGTCACCTCCGTCTCTGTATATGGGCTGACCCTTGCCGGCTGGTCCTCCAACAGCAAATACCCCCTTATGGGCGGCCTTCGCTCCTCTGCTCAGATGATCAGCTATGAGCTGGCAATGGGTATGTGCGTGGTTAGTGTGATTGTCCTCACCAATGCCCGCACAGATGCTGGTCTGGGATCCCTCACCCCTGGTGCGATTGTGGAGGCCCAGCGGGGAGCCTGGAACCTGTTTGTTAATCCGATTGCCTTCTTCATTTTTGTTATATGTGCCTTTGCGGAGGCCAACCGGGCACCCTTTGACCTGGTGGAGGCTGAGCAGGAGCTGGTAGGCGGATTTCATACCGAGTACAGCTCCATGAAGTTTGCCCTGTTTTTCCTTGCCGAATATATCCACGTGATCGTCGGTTCCATGATGATCACGACCTTGTTTCTTGGCGGGTATCTGGGGCCGTTTGAAGGGTTGCTGGGCGTCGAAAACTGGGGTTGGGGTGGTCAACTGGCCTGGGGACTCAGTTGGTTTTTGTTCAAAACTGTTTTCTTTGTTTTTGTGTTTATCTGGGTACGCTGGACGTTGCCCCGGTTTAAATACAGCCAACTGATGGATTTTGGCTGGAAGCGGTTTCTGCCACTTTCGCTGCTCAATCTGATGCTGGTCGCTGCTGCGGCTGCGCTCTACGTGACGTATGCGGGCTGATACGGTGTAACCACCTGCTCCCGATTACGTTCAACAAACATTGCCCAATAAAACTGCCAACTTGTCAGGTTTTTTTTCTGGCATGGTTACAGCAGGAGAGTACAAAACTGGTATGAACCGAATCAGGAGCTATGGAATCCAATTTTTCTGATCGCGTAAAAGACGTTATTTCCTTGAGCCGTGAAGAAGCAATCCGGCTGGGACATGACTATATCGGCCCTGAGCACCTGTTGCTCGGCCTTATCCGGGAGGGTGAGGGATTGGCCGTGAAGATTCTCCAGGACCTCAATGTGGACCTGGCCCGGCTGAAGCAGACCATAGAGACGGCGGTACGCCCCACCATGGCCCTGGTAAGCCCTAACAACCTGCCCCTGACCCGGCAGGCCGAGAAAGTCCTGAAGATCACCCGCCTGGAGGCCAAGTTGCTCAAGAGCGGGGTCATCGGGACCGAACATCTGCTGCTCTCCATCCTGCGGGAAGAAAACAACGTGGCTGCTACCATCCTGGGCCGCTTCGGCGTTACGTACGACATCGTCCGTGCCGAACTGGAGCAGAAAGATGAGACTCAATCACCACGCATGACGACCTCCAGCAGTGACCCTGGTGAGTCCGGTGACAACCCCTCTGGCGCTGAGCGCACCCGCAAGCAGGCCAAGTCCAAGACCCCTGTCCTGGACAATTTTGGCCGTGACCTCACCAAGGCTGCCGAAGATGGCAAACTCGACCCGATCGTAGGCCGTGAGCGTGAGATCGAGCGGGTAGCCCAGGTCCTGAGCCGCCGCAAAAAAAATAACCCGGTGCTGATCGGCGAGCCCGGGGTGGGTAAAACAGCCATTGCAGAGGGCCTGGCCCTACGCATCGTGCAGCGCAAGGTAAGCCGCGTGCTGTACAACAAACGTGTTGTCACCCTTGACATCGCTTCTCTCGTAGCGGGCACCAAGTACCGGGGCCAGTTTGAGGAGCGCATGAAGGCTGTCATGGCCGAGCTCGAAAAGTCGCCTGATGTTATTCTTTTTATTGACGAGCTGCATACCATCGTAGGAGCAGGTGGGGCTTCCGGATCACTTGATGCCTCCAATATCTTCAAACCTGCCCTGGCGCGGGGGGAGATACAGTGCATCGGGGCCACTACCCTGGATGAGTATCGCCAGTACATCGAAAAAGACGGAGCCCTGGAGCGTCGTTTCCAAAAGGTCATCGTAGAACCCACTTCGCCGGATGAGACCCTGATCATCCTCACGAACATCAAAAACAAATACGAAGACCACCACAACGTCACCTATACCGACGAGGCGATCAATGCCTGCGTCAAACTCTCCGACCGCTATATCACCGACCGGTATTTCCCGGACAAAGCCATTGACGTCCTGGACGAAGCTGGCAGCCGGGTACATATCTCCAATATCCATGTACCTCAAAATATCTTGGATCTGGAGTCACGTATCGAAGAGGTAAAGGAGCTGAAAAACCGGGTGGTCAAAAGCCAGAAATACGAGGAGGCTGCCAAGCTCCGCGACCAGGAGAAACGCCTGCTCGAAGAACTGGAAAATGCCAAAAACCAGTGGGAAGAAGAATCTAAAACCCGCCGGTACACCGTCTCCGAAGATGACGTGGCGGCTGTCGTGTCTATGATCACAGGGGTTCCTGTCACCAAAGTGGCGGCTGCCGAAGTAGAAAAACTTCGCGCCATGGGCAATCAGCTCAAGGACGTGATCATCGGACAAGATCAGGCCATCGAAAAACTGGTCCGTGCGATCAAACGCTCCCGTCTCGGTCTCAAAGATCCCGAGAAGCCCATTGGGTCATTTATCTTCCTCGGACAGACCGGGGTAGGTAAAACAGAGCTGGCCAAGGCCCTGGCCCGGTTTATGTTTGATACAGACGAGGCCCTCGTCCGGCTCGACATGAGCGAGTACATGGAGAAATTTACAGTCTCCCGCCTCATCGGTGCACCTCCCGGGTATGTAGGGTATGAAGAGGGCGGGCAGCTCACAGAGCGGGTGCGTCGCCGTCCCTACAGTGTAGTGTTGCTCGACGAGATCGAAAAAGCGCACCCGGACATCTTCAATATCCTCCTTCAGGTACTTGACGACGGGATCCTGACCGATGGACTGGGACGCCGGATAGACTTTAAAAATACGATCATCATCATGACCTCCAACGTTGGGGTCAAGGAGTTGAAAGCTTTTGGGACCGGCGTAGGGTTCACCACCCAGACCCGTGAAACCCAGGCACAGGATATCCTCCGCAGCACCCTCGAAGGTGCCATGCGCAAGGTGTTCCGCCCGGAGTTCCTCAACCGTATTGATGAAGTCATCATTTTCAACGAGCTGGATGAGGCTGATATCATGAAAATCATTGAGCTTCAGCTCCGGAGTGTATTCAAGCGGGTGGAAGACAAAGGATTTTCGGTCGAGTTGTCAGACAAAGCCAAAAAATTCATTGCAGCCAAAGGATTTGATCGTCAGTTTGGGGCACGTCCGCTCCAGCGGGCCATCCAAAAGTATCTGGAAGACCCAATTGCAGATAAAATCCTGGAGGACATCACCAGCGGTGCCACCCTGTTTGTTGACGTAAACGACCGGGATGAAATTACAGTCGAATTACAACAGGCAGCTGTCGCCAATATATCCGAGCCGTCTTCGCCTGAAGAGGAGTAAGCCGGTACACATATTGAATCACACAAACGTCAGCCACCTGGCTGACGTTTGTGTATAGGTACCCTTGTCTGAAATGCCATGAGAAGAGACAACATCAGAAGCAATAGCTGCCGCTGCCTGAGTTGGTTTCGGCTGCTCATCTTCGGTATCGGCATGGTCGCAGGAGCAGGCAGCATGCTGGCTCAGGTCCGGGTGAACGGCCTCCCGGCGCGTGAGATGACCCAGCTATGGCAGAGCCGCCTGCGGCGGGCGGGTTCTTTGGCCCAGGCGCGGCCCATCGCCGACTCCCTGACGCAGGAAGCTATACGGCAAGGGTATCTGACCTGCCGGATAGACAGCCTGTCTCAGGATGCAGGGCGTATTCAGCTGCAGGTGATTCCGGGTCCCCGTTACCTGATCCGCTCCCTGGTGCTCCTGGATGTGCCACCAGACTGGCTGGAAAAAGCCGGCCTGACAGTGTATCGCCGCCCTCAGCCCCTGGACTGGTCCCGGCTGGAGGTGCGGCTGGCCCGGTGTCTGGCCATCTGTCAGCAGCAGGGATATACCTTTGCGGCTTTCCGTGACCTGGATATGCAGTACGAGCGTCAGGGGGCGGATACCATTTGGGTATCTATCCAATACCGGCTGGACACAGGTGACCCAGTTCGGATAGACAGCATTCACGTCACAGGCCCGCACCGGGAGCAGGATGCCTTTGTGTACAGCCTGATCCGGCTGGCGCCCGGTGACCTGTATGACCAGAGCCGGATTGATGCCATCCCCCAGGTATTGAACAACTCATTGTATTTTAAGCAGGTACCTCAGGCATCGGTACATTTTCCGGACAAGCAGCGTGCCGTACTGACAGTAGCTGTGCAGCCCCGCCAGTCTGGTAAGGTAGACATACTCCTGGGCATATTGCCAGGTACCGACACGGCAGACCGCCGCCTGCAAGTGTCCGGGCTGATGGATGTCCGGCTGGTAAGCCTGTTTCGCCTGGGAGAGGTGCTGAGTATTCGCTATAACAAACTTCCGGGTACCTCTCAGCAGACACGGGTCTCAGTCGTATTGCCGTATCTGCTGCGGATACCGGTGCAGGCAGAAGGCGAAGTAGACTTTCTCAAACAGGAGTCAGCATTTCTCAACCTGAATGCACAGGCGGCAGCGGCTTACGTGTTTTCACCCTATTTGTCAGCCCGGTTTTACTATCGCAGCCGGAGTACCCGTCTGCTCGATGCTGCCCTGGCAGATACAGCCGCGCAGCCCGCTCAGCTAGACGCCCGGCGGCAGACGGCCGGGGCCGGACTTGTATATGAAAACCTGGACTACCGTACCAGCCCCACCCGAGGCCTGAGTGCCCGTCTGGAGATAGGACTGGGCAGCCGACAGATACGACCCAATGTACGCCTGCCTGAGGCCCTCTATGACACCCTCGACCTGAGCGAGCCCATACGTGAGCTGGCCTTGGATATCCGGCTGTACCGGCGGGTGCGTCCCCGGCAGGTATTGTACCTGGGTCATCAGAGCCGGTGGCTGGGCATGCAGCAGTACTACCGCAACGATCAGTTTCAGCTGGGGGGAGCCCGGAGTGTGCGCGGATTTAATGAAAATCAATTTTTTGCAGACCTGTACCTCAGCTGGACCGCAGAATACCGCTTGTTGCTGGCACAGGATTCTTACTTATTTGTGCTGGGGGATTATGCCTGGCTTCGGGACCAGGTACAGGATACCCGGCATCACCTGACGGGGGCTGGGCTGGGGTTTACGTGGGCCACCCGGGCCGGACTACTCTCCTTGACCTATGCGACGGGCCGTACAGAGGAGAGTGCTTTCCAGCCCGCCCGCGGACGGATACATATTGGGTTTATCAATGAGTTTTAAAATATTTTTCAGTACGTGTTTGGATAATATAAAAAAACCCTGCACCTTTGCCGAGCGAATTCGGAAAGGGTACATCCTAAACAGATATATCTGACACTCCGATAGATACATTTGATTTATCTCGCTTCATGGCAATGCCTCCTTCCCGTACGCGGGTCGAAGTATCCCGGAATTGAGATGCAGTTATGACACCTCCTCTCTGAGGTGCGGATTATAGTCTGGATACAGGCTTCCGCATACAGGCAGGTGGTGGTTCACCCGACTGTCTCTTTTTTTCAGGAACGTATATGGCGCCGCGATGAAGTCTGATTCATCCCGGCGCTAAGTTTTTTTGGGAGTATTCATAAATAAGCTTCAACAAGGTTGCATAGTACTGCACAATGAGTTACCTTTGCAGCCCGCTTTTTAAGAACGGAACGTTGGTATGCCTACGATTCAACAGCTAGTACGCAAGGGCAGAACGGATAAACGCTACAAGAGCAAATCTCCGGCGCTCGACAGTTGCCCGCAACGCCGCGGTGTGTGCACCCGTGTGTACACGACCACGCCCAAAAAGCCTAACTCTGCCCTCCGCAAAGTGGCTAAGGTCCGTCTGACCAATAAGACAGAGGTCATCGCCTATATCGGTGGTGAAGGTCACAACCTCCAGGAGCACTCCATTGTGCTGGTGCGGGGTGGCCGGGTAAAAGACCTCCCAGGGGTACGTTACCACATTGTTCGTGGCACACTGGATACGGCTGGGGTGACCGGTCGTAAGCAGAGCCGCTCCAAGTATGGTACCCGCAAGAAGGAAGTTGTACTAACCAAAGGCAAAGGCGGTAAAAAGTAATAAGCCATGAGAAAATCCAGAGCTAAAAACAGGATTATTCTGCCTGACCCCCGGTACAAGGATATGGTAGTAGCCAAGTTTGTCAACAACCTCATGGAGGATGGCAAAAAAAGCACCGCCTATCAGGTATTTTATGGGGCAATGGACATCATCCAGTCCAAGTCTGATCAGTCTCCGGTTGAGATCTTCCGCGAAGCCCTCAACAATGTTATGCCTACCGTAGAGGTGAAGAGCCGCCGGGTAGGAGGGGCCACCTTTCAGGTCCCGACGGAGGTGAAGCCCAAGCGTCGTGAAGGCCTGGGGATTCGCTGGCTGATCAAATATGCAGGCAGTCGCAACGGCAAGTCCATGGAAGACAAATTGGCAGCCGAGTTTATGGCCGCTGCCAAAGGAGAAGGTGCTGCTGTGAAGAAGAAAGAGGACACGCACAAGATGGCTGACGCCAACAAAGCATTCTCACATTTCCGGTTCTGATAAAAGCTAACCACGAGTTTCTAACCTCTTTCCTTTTATGGACAGGATTCCACTCAACCTTTGCCGGAACATTGGTATCATGGCACACATTGATGCCGGCAAAACGACGACCACGGAGCGCATTCTGTACTACACTGGGGTGGTACACAAGATCGGTGAGGTACACGACGGAGGCGCTACCATGGACTACATGGAGCAAGAACAAGAGCGTGGCATCACCATCACTTCAGCCGCTACTACGACGTTCTGGCCATTCGAAGGAAAAAAATACCGGATCAACATCATTGACACCCCCGGCCACGTGGACTTTACCGTTGAGGTAGAGCGTTCCCTCCGGGTACTCGATGGTGCCGTAGCGCTCTTCAGCTCTGTAGACGGGGTAGAACCTCAGTCTGAGACCGTATGGCGCCAGGCAAATAAGTACGGTGTTCCCCGTATTGCTTTCGTAAACAAAATGGACCGCGTAGGCTCCGACTTTTATATGGTCGTGCGCCAGATTCGCGAGATGCTCGGAGCCAATGCCGTACCCCTCCAGGTACCCATCGGATCTGAAGATAAATTTAAAGGGGTCGTGGACCTGATTGATGGCAAGGCCAAGATCTGGAACGAACAGGACATGGGAATGACCTACAGCGAAATTCCTGTACCTGACGATCTCAAAGAACTGGTAGCAGAGCAGCGTGAAAAACTGCTGGAATCTGTTGCTGAGTACAGCGATGCGATCATGGAGAAGTATTTTGACGATCCTGATTCCATCACCCGCGAAGAGATCATCGCAGCTATTCGCCGCGCTACCATTGAGCAGGCTATCTTCCCGGTACTTTGCGGCTCTGCTTTCAAAAACAAAGGAGTACAGCCACTGCTGGATGCGGTGTGTATGTTCCTCCCTTCTCCTGCGGACGTACCTCCGGTGACGGGTATCAACCCCAACACAGGCGAGGAACTCTCCCGCAAGCCAGATAACAGCGAACCTTTCACAGGTCTTGCCTTCAAGATCCTCACCGACCCATTCATTGGCCGCCTCGTGTTCTTCCGCGTGTATGCCGGTAAACTGGATGGTGGTTCTTATATCCTCAACACCCGGTCTGGTTCTAAAGAGCGCGTGAGCCGCATCGTACAGATGCACGCAAACAAGCAGAACCCGGTCGAAACCGTAGAGGCAGGTGACATCGCTGCTGCTGTCGGGATCAAGGCTGTGCGTACAGGTGACACCCTTTGCGACATTGACCACCCGATCGCGCTGGAGTCTATGACATTCCCTGAGCCGGTAATCCGCCTCGCAGTAGAGCCTAAGACGACTGCCGATCAGGACCGTATGTCCACCGGCCTCGGCAAACTGGCCGAAGAGGATCCGACCTTCAAAGTGTCTACCGACGAAGAAAGCGGCCAGACCATTATCGCAGGTATGGGCGAGCTTCACCTGGAGATTATTGTAGACCGCCTCAAGCGCGAGTTTAAAGTAGAAGTAAACCAGGGTGAGCCGCAGGTATCCTACCGCGAGTCTCTTACCCACCACGTAGAGCACCGCGAAGTGTACAAGAAGCAGACCGGTGGCCGTGGTAAGTTTGCCGACATCAAGGTTCAGATGGGCCCTGCTGAGAAAGGCGAAGGCTACGAATTCGTTGACGACATCAAAGGCGGTTCTGTACCGCGCGAATTTATCCCCGCCGTCGAAAAAGGTTTCCGCGAGTGTATGAAAGAAGGTGCCCTGGCAGGGTTCCAACTGGAAGGCCTCCGCGTCCGCCTCTTTGATGGCAGCTTCCACCCGGTTGACTCCGACCAGCTTTCATTCGAACTGGCAGCCCGCTCTGCTTTCAAAGAAGCATACAAAGCTGCCAAGCCGATCCTGAAAGAGCCGATCATGTCAGTAGAAGTAGTTACCCCTGAAGACTACATGGGTAACGTCGTCGGCGACCTCAACCGCCGCCGTGGCAAGATTGAAGACATGAGCGACCGTGGCAATGCCAAAGTTATCAAGGCTAAGGTTCCCCTCTCCGAGCTCTTCGGATATGTGACCGACCTTCGCTCAAATACCTCTGGCCGGGCAGCTTCTACCATGCAATTTTCACATTACGAAGCTACCCCTGCCAACATCCAGGAGGCCGTAGTAGCCAAGACCAAAGGTCTCACGAAAGTATAGGCCCCTATTCATAACCGACGCGGCTATGACGCAGAAGATCCGAATCAAACTGAAATCGTACGATCACAACCTGGTGGACAAGTCCGCCGAAAAGATCGTCAAGACGGTGAAAGCTACAGGTGCAGTGGTAAGCGGGCCGATTCCGCTTCCCACAGAGCGCTCGATTGTCACCGTCAACCGTTCTCCCCACGTCAACAAAAAGGCGCGCGAGCAGTTCGAGATCAGCTCCTACAAGCGACTGATCGACATCTTCAGCTCCAGCTCCAAGACGGTAGATGTGTTGATGAAGCTCGAATTGCCCAGCGGCGTGGATGTGGAAATTAAAGTGTAAACCCACCGTTGGTTTATTCACTGGCAGGCCGATCTGCTGAAAGGCGGCCAGTCAACATCGGAACGGTAATTTTTTATTAGGCTATAAATTCCTAAAGAGATGGCAGGAATCATTGGCAAGAAGGTTGGGATGACCAACATCTTCGATGAAAACCGGAAGCAGATCGCCTGCACACTGATATATGCTGAGCCGAACGTTGTCACCCAGGTAAAAACCGAGGCCGTACGTGCCAATGGTAAAACCGACGGGTACAATGCAGTTCAGTTGGCCTTCGATGAAAAGAAGGAGAAAAACACAACCCGTCCCGAAATGGGGCACTTTGCCAAGGCGGATACCACCCCTAAGCGCAAGCTGGTTGAGTTTGACTTCAATGGCCGCGATCTGAAGCTGGGAGACTCCGTAGGCGTGGACCTTTTCGCCGCAGGCGATGTGGTAAACGTGGTCGGTATTTCTAAAGGCAAAGGTTTCCAGGGGGTTGTACGCCGGCATGGATTTGCCGGGGTGGGCGAGGCCACACACGGCCAGCACAACCGACTCCGGGCACCGGGTTCTATGGGAGCAGGCTCTACGCCTTCCCGTGTATTTAAGGGCAAGCGCCTCGGCGGCCAGATGGGTGGCGACCGGATTAAGGTCCAAAACCTGAAGGTGCTCAAAGTCATTCCGGAAAAAAACCTGCTGGTGGTTTCCGGGTCTGTTCCAGGTCATAAGGGGTCTTACGTCATTGTAGAAAAGTAACATGGAACTAGCAGTATATACCATCGAAGGGGTGAGTACGGGCAGGACCGTTACGCTGAAAGAAGAGGTGTTTGGCCTCGCGACCCCTAATGACCACGCGATCTACCTCGACGTGCGCCAGATCATGGCCAACCGTCGCCAGGGGACGCACAAAGCTAAAGAACGTGGCGAAGTAGCCGCCAGTACCCGCAAGCTCTATCGCCAGAAAGGTACCGGTAATGCACGTGTCGGCAGCCGTAAGTCTCCCACCCGCAAGAGCGGTGGTACAATCTTCGGCCCTCGTCCCCGTGACTACAGCTTCCGCCTCAATCACAAAGTAAAGGCTCTCGCCCGGCGCAGCGCCCTTACTTATAAGGCCCGCGAATCGGAAATCCGCGTTATCGAAGGCCTTACCATGGAGGTGCCCAAGACCAAGCAGTTTAAGGCCGTCCTGGATAGCCTGAACCTCACCGGTAAAGTACTCGTCGTCACCAGTACTTATGACCAGAATGTGTACCTCGCAGGCCGCAACCTGCCGAAAACACAGATTCTTCCGGCTGCTGATCTCAACACCTACGACATCCTCTACGCCAAGACCCTGGTCCTGACCGAAGATGCAGTAGGCGTCATCCACGAACGTCTAGCCCAATAAGGCCATGAGTATTCTCAAACGACCGATCGTTACCGAAAAAACCAACGCCTACTCCGAGAAAGGGCTCCCCAAATATGGCTTCGAGGTAGATCTCAAAGCCACAAAAGAGGAAGTCCGCGCCGAGGTCGAGCGTATCTACGGGGTAAAGGTAGAGGAAGTAAACACCCTGATCGTACGGGGTAAGCGCCGCACCCGCATGACCAAAAAAGGCGTGCTGGAAGGCAAGTCCTCCAACTTCAAAAAAGCCATTGTCACACTGGCTGCTTCTGAAGAGATTGACTTCTTTAAGCACATCTAACCGGCAGATCTAAGATAAGCCTGAAGGGCGACCGGCACACCCCGCAGTCCAGACGGCACAACAGATTGAACAGATGGGTATCAGAAAACTAAAACCCGTAACCCCAGGCCAGCGCCACCGGTCCGTGTCAGATTTTGACACGATCACCAAGTCGCGCCCCGAAAAGAGCCTGGTAGGGGTGATCAAGAGCTCCGGCGGTCGTAATACCGACGGTAAACTCACCGTACGCTACATCGGTGGTGGTCACAAGCGTAAGTACAGGATCGTGGACTTCAAGCGGGACAAATTTGGTGTGCCGGCTGTCGTCAAAGCGATTGAGTACGATCCTAACCGCTCCGCCCGTATAGCCCTGCTTTATTATGCAGACGGTGTAAAGCGCTACATCCTCGCACCTGAGAAAATCCAGGTAGGCCAGACCGTCATCTCCGGCGAGTCCGTAGAGCCGGTAATCGGAAATGCGATGATGCTGCGCAATATCCCCCTGGGTACCTTTGTCCACAATGTGGAGCTCAATCCAGGCAAAGGAGGCGTAATGACCCGCAGTGCAGGTACGTATGCTCAGCTTACGGCAAAAGAAGGACGTTATGTCGTGCTTCGGCTGCCTTCCGGTGAGACCCGTATGATCCTCAGTGATTGTATGGCCACCATCGGGACCGTGAGCAACTCTGAGCATCAGAATATTGAGATCGGGAAAGCCGGGCGCAACCGCTGGAAGGGCCTCCGCCCACGCAACCGCGGTGTCGCCATGAACCCGGTAGACCACCCAATGGGTGGTGGCGAAGGCCGCGCATCAGGCGGTCACCCCCGGAACCGTAACGGCCTCCCAGCCAAAGGTTTCAAAACCCGTTCCAAAAAGAAGGCTTCCAACCGCCTGATCATTAGCAGGAAGAAGAAGAGATAACAGTTGACCTATGGCTAGATCGCTCAAAAAGGGGCCTTTTATAGACCCGAAGCTCGAAAGGAAAATCCTGAAGATGAATGAGACCAACACCAAGCGAATGGTGAAAACCTGGGCTCGTCGCTCTATGATTTCCCCTGACTTCGTAGGTCATACCGTAGCCGTACACAACGGTAACAAGTTTATCCCCGTGTATGTGACGGAAAACATGGTGGGCCATAAGCTGGGAGAGTTTTCTCCCACCCGAAATTTCCGTGGACACGCCGGGGCTAAAAAAGATAAAAAGAGATAACCATGGCAGAGGTTAAGCTTACCCGCAAAGAGAAGATCGCACAAGGTCTTCCTAAGCCACCCAAGCGCAAAAAGGCCTATGCCGAGGCGCTCAAAGAGGCTCGTGCCGAGGAAACTCGTGTATTCCTCCGCAACTATCGATCTTCGGCCCGTAAAATGCGGCTCGTGACGGACCAGATTCGCAGTATGGAAGTATTTCAGGCCATGAACCTCCTGAAACTCACCGTACAGCGTGCAGCTCCGGCTGTAGTCAAGCTCCTTCGCAGTGCCATTGTGAGCTTCGAAGAGAAAAACGAAGGCGAACGCGTGGACATCAACACCCACTTCATAAAAGAAGTGTTTGTAGATGAAGGCCGTACGCTGAAGCGTATCAGCCCGGCTCCCCAGGGACGTGCCTACCTGATCCGCAAGCGCTACTGTCACGTAACGCTAGTCATAGACAGAATTCCGGAACCCAACGCGCAATAACTCAAACGGTAAGGAAATTGGGACAGAAGACGCATCCAACAGGTCTGAGGTTGGGAATCATCAAAGGATGGGACTCCAACTGGTTTGGCGGCAGAAATTTCGCTGATAAGCTCATCGAAGACGAGCAAATCCGAAACTACCTCAACGCACGTATTCCGCGCGGCGGCATCTCCAAGATTGTTATTGAGCGCACGCTGCGCAAGATTACAATCACCATTCACACCTCCCGTCCGGGTATTGTGATCGGCAAGGGGGGCAAGGAGGTTGACAAACTCCGCGAAGAGATCAGAAAAGTAACCGGCAAAGATGTTCAGATCAACATCTTCGAGATCAAGCGGCCGGAGCTCGATGCCGCCCTGGTAGGGCAGCAGATCGCTCAGCAGTTGGAAGCTCGGGTCTCCTTCCGCCGTGCAATGAAAATGGCGCTTGCCGCCACTATGCGTGCCGGTGCGGGTGGATGTAAGATCATGTGCTCTGGCCGTCTGGGCGGAGCAGAGATGGCCCGCCGGGAACAGTACAAGCAGGGCCGTGTGCCCCTCCAAACGCTGCGTGCTGATATTGATTACGCATTGGTAGAGGCACACACCATCTACGGTGCTATCGGTATCAAGGTCTGGATTTTCCGCAAGGAACTCTACGGTAAGGTTGATCTTTCTCCTAACGTCAAGACCGATCGCAAAGGCCCGCGTGGCGCCAATGAGCGTCCGGAGCGTGAGCGTGAACGCGAGCGTGGTGGAGATCGCGGCAACGAGCGCGGCGGTGGTGGTGACCGTGGTGGTGACCGCAACAGACGCGGCGGCGGTGGCGGCGGTGGTCGTGGCCAAGCCAACAAACGATAAACAGCGGCGATTAATGCCGGTTTCGGTTTCACTCTGAGACAGTAAAGACGATGTTACAGCCGAGAAAAGTAAAATGGCGGAAGCCACATAAAGGAAGCACCGACGGGAACTCTACCCGCGGAACCGATGTGTCATTCGGTTCTTACGGTCTCAAAGCCCTGGAGCCTGCCTATATCACCGCCCGTCAGATTGAGGCGTGCCGGATCACCATCTCCCGTACCATGAAACGGGAAGGTAGCATGTGGATCCGTGTATTTCCTGACAAGTCTCTTACCCGTAAGCCAGCTGAGGTGCGGATGGGTAAAGGGAAAGGTAACCCGGAGTTTTGGGCAGCACTGGTGCGTCCAGGGAAAGTCCTCTTTGAACTTGACGGTGTACCGGAAAGCGTAGCCCTCGAAGCTATGCGGCTGGCAGCGAACAAACTGCCGATCAAAACAAAAATTGTGACGAGACGCGATCTCCAAACGCAATAAGGTATGAACGTACAGGAAATCAGGGAACTGAGCACGACGGAGATCGTGACCCGGATCAAAGAAGAGCAGGACAAACTGCTGCGCCTGCGGCTCAATCACGCCGTATCTGCCATCGAGAACCCCTCACAGATACGTGAAAGCCGCAAAACCATTGCCCGGCTTTACACCATCATGCGTGAGCGCCAACTCACCCAAACGCCTAATCAGTAAGTGCTCATGACTGAGACTACACATAACAGAAACCTCCGCAAAGTCCGTATCGGACTGGTCGTCAGCGACAAGATGGATAAGTCCATTGTCGTATCTGTCGAGCGTCAGGTAAGACACCCTATCTACGGCAAATTCATCAAGAAGACGACCAAGTTTTTGGCGCATGATGAAAACAACGATTGCCATATCGGGGATACGGTTCGCATCATGGAGACTCGTCCCATGAGCCGCCGGAAGCGGTGGCGCCTGATCGAGATTATCGAACGGGCGAAGTAAGGGGTAAAGGGGCACCTGGGACCAAGCCCCTGTTGTTAACCAGATTGATGAACAGGTAAAGATACAGGCAATGATTCAGCAGGAATCCAGACTCAAAGTAGCAGATAACAGCGGAGCCAAGGAGCTGCTCTGTATCCGCGTGCTCGGAGGTACGAAACGCCGGTATGCCCGGGTGGGTGACCGGATTATTTGCTCCGTCAAAGCGGCCGACCCCAGCGCCAACGTGAAAAAAGGGGATGTGGTCAAAGCTGTGGTGGTGCGGACCCGTAAGGAGTTTCGCCGCAAGGACGGATCGTACATTCGCTTTGATGACAACGCTGCCGTACTGGTCGCCAATGACGGAGGCCCTCGTGGTACCCGTATTTTTGGGCCGGTCGCACGGGAGCTGCGCGACAAAGGTTATATGAAAATTGTGTCTCTTGCACCTGAGGTGCTCTGACCCCACACCTTTCGGTCTTTAGCCGGATTTTTTTAACACCAAACCGTATGGCAACAAAACTTCACATCAAGAAAGGCGACCTGGTCCGCGTGATTGCAGGCGGGGACAAGGGAAACACCGGACGGGTGCTGGAAGTCATGCCCCGCGAAATGAAAGCCCTCGTAGAAGGGGTGCGGATGGTATCCAAGCACACCAAACCTTCGCAGAAAAACCCCAACGGAGGGATTATTCAGCAGGAGGCACCCATACATGTATCTAACCTTATGCTGATTGATCCGGCTACCAAACAGCCTACCCGCATCGGACGCAAGCGCGCCGAAGATGGAAAAGGCTGGGTGCGTGTCTCCAAAAAAAGCGGTGAAATCATCAAGTGAGGCCTGTAACCAAGCTGTAACAGAGAAGGAAAATGGCGAACGAACCGAGACTCTTCGAAAAATATAAAAAGCAGGTTTTGCCTGCTTTGATGGAGAAGTATAAGTACACCTCCGTGATGCAGGTCCCTAAGCTTGAGAAAATCGTTCTCAACCGCGGGGTGGGTGATGCGGTGGGTGACAAAAAGCTGATTGAGGCGGCGGTAGAAGAATTTGCTATCATCACCGGCCAGCGCCCCGTAGTAACCCTTTCCAAGAAGGCGATTTCAAACTTCAAGCTTCGCGAGGACATGCCGATCGGCTGCAAGGTGACCCTTCGCCACCATCGCATGTATGAGTTTCTCGATCGCCTTATCAATATTGCCCTCCCCAGGGTACGTGACTTCCGCGGGATCGCTACCAAAGGTTTTGATGGCCGTGGTAACTTCACCCTCGGAGTCAAAGAACAAATTATTTTTCCGGAAATCAACGTGGACCAAGTCAACAAGATTGCCGGTATGGATATCACATTCGTTACGACAGCCCCCACCGATGAAGAGTGCAAGGCGCTGCTGACGGAGTTTGGTATGCCTTTCCAGGGTACTCAGCCATCCAAACAACTCTGACCGCATGGCAAGGAAATCCATCTTAGCACGAGAAGTCAAACGCCGTAAAATGGTAGCAAAGTTTGCTGCCAAGCGTAAAGCACTCAAAGAAGCCGGTGACTATCAGGCACTGGCACTGCTGCCCCGCAACTCTTCCCCTGTGCGGCTCAAAAACCGCTGCATGATTACTGGAAGACCCCGGGCCTATCTGCGCCGATTCGGCCTTTCAAGGATTAAATTCAGGGAAATGGCGCTTGCCGGCAAAATCCCAGGTGTCAAAAAAGCTAGCTGGTAACATGTACACGGATCCAATATCTGACTTCCTGACCCGCATCCGCAATGCGCAGCGGGCTGGACACAAGCTGGTTGATATCCCCGCTTCTAACCTGAAGAAGGAAATCACCCGCGTCCTCTTTGAGCAGGGCTACATTCGTAAATTCAAGTTTATTGACGAAGCCCCCCAAGGCGTCATCAAGATCGCGCTGAAGTACGACAAGGCCCGTCGCCCTGCTATCCAGCAGCTCGTGCGTGTCTCCAAGCCCGGTCTGCGTCACTACTCACGGGTATCCAATATCCCCCGCGTCCATAGCGGAATGGGGGTGGCTATCCTCTCTACCCCCAAAGGGGTGATGACTGATAAGGCTGCCCGGCAGCTTAATGTCGGCGGCGAAGTACTTTGTTACGTATTCTAATCCCGAAGCGCATGTCAAGGATCGGAAAGCTCCCCATCAAAATACCTTCCGGGGTATCCTATACGGTGGACAAGTCCAATAATGTCACAGTTGTAGGCCCCAAAGGCCAGTTGAAGCGCCAGGTGAATCCTGACATTTCAATCGAAACAGAGGAAGGCAGCATCATCATCAGCCGCCCCACCGAGCAGAAGCGCCACCGCGCCATGCACGGCCTCTACCGGACCCTCATCAACAATATGGTGGTGGGTGTCAGCAACGGTTATACCCGCGAGCTGGAACTGATCGGGGTAGGTTATAAGGCGGAGGCGAAAGGCAATATGCTGGAGCTGAGCCTGGGCTACTCTCACCCGATCATTTTTGTACTGCCCGGGGAGATCAAATGCGAAACCGTCACGCTCAAAGGCCAGAACCCCAAAATCACCCTTACCGGGATAGACAAGGAGCTCCTCGGCCAGATAGCTGCTAAGATTCGCTCCCTGCGTCCGCCAGAGCCCTACAAAGGCAAAGGTGTCCGCTACATGGGCGAGATCGTACGCCGCAAAGAAGGTAAAACTGCCGGCGGTAAGAAAAAATAATACCCCGATCTTTCGTTGGTTTCACTTCGAAATAATTTACTGTCATGGGACAGGCACACGACAAATCCCTGCGCCGGGAAAGCATCCGCAAGCGGCTTCGCTTCCGCCTCAAGGGTACTGAGGAGCGCCCAAGGCTCTCTGTATTCCGGAGCAACAAACAAATCTATGCGCAGATCATAGACGATGAAAAAGGACTTACCCTCGTAAGTTGTTCTTCTCGGATAAAAGAATTATCTTCGCAGCCACTTTCTAAAATTGAGATGGGCCGCGAAGTAGGTAAACAACTGGCTGCCCTCGCCAAAGAGAAAGGCATTGAGGCGGTAGTGTTTGACCGCGGTGGGTATCGGTATCATGGCCGGGTGAAAGCTCTGGCTGAAGGCGCTCGTGAAGGCGGGCTTAATTTCTGACGACGTTATGAATCTCTCAAGCGAAATTCGGGTAAAAAACAGCGAGATCGAGCTGAAAGAAGAAAAAGTGGTCCGGATCAACCGGGTCGCTAAAGTCGTCAAAGGCGGTCGTCGCTTCAGCTTCAGTGCCATCGTCGTAGTCGGTGACGGGAAAGGTATCGTAGGGTACGGACTCGGCAAAGCCAACGAAGTAACGGATGCGATCTCTAAAGGGGTAGAAGATGCCAAAAAGAATATGATTAAGGTCAATATTCATAAAGGCACGATCCCGCACGATATCCTCGTCAAGTTTGGCGCGGCTAAAGTCCTCCTCAAACCTGCTGCACCAGGTACCGGTGTACTGGCTGGCGGTGCTATGCGTGCCGTATTGGAGGCCGCTGGTATCCGTGACGTAATCGCCAAGAGCTTAGGCTCTTCTAACCCGCACAACGTCGTTAAGGCTACGGTAAAGGCGCTCGCGGAAATCCGCATGCCACACGCCATTGCCCAGCGCCGCGGTATCGAAGTTTCAAAGGTGTTTAATGGCTAAGGCCCTAACGACCACGGAGATGTTTCCTAAAGTAAAACTCACCCAGGTAAGAAGCCTGATTGACCGCCCCAAAGACCAGATCGCTACGATCCAGGCGCTCGGACTCGGTCGTATCAACCGCACCGTCGTGAAGACGTGTACCCCGCAGATACTGGGTATGATCAAAAAAGTCACTCACCTGATCAGCATTGAGGAGGTAGATTAATATGAAACTGCACAGTCTTTCACCTGCTACAGGCGCTACCAAAACCCGCAAGCGCATCGGCCGCGGCCAGGGCTCCGGGCGTGGTGGTACCTCTACTAAGGGACACAAGGGCCAGCAGGCTCGCAGCGGGTACAACTACCGTCCCTGGTTTGAAGGGGGGCAGATGCCCCTCCAGCGCCGCATCCCTAAGTTTGGGTTTAAAAACTTCACGCGGGTCGAGTACAAGGTGATCAACCTGGATACTATCCAGCAACTCCTGGAAGCGTATCCCGGTGAAGAAGTGAACCACGACTTCCTCCTCGCCCACGGTATCATCTCCACCACCAGCAAACTGGTCAAAGTCCTCGGACGTGGAGAGATCACAGTCAAGGCGAATGTAAAACTGAACAAATACAGCCAGTCTGCCCGTGCGGCTATCGAAGCTGCCGGCGGTACGGTAACTGAAGCTTAATTGACAGCATGAAAGAGCTGATTCAGACCCTGCAAAACATCTTCCGGATCTCTGAGCTGCGCAGCCGGATCGTGTACACCCTGCTATTGCTGCTGGCGTACCGTCTAGGCACGTTTATTGTGCTGCCCGGGATCAACTCAGAAGCCCTCCAAAACAGCTTCGGCAACAATGGAGGCAATCTGTTGGATTTGTTTAATATCTTCCTGGGGGGCGCTTTCCAGCGCGGATCTATCCTCGCCCTCGGGATCATGCCGTATATCTCGGCATCTATTGTGGTACAGCTCCTCGGCGCCGTTGTACCTTCTATCCAGAAACTCCGTCTGGAAGGAGACAGCGGGCAGAAAAAAATGAATCAGATCACCCGGTACCTTACGGTCGGTATCACGCTCTTTCAGGCAGCCAGCTATGTAGTATATCTCCGGGGACAGTTTCCGGATGCTGTGACCAAATCCGCTTTCTTCTGGGTTACCAGTGTGGCGATTCTGGCAGCAGGTACGATGTTTTTGGTGTGGCTCGGAGAGCGTATTACAGACAACGGGATCGGGAATGGTACTTCATTGATCATTATGATCGGTATTATCTCTGAGTTTCCGCCTGCGCTGATCAATGAAGCCCGTTCATCTTTGCCGATGATATTCTTTATTGAGATGCTGGCGCTCGGACTCGTTACGATGGCTGTTATTGCTCTCACGCAGGCCACCCGTAAGATCCCGATCAACTATGCACGTCAGATGGTCGGCGGACGTTCTGCCCAGATGGGCCGCGGCAATGCCAACCGTTCCTATATTCCCCTGAAGATCAACTCAGCAGGTGTCATGCCGATCATTTTTGCCCAGGCAATTATGTTCCTCCCGACCACGCTGATCCAGTTTTCAGGTTCGCAGTCACTGACAGGTGTACTTTCGGTACTGGGTGATGTTACCAGTATCTGGTATAACCTCCTGTTTTTCCTGCTGATTATTGTATTTACCTACTTCTATACGGCTATCGCCATCAACCCGAATGAAATCGCCGACTCGCTCAAGCGCAACGGTGGATTTATCCCGGGGGTAAAGCCAGGCAAGAAGACCGCTCAGTATGTGGACAATATCCTCTCACGGGTGACCCTGCCAGGATCCATATCACTGGGTATTGTAGCGATATTTCCTTCTATCGCGACGGCATTAGGTGCATCCGGGCAGTTTGCTCAGTTTTTTGGAGGCACGACGCTGCTGATCATGATAGGGGTTGTACTGGATACGTTACAGCAGATTGAGAGCTACCTGTTGATGCGTCACTATGATGGACTGATGCAGTCTGGGCGTATCAAGGGCAGGACTCCGGCCGCTGGAGTTACACGCTAACAGACTATGGCAGAAAAAGTCACAGTCAAGACGCGTGAAGAGATTGAACTGATTCGTCAGAGTTCTTTGCTAGTGAGCAAGGCATTAGGTGCGCTAAAGCCTTATATTCAGCCAGGGGTAAGTACCCAGCAGTTGGATATAATCGCTGAGACGTTTATCCGTGACCACGGAGGTGTACCAGCCTTCAAGGGATATAGCCCGAGCTTCAGTAGTACGCCTTTTCCGGCTACCCTGTGTACGTCTATCAATGAAGAAGTCGTACATGGCATGCCCTCGGACAAGCGTATCTTGCAGGATGGCGATATTATCGCGATAGACTGCGGGGTACTGCTCAACGGGTATTTTGGGGATTCTGCTTATACCTTTTCGGTAGGGGAGATTTCACCCAAGAAGCAACGCCTGCTCCAGGTGACGCGCGAGGCTCTGTACAAGGGCATTGAGCAAGCCAAAGCAGGCAATCGTGTAGGAGATATCTCCTTTGCGGTGCAGCGGCATGTAGAGGTAATGGGTTTCAGTGTAGTGCGGGAAATGGTGGGGCATGGATTAGGCAAAAGCCTTCATGAGCCCCCCGAGGTACCTAACTACGGCCGGAAAAACGCCGGCATGAAACTGGTGGAAGGAGTTGTGATAGCCATTGAGCCGATGATCAACATGGGCAAGCGGCATATCAAAGTGGCGGATGATGGCTGGACCGTATTTGCTACGGACAAGCAACCCTCGGCACACTTCGAGCACAGTATCGTAGTGGGCACAGAGCGACCTGAGATTTTGTCTACTTTTGCTTTTATCGAAAACTAATTCAGAACCCGTTTTGGCAAAACAAGCGCCGATTAAAGTAGATGGAGAGGTGATCGAAGCACTACCCAACGCGACCTTCCGCGTAAAATTGGAGAATGGGCACGAGTTGCTGGCCCATATCGCCGGTAAAATGCGGATGCACTACATCAAGATATTGCCGGGCGACCGGGTAGCGCTGGAGATCCCACCATACGACCTTACCAAAGGGCGTATCATTTACCGCTATAAGTAACCGCCACAGCGAACTGATTTACACGACACCAGAACAATCTCATCGGAAACGATATGAAGGTCAGACCCAGCATCAAGAAGCGGTCAGCGGACTGCAAGATCATACGCCGGAAGGGGCGGCTGTACGTGATCAACAAGAAAAACCCCAAGTTCAAACAGCGTCAAGGATAAGCTATGGCACGTATCTCAGGAGTTGACTTGCCGAAGAACAAACGTGGGGTGATAGGCCTCACATACATCTTCGGTATCGGCAGGACCACTGCCTCCCGTATTCTGGCTAAGGCTGGTATCACGGAAGATAAGCGGGTAAGAGAATGGACGGACGATGATGTGGTGAAGATTCGCCGCATTATCACCGATGAATATAAAGTGGAAGGCGCACTCCGGGGTGAAGTTCAGAGCAACATCAAGCGTCTGATGGACATCGGCTGCTACCGTGGACTGCGGCATCGTAAAGGGCTGCCCCTCCGGGGTCAGCGCACGCGCACCAATGCCCGTACCCGTAAGGGCAAGAAGAAGACGGTAGCCAACAAGAAGAAGGTAACCAAGTAAGCGATAAGCCACTCCGGCGTGTCTGTTGACTGGTAATTCTCCCCACATTTGCCTAAAGTACTCAGCAAAATGGCCAAAGCATCAACTGTAAAAGTCAAAAAGAAGCGTAAGATAGAGGCGGTAGGTGCCGTACACGTCTGCTCTTCTTTCAACAACATCATCGTTACGATCACAGACACCGTGGGCAATACCATCACGTGGTCTGCAGCGGGTAAGATGGGTTTCCGGGGCTCAAAGAAAAACACCCCCTACGCTGCACAGGTATCTGCTACAGATGCAGCCAAGCGTGCCTACGACCAGGGCCTGCGGAAAGTAGATGTGTTTGTGAAGGGCACGGGGGCTGGTCGCGAGTCTGCGATCCGGGCCGTGGCTGCTGCTGGCATCGAGGTGGTGTCCATCACAGACATTACCCCTCTGCCTCACAACGGTTGCCGTCCTCCTAAGCGCAGACGTGTATAACCGGTTTTTCTTCTGATCTACCAACGAATTACTAAGAATGGCACGTTATATAGGTCCCAAGGGTAAAATTGCCCGCCGTTTTAAGGAGCCGATCTTCGGGCCCAGCAAAGCGCTGGAGCGCCGTAAGTTTGGGCCGGGCCAGCATGGCAAGGCTCGCAAAAAAGAATCGGAGTACGCCAAGCAGCTGGCCGAAAAGCAGAAAGCCAAATATACTTATGGCCTGCTGGAGCGTCAGTTCCGTAACACCTTTGACAAGGCTGCTGCCCGCAAAGGGGTAACGGGTACGGTGTTTCTCCAGATGCTGGAAGCTCGTCTCGACAACACCGTGTTTCGGATGGGGTTTGCACCCTCCCGCTCGGCTGCCCGTCAGATCGTCAGCCACAAAATGGTGATGGTCAATGGGGTCGTGACCAATATCCCTTCCTGCATCCTGCACCCCGGCGACGTGGTGACGGTGCGCGAAAAAGCCCGCAGCTACGAGGTCATCAACCGCAGCCTGGGACGCTCCCGTTATAGCTGGCTCCAGGTGTTTCCGGACCAGTTTCGGGGGGTGTTTACAAACTATCCTGAACGTGAGGACATTCCCGAAAAAATCAACGAACAGTTGATCGTCGAATTGTACTCCAAATAATACTGCGACCGATCGCGTGCCTCGGGAATTATGTTCCCGGGGTTTTGGTTATTCAGATTTTTTCTTATTTTCTTCTTCACCAAGCACAGAAAGGAATAACACCTATGGCGTTGTTAAACTTCCAAATGCCGGAAAAAGTAGTCCTGGAACGTAACGGGGACTTTACTGGTAAATTCGTGCTTCGTCCGCTGGAAAGAGGATACGGCAACACCGTGGGCAATGCCCTCCGCCGGGTACTGCTTTCCTCTCTCGAAGGATATGCTATTACGTCTATCAAAATTCCTGGGGTTGATCACGAGTTTTCAGTCGTGCCGGGGGTTATTGAAGATGTGACCGAGATCATTCTCAACCTTAAAGCCGTACGGCTGAAAAAGGTGGCTGAGGGTGATGCCAAAATTTTTATCTCCGTCCGTAATAAAGAGGCTTTTACGGCCGCTGATATCAACGACCATACGGCTGCTTACCGGGTGACCAATCCTGAACTGGTGATTTGTCGTCTGGACTCCAAGACGCAGTTTGATATTGAGTTGACGATCGGCAAAGGCCGTGGGTATGTGCCCGCTGAGGAAAACCGCCAGCCCAATGCCGCTATCGGTGACATTCCGATTGATGCCATCTACACCCCCATCCGCAACGTCCGTTTTTCTGTCGAGGACTACCGTATCGAGCAAAAAACAGACTACGAACAGCTCGAAATCGAGGTTCAGACGGATGGAACCGTGGATGCTGAGTCTGCGCTGAAAGAAGCTGCGCGTATCCTGCTGCACCACCTTTCACTGTTCTCCGATGTGCCATTCCAGCCTGTAACGGATGATGCACCCAAGCGGGATGAGGTGGATGAAAATTTCCTGCAAATGCGGAAGTTGCTCAAGACACCACTCTCCGAGCTGGATCTTTCTGTACGTGCCTACAACTGTCTTAAGGCTGCCGATATCAAAAGTCTCGGTGACCTGGTCAGCTACAATATCGCGGACCTGCTCAAGTTCCGCAACTTTGGTAAGAAGTCACTCACAGAGCTGGAAGAGCTTGTCGCGGACAAAAACCTTACCTTTGGTATGGAGGTGGTCAGGTACCGCCTCGATGAAGACTAATACAACCAGCACAAGGGCTCCCGGGCCATACACTGTTTTTTTTATTCATTTCCCGAAGGATTATGACCCCTTCCCGTAAGCGGAATGCCTTCGGCCTTAGCTAGGCTAATAAAAATGAGACACGGAAAGAAGTACAATCACCTCGGACGCAAGTCCGCCCACCGCAAGTCACTGCTCAACAACCTCGCGGTATCCCTTATTGAGCACAAACGTCTGGTCACTACCCTGGCCAAGGCGAAGGAGCTCCGTAAATTTATCGAGCCGCTGATCACACGCGCCAAGTCTGACTCTACCCACAATCGTCGTACAGTATTTGCCTACCTCCAGGACAAGGAGGCTATCAAGGAGCTGTTTGGCACGATTGCCTCCCGGGTAGGCGAGCGTCCGGGTGGATATACCCGTATCCTGAAGTTAGGCACCCGTGTCGGAGACGGCGCAGAGCAAGCCTATATCGAGCTGGTGGACTTTAATGAGTATATCAAGCCTGACAGCCGCCGCCGCCGTCGTACACGCCGTGGGGCTGCTAAGCCGAAGGCTGAAACAACACCTGCCGTAGCTGAAGAAACAGCCGCTCCCGTCGTGGAAGATGCCACTATCGTAGAAGTTGAAACAGAAACACCTGCGGTTGAAGGTACTGAAGAGGAAACCCAGGCCTGATAACCTGCATACAACAGAGAAACGACCCGCCCCGGCGGGTCGTTTGTGTTATATACCTCAGCCGAATATCTGCCGCAGCCCGGTCGCTTCGCCCGGTTTGATACGGCCTGCCAGGAGCAGGCGCAGCTCGCGGCGCTGGAGGGCTCCCTCGTACCAGCTTTGTTCTTCGGCGGTCTCTGGTACGATCGCATCTACCGGGATCGGCCGGCCTGACTGATCCACTGCCACGAAGGTATAATAGGCGGTATTGCTGCTGCGCCGCTCACCTGTACCGAGGTTTTCGAAGGCCACATCTATCCGTATCTCCAGGGAGGTCGTAAAGGTCCGGGTGACGCGTGCCTCCAGGATGACAACAGACCCGAGGGGAATAGATGCCTTAAACTCAACAAAATCCACGGCTACTGTGACGACGGTACGATGAGAGGCTCGCTGGGCAGATATGGCTGCAATCACGTCCATCCAGTGCAATAACTTGCCCCCCATGAGGTTGCCGAGGGTATTGGTGTCATTGGGCAGTACAAGTTCTGTTTTGAGGGTGTACGTATCTGATACGCGTTT
This sequence comes from Bacteroidia bacterium, assembly GCA_033762375.1. Classification (GTDB taxonomy): domain Bacteria; phylum Bacteroidota; class Bacteroidia; order J057; family J057; genus RDXT01. The sequence goes on from JANRLQ010000092.1 coordinate 49,602, forward strand.
TGACTTCATACAGTAGAGATTGACAGGCAAGTTCCCATTTTACCGGGACTAATCCCAATGCCCTCAAGAAGTCCCTGACAAATGCCAAACGCTATGGAGTAAGCTTGGAAATACAAAAGTTCTGAGTATATTACCCATGAAAAATCCAACTACACACTACATTCATGACACCCCGACACCTGCTATGGTCTGGTGGACTCTTGTTGAGTCTTGCACTCGCCTTTGTGATGTCCGCCCCTGCCTGCCGGCCAGACCCCGGCGTTTCCGGCCGATTGTCCGTACCGACGATCAAACCCTGGGAATACTCCCTCGACTCCATGTATGCACTCCGGCATCCTGACAGATACGCCTGGGATTTGTTCCGGATGGTCAACTGGCCTGCAGATACCCTGCGGCAAATGCCAGATACCACCCGGTTTATTGGTGATACCGGGCTGGTGGTTTGGCAGACCTGGAAGACCGGGCCTGAAGTATATCTGGCGGATGGCACCCGGCCCAAAGGCTGGCTTGAGAAAACATTCGGATTTCGCTCAGAGGAAAACTTTAATCAATTTTCAATCAAAGCCCGGCTGCCTGATATCAGCGATGATCCTACCTTCGGACTGGAAGAGGTCGTGATGAATGAGGAGACTTTTACCTATGTCCTGGAAAATGAGCTGTACAACCTGAATGGCCAGCTCGCGCGCTACCTGCGGGGAGATACGATCAATTTTCCACGGGGGGCTATCGAACTCAAAGTCAAGTGGCGTCAAATCCGGGATACACCGTATGAGAAGGCCCGCTATCACTGGCAATATGTCACGGTCTATGACAATGGCAAAACCAGCCGTGAACTCTATGGCCTGGTATCCATCCATATCACAAGTAAAGTGTTGCAGCAGTGGTTCTGGGCGACCTTTGAGCATATAGACAGCCGCAGCCAGCAGCATCCCGGAGATGATGGATGGCTCCTGGCCTCCCGTGACCGGTTTGCCTGCACGGAGCCTCCATATGACTGCGAACAAGCCCCGCAAAACATCGGACTGGAAGGAACCAAGTGGGAATATTATGTCCTGCGCGGTACCCAAACGGCATTTACGGATGACCGTGGGGCGGCTACGTTACTGGCTAACTCTAATGTAGAGCGGGGGTTTCAGCTGTCGTCTTCCTGTATGACATGCCATTCGCTGGCATCCTTCGGGCCGATCCTGCCGGACAGCTCCATGGCCCGGGTTGATTTTTTGCCGGAGGCCCCCCTGCGACACACAGGATTTGGAGGGAAGGGGTATGTAGGCATACCGGATACGGCGTTGTTTCGGCTCAAAGACGGACAACGGATGTTGCAGACCGATTTTGCATGGTCTCTGTCCGAGGCCAACTGGTACAGCCCTGGTGCGCCTAAACCCCTTGTCAAACGATAATTGTATCAGGATGCATCATATTCGGATGACCTATCAGGAGCTGGCACCGCTGCTCAAGACGGGTGATATCATGCTTATGCACGGTACGGGCACCATCGGTGAGATGATCGGGGTGCTGACGGGCAGCCGTTTTATTCATATGTCTATGATCGTGCGGAGTGAAGACCTGGGCATGACACCAGGGCAAATTTTGCTATGGGAGTCTACGCCCTTCACGATCACGGAGGATGCACAGCTCTTAAAGCCTAAGGCGGGGCCTACGCTGGTGAACATGGAGGCCCGGATCCAGGATGAAGTATCGGCAGGGTTGTTTGACCTGTTTGTCGTGCGGCGGCTGGCTCACCTGCTGACGGCGGACCAGCTCTCGCAGTTGGTGAAAGTTGTGTCCGACGTGCATCCGGATGCATTTCCCAAGACCTGGCTTATGTTTGTCAAGGGAGCCATCGGGCGGTTTTTTAATATAGAAATTGATCGCAAGACGTTTTTTTGCTCGGAGCTGGTGGCCTATACGTATCAGGGTATAGGCTTGCTGGACGATGCGCATCCGGCCGATTTTTTTGAGCCCAAGGATTTTTCGACCCAGGGCCATCTGAAGCTCTTGTGTGATCAATCGTTTGGTGAGGATATTTACCTTGAGACTGGTATATATGGAAAAACTTCAGCGGCTGCTGAGGCATCCCGTGATATGGATAAGTCTGCTGAGTAGTATTGCCGGGATCGCGTATGTAACTTCTGTATGGCGCCAGGGGAGTCCTGTCACGATTGAGGTCAGCAGGCCAGGCTGGGCCGACCTCCGGGGCAAGTTGACGTATACCCATACGATTCCACTGGACTGTGCATGGATGTTTACGTGGCGCAAGCTGCTGGCACCTCTGGACACACCCGTTGCGGAGACAGTTCCTTTTGTGCTGCCGCAAGTATGGAACGTGCAAAAGTCCAATGGGAAGTACCTGCCGGCACATGGATATGGCACGTTTCAGCTCCGGATCCTGCTGGACTCCACCCACCGGCATGTGCCATTGGCGCTGTACATACCTTTTATCCACTCTGCGTACCGGCTTTGGGTCAATGGCGTCCTGGTCGCCACGGATGGCCGGGCCGATACGCTGGCATCGGCTTTTGAGCCGGGATGTCATACACAGGTCGTGCCGCTGCCGGGCGGTGTGGATACCCTGGCACTGACGTTGCATGTGGCTAATTATGCCTATGCACAAGGGGGCGTATGGCAGAGCCCCCGTATCGGGTCGGCGACGGCGGTCATGACCTACCATGACCAACAACTGGCTTTTGACCTGTTTATTTTTGGGGGGCTCTTTATTATGAGCCTGTACCATATCGCGCTGTATTTTTTGCGCCGCCGCGCTCCATCTAATCTGTACTTTGGGCTTCTGTGTTTGTTTTTGGGCCTTAAAAATCTCTTTACAGGAGAGGTGTTTTTTTATACCCTGTGGCCAGACGCCTCGTACGAGCTGGGACTGAAGTGTATCCATATCAGCCTGTTTAGTACAGGTGCGCTGTTATGGTTGTTTTTGCGGGAGCTTTTTTCGGAGGAGCTCCCTGCCTGGGTCAGCCGGGTGGCAGTTGGTGTCTCCGGAGTGGGTATTTTCCTGACCCTGGTGAGCCAGTCGGCTGTGTATAGCCAGGCGATGATGCCCTACCTGCTTTTGTCTATGCTTCAGACTGGGGCACTCATCCGGGGGCTTTATCTGGCCTTGCGTCGACAGCGGGAGGGGGCCCTGATCATGCTGATCGGCTTTCTCTGTTTTGTTGTCACGGTCCTGCACGACCTGGCCATAGACTTAGACCTGATCCAGGACGTGTACCTGAGTGGCGCCGGATTTTTTATGTTTATTTTTTCGCAGGCATTCCTGCTCGCCACCAAGTTTACCCATGCCTTTCAACATGTGGAGCGTCTGACGGATGACCTGAAAAATACCAACCGTGCTTACAGCCGGTTTGTGCCCCGTGAGTTTCTGGCGTTTCTCAACCGGGAAGCGATTACGGATGTCAAGTTAGGGGACCAGCTTCAGGGGGAAATGACTGTGTTTTTTTCGGACATACGCTCGTACACCACCCTCTCAGAGCAGATGACTCCAGCGGTAAACTTTGCTTTTATCAATGATTATCTCCGGCAGGTGGTGTATCTTATTCATGAGAATGAGGGCGTGGTCAATCAATACCTGGGGGACGGCATTATGGCTTTGTTTATGCGCTCGCCGGAAGATGCCTTGCTGGCCAGTATTCAGATTCAGCGCAATATCCGGCATATTACCGCGCTGGGCGGTTTTACGCTGAAGCAGGCGCTGGAGGTCGGGATGGGGATCCATACCGGGCCGCTGATGCTGGGCATGATCGGTGATGAGGAGCGGATGAGTCCGGGGGTGATTTCAGATACGGTGAATACAGCCTCGCGGCTCGAAGGGCTGACCAAGTTTTACGGGGCACAGATTGTCATCAGCGAATCCACGCTGCGGGGGCTGCCGGATCCGGATCGGTTTCAGTACCGGTTTTTAGGTAAGGTGCAGGTCAAAGGTAAACAACACGTGGTGCCTGTCTATGAGATTCTGGATGGCCTGCCACAGGCTGTACGCCAGGCCAAGCTCCAGACGCGGACGGACTTTGAGCAGGGGTTGGCGCATTATTTTGCCCGGGAGTTTTATCAGGCACAGTTTAGGTTTGAGCGGGTGCTGGAGACCCATCCGGACGATGTGGCCAGCCAGTTGTACCTCAACTATACCATTGAGTATCTGGTCACCGGCGTGCCGGCAGCGTGGGAGGGTGCGGTGGCCATGCAGTTCAAATGATGACCGGTGATGCATCAGGTTTGACTGCCGGAGACAAGGACTGCAATGAGTCAGGAGAAATATGTAAATTTAGCCGCTATGAAAGAATACCATTCGCTGCTCAGCCATGTGATGCAACACGGGGTGGACCGGTCCGACCGCACGGGGACAGGCACCCGTAGCGTATTTGGGTATCAGATGCGCTGGGATCTCCAGGCGGGATTTCCCCTGGTGACCACTAAAAAAATACACCTGAAGTCTGTCATCCATGAGCTGTTGTGGTTTTTGCGGGGCGAGAGCCATGTCGGGTACCTGCGCGAAAACGGGGTGACGATCTGGGACGAATGGGCAGATGATCGGGGTGAGTTAGGGCCCGTATATGGGGTACAGTGGCGCTCCTGGCGTGGGGCTGATGGGCAGACTACGGATCAGATTCGTGACCTGGTACACCAGCTTCGTACCAATCCCTACTCCCGGCGGCTGATGGTCAGTGCCTGGAATGTAGCCGAAATCAGCCAGATGGCCCTGCCCCCCTGTCATGTGTTGTTTCAGTTTTATGTAGCGGATGGGCGGCTGTCCTGCCAGTTGTACCAGCGGAGTGCAGACCTTTTTTTGGGGGTGCCTTTTAATATTGCCTCTTATGCCCTGCTGACCCATATGCTGGCACAGGTCGCAGGACTGGCGCCGGGTGATTTTGTGCACACACTGGGTGATGCCCATATTTACCACAATCACTTTGAGCAGGTGAATCTCCAGCTCAGCCGCGAACCACGTCCGCTGCCGACCCTACGGCTAAACCCCTCTGTACAGACGCTGGAAGACTTTCGTTTTGAGGACATAGAAGTACTAAACTATCAACCGTACCCCGCGATCAAAGCTCCTGTAGCTGTCTGATGCCGTGAAAGAAATTATCCGCAAAGTACGCCGCCTGGAGCTCAAAATCCGGAAACTGGTAGATACTACCTTTGCCGGAGAGTATCTGTCTGCCTTCAAAGGGCAGGGACTAGAGTTTGATGAGGTGCGCCCCTATCAGTATGGGGATGATATCCGGAGTATTGACTGGAATGTCACGGCCAAAACGGGTCAGGTATATATCAAACAATTCCGGGAAGAGCGTGAGCAGGTGTTGTTTGTCCTGTTTGACGTCAGCGGTTCAGAAGATTTTGGGCCCACGGGCGAAAATAAACGCCTGATCGGGATGGAGATTGCTTCCCTGCTGGCGTTTTCGGCACTCAAAAACAATGACAAGATCGGGATGGTCACCTTCTCAGACCGGATCGAAAAATATTACAAACCCGAAAAAGGACGCAAGCATATCCTGAAAATTGTGCGGGGGGTGCTGACACAGACCAGCAAGTCTATGGGGACTGACCTTGCTCACGCCCTGGACTTTGTACGGCATACCCTCAAGCGTCGGAGTATCCTGCTGATAATATCTGACTTTATTGATGATCAGTACGAGTCAGCGCTCATCCAGCTCAGTCACCGGCATGAGGTGATCCTGATCCGGCTGTTTCACCCCAATGAAGTCTCACCCGTGCGGGCAGGGATTATACCGGTTATGGACATAGAGAGTGGGACTATGGGGTGGATCAATGCGGCCGATACGCAGTACCGTGAGCAGATCGCGCGCGCCTTCGCTGACCTGGACCAGCGGCTGGAGGCCCTGAGCAAGCGGTACGACATAGGATATATCCCGGTGAGTACCCAGGCAGACTATCTGCAACCCCTGGAGCGGTATTTTAAGATGCGTAACCATCAGCGGAAACAGCACAGATGAAAAGCAGCAAAAAAGGTGTCTGGGCCCTGCTCGCCTGTTGGATGTTGTACTTGCCGGTGACAGGGCAGGGGGTTACAGCTGTACTGCGGTTTGAGACAGATACGGTCTCGATAGGCCGCCCGGTGCGCCTCCGCCTTACGGTAGAACATCCGCAGGATGCTGAGCTGCTGCTGCAAGAGAGCCGGGATGCTTTCTGGCCTTTTGAGTTGATGAATACCATGCGGGAGCCCAGCCGCAATAACCTGCCCATGGCGCTCACCCTCATATCGTACCGGCTCCGTACCTTTGAGGTGATGCCGCGGCAAGCGGTGCGGATCAGGATGGCTGCGGTTATATACGGAGACACGATTCCGATTGAGGTAGTCAGTGATAGCATACGCCTCAACAGCCGTATTCAGCATGTCACCCCCGAGCTCAGCTACCGTCCGCATCAGACGCTGGCCCCCCTTGCCGATCCACCAGACTATACCCGGCTGGGTATTATGGGCGCAGGCCTGTTGATTACGCTGATCATTCTGGGCGTTTCACTCCGCAAACCGCTTATACGCTACTTCCGCCTGCGCCAAATCCGGCGGGAATGGCTCAATACGGTACGCCGGGTACAAAACATGGAGCAGGAGCGAGATCCTGTGTTGTATGTATCTGCCATGAATGCACTATGGAAAGGCCTGCTTGATCCGGAGGATCAATACGGCCTGAAAAGTATGACCACCACCGAGCTGAGCCGGTATATGGATGAGATTCCGGGTATTACGGACTTGCAGCGGGATGCACTGCTGCATGCCTCCCGGACCGGAGACCGGGTCGTACATGCCGGACTCCCCCTCACCAATGATGATGCGGTATCCATCGCCTGGGAAGTACGCCGGCTGATAGATACCATCTTCAATGCCAGGATACTGAGCGTAAAATCCTGATAATCAGATTGCCAATAGTGTCTTCACCTGCTGAATCTGTTCACTGGTGCCCATCACGATGAGAATATCGTCAGGTGCAAGGACAGTTTGTGGATTGAGTGCGAGCTGCATCGGGGCGGTTCCCCGCTTGAGTCCCAGCACCAGGACACCCGTCTGGGCCGGGATGTTAAACTCAGCGAGGGTCTTGCCTGCCAGGGCTTGGTTATCACCGCAGCGCAGTTCTTCCAGGTGGAGTACCGGGCCGGACTCACCCGCCACCAGGTCCATAAACTCGATCAGGGAGGGACGTGTCAGTTGATTGACCATACGGCGGCCCCCGATGACATTGGGGAGGATCACCTGATTGGCACCTGCCCGTTTGAGTTTGTTGATGGTACTTTCGTGCGAAGCCCGGGCCACAATGGTCAGGCTGGGGTTCATCTCGCGTGCTGTGAGCGTGATATAGACGTTTTCAGCATCTGTAGAGAGGGAACTGATCAAGCCTGTGGCCCGGTAGATGCCTGCTTTTTCCAGTACGTCTTCCTGTGTCGCATCTCCTGTGATGACCAGCAGCCCGGGATGATGCGCCTGAAACTGCGCAATCACATCTGGATTAGTCTCAATGGCCACAAAAGGCTGGCCCTGCCGCAGGAGCTCGCGGGCGGCCTCACTGCCGTTGCGGCCCAGGCCACAGAGGATCAGGTGATGGTCGAGGCGCATGATCTGTTGGTGGAGCTTATAACGCTGATAGAGATGGAGGACTTCGCCCTCTACGACAAAGGTAGTAATCGTCGTAATGGCATACACAAAAGTCCCTGCACTGAGGATGATCAGGATGATCGCAAAAACTTTACCGTCAGGGCTTAGCTCGCCGATCGTGCCGTACCCTACCGTGCTCATGGTGATGACCGTCATATATACGGCGTCCAGGAAGGAGTACTTCTCCAGCCACATGAATCCCACCGTACCAATGGCAAGCGTGGCTGCCAGCAGTAGCAGGGAGAAAAAAATCCGGCCCAGGGCTTGGGTAAACCACATACGGCAAGATACACAACCTCCCGTAAAGAAAAATGATCCCTTGTACGTAAAAATTCCTGGTTATGCTTGCACCGTATGGAAGCTGCGCGTATATTTGCCCCACGTTTACTGAAACAATGGGGGATTAGCTCAGCTGGCTAGAGCGCTTGCATGGCATGCAAGAGGTCATCGGTTCGACTCCGATATTCTCCACAAAAAAGCCTTCCGATTTGGAAGGCTTTTTTTATGGGGTATTGCTGACAGCGCAAGTGGTCAGATGATCCGGCGGATGATCTCATCGGCGGTGATGCCCTCAGCCTCAGCGGTGAAGCTGGGGACAATGCGGTGCCGCAGCACTGCGGGTGCTACCTCCCGGATATCCTCAATGTCAGGTGAGTATTTCTGCCGCAGCAACGCCTGGGCCTTGGCAGCCAGTACCAGGTACTGCGATGCACGGGGGCCTGCGCCCCAGGTGATGAGTTCGCGTACGGAACTGCCGCTCTGGGGCAGGGAGACGCGGGTTTTGTTGACGAGGCTCACAGCGTAGCTGACGACATTGTCTGTGACGGGTACCTTGCGGACGAGGTCTTGGAAAAACAGGATTTCCTCCCGGTTCAAGACAGGTTGCAGGCTCGTGCTGGTGAAGCCGGTTGTGCGCTTGACAATCTCGATCTCTTCTTCCTGGGATGGGTAGTCCACCCGGATATTAAACATAAACCGGTCAAGCTGGGCTTCGGGCAGGGGGTAGGTACCTTCCTGCTCAATGGGGTTTTGGGTCGCAAGGACAAAAAACGGCGCTTCGAGGGGGTGGTTAACTCCGGCGATGGTGACCCGTTTTTCCTGCATGGCCTCCAGCAGGGCTGCCTGGGTTTTGGGCGGGGTCCGGTTGATCTCATCCGCGAGAATGATATTGGCAAAAATCGGTCCCCGGATAAACTTAAAGTACTTGCGGTTGGTCTCCTCGTCTATCTCCAGAATCTCTGTGCCCAGGATATCGCTGGGCATCAGGTCCGGGGTGAACTGGATCCGGTTGAAGGAAAGGTCCAGCACATCCGCGATGGTGCTGATGAGGAGGGTTTTGGCGAGGCCCGGCACCCCTACGAGGAGGGTGTGACCCTTACAAAAAAGGGCCAACAGGAGTTTTTCGACGACATCCTGCTGTCCGACGATAACTTTTCCGATCTCTGCCTTGAGCGCCTGATACTTATGTGCCAGGGCGTCGGCGGCTTCTACGTCTGTGGAATATGACTGCATGTTACTCGGTCCAGAATTTAAGGGCGTTGCTGCACTCGGTCGGCTTGATGTCAATATAGATGTTTTTCTTGGCAGACTGCATCCAGGCTTCAAACTTTTCTGCCTGTTTGGCCTGGAGGGCGGCGTTCTGTATCTTTTGATAGTCATCCTTGAGATTGGGCCGGTGTGGCGGGAGTTTTTTCTTGAGATACAGGATGTGAAAGGCCCGTGAGCCGTCAGCCTGCCGCATTTCCATCGGCTTGGAGACTTCGCCGGCTTTGAGCTCGTCTATTTTGAAGTATAGATCCGGATCAAGTGCGTCCATGGGTATTCGGAGGTCACCATTTTCGGGGTTTGAGATACATCCCCCGCAGTGTTTGGTGATGCGGTCGCTGGAATACCGGATCGCTGCCTGCTCAAAGGTGAAGGAGTCAGCGAGGATGAGGGTGCGGAGTTTATTGAGGGAGTCTATGGCCTTAGCATCCCCGTCTGCGGTGTACTCAAGTTTTTTGAGGATGTGCGCAGCGCGCAGGCGCTCTCCCCGGCGCTCGTAGAGTTTGATAATGTGGTATCCAAACTCCGTTTTGAACGGCTCGGAGACATCTCCTACCCGCATCTGGAAGGCTACCTCTTCAAACTCAGGTACCATTTGCCCGCGTCCAAACCATCCCAGGTCTCCTTTGCGTGAGCGTCCGCCGGGCTCGTCCGTATTGCGTGCCGCCAGGTCTTCAAAGCTGGCGTTTTCTTCCAGCACCTTGCGGCGGAGGTCTGCCAGGGTCGTCTGGGCTTTTTGTTCACTGCTCTCGGAGAAGGGGGGCGTGATCACGATCTGGTTGATCATTACCTCTGCCGGCAGCAGGCCTATGGAGTCTGGGTTGAGGGACTTGAAGAAGTCCTTGACTTCCTTAGGGGTGACATCCACCTCACTCTGCATCGTACCCCGCATGCGCTCCACGAGGAGGTCATTCCGGATTTCATCCCGGATATCGAGCCGGAACTCAGCTACGGACTTGCCGTAGATCCGCTCAAACTCTTCTGTGCCGACCTGCGAGATAAAATACTCCATGCGGCGGTCCAGCTCCGACTCAACCTGATCTTCGCCGATCTCAATGCTGTCCTGGCGTGCTTTGTTGAGCAGGAGTTTGCTGATGATCAGGTTTTCCAGGATCTGGCATCGGAGGGTACCATTGTCCCGCTCCCCGTTGATGAGGAGGTAGTCATATTGGTTGTCAACATCGGACTCCAGGATGACATCGTCGCCGATGACAGCCACGATCCGGTCGAGGGTTTCGCCAGGCATGAGCGGTTGGGCTGTCAGGCCAGCGAAGTGTATCAGCATCAGGCAGGTAGCTGCCAGGTGAGAGAGTAAACGCATCAGTTGGTAGTGATTTTATTGGCGGCCCGGGCTTGCTGCACGAGGCGGCTCCGGGTTTCTTCCATGATTTTCTGCACCTGCTGGCTTTTGAGCAGGTTTTCGATCTCGGTGCGGCACAGGCTGAAGGGGAGCGGGTCACCGGGTTTGATCTTGCGGATCATCCGGAAAAAATCGTAATAGGTTTTGTCCCCTTCATTGTGCTGGTACGGATAGGGTGTGGCGAGGGAGGCGTTCCGGATATTACCAAAGTAAAATCCATTGGATACCCGCTCCAGCTCCCAATCCTGTGCCCAGGTGCTGTCCAGCCGAAACTCCGTCGCATTGTCCTGCGCCCAACTGATCAGCTCCTGAATCTGCCCGGGATCATCACTCCGGATCAGGTTGACGAGTTTGTATTGGTTAGGCTGTTCCGTTTTGAGATAAAAGAACTGATAGTAGGGCTCCGTACTTACGTACTTGTCACGGTTTTTTTCATAGTAGGCCTGTACCTCCTCCAGCGGCACCTGAAGGGTGCTGTTTTGCTGGTCCATCATCCAGTCCAGATACGCCTGCTCCAGAAGGTGGTTTTCGTACGCCAGCAACTGGGGTTTGATCCGGGCGTCTGCCTCGGGTATGACCTTTCGCGCTTCCTCTGCGATGGCCTGATCTTGCAGCCAGGCCTCGACAATCTGACTGGCTCTGAGGGTACTGTCAGCCGCAGAGAGGCTGTCCGGGATCATACGGGCCAGGTCTTGCCGCAGCAAGGTCGTCTGTCCGTAGGTGGCTACAGCTGATTCTCCGCCGGTACCCGGCCCCTGGCATCCGCTTATCATTATTCCCAAGACGCAAACGGCTGTCAGAAGGTTGTGTGGGCCGCGCTTACTTAAAGAGCTTTTTGAATACTTTTTCATGTACTGTGACGGGATATTTGGTGGCCAGCTCGGCGAGCCATTGTTTTTCGAGGTAGTCCTGGTATCGGGTGATACACTCTGAGCGGGCTTTGTCAAAGGGTTTTATGCCTGCCGGGTATTTTTTTTCGGTGATGAGGATTTTATACATCCCGTCTTCTTCCAGGATTGCGGAGCGGTACCCGACTGGCTGATCAAAAATCTCCATGCCGGTTTTCATCTCGGCGCGCTCGTAGGTCTGCTGGCTGATCCGCAGCTTGAGGGAGGACTCGCGATTGGCGAGGGAGTCTATCGTCTGGTCACTCTCCCCGCGGGCGAGCATGTCGGCGACAAGCTGGAGCGCCTGCCGGTCACTGGCACGGTACTCGCGCACATCCGCCATCTCGCCCGCCTGAAACTCAGCCTGGTGGGTCTCATAGTAGTTTTTCAGGCCGGTCGTATCCTCTACAGCTTTTTTCCACACCCGCTGCTCCATGAGGGTAAACAGGAGAATCCCGTCGTGGTACTCCTGTACGAGGTACCGGAAGTCTTCGTTTTTGTCGGCCAGGTGATCCTCCTCGTACTGGAGCAGGCGCTGCTCGATATAACTATTGACGTACTGATCTGCCGCCTGTGCCGGGGTCAGCCGGGTATTGCGCTGGCGGAGGGTTTTGTAATAGGTGACAAAGTCCTGGATAGATGCTTCAGGCTTGCCGTTGAGGGAGAAGAGGGTAGGGGTGTACAGCTCCGGACGGGATGGGTCTGGTGCCCAGGCCTGCTGGAGGAAATTCGGGTCCAGCGAGGCCTTGAAGGCTGTGAAGGCGGCCTCGTTGAGGGTAAATTTGTTTTCTGTCTTGATCTTCTGGATCAGGGCAGTACGGCTGAGCTGGGAACGGGTGTCACGGGCTATTTTTTGTTTCAGCTCGGGCTTGACCTGGTCAAATGCCTGGCGGCGCTCAATGGCCGTGACTTTGAGGATGTGCCATCCAAACTGGGTCATAAAGGGCTCGGAGTATTCACCCTCGGTGAGGCGGAGTTTGATCGCCTCCATCTCCGGGAGCAGGCGTGTGGTGCCCAGATCGCCGCCTCGCGGGGCAGAACTCGGATCGTCTGAAAACTGACTGGCCAGCGTCGCGAAGTCCTGGCCCTGCTTCAGCATCTGGTATATTTCCTGAATTTTTTTCTGGGCCTGGGCATCATCTTTGGCACTAAACCGGTCACCCACCCGGACGATGATATGGGCAGCTTGTTTTTTGCCTTCGGTCACGATTTTTTCATTGACCTTGACGATATGGTACCCAAAACGGGTGCGTACAGGCTGAGAGATGCTGCCGGGCGCTGTCGTGAAAGCTGCATTCTCAAAGGGATATACCATATCAAAGGCCGTAAAGTAGCCGAGATTGCCCTTGTTGGTTTTGGCAGAGGGATCGGAAGAGTATTTGGCGGCCATATCACCAAAGGCCCTGCCCCCGGTGACGACAGAGTCGCGATACGCCCGGATCAGGTTATAGGCCCGGAGGGTATCTTCTGGCAGGGCATCTTCAGCGACACTCACGAGGATGTGGTCTGCATTGACCAGGTATCCGCCCCGGTCATAGGCCTCCTGGAGCAGGCGCTCCTCCGTCTCGCGGGCGGAGAGATAAGGCTGGGCGAGTTGTTTGCGGTAGGTCGTGAACTCCTGCCGGAAGGCGCGGGTCGTGTCAAGTCCCAGGGCCTCAGCCTCAAATACCTTGCGCTTGAAGTTGATGTAGAGATTCAGGTATTCACGGTATTGCTCCGGGGTGTGGGTAGATGCTGTTTCGGTACCACCATTATTTTTGGCATATACCCGCTCAAATTCACTCCGGGTTACGGTCACCCCCTGTGAAAAAGTAAGCAGGGCCGGACTTTTAGACTTGGCACCCGCAGACTTGGCGGATTGGGCGGCCATTGGCCCGGTCAGCATAACAAAACCTGTCACGAGGATCAACAGGCGGAACGATATGTGAAACATACGCCGGTAGGGATTTGTGTTAAAGGTAACGGGTAGCAAAGGTAACAATCATGCGCTAATAATGAAACGTATAGTGGGCATGATCAGGCAGGGAGGAAGGAAGCTGAATCCCAACAATTGTTCTGATCTTAGGCTGAAACTTGCGGTCGAAAAACGCAAGGATCATAAGAAATTCTGTTGTGCGGTTATATAATTCCGCTCTATCGCCGTATATTGTAGATAATTTCAGGAGAAAGACCATGAGCCAGGACCAGTTAATTCAGAAATACCAGTCACTACCCCGGCATTTACAGCAGGCCGCTGATCTTTACCTGGAGTTTTTGACACAAAATTCCCGGATGTTGGAATCAGAGACTCCGGCCGAGCTGGCGACTCAGGTTCGCTGGGCAGCTTCGCCTGACCCTACAGCTATATTTGGGCTGGCTGCCCATGCTCCCCTAAACTTACGGGATATCCGGAAAAAAGCCTGGCAACGGTGATTCTCTGCGACAGCAACGTCATCATTGATGCGCTTAATGGCGTGACAGCCGTTCAGCAGTCGCTGCTAAGCTGTCCCCCTCAGCGTCTTTTTATCAGCATGGTGACTGAGTAACACTCAAAAAATAAATTCCGCTTTTGACTCGGTCTTTTGCACGAATACTGCGCCAGAAAAGCCCTCGTTTGACTCGCCAAACTCGGGTTGCCTTCCTTGCCTTCGCCCAAAATCCCATCGCAACCTCTGGAATGTATGTTGAGCGTGTTACTAACCCTGATCATTGCCCAAACATCCGACGTATTTCTGGTGTGCATCCCACGATATGATGTCAAACCACATGAGCTCAATGCCTGTCAATAATCGCATCCTGATCATAGACGACGATGCCGTCGTCAGGGACAGTATTCGCCATATCCTGAATCCGCCCCGGCTTCAGCACCCGGCCCTGGCAGATCTTTCATCGCTGCTGTTTGAGCAGGATGGCAGCACCTCTCCCCAGGAGCATGACGTGTACCTGATCCATGAAGCCGAAAACGGCTCCGAAGGGATCACCAAAGTACACCAGTCTATCCTCAACCACATGCCCTATGCCCTGGTCCTGCTGGATATGCGGATGCCCGGTATTGATGGGCTTCAGACCTGTGAAAAAATACGGGAAATAGATCCGCAGGCCAAAATATGTTTTTTGACCGCTTTTTC
>JANRLQ010000093.1:0-5934 GCA_033762375.1 Bacteroidia bacterium
GTACGTGCAGGAGCGTAGCCAGCGTCAACATCAATAGGGACGCATGAAACTTGTGTGTGAAGCAGGATGGATGCATGATACAAAAAGCGTATGGTGAATATGATCAGCTTGAAGGAAAGGAGGTCTCAAAACAAAGAACGAAGCAGGAAAAGCATGCTCAAACATAAGAGGAAGTTCTCCCGGCGGCTACCCCCGTTGAGCGACTTCTGCCTGCGGGCGAGGGAAAACGTAAGGTTACCTATGCACCTCCCCCAAGCCTACCGGTAATCTGGTACCCCTGTGTATTTTCCAACGTATCTCCCCTCTGTTTTTGATTTTTTTCAGGTTCTGGAGCCCCATTAAAGGTACATATCAGGCATCAGGGCCCCTTGAGGCCCGATTTTGCGATATTATTCAGGGCAAGCCTCCCAACATATTTGAATAATACCGCGACAACATTAATTTTACAGTTTCTTAATCTACCAAAAGGGCTCCTGCCTACATTATACCGGTACACACCTTCCCGGTCTGGCTACTACACCCTACGCAACAACAGGATGAAGCCCATCTGGCCTTCGCACGCCTTATTTACAGCCATGCAAGCGCCTCATTTTTAACTCCTATACATGTCTTATGAAGCGATTTTTATTTTTACTGACGTTGATGGCGATGAGTGTGTCCCTGTGGGCACAGCGCACGATCTCCGGCACGGTCACAGATGCCCGCACGGGTACTCCTGTAGTCGGGGCGACCGTCCTGCTCAAGGGTACGACCTCTGGTGAGTTTACCAATGACCAGGGCACTTTTTCGGTAAACGTACCGCAAGATGCCACCACTTTGTTTGTATCTTATCTGGGATACCGGTCTATCGAGGTACCTATCACCGGCAATACCCTGGCCATCTCCCTCGAAGAGGACGTGATCGGCATTGATGAGGTGGTCATCACGGGTTATGGCTCTCAGATCAAACGTGAACTGACGGGTAACATCGCCAAAGTCTCTGGCAAAGAGATCGCTTCTATGCCCGTAAACTCTGTGGATCAGGCCATCCAGGGCCGTGCCGCAGGTGTATTTATCGAGACCGGCAATGGAAAACCCGGCTCCCTGACCCGTATCCGTATCCGGGGATCGTCTTCTATCGGTGCTTCTAACCAGCCCCTCTACGTGATAGACGGGGTGCCGATCGTCTCCAGCCCTCAGAATAACCCCAACGACCCGGGCTTCAACCCGCTGGCGGACTTCAACTTTAATGACGTAGAGTCTGTCGAAATCCTCAAAGACGCCTCAGCAGCAGCCATTTATGGCTCCCGCGCCTCTAACGGGGTCGTACTCATCACCACCAAACGGGGTAGTGCCGGTACGACTAACTTCAGCGTCAACCTCCAGGGGGGGACCAGCAGCCCGACCGGGTACCGGGAGTTCCTCAACTCCAGCGAATTTGTGGACTACTACCGCCAGGCCGCCATCGGTGGTGGCAAATATGACTTCCGACTCTATCCGGACGACTGGACAGACGAGCAGGAGGCCGTGGATTATTATCTCGACCGCCTGTTTGAGCGCCGCATGAATCGCTATGCCGGCCACTCCGACTGGGAAAACGGCGAGACAGAAACCGACTGGCAGGATCAGGCTTTCCAGCAGGCGACCTTCCGCCAGGCTGATATCAACGTCTCCGGCGGCAATCAAAAAACCCGCTTCTACATCAGCGGTTCATACAGCAAACAAGAGGGCATCCTCATTGCATCTGACCTGGAGCGTATCTCTGCCCGCATGAACCTCGACCATAATGTCAATGAAAAATTGTCCTTCGGGCTGACCATGAGCCTCTCACGGGTATTCACCAACCGGGCCGATGACGACAACCAGTTCTCTACCCCGATGCAGCTCGTGGCGCTTGCCCCTATCACCCCTACCCGGGACACCAGCGGGGTCCTCTATGACCGCCCGACCACGACCTATTACAATGGCCTGATCGAAGCAGAGGATGCCCTGAAGCAGCTCACGACCTTCCGCAACCTCGTCAATACCTACCTCCAGTACAATATCCTCCCCGGCCTGAGTGTACGGGGCGAGCTGGGCCTTGACCTCTATACCCTCAACGATGAGAAGTACTGGGGCCGCCGCACAGAAGCGGGCCTTGCCAATAATGGCGCTGCTACCTCCCGCTGGAGCCAGACCTTCAACTACAACACCAAAGCCTATCTGAACTACACCAAAACCCTGGCAGAAAAACACAATGTTTCCGCAGTGGCCGGGGTGGAGTTTCAGCAGGCCGAAAACAAGGTCACCTCTGTCTCTGCGATCCAGTTTCCGGTGGATGACCTGAAGACCATCTTCAGTGCCGCTACGATCAGCGCCGGTTCGTCCTCCTTTGATCCGTACAACTTCCTTTCCTATTTCGCACGGGTCAACTACGGCTATGACAAGCGATACCTGCTCACGCTGAGCGCCCGCGCAGATGGTTCATCCCGGTTTGGGGCCAATAACCGCTTCGGGTACTTCCCGGCAGCCTCACTCGGCTGGGTACTGTCTGAGGAGGCCTTTATGGAAAACGTATCGCTCATCAGCTTCCTGAAACTCCGCGGCAGTTATGGCCGCACGGGCAGTGCTGCTATCGGAAACTTTGAGCACCTCGGCCTGTACGGTCCTGTCAGCTACAGCAACCAGTCCGGCCTCGTACCGACCCAGATCCCCAATCCTGACCTCCAGTGGGAAAAAGCTGACCAGCTGGACCTCGGCATTGACTTCGGCCTGCTGAATGACCGGATCACCGGTGAGCTGGATTATTACAACAAAAAAACCTTTGACCTGCTCCTGGAAGTACCGGTGCCTGCCACGACCGGGTTTACCACCCAGCTCCAGAACATTGGCTCCATGCGCAACTACGGCTTTGAGGTCCTGATCAATACCCGCAATGTCGAAGGGGCTTTCACCTGGGCTACCAGCTTCAACCTGGCCCGTAACATCAACGAGGTGACCGACCTCGGCGGACAGGACATCATTGACGGGGGGTCTTCCCGCTATATGAACGTCGTGAAAGTAGGCGAACCCATCGGCGTGTTCTATGGAGCTGAATACGCAGGTGTGGACCCGGCAAACGGCGATGCTATCTGGTACAAAAATACGGACGAAAACGGGATCATAGACCGCTCTACGACTGCGGACTATAATGAAGCCTCTTTTGTCGTGCTGGGCAGCCCTAACCCGGACTTTATCGGGGGGATGACCAACACCTTCACCTTCGAGGGGGTAGAACTCAGCGTAATGCTGCAGGGTGTCTCCGGCAACATGATCCACAATGCTGCAGGAGGGTTTATGTCTTGTAATGCCTGCTGGTTTGACAACCAGACCCGCGACCAACTCGGTGCCTGGCAGCAGCCGGGTGATGTGACCCAGATCCCAGAGGCCCGCATCGGCTGGTCCAATGGCGACCAGTCCCGCTCCAGCCGCTACCTGAGCGAAGGATCCTACCTCCGGATCAAAAACGTAAGCCTCGCCTACGACGTACCCAAGTCCATCACCAGCCGCCTGCGCATGAGCAGCCTCCGCGTGTATGCTACCGGCGTCAACCTGATGACCTTCACCAAGTATGACGGCTGGGATCCAGAGGTCACCACAGACTTCCTCGGTGGCAATATTGACGCTGGTATTGACTTCTACGCTGCCCCACAGCCCCGGACCATCACCGGCGGTATCAAGATCGGTCTCTGAGTATCGTATGTAGCTTCGTTTTGTTTGACTAATGCATTTTTTTATGACTCAACATATAACCAAAGCCCTCCTGATGCTGGCCCTGCTGCTGGCTATGAGCGGCTGCGCTGAGCGTCTTGATCTCAAACCATTCCAGAGCGTGAGTGAAGAACTGGCCCTCGGCTCTGATGGCAATGTCAAAACGGTCCTGACCGGGGCCTATGATGCCCTCTCCGATGGCGACCTCTACGGAGGCAATATCCTCCGCAATGCTGAACTCCTCGGTGGTGATGACGAAGTCGCCTGGGTCGGCACCTTCAACGGTCCCCGGGAGATCTTCAACAAAGCCATGATCACCACCAACGGCGACGTAGAGCTGATGTGGACGGAGTCCTATCAGACCATCAACATCGCCAACAATGTGATCGCCTCCCTGGCGGTTGTCAACGAGGCCGACCGGGCACAAGTCGAGGGCGAAGCCCTGTTTATCCGCAGCCTGATGTATTTTGACCTGGTGCGTTTTTTTGCACCTCAGTATGAGACCGCTACCGCCAATGAAGCCGGTGTACCCCTGGTGCTGACCCCTACGCGGGACGTATCTGCTGCCAGTCAGGTGAGCCGTGCCAGCATCGGGCAGGTATATGCCCAGATCATTGCAGATCTGACCAAAGCCGAGGGCCTGCTGGCCTCCGAAAATGACTATCAGGCTACCGCAGGGGCGGCAGCGGCGCTCCTGGCCCGCGTGTATCTCCAGCAAGGTGCCTATGCTGAGGCCACCGCTGCTGCCGACCGGGTGATCAGTTCCGGCGTGTATGCCCTTAATGGTGACTATGAAGATGCCTTCAACCTGGATGAGAATGGGGCCGAAGACATCTTTGCCATCCAGCTCACCGAGCAGGATGGGGTCAACAACATGAACCTCTTTTTCTCTATCCCGGACTTCGGAGGACGGGACGGTGATATCGAGGTCCTCGAAGACCACCTGGCCCTCTATGACGCTGCAGATACCCGCCTGGCTTTGTTTTTTGAAGGAAACGGAGCTACCCGCTCCGGTAAATGGAACAACCAGTTTGGCAATATCTCCGTCATCCGCCTGGCAGAGATGTACCTGATCCGCGCCGAGGCCAACCTGCGCCAGGGCTCGTCCACAGGAGCTGAGCCCCTGGCTGACTATAACACCCTCCGCGAGCGGGCAGGCCTGCCTGCCGCCACCGCTGTCACCGTGGATGATATCCTCCTGGAGCGTCGCCGGGAACTGGCCCATGAGGGATTCCGCATCCATGACCAGCGCCGCACCCGGCAGTCGGTCGGGAGCCGCCCCTACAACGATCCCAAGCTGGTTTTCCCCATCCCCCAGCGGGAGATCAACGCAAATCCTAATCTGTCTCAGAATACGGGGTATTGAGTTGATCGTCAGGTAGATGCTACAAAAAAAGCCGCTCCGTTGGAGCGGCTTTTGTGTTATGGGTAGCAGGCGATGCCCCACCTACTCTTACGCCCCCATCCAGGCCTGCCCGTCCGGGAGGCGGATCAGCGCCAGCCGAAAGTCCCGGTAAAACAACCGGTCACCCAGATACCGGGTAAACCGCATCTGGGTGATCATCCAGCCACCGCCATCTCTACTCATCAGGACACACGCTCACTCCGGTATCAGGACCTGCTTAGCGGGGTTCAAGTATGCGCTCATCGCGGCCGGTCGTCTCAATATGCAGGATACCATAGGACTTATCAATGCCTTTGGCAAACTGGTAGGTGCCCGAGAGCAGATACTGCTGATCGTCGGAGAGACTCAGGTTGGCATCCGGCACACGACACTCCCACGGATACCAGATCGCATCAATTTTCGGCTCACGACGGCTCATATCTACCCGAAATATATCCTGTCGGGTCGAAAAATAGACGAGCCTCTGCTTATAGTTGACACATACGCTTGTCTGGTTACCAAACGATCTGCCAAAATTGCCGCGAAAATAATCTGATATATCTATCTCATCCACATACGTAAATTGAGGCAGGCTGACAAAGCGGAGACGCGTATCCATGCTGAGGAGCATCAGGGTATCATAGATGGCCCAGTCATGTACACTTTCATCAAAGACAAAACTTTGGAGGACATGATCCAACGTGTCTATCTGGTACAAGCGGTTAAAAAACGGTGGACTAGGTACGAAGGGGCGGCAATATATCCGGGCTCCGTACCATTTGGCCTTGGAGACCGACTCGTCCGGCAAAAGCCTCCGCACCACACCCGAAGGTCGCAGTAGA
>JANRLQ010000094.1:0-24968 GCA_033762375.1 Bacteroidia bacterium
GGGGGCTTATGCGTTATACCTCCTTGTGAACCCTATGCTGATGAAACACGGATATACTTGTTGCCTGCTGCTTTTTCTGGCGCTCTCCGGTGCAGCTCAGACGACCCTCGAAGGCTCTGTTTATGACCGGAGCCGGGGGACTCCCCTGCGGGGGGCCCAGGTCTCCATCCTGCCTACGGTCCTGGATGCGATGTCGGGCCGGGAGGGATTTTTTGTGATCCGGGGCATACAGCCGGGTATCTACCGGCTGCGGGTGGAGTGTCCGGGGTTCACGCCGGCTGAGCGGGAGATTGTGGTCCGGGAGGAGGAGCGGGTATCTGTGGGCATTGCCCTGACCCCTGCCATCGCGTTTCAGATGCGGGAAGAAGTGGTGACACCGCAGCGGTTCCGGCAGGCGGCTGACCAGGCTGCCGGCCCGGTTTCGGTCCTGCCCCAGGAGGTCCTGAGCCGGGAGGGGGTATTCAGCCTCCAGGAGGCGCTGGCGGGTACCCCTGGCCTGTGGATCAACCGGCCTGATGCCATAGAGGCCATACCGGTGATCCGGGGGCAGTACGGTGCCCAGAATGCTGTCGTATATGACGGGATACGCCTGACACCGGTACAGACGGCAGGGGGCCTCGTCAACGGCCTTTCACTCCCGGGGCTGGGGTCACTGGACCAGGTAGAGGTCTCGCGGGGCAGCAGCGCCTCCTACGGAGGAGCTACGGGCGGTACGATCCAGTTTATCCCCCGCACCCCACACTATGGAGACAAGGGGATAGAGGTACATACGGGGGCAGGCCTGCGCTGGCTCTCCGGCCAGCAGGCATCTCAGGTCCGGGGCGAGCTCTCCCTGCATACCCACCGCGTGGCGGTGCTGGCCAGCGGTGCCCGCCGTATGGCAGCAGGCATCCTGCCGGGGGGCGCAGATCAGCTTGTACCCGCCTCCGGCTATCAGACGGATACCTGGGATGTGCGTGTCCGTGTCAAAATCAGCCCGCAGGCGGAAATTTCGCTGGTGAGCCTTGCCTCCCGGAGTGATCAGGTGTTTCGACCTGCCGGCCTGGTGCCCGGTGCCCCTCCGGCGGCTTATACCCAGACCCAGCAACTCTCTTATGCCCGCCTCTCCCTGTACCCCGGACGCAAGTGGCTCCGCGAGGGCCGCCTTACCGCAGGTACCCATCAGGTCATACGGCAGGACAGCCTGCCGCCTGCCGTGGGCGTGCCGGTGATGACTTCTGACGCCCTTACTGGTTTTGTGATGGCGGAGGTGATGAGCCAGCCGATCCCCTACTGGCGTATCCAGACCGGTGTCGAACACCAGGACCGGGCGCAGGTCCTGCCTGAGACGTCGCTTTCGGGCTGGTGGCCTGCGGATGCGGGCACCTACCGCAGCCGCGAAACTTCTGTATTCACACAGCATACCCTCGACATACTCAAGCTGCGGCTGGCCTTTGGGGGGCGGGTAGCTGCCACCTATATCAACCCGGCAGGACCTGAAATAGACGCTCAGCCCAGCCTGTATGCCACTGGCAGTGTGACCGGCCAATACCCGCTCCAGCGGGGATGGTGGTTATATGCAGGGGTACACAGCCAGCAGCGGGGGGGAAACCTGGACACCCGCTATCTCTCCGGCGAGTATCAGGGCGGGTGGTTATTGCCCGCGCAGTCCCTCTTGCCAGGACGGTATTTTACCACAGAGCTGGGACTCCGGCTCCATACCGCCACCATCAGCGGGCAGGCCCTCGTGTTTCAGACCCGGATGCACAACAGCATCGTGCCGGTATATCAGCAGGAAGTCAATGGGATTCCTGTTTTTACCTGGGCCAATGCCAGCCGGAGCCGGATACTCGGGGTAGAAGCAGAAGCAGAAGCACAAATACACCAGGTTGTGTCCCTTACAGGGGCTGTTACCTATACCTATACCCTGGACTTGCCCAGCGGCTCTGTCCTGACCTGGAACCCGCCTGTATCAGCCCGGATAGGCATACGGGCACGTCACCGGTCTGGTATCTGGGGCAAAGCAGAAGCCATCGGGGCCTCGGCACGTACCCAGGGACCGGGCGCGACTCCCCTCTACCACCCGGCAGCGGGTGCCGCTGATGCCTGGCTTACGCTCAACTGCCTCACCGGGTGGAATACCGCCTGGGGATTTGTGACGGCAGGGGTCTATAACCTCATGGACACAGCCTATCAGCCCTATGGCCAGGCCCTGCCGGGCATGGGACGGCGGATCGCGCTGACGATGCAGGTCAAAATTTAGCCCCTGTTATTCCTCGTCGCTATGTGACTCGATGGACATACGGCGGAGAAAATCTGCCTTGCGCCGGGCGGAGACTTCTACCGTGGTGCCATCTGTCAGTTCTACATATCCGCCGCGTCCGCGTATGTAGTTTTTGAGATAATTGAGGTTGATCAGGTGAGACTGATGTACGCGGAAAAAATTATAGTCTTCCAGCATCTCCTCATACTCCTTGATCGTGCGTGAGACCAGAATCCGTCGTCCGTCTGTGAGAAAAATAAACGTGTAGTTGCGATCAGACTCACAGCGCAGGATCACGTCCGGATTGACGACCGTAAATCCGTTGGAGGTAGGGAGTACAATCCGCTTGAGGGGCTGCTGCTGGGCCGTACGGATATTTTGCAGGAGGGCCTCCAGTTTCTGACTTTGGTCGGTTTGGACAGGCTGGCTCTGGCGTTTTTCGACCACTTTGTTGACTGCCTCCCGAAACTCCTCAATGTCCACCGGCTTGAGGAGGTAGTCTGCTGCCGAAAACTTAAAGGCCCGCATGGCGTACTGGTCGTAGGCCGTCGTAAAGATGACGTCAAAGTCTTTATTTTCCCATTTTTCCAGGACCTGAAATCCATCTCCGTCCGGCAACTCGATATCGAGCAGCAATAGGTCAGGTTTATGGGTGCGGATTGCCTCCAGGGCCTCTGCGACACTGCCGGCAATAGCAGCCACCGTCACACCGGGGCAGTACTCCACGATAAGCTGCCGGAGCAGTTCCTGGCTATTTTTTTCGTCCTCTACGATAACGGCTTTGAGCATAATCGTCTGAATGGGGGTGGTATGAGACTAAAAGCCAGCAGCCAACCTACAGTCTGGCTGCTGGCAGGGTAGCAAGTTAGCGGGATTTCAGATATTCTGCCAATACCATCCGGATGTCCCGGTTGAGGTCTGCTGCGCCAGGCTCAATCACCTGCCGGACGCCGGGGTGTGAAGGCAGGAGAAAACCCATGTTTTTTTCACCGCCCGTCATCAGGAAGTCTGTGATAGCGACCCGATAGACACGGGCAGGATCCAGCGCAGCGCCGCCGATAACCCAGGTATCTCCCTTGCGGGTCACCCGGCCGAGCTGGAGGTACCCGCCAGAACCGGTATTGGCTGCACCGGTATCCAGGAGTAGTTTCAGCAGGTCGCCCTGCATGTCCACCTTCAGTACCCGCCCCCCAAACGGCAGGGCCCGGATCAGGTCAAACTGCGTTACTTTGCCCTGGAGATAATCATCTATCCGTACAGATCCGCTGTTGATGACCGCCAGTGCCGCATCAGGCGAGGCGACCAGCATGGCATCTGTCAGGGCGGCCCCGAGATTGGTCTGGCTGGTCCGGATATGGGCCTCCAGCCCGTCCAGCGGGACCGACAACAAGGTGACGGTTTCATCCAGGACAAACCCCTGGTCTTTAAACGCCTGATAGGCACGGGACTCCCAGCTGCCGACGACAGTCTGGGTTTCAGGCTCCATCGGTACAGAGGCGTCCACGGGTACCAGCTCTGAGGCAATGGCAACTGTTTTGCTGCGGGTATTGTATTGCAGGCGGTGAATCCAGGCAGTTTTTGCATTGGCATCAGCCTTGGCGATCGGCACCTGCCCTACCCGGTGAAACATCTGGGTATGATCGTGTCCGCCCATGATCAGGGCCAGGCCTGGCACCCGCAGGGCCAACAGGCTGTCATCCGCGTAGTTGAGGTGCGTGATGGCCACCACGGCATCTGTCTGGCCTTTGAGCAGGTCATAATGAGCTGCTGCCGAGGCAAATACATCTTCGTAATGCACATAAGGCGCCTTATTAAAAGGCAAACAGACTGCTATGATCCCCAGGCGGAATAGCTGGCCGTCCGGCAGTGGCACCTCCTGAATGATCCAGGGCTGAAAAGGCACCTCACGCCCCCCTTCTGCCCGGGCAAAAGGCACCGGGCCTGCGGCTGTCTGGTGGCGGACATTGCCGGCGATCCAGGTAAACCTGGATTCATTGATCCGTTTTTGCAGGTCTGCCTCCGGAATATCAAACTCGTGATTGCCAAAGGTGACCCACGTGATGCCGGCCTGGTTCATGGCGTCCACCATCTGGGCCCCTCTTACCCGCTCACCGTCGAGTTTTACGGTTCCCATGACAGAGGGGCTGAGAAAGTCGCCGGACAATACCGCAAAACTACGGTTGGGATACTGTGTCTCCAGTTGGCGGCGCAGGGTAGCTACCCGCGCCATCCCGCCTACGGTTCCGTTTTCGAGGGGGCTGATCTCGTAGACATCATTAATGTGCAGGATGGCGATGGTGGCTGCCTCCTGATGGCTGGCAGTCGGGCGAAACAGGCTGCACCCGGTCAGCAACAGCAAAACCGGCACTAGCCAACGGGTAATCGTAATGCGCATGGATCGTAGGTGGTAAAAGAGGGTGAGTGCGAATATACACAAACCACTCACTCCAACTCCCGTCTGAGCCGTTCAAATTGCTGGGCTTTTTCAGGTTGTTTTTTTCGATCAAAACACCGCACCAAATGCTCCAGCAGTGCCTGTATGATCTCTACCCGGGTCGCAGCCGGGTATGCCTCTGGCGAGAGCTCCTCTGCTTTGATTTCCTGGAGGTACCGTATCATGTCCTGCCGGAAAAACAGTGCCCCGTTGTTAAACACATCCACATACAGCTCCTGCCCCCGATCCCGGTGTACAAGGACCATGTACCCCGTTCCGGGCAGAATCAGGCCCTGCAAGGGCAGAGAGAGTTCTTCGCAGATGATCAGGTAGAGGAGGTTCAGGGAAATAGGCCCTCCCCGGCGTGAGTCGAATATACCGTTGAGAAAATAATTTTGCGGATCAAACAGCGTGCGCCGGTTGCCTCTGAACTGCTCCCGCACAAATAACATCCGGCTGATGACCTGGAGTTTTTCGGTCAGGTGCATACCGCTGCGGAGTTCCAGCCAGATGCGGTTGACGAGGCGGTTGATTTCGTTGCGGTAGCGATCGGTGTCAAGTGCCGCAAACTGGTGTCGTGTGATCCATATCCAGCCATCGAGCAGGGGCTGTGACTCCGACTCCCGCCACGTATGGAGGGCGTCAAGGGTACGCACAGACTGGATTTCATATACGATCTCGATCAGTTGTTGCTGGATATGTTCATCCGTCTGGGTTTCCCAGGCCGCTTCCAGGCGGGGTACCACCTCATCGCCCATAGCAATAAGGGTTTCGCGGACGTGTTTTTCAATACCGGGATCGGTATCTTCCAGCAAGCTGATGAGTGCCAGAAATTCGGATTCGCGCATTCGCTAGACTTCGTGAACTCTTTTAACTGAAAACCCACCCCGGAGGTTATGTCTGAATTACCCCGGGATTGAAGGGGGGTGCGTCCGGATTTTGGTTGGCGGCCTCAATCCCGCAGGATATCAGCCGCCGGGTATCAAGCGGGTCAATGATGGCATCCACCCACAGCCGTGCCGCCGCGTAGTAGGGAGAGGTCTGCTGCTCGTACTGCGCCGTAATATCTGCCAGGAGCTGATCCCGGGTTTTGTCGTCGAGGGTTTTGCCTTGTTTTTCGAGTGCCGATACCTGGATTTGGAGCAGGGTTTTGGCGGCCTGCTCCCCGCCCATCACCGCGATACAGGCTGAGGGCCAGGCATATATCTGGCGGGGGTCATACGCTTTGCCACACATGGCGTAGTTTCCGGCACCGTAGCTATTGCCTATCACAAACGTAAACTTGGGCACAACTGAGTTGGCCACGGCATTAACCAGCTTGGCGCCGTCCTTGATAATGCCCCCCTGCTCAGCCCGGCTCCCGACCATAAATCCGGTCACATCCTGAAAAAACACCAGCGGGATGCGCTTCTGGTTGCAGTTCATGATAAACCGGGCCGCTTTGTCCGCTGAGTCGGAGTAGATCACCCCGCCGAGTTGCATTTCGCCTTTGGCGGACTTGAGCACCAGGCGCTGATTGGCGACAATCCCTACCGCCCAACCGTCTACCCGGGCATAAGCTGTGATGATGGTTTGCCCAAATCCTGCTTTGTATTCTTCCATCGAGTCTGCATCCACGATACGCAGGAGGATCTCCCGCATATCGTAGGGTTTGTGCCGCAGGGCGGGCAGGATGGCGGGTATCTCAGCCGGGTCCAGGGCAGGTGCCTGCGGGGTGGTACGGTTAAAACCTGCTACCGGGCGCGGGCCCAGCTTGCCGATCAGCGACCGGATCGTTGTCAGGCAGGTAGGATCATCGGGCATTTTATAATCTGTCACCCCCGAAATCTCCGAGTGCATCCGGGCGCCTCCCAGCGTCTCAATGTCCACGTCTTCCCCGATAGCGGATTTGACCAGATAGGGCCCGGCCAAAAACACGGAGCCGGTACCCTCGACAATCAGGGCCTCGTCACTCATGATCGGCAGGTAGGCCCCCCCTGCCACACAGGGTCCCATAATCGCCGCTATCTGCGGGATGCCCATGCTGCTCATGCGGGCATTGTTCCGGAATATCCGGCCGAAATGTTCTTTGTCCGGAAAAATCTCATCCTGCATCGGGAGAAATACCCCGGCACTGTCCACCAGGTAGATGACCGGCAGGTGGTTTTCCATCGCAATTTCCTGGGCGCGCAGATTTTTTTTCCCGCTCATGGGAAACCAGGCACCGGCTTTGACCGTGGCATCGTTGGCGATGATCATACAGAGCCGTCCTGCGACCCGCCCGATCCCGGTCACAACCCCGGCGCCCGGACATCCGCCCTGGTCCTGGTACATCCCAAAGGCCGCCAGCGCCCCGATCTCAACAAAGTCGGCAGGGGTGTCCAGCAGGTGCTCGATACGCTCCCGTGCCGTGAGTTTACCTTTGGCCTTGTGGCTGGCAATCGCTTTTTCGCCCCCGCCCAGATAGACGCGTGCCAGGTGCTGACGGAGTTGCTGTAACAAACCCTCGTTGTGGGTCTGATATAAGCGGGCAGTTTCGGGGGTAACGGCTTGGGATTTCATGCGAAAAATAAAGTCTGGTACAATGCTCGGAAAATATAAGGCACCCCGTTACAACAGTTGGGGGGGAGACGTTTTATAGACCTTGCGCAGCCATCGTGGAAACACCACCATCCCGATCAGCAGATAAGGATAATAGGTGAGCAGGCGCCAAACGGAGGCCGTCAGGAGCGTAAAGGCTGCTCCGGGCAAAAACTCCTGGTACAGCTGGCTGTAGACAGACTCGGCAATACCGGCACTGCCCGGTGTAGGGGCGATGAGCATCATCATAAACAGGATTGCCTGCCGACCAAAAGCCACCATATGCTCAAAAAGGCCCATCTGTGCAAATGCGGCCAATACGCAGTTGAGGACCAGGTACCGGCCAAACCACGCAAATGCTGTTGCCAGCCCGGCTTTGACCCAAAAAACCCGGTCACGACTTCTGAACTCCCGGGCGCTGATCAGCAATTCATCAGCCAGGGTATCCCCTCCGGCTTGCCATCGCCTGAGCAGCGGCATCCGTACCAGGCGCCGCACAAGACCTGCCATCGCATCTGGCCGGACAAAAAAAGCAATGGCCAGGAATAAGGTATAAACCACAATCAGTACATATGCGATCCAGTACGTGACGACCAGTCCTGTACCAAAGGTCGGGTTGCTGATGTCCCGCACAGGCCCAAATAACAGGTCCTGTGAAATAACCAGCAAAATCAGCGGCATGATGAGGATGTAAAACATCTCGTCCAGCAGAATGGTCACAAATACAATCGCCGTACTGCGGCCGGCAGAGAGTTTTTCTTTGATGAGCATAAAAGCCGCCAGGGCCGAACCTCCTACAACTGAGGGGGTCAGGGCTGAGGCAAACTCCCAGAGCAATGCTACATCAAAGGCGCTGCGCCAGTTGAGCCGCTGGTCGGAGAGCAGCCGGAGGCGCCACATATACCCAATGTCCCGCAGCGCCATAAAACACAGCCCCAGCAGGAGCCAGCCCCCGAGTTGGACAGTAAAGTTGATATGGCTGATGGGATTCACGCCTTCACTAAACAACTTCCAAACCGTATATCCCATCACGCTCACACCCAGTAAAACAGGCCAGATCAGGCGCCTGACATTCAGCTCCTGAAGGACCTCCTCCTGAGGTGCCTGCACAGGTGGGAGATCTGGGGTCATGGAAGGATCGTCTAAATGTTCAGCCATGCAGGTGGTTCCTTAATGCAAATGAAGTATAAGTGAATAACGCATTTTCAGATTTCAAATGTTTAACAATGGCTGATCTCAATGAGCGGGTAACCGGCAAAAAAACGAAAAACCTCCTGCATCGTACTGCCACTGAAACTGGCTGTACGTCTCCCGGAACGATGGGGTTATCTGGTGGGTTTTGGCAGCCAGATAAACAGGTTTGTCTATATCTCCCGATTGCAGCCAGGTCATGTCACTGGCGCGGAGGTCTCCCGGGCGCACCCGTGCGTAAAAATACGGGAGATAACTTTTGTAGGAAGCTGTGGCGACATACACATCCTGCCCCTCCAGCTTCGAAAAAAAAGCCATTGGTGCTCCCTGGGTATGTTGTGCGATGAGGGGCACCGTAAACCGCATATGCAGGTTCAGAAACACCAGCGTCACGGCTGCCTGTACCATCAGATAGGTCAGGTATCGCCGGCGGGCCAGCAGCCAAAGCCCATATCCTGCTCCCAGCACAAACCCGAGGCCTATCAGGCCCTCATACCCTGTCCAGGGCACCGCTACCTGCAGCGAGGCCTGCCCCAGCGGATCCGCTATCCAGCCAGCCAAGGTTTCCCGGTGCCGGGTAGCCCATCCCAGCGCCAGCGATCCGCCGCCCCAGACCAGGATCCCCAGCCCCAGAATCACCCACGACTCCGCCCGCAGGCGCGCGCCGGTCTGGATCAGGTGGTGCAGCCACAACGCAGAAAGAAAAACCGAGGGTACGTACAGCAGCGAGGCGTAGTGGACAATTTTGGTTGTCGCTAATGAAAACACCACCAGTACGACCCAGAACCAGATGAGCATAATCCTGTGAAGCACCTGATCTTCAGGAGTTTCCGTCTTATGCCACATGGCCCTGAATACAAAAGCTGCCATCGGAAAACAACCTGGCAAAAAGACCAGGATATGATAATATACCGGCTGCTCGTGACCAGCGACCCCCTGGGTGAAAAGTTCTGCCTGATAAGCAATAAATTTCTCCAGAAACCACCATCCATGCACCGCCGTCTCTAATCCGTACCAACCTATTACCGGCACAGCCCAGGCCAGCCCAAATATCCCGGCAGCTACCCAGGGTATCTGTTTTCTGCGGTATATCATCACATATAACCCATATACAAGCCCCGTGACCAGCAGTGCCACTGGTCCCTTGGTAAGGGTAGCGATACCGATCCAAAGTCCCGCCCACACGGGATGATGGCGCTGCTGTCCGATTTCGTAATGGTACAGGTGCAGGATGCCGAGAAAAATAAAATAATTAAACACCGGGTCAATGATCCCACTCTTGGAGTAGATCATGGGTAACATACTGGCCATATACAGCAATGCCAGGAGCCGCGCCAGGAGTATATCCTTGATGATCAGCCCCTTTTGATACAGCGTCAGGACCGTAATGACCCCAAATATGGCATTGGGGAGACGTGCTGCCAGCTCTCCGGTACCCAGGACCGCCATACAGAGGGCCTGCATCCAAAAAAACAGCGGCGGTTTCTCCCAAAAAGGCTGGTAATTGATCCGCACCCGAAAAAAATCCCCCGTCACGAGCATCTCCCGGGCAGACTCTGCAAAGTTGATTTCATCCCAGTCGAAGAGCGGCGGCGCATCCAGCCACAATACCGTGGCAGCAGCCATCACCAGCCCCAGCCATCCCTGATCCCGTATGGTTTCGCGGTTCATGATGCAAAGGTAGTGATTTTGGACATCTGCGGTCAGGGTTCCTGCCGGTATCTGACTTTCCCGCCTACAATCGTCATCACGACCTGTGTGTTGAGAATCGCGGAGTCTGGCACCGTCATCAGGTCCTGGGACAGGACCGTGAAGTCTGCATATTTGCCAGGCACGATAGACCCGCTCACCGTCTCCTGAAAGGCTGCATACGCAGCATCCAGGGTCAGCGAGCGGAGGGCCTGCTCACGGGTCATTTTTTCGGCGGGTTCATAGCCGCCGGACGGGACACCTGCCAGGGTCTGGCGGGTCACAGCTGCGTAAAAATTAGCAATAGGATTAACAGGTTCTACCGGTGCATCTGTACCATTGGCGATCACCGCCCCGCTGCGCAGGAGGGTTTGCCACCTGTAGGCACCGGAGTTGATCCGCTCAGGGCCCAGCCGGTCTATTGCCCAGGGGCGGTCCGAGCTCATGTGGATTGCCTGCATAGAGGCAATCACTCCCAGCCCGGCAAAACGGGGTATGTCCTGAGGGTCAATATGTTGTGCATGTTCTATCCGAAATCTTGCCTGCGGGGCTTTGTCCGGATAAGCTGCCAGGGCTTTTTCGTAGGCATCGAGTACCTCCCGGTTAGAGCGGTCACCGATCGCGTGGGTACACATCTGGAAGTCGTGTGCGATGGCATCCACAGCGGCCTGATGCAGGGCGGTGGTGTCCATGAGGGGATTGCCGGCATGACCATGGCGGTCGCTATACTCAGCCAGCAGCCAGGCTCCGCGAGAACCCAGGGCACCATCACCGTAATATTTCACGGCCCGCACCGTCAGGTAAGGCCCGATCTCCGGCCCGTGCCGGTACCATTGCTGTACGAGGGCGGTATCACTGCCATTGAGCATCACATACAGCCGCAGGCCGGGATCGGACCGCTGCTGATACAGCCGGATGACCTCCCCACTGGCGCCCGCATCGTGCAGGCTGGTGATCCCGTTCCGGAGGCAATGGGCCGTAGCGGCTTCCAGGTCGGCCTCAAACTGTCCGCCCCCATCGGCCGGTATGACTTTTTCGATCAGGGACGCCGCATTTTCCGTAAAAATACCCGTAGGTCGCCCGTCCGGATGCCGGATGATCTCCCCGTCCGTGCCTACCTGGGTATCTGCCTGGATTCCAGCCTCTTCCATCGCCAGGGCATTGGCGAGTATGGCATGACCGCTGGCATGGGTGAGCATGACCGGGTGGTAGGGCACGGCTGCGCTCAAGGCCCCGTGGATCGGGTATCCCTGGACCACCGGTATGGGCTGGGGCTGGAACTTGCTCTGGTGCCACCCACGGCCCACGATCCAGGTGCCACGCGGCACACGCACCGCAGCCGCCTGTACCAGGCGTATCAGCTCTTCATAACTTGTCACCGACGAGAGGTCCAGGATGCGAGCGCCCTGTCCGATCCCCATCAGATGAGCATGTGCGTCTGTCAGGCCGGGGACCACCGTGCGCCCTCCCAGGTCCAGCACTTGCGTGCGGGTACCCATCCACGTCTGGGCCTGAGCTGAGGTGCCTGTCCAGACAATCTCACCATCCCGAACGGCAACTGCCTCCACACGCGGCTGCTTCGGGTCCAGGGTATAAATATTACCATTAACCAGTACCAGCGAGGCTTCTTCCGTGCGGGATGTGCATCCTGAACAAAACCACAACAAGCCTAACATCCACACCACGTGCAGGCAAGCCTGTTTATTATACAAAATATATCCTTTCATGACCCAATGGACCGGCATTTATACCCGATTCGGCTGATAAAATACGCAGCTTTCAGCTAGCAGCACAACTTTAGTCTGGGGGAATATTATCTTTGCCCCAATAATTTCGCATGCGCCAGATTGCCATCTCTGATATTCATGGCTGTATAGCCTCCCTGCGGGCCCTGGTAGAGCACCAACTCCAGCTCCGGCAGGATGATAAGTTGTATCTGCTGGGTGACTATATAGACCGGGGACCCAACTCCCGCGGGGTACTGGATTATATCATGCAACTTCAGCAAAGTGGCTACGACGTGACCTGCCTCCGGGGCAATCACGAGCAGATGATGCTTGATGCAGTAGCTAACCCCCGCGAAGTGGGACAGTGGATCTACAACGGAGGATATGAGGCCCTGACCAGTTTTGGGACAGATGATGTGACCCAGATACCTGAAAAATACATCAACTTTCTGCATCAGCTACCCTTTTATGCAGAAACTGACACATATATCCTTGTGCATGCCGGCCTGAATTTTACAGGTACGCAGAAGGATGTCCAGAAAGATGATTTCCTCTGGCGGATGCATAATCCGCTCCGGGACACAGAGTCTATGCTCTGGATACGGTACTGGTACGATGAGATAGACTGGAACTGGCTCAAAAAACGTATTATCGTACACGGCCATACCCCTATCGAGCAGGACGAGATCCTGGATATGTTTGAGGTACTGGAAGAAGACCAGGTCATAGACATAGACAACGGATGTTTTGCCAAGCTTACGCCTGGTCTGGGCAAGCTCTGTGCATTTGATATGTCTCGCAGGATGCTGTTTTTTCAGGAAAATATAGACTGACCCCGTGCCGGACACCCCTGTCATAACGGTGCAGCAGACGCAGGTATATGCCGGGCACAGAGGCGCTGTTTTTGCCATGGCGACTGCGCCTGATGCGCGGTGGCTCTACACAGCCGGGGATGATGGTATTGTGGCTGGCTGGGACCTGCACGCCAGTCATGACCTGGGTACTGCGCTGCTACAGGCCGGATGTGCGGTGTATTCACTTGTCAGCGTGCCGGGGCACAACTGGCTGGCCGCAGGCCTGAGCGATGGAACCCTGCAACTCGTAGACCTGACGAGCCGCCAACTGGTGGCGACCTGGCGGCGGGCCGACCAGGCTGTATATGGGCTGCATTATGATGCTGCTACTGACCTGCTCTGGATTTTGTATGCGCGGGGAGGGCTCAGTGTCTACAGCCTGGCGCGCCAGCAGGAGATCGCGTATCTCCAGGTATGTCAGGATCACCTGCGTGCGCTGTGTGCGCCCCCCGGTGTACCATACTGGTATATCGGTGCCAGTGATGGCTATATTTACACGCTGGACCCGCTTCAGATGACGGTTCGGAGCCGTCATGCAGCGCATACATCGTCGGTATTCTCCCTGATGTGGATGCCTGATCCTGCACGCCTCCTGAGCGGGGGACGGGATGCCCAGATACAGGTATGGGATCCGACGGGCCCTGACACCCCGCTGGAGACGATACCCGCTCACCTGTACACGGTCAACGCAATGGCGCTCCATCCGGTCTCTCCCGTATGGGCCTCAGCCAGCCGGGACAAGACCCTGAAACTCTGGCATACCCGGTCTATGGCCCTGCTCAAAGTCATAGATGCCCCCCGCCACAACGGTCATAAACACAGCGTAAATAAAATTGCATGGCTTGCACAGGATTTTTCGCTAATTTCGTGCAGTGATGACCGCAAGGTGATCCGGTGGAGCGTGAACCTGGACGAAATCAGCTGATGATAACCCCAATTGAAATCCGGCAACAAGCCTTTAAAAAAACCTTCCGGGGCTATGACCCTGAGGAGGTACAGGCTTTTTTGCTGGTTTTGTCCCAGGAATGGGAGCGGCAACAGGAGGCCTACCGTGCCGTCCGGGAAGAGCTGGAAAAAATGCAGGCGAGTTACCGCACGCTCAAGGAGGTGGAAGACATGCTCCACAAAACCCTGATCCAGGCCGAGCAGTCCTCCCGCGATACGATGGAAAATGCCCGCCAACGGGCAGAACTGAAGATACGTGAGGCAGAGGCCCGTGCCCACGACATCATGCGCAAAGGGGTCGAGGACCGCAACGGCCTCCAGCAAGAAATCCAGGAGCTGATCCGGATGCGGGACCAGCTCCTGACACAACTTCAGCTTTTTTTACAGTCCCAACTCGACCGGCTGCAAGGCTTTGAGCGCAATGAGCTACCTGCCGCCGGCCCCTATGCCCAGCCTAAACCTCAGGTATTGCCTGACTCCTTCATGCCCCCGGAAAATGGCCGTGACTCAGGGCTGGTAGATGATATCCTCCGGGACCTCTGAGCCGACAGGCCCTATGCCAGGCACCCTTATTTACTCCTAACCTGCTGATTGTCTCCATGATCCTTACTGATGCCCGTATTCTCGAAGAAATAGCCAGCGGCAATATTGTCATAGAACCCTTCAATCGTGATGCCCTCGGCAGTAACAGCTACGATGTGCGCCTGGGCAAGTATCTGGCCTTGTACCAAAACCGGGAGCTTGATGCCCGTGCACATAACCAGATCCTCGAAATGGAAATCCCTGCGGAGGGATTTGTACTCCAGCCTAATACACTCTACCTCGGTGTGACAGAAGAGTACACCGAGACACATAATCACGTACCCTTTCTGGAAGGTAAAAGCAGCGTGGGCCGGCTCGGCATCCATATTCACGCTACGGCGGGCAAGGGGGATGTAGGATTTTGTAATACCTGGACGCTGGAGATCACGGTGGCGCAGCCTGTGCGGGTCTATCACCTGATGCCGATCGGGCAGCTGATCTACTTTGAGGTCAGCGGCACGGTGATCAACAGCTATAACCGCAAGTCCAGTGCGAAATACAATGACCGGACGACCCGCCCGGTCGAATCCATGATGTGGAAAAACGTTTTCTGACGTAGTGGACCCACGCCGGCTGAGCCCCCGCGCATGGGCGCGTGAGGCTTTTTTTGCGTGAGGGATAGAAGCGAGTAGCCCGCAGGTACGAGGACTACTCGCGGATAGCCCGACCGCGGGCCGTCTTGGCAGACGGCACGCGGGCACGCCCTGATGTTTTTTTGTGTATCTTGGTCTCGTTGTTCTCCACAGATACTTATCATTTTTATATGAACTATCGTGTCGTATATGACCTGGCGACCCGGGGGTATACCTTTGCCTGGGGCTGGTATGTAGCAGCCGGCCTGATCCTCCTGGGGCTGATCATCACGGTGGTATCCCTGCGTCAGCGCCAATCACCGCAGACAGGTCTGATCCTGACAGGATTTGGGGTAATGTTTTTGCTCGGTGGAGGGTTTATGCCCTGGTGGGACTATACTCGGCTGCGTCAGGCACTGGTGACGGGTACGGCGCAGGTAGCAGAAGGGCCTGTGCAAGGCTACTGGACTGAAAAGCTGTATGACAGCTCTGAGCAGCGCTGGGATGTGTATGAGGGATTTTATGTGGGGGAAGCGGGATTTGCGTACGAGCGAAATGACGTGATGGCGGGATTCAGGAACAGCTCGGTACCGGGCGAACCGCTCTATGATGGCCTGCCGGTGCGGGTCCATTATGTGACGGGCAAACCGGGTGATCTGTATCAGGTACGAATCGTACGGCTGGAAGTAGCTGCGGCCCCCTGATCAGGCAGGTGACGCATCTGATCGAGCAGCACCCCGAGCAGGTGTGCTTCCTGTCCTGATATACCTGCCTGATGAATCTGCTGAAGTACGCCTGCCTGGTCCATCTGGTCCAGCAGGCTGAGGCCCTGGCTGGTGATCCGGATGTCAAGTTCCCGGCGGTCTGTGTCTGCCTGTGCCCTGGAAATGAGACCTTTCAGGGCTAGCTTATCCAGAATCCGGGTCGTATTGGAGTTGCGGTCGAGCATACGGGCGGTGATGTCCCGTACACAGAGCGGAGCAGGATCAGCGCCGCGCAGGATGCGCAGGACATTAAACTGCTCGTGGGAGAGTTTCCAGGGTTTGAGCGCCTGGTTGATACGGGCTCGGAGCCAGCTGGCCGTAAACAAGATGTTCAACTGCGTTTTTTGTAATTCGCTGCTGAAGTGTTCTGTCTGAATCTCCTGTTCTATACGCATACTCTATCCATATGGGCCATCGTGACATACCTGATATCCTAAACGCGTAAGCGCGTCTGAGGTTAGGCCGCTGCTCAGGGATTTGGCGTTTTATAGACTTCTTTGAGGAAAAGATGGTTCATGGGGTTGCCGCGCAGGCCGTGTACGCCGGGCTGCAGGATGCGGAAACTCCGGTCATAATACAGCGGGATCACGGGCGCAGACGCCAGGACAAGTCGCTCCATGCGATGATAGAGGACATACCGGAGGGAGTCCCGGGTTTCGGTCAGGGCCTGCCGGTAGAGCTGGTCAAAGGCAGGGCTGGAAAAGTGGGTGGTATTGGGACCAGCGGGGGCCATATTGGGGCTGTAGAAAAGGGAAAGGTAATTTTCGCCGTCAGGATAGTCAGCGATCCAACTGGCCCGCCAAAACAGGGCATTGCCGTTATATACTTCCTTGCGGAGGGCTCCGCCCTGGAGGCTCTGGATCCGGAGCCGGATGCCGATGTTTTCCAGGCTTTTCTGGACATACTCGGAGAGGGCTGCGTATTTGGGGGTGGTATACAGGGTCAGCTCCGGCAATCCCCGTCCGCCGGGAAATCCAGCATCGGCCAGCAGGGTCCGGGCCCGTCCGGGATCAAATCCATACCCCGCCACGGCACCGGGGCTGTAGCCGGGCATCCCATAGGGGATAATCCCGGCTGATGCCGGATACCCCATCCCATACAGCAGGTACCGCACCAGCCGCTCCCGGTCTATGGCGAGGTTGAGGGCCTGACGCACACGCAGGTCTGCCAGGGGGTGTCCCTGGGTGATGGGCAGGTCGGGGTCTGTCAGGATGCCGAGGTACTCCGTATTAAGCTGCGGGGCCAGTTGTATCTGATACTGCCGGGCCATCTCAGGCTGTATGCTCCCGTCCGGGCGGAGAATCTCATCCCGGTACGCATTGTCAAGGTCCCCGATAAAGTCAAGTTTGCCCTGCAAAAACGCAATAAATGCCGATAATCGGCTGGGAATGAAACTAATAGAGACCGCATCCAGATATGGGAGGCGACGGTCACCCCGTGTCTCAAAGTAATGGGGATTGCGATGAAAAATGAGCCGCTGTCCGTCTGTCCACCTGAAAAACTGAAACGGCCCGGTACCGACCGGATGGGCGCTGAAGTCGTCTCCATACCAGCGAACGGCCTCCTCAGGCACCACAAATCCATAGGGCATGGCCAGCAAACCAAGAAAGGGCGGAAAAGGTGCGTCCAGGTGAATCTGCAACACAGAATCATTGACGGCTTCAAATCCCGTAATGGTGGTCGCCTGCCCATCGGTGAAGGCTTTCAGGCCGGTGATTTTGCCGTTGAATATCCACTGCCCGGTGGAGCCGGTGGCAGGGTCACAGATGCGGGTGAAACTATACACAAAGTCCCGGGCGGTCACCCGGCGGGTACTGTCCGGCCCAAAAGCCGGGTGGCGGTGAAAATACACATCCTGCCGCAGAAAAAACCGGTAGGTACGTCCGTCTGGTGATATCTCCCACCGGTGTGCGATCGCGGGCCGCAGGACCAGGGCAGAATCCAGGGACAGCAACCCGTTAAAAAGTTGGGTGGTGGTCCAGATATTGGCGCGGGCGCGGGCAAATGCCGGGTCCAGGGTACTGAGTCCCTCGTCTATATTGAAGTAAAATACCCGGTCATGGACAGCGTTATCCACATTTGGGACACAACTTATCCACAGGCTGGTGATAAAAAGCCCGGTAAAAAGCAGTCCAATCGTTCGCTTGTGGATAATGGATTCCACTGATGTGTTATATTTGCCTGCCAAACTATACAAATTATGGGAAAAATCATCTGTCTGGCTAACCAGAAGGGCGGGGTTGGGAAAACAACTACCGCGATTAACCTGGCGGCCAGCTTTGCGGCCCTGGAGTATAAAACCCTGATCGTAGACACTGACCCTCAGGGTAATGCCTCCAGCGGGGTGGGCCTCGATGTACGCGAAGCCAAGGCCAGCATCTACAGCTGCATGGTGCAGGATGATGTCCAGATTCGGGATGTTATTGTCGAGACAGAATTTCCTAATCTTTACCTCCTGCCCTCGGCTGAAGACCTGATGGGAGCTGAGGTAGAGATGGTGGACCTCGACCGCCGGGAGCATCTTATGCGGGATGCACTTGACACCATCCGTAATGACTATGACTTTATTATCCTTGACTGCTCTCCCTCGCTGGGCCTGATCACGGTCAATGCCCTGACGGCTGCCGACTCGGTCATCGTACCCGTGCAGTGTGAGTACTTTGCCCTCGAAGGACTGGCCAAGCTGCTCAATACCATCCGTCTCGTACAGCAGGGCCTGAATAAAAACCTCTCTATCGAGGGTATCCTGCTCACCATGTACGACCGCCGCCTCAATCTCTCCAACATGGTGATCGAGGACGTACAGCGCCACTTCCAGCACCTGGTGTTTGAGACGGTCATCCACCGCAATACCCGCCTCAGCGAGGCCCCCAGCTTTGGGAAACCTGTCCTGGCTTTTGATGCACGCTCCAACGGTGCCGTCAACTACCTGAACCTCGCCAAGGAAATCCTCCAGAAAAACAACCTTCCGGTGACCCATATCCCGGAACTGATGGCCAGTTGATCCACTGCTGCCTGAGATACAGGCTGCTCCCGACGGGGGCGGCCTTTTGTTGTTTTCCTGACATAACACCAAGCTTTGGGGCCTGCAGACGTGTTCATTTCCGGGAGAATTCCTTATGTTTGTCCCCGTTCGTTTCCCCGATGTAGTATCTGTAACACAATACCCTATGACAGGCGAAAAAATCCGCATCGAAGGCGGTAAACTTATGGTGCCGGACCAGCCGGTAATCCCATTTATTATCGGCGATGGCACCGGGCCGGATATCTGGCATGCCTCTGAATATGTATTTGACCAGGCTGTCGAAAAAGCCTATGGCGGCACCCGGAAGATTCACTGGCGCGAAGTACTGGCCGGCGAAAAAGCCTTCAACCAGACAGGTGACTGGCTCCCCCAGGAAACCCTCGACATCATCAATGAGTATCTGGTAGCCATCAAAGGCCCCCTGACCACTCCCGTAGGCGGCGGTATCCGCTCGCTCAATGTAGCCCTGCGCCAGATCCTCGACCTGTATGTGTGTCTGCGTCCGGTACGGTATTTTGAAGGTGTTCCCTCTCCGGTCAAACACCCCGAGCTGGTGGACATGGTGATCTTCCGCGAAAATACGGAGGATATCTACGCCGGGATCGAGTTTAAAGAAGGCTCACCTGAGGTAGAAAAATTCAAGCAACTCTTCCAGGAGGCTTTTCCGAAGGAGTTTGGCAAAATCCGGTTCCCCGAAAACAGCGGGATCGGCATCAAGCCGACCAGCCGCGAAGGTACCGAACGCCTTGTGCGCTCCGCCCTGGAGTACGCCCTCCGCGAAAAACGCCGCAGCCTTACCCTCGTCCACAAGGGCAATATCATGAAGTTTACGGAGGGTGCCTTCAAAGACTGGGGCTACGCCCTCGCCCAGCGTGAATACCGTGAGGCGATTGTGACCGAGCGCGAAACGTGGATTCTCGGCAACAAAGAGGCTAATGCTGACCTCTCCCACGAAGAAAATGCCCGCATGATTGATCCGGGCTATGACAACATGGTGCCCGCCCAGCAGCAGAAAATTGTAGCGGAGGTCGCCAAAGCCCTGGAACTGTGGGGTACCCACGGCAACGGGCAGTGGAAAACCAAACTCCTGATCCGTGACTCCATCGCTGACATCACGCTCCAGCAGGTACTCACCCGCCCGAAAGATTTTGATGTCATCGCCACCATGAACCTCAACGGGGACTACCTCTCTGATGCACTGGCTGCACAAGTGGGGGGTATTGGTATCGCACCCGGTGCCAACATCAACTATATCACGGGCCATGCCATTTTTGAAGCTACCCACGGTACGGCTCCCAAGTATGCCGGTCTGGACATGGTCAACCCATCTTCTGTCCTGCTCTCCGGCGTAATGATGCTGGAGTACCTGGGCTGGAATGAAGCTGCGAATCTTATCGTTTCCGGTATCGAAAAATCTATCACCGCCAAGCGGGTTACGTATGACTTCCACCGCCTGATGGACGGTGCCACCAAACTTAAGTGTTCTGAGTTTGGGCGGGAGATCGTCAGCCATATGTGATCCCAATACCATCGCCTGATAAGCCGGCCTTATGGCCGGCTTTTTTTTATGTTTCCCACAGCCCGGCATCATCTGGCGATCTTCGGGCCTATGGATAAACCGGCTTCTGGTGTATATTACCCTCAAACACGTCTAATCCCTGTTTGAGCTTATGACTACCCGCCGCGAATTTCTCCAGCAAAGCACCCGCCTGGCCGCAGGAGCCAGCCTCGGGATGGCCCTGCCGCTGTCTGTGCAGGGGCATGTCCCGCCCTCCGATCAGCTCCGTACCGCCCTGATCGGGTGTGGTGGCATGGGACTGTTTGACCTTGAAAATCAACTCCGCCAGCCAGGTGTTACGTGCCTCGGCCTCTGTGATGTGGACCAAAAACGCCTCGAAGATGCTGCCACCCGTATCGCCAAACTCACCGGACAACGCCCTCCTTTGTACCAGGACTACCGCAAACTCCTCGAAAACAAAGACCTGGATA
The DNA here is from genome assembly GCA_033762375.1 of Bacteroidia bacterium. GTDB lineage: Bacteria > Bacteroidota > Bacteroidia > J057 > J057 > RDXT01. Next base: position 20,574 of record JANRLQ010000094.1, read on the forward strand.
TTGTTGTCATCGGCACCCCGGATCACTGGCATTGCCTCCAGATGGTTCATGCCTGTGAAGCAGGCAAGGATGTCTATGTAGAAAAACCCATGGCCAACTCTATCGGAGAGGCCGCCCTGATGGTGCAGGCAGCACGCCGGTATGGCCGGGTCGTGCAGGTAGGCCAGCAGCAACGCAGCGGCCCCAACTGGCAGGAAATCGTGCGGACGGTACAAAGTGGCCGGCTGGGGCGTATCCGGCATGTGCGCCTTTGGGGCCACTTTGACTATGGCATGGGCAATCCGCGTGTACCAGATACGACCCCGCCAGATCACCTGGACTATGACCAGTGGCTGGGGCCTGCACCCTATGTCCCCTATAACGCAAGCCGCCTGCATGGGGCATGGCGACACCAGTGGCATTATGGCGGAGGCCTTGTGACGGACTGGGGGGTACACCTGCTGGACATCCCGCTATGGGCTATGCAGGTGCAGGGACCGCCCCGGTGGACCAATGCTACCGGTGGGATTTTTGTATATCCGGATCGCCAGATCGAAACCGCTGATACCCTCCAGGTCACCTATGCTTTTGATACCTGGACCCTGACCTGGGAACATGTGGGGGGGTCACAGATCGGTCTCTATGGCCGCAACTATGGCATGGCCTTTATCGGAGAATCAGGCACCCTCGTAGCCAACCGCGATGGCTGGGAAATCATCCCGGTGATGCGGGACAAAAAACCGCTTATCGAGGCACTTCCCCTCCAGAAAACAGCTGAGAGTAACCACCTGGCTCACGCCGTCAACTTTTTGGACTGTGTCAAATCCCGCCAAAACCCGGCTTGTACTGTCGAGCAGGGATACCTGGCAGCCCTATTTGCCCACCTCGCCAATATCTCTTACCGTACTGACGCACGGGTTGTCTGGGACGAAACAACACACTCGTTCGGAGCGCACGAAGCTGCCAACGCCCTGATCACGCCTGTGTACCGCAAACCCTGGACCCTGCCCAAGGTATAACCCCATACCCAATACAAAGGGGCTGCCCCGGAAGAGGCAGCCCCGATATATACCCCAATAAAGGGAGGATTATTCGCGGACAAGCCGGATCACCCCGGACCTGTCACCTGCGATTACCTCTACCAGATACATCCCGGCAGGGTATGCCTCCAGTGAAAGTGTATAATCCAGTTGGCCATCAGCCTGCACACGGGTGCGGGACAACTCACGCCCCTCGGCTGAGATCAGGCGGATGATCACAGACTGAGTCAGGTTTTCAGCTGTGAGCTGCACCTGGTCGCGGGTCGGATTGGGGAATGCCCGCAGGGCCAGGCTGTTCAGGTCTTCCAGCCCGCTGCACACCTCCACAAAAATACCTACCGTATCGCGCACCACACAACCATCAGCCGTTGTTCCCGTCACGCTGAATACACTGGTGGTATTTACAGGCAGGGTGCTGGCCGTCACGGTGATGCTCTGGGTCGTAGCACCTGTGGACCAGGCATAGGTCGCAAAACCTGCCCCGGCATCCAGGGTGGCTACCTGGCTCTGGCAGAGGGTATCCCCGGTCAGGGCAATCTGCGGCGCCTCATATACAGCGATGTCATAAGCAGGTGAGGTGCTGGCACATGCAGGCAGCCCTGCGATCGTGACGGTGTAGGCACCACCAAGCGTAGCAGTATAAGAAGATCCGTTGGTCAGGGCTACCTGGGTGCCATTCAGCGACCAGGCATACGTAGCGCCTGTAACCTCTGCTGTCGTCAGGATCGTAGCAGCTCCTGCACAGAAGGTATCAGCTGTAGCCGTGATGACGGCCGGACGGCACAGCGCCAGCGGGGGCTGGATGGCCTCAGGCGTATCATATATGTACAGCTTGGTGGTTTTGCCGGTAGCGACAAGGGTTCCGTCTTCCAGCGGTGAGTTGATCCCGAAGTCATTGTCATTCACAATAGCAATGGTGTTTTCGTCCAGGATCGTCAGGCCCTCTGGTTTGTCGTGGATAAGCTCCCAGCCGTTGGCGAGCAGGTCGAGGTAGCGGGTTTTGCTCACGACCTGGATACCATTGGCAGCAGCCGTGGCGGCATCATTCAGTTGCTCAAAGGTCAGCCCTCCGAAGTTGTCCGTGGTGATGGGGGTCGCGTTGGCGATGCTGATTTTATACACCTCCTTCACATTGGCAGGCCCGCGCTCGGCATGTTCCAGTACCAGGAACTCAAAATTGTTGATCGCTGCGGCGTCGCCGATCTTCCAGTCACGGGCACGGATACCGCCAGAACCTCCGACCGCCGGCTGAAATTCATATCCAAAAAGCCGGGTCGCACCGGTAGCCGGGTCGAGCTCCAGGATACGGGTCAGACGGGTTGCATTGCCAACTGTGGTATTGGGGTTGTTGAGGGGAGACTGGAGGAAAGCATACACCTTTCCATTGGGTGTAAAAGCTACGCCTTCAAATCCCCGGTTGGGCTTGCGTTTTTTGAATACAGAATCAATCGGCAAGTTGTTGGGCGTACCTGCAAAAGGCGTATATCGGTTGATCACTTTGCCCGTCGCATCCAGGTTCCAGATAGATACACCATACTCCTCGCATATCCAGAAGGTACCGTCAGGTCCTTTAAATACCCCCTCCGGGTCTATGCCCCATACATCCGGGCTGACAACGGTACCCAAGTTATCGCTCCAGGCTATCTCTCCTGTCCCGCCTTGTCCGGGAGGATTTGGCAGGCCGGTCGCATCTGTGCCATCAGGACGCTTGAGGGTGGTTGTTTCCAGGATACGGATGGTATCTGCCTCAGCCTTGATGCGGTGCAGCTTAGGCGCATAGGCAGGATCAGGGAATACCAGCGTCGTTTGGCCCCCTGAGATCGGGTTATTGGTCGCCCCGGCATTCGGTCCCCGGTCACCGTGTACATAAAACTCCAGGTCACTGCCCGGGATATAGTGCAGGCCGGAAAATCCGCCCTCGTAGATGTCTATCCCGCCATAGGTAGTGATCAATGGGGTGCTCTGCAGCGCATATTGTGTCAGGCTGACGGCATCTATTTCCAGTACGGTGATGGTGCTGGAGATTTCATTGGCAAGCAGTACCAGCGGCTTACCAGTCGGGCTGGCAGCAGCAGACACAAATATAACCCCCTCAGCCCCAAGATCGCCGGTAGCGGTGGTCGTGCTGCGGCTGTTGAGGTACTGCACAAACCGGGGTTGCGCCGGATTCGTAACATTATACACCATCACCCCGCCGATACGCTCCAGGGCTACAAAAGCATAGGTATTGGCCCCAATCTGCCCGATAGCAACGCCTTCTGGTTCAGGCCCTTTGTCATCAGAGCGGTTTTTCCTGGTGATATTGGTGTTGCTGGCGTTAAATATTGCCCCATACACCGGGTCCTGAGCGGTGATCAGTTCCAGCTGGTCACCGGAATCATATACCTGTGCGCCTGTCGTAGCATTCCAGATGGTGAATGAGCGGGCCCCAAAGACGTATATTTCATCAAAGTCTCCGTCATTGTCCGTATCTCCCAGGGTATTGGTGGTTTTGAGGGGACCAATAGCCGCTTTGAGCAGGTTGCCTTGCGGGAAAGCCGTAGGATCCAGCACATAAGATCCGCTGCCAATGCTGCTTTCTTCTTCCAGGGCGGCGTAGTCACGGGCGTCCCCCTCATTGGCGGTGATCAGATAGGTCTGACCACCTGCCTGATAGGAAGCAATCGCGTCCGGCAGGTACATCCCTTTGATGGGATAAGTAGCCAGGTTAACAGCCGTGCCGGCATTGGTGCCGTCGAGGCCTGCACCTGCGATGCTGTGATCTTTATATCCCAGCGGCAAAATGGCTGTGATGGTGCTGGTGTTCAGGTCGAGGACAGCCACTGCGTTGTTTTCCTGAAGGGTAATCCAGGCAGTCGTGTTATCGTCAGACACGGTGATATACTCTGGCTCCATGTCCTGGGCTACGGTAGCACCGGGGCCGAATATCCGTACCCCGGCAGCCTTGAGCGCTGCCATCTGGGCATTAAAGGTCGTGAAACCCGCCGTGGTGACATTAGCCTGGGTCAGGCCCGCGATCCCCCCGGAGATATCAATGATAGACACGGACCCTTCGGGGTCATTGGTGTAATCTGTGCTGGGTTCTCCTTCATTGGCGGTGAGGACTTTGGTACCATCCGGGGTGAAGGTGATCATATCCGGCAGGGCGCCAGCCGTCACCTGCTTGAGGAAAGTACCGTTTACGTCAAAAAAGGCCACTACCCCATTCAGCTGGGTGTTGGCATTGCCCAGGGCAGCAGCCACAATCCCGTCACGTACGGCGACACTGTTGATCGCGCCATAAGGGGTCATATCTATAGATGCAACCGCGACCGGAGCCGATGGGTTAGCCATATTGACGATGTCCAGCTTATTGGCAATGGAGTTGGCAATAAAC
>JANRLQ010000095.1:0-200547 GCA_033762375.1 Bacteroidia bacterium
GTACGTACTGGTTTCGCAGAAAAAACCCCTGATCGAAAGTTATTACCGCACGGACGAGGGGCATTGGGCCTTTACGGCGGCAGACCTGAGCCAGGGCAGCCTGTTGTTGCGGTCGGTGGACCTTTCGCTGCCGCTGGCAGAGGTGTACCGCAAGGTGACATTCGCCTGAACCGGCACAACGCCCCGGCCGTTTTTTCCGTTACATACACATCCCTGTATGGGCCAATCGCCGATATTCCAGCTTTCTGATTTTGAAGTTGGGCCGGGATTCTATTTATTTGCCTGAATATCCCGAGAAGCCTGAGGTGCACATGTCGCAAAAACTGGTAGTAATTCCCACCTATAACGAGCGTGATAACATAGAGCCAATGATCCGGCGGGTCATGTCTGTGCTGCCCGATGCCCATATGCTGATCGTGGAGGACAACTCGCCTGACGGCACGGCTGAGATTGTCTCGGGTCTGATCCCGCAGTTTCAGGGACGGCTGTTTATGGAGCAGCGCACCGGCAAACTCGGTCTGGGCACAGCCTACCTGCATGGATTTCGCTGGGGGCTGGACCGGGGATATGAATACATATTTGAGATGGATGCCGACTTCAGCCACAACCCCAAGTCCCTGACGGCCCTGCTCCGGGCCTGTGAGCAGGAGGGCTACGATATGGCCATCGGGTCCCGGTATGTCAATGGGGTGAATGTCGTCAACTGGCCGATGGACCGGGTGCTGATGAGTTATTATGCCAGTGCCTATGTCCGCCTGATTACAGGCATGCCCATCCGCGATACCACTGCCGGGTTTAAGTGTTACCGTGCACGGGTACTCGAAAAAATCATGCAGGAGCCTGTGCGGTTTGTAGGGTATGCGTTTCAGATCGAAATGAAGTTTCGCGCCTGGAAATACGGCTTTAAGATCAAGGAAGTGCCCATCATCTTCCGGGACCGGACCCTGGGTGAGTCCAAGATGTCGCGTGGGATTTTTAAGGAGGCTGTGCTGGGAGTCGTCTCCATGAAAATCCGCTCCTGGTTCAAAAAATGGGACTGAGCTACACGATCCGCAAGCCGTGCTGAGGGCTGTTTGTATTACCCGTAAGACCCGTTATGTCCACTGCCCTCACATCCTATATTCAATCCTATTTTGGTGTACGACAGGAAGATGTGACGTCTATTGCATCTTTTTTTACCCCCGTGTATCTTCCCCGTCAAGCCTACTTTTTGCAGGCGGGCCACCCTTCGGACCGGCTGGGGTTTGTACAGACGGGGCTTATCCGGGAGTATCTCCATGCCGATGACGGACGGGAAGTCACCAAGTGGATCTCCGCTCAGGGATATTTTGTGGTGGATCTGGCAGGTTTTTTATTTGACAGGCCCGCCCGGTGGAGTTTGCAGGCCCTGACAGATGCAGAGATATGGGTCATTTCCCGCAGCGACTATCAGCAGATCGGGCATCTCGTCCCAGCCTGGCAGGAACTCGAAAAAAGATTTATTGCCCGGTGTTTTGCCACCCTGGAGGACCGGATTGTGACGCACCTCTCTCTGACGGCTGAGGAACGCTACGCTGCTTTTTTTCAGCATCAGCCTGCTTTGTTTAATCAGGTTCCCCTCCAGTACCTCGCTTCTATGCTGGGTATGACCCCGGAAACATTCAGCCGGATCAGAAAAAAACGTGCCCTCGCAGGTTCTTGATTTTTGTCAAGAGGCTTGTGCGGCCTAAACAGGAGTTTTGAATCATCAACCCGCTGGTTGATAGGTAACCTAATCCTGTAACCGTTTTTCTGGCTATGAAAGTTAATCAGCAAGCCCCCGTATGTCAGACAGGTGAAATCCTGATCCAGGCATCTCCCGCCCGGGTATGGTCCGTCCTGACCGATATCAACCATTGGCCCCGGTGGCATACCGCCATTTCACGGGCAAACACAGAGGCCTCACCAGCACCGGGTGTGACCTTTGACTGGACCGTGAATGGTGCCCGGATTCACTCCGTGCTGCACACGGTGACCCCCTATGAGGCATTCGGGTGGTCCGGGACGACGTTTGGAGGCGCTGCCATCCACAACTGGTACCTGATCCCACAGGCAGATGCCACCCTCGTCAAAGTAGAAGAAAGTTTGGAAGGGTGGTTGGTCCGGTTGTTTAAGACCAGCATGAACCAGAGCCTGTCCCGTGACATTCAGAGCTGGCTGACCAGCCTGAAACACACCAGTGAGGCCTGATCATCCCGGCATAGCCCGTGTCCGGAGCAGATGCGCGGGCCTGAACCGTGTCTCCCCCGTATCGGCCCAAAGCCGCTCCAGAAGGGTCAGGAGCAGGGGCAATCCCAGTTTATCTGCCCAGGCAAAAGGCCCTGCCGGATAGTTAACCCCGAGCTGCATGGCGATGTCAATGTCCTCGGGGCGTGCGCTGCCCTCCTGGGCCATCAGAAAAGCCTCATTCAGGATCAGGCAGAGGATGCGGGGGGTGACCATCCCGGTGCGGTCGGCTACCTGTTCACCGGTCACGCCCATACGGGCCAGGAGGCTGGTCAGGGTGGCAGCCTGAGCCGGGTCCGGGCTGGATACCTCCCATACCGGGCGCTCCAGCATGCCGGGCAGGGCATTCAGGCCAAAACAGGGAAAGGCAGCAGGGCCGCCGCTGGCTGCCAGCATGGCCCCCATCGGATAGAGGACAGCTGCGCCGAGGAGGCAGGCAGGCGCCAGTTCCCGCCACGCACCCAGCCGGGCAGGGGTTTCGTCCAGGTTCAGGTCCACGATGACCATCCCTGGCGGCAGGGTTGGCAGGTCGTCCGGAGACGTGCCTGCTGCCAGGGGCAGGAGGTCAGGCAGTCGCGTCCGGAATATCTGACGTCGTGCCGGGGTTCCGATCAGGATCAGGTTGTCCATATCCGGGCTCAGACAGGTTTATGGCGGGCAGCCAGTACACGGGCGATGCTGTCGAGAGATTCACCCTTGGCCTCCAGGAGGACCATCAGGTGAAACAGCAGGTCGGCACACTCGTTCACAAACTTGTCCCGGTCATCATCCTTGGCCTCAATCACTACCTCTACGGCCTCTTCGCCGACTTTTTGGGCGATTTTGTTCAGGCCTTTCTGAAACAGGCTGGCCGTGTAGGAACTACCCGCTGGCTGGGAACGCCGCTCATGGATCACCTCGCCCAGCCGGGGCAAAAAGGCGAGCCCTGTCAGGGAATTAGGTTCTTCAAAACAGGTGTCTGCGCCCGTATGGCAAACCGGTCCGGCAGGCCGGGCTTTGATCAGGAGCGTGTCTCCGTCGCAGTCGTGGAGGATGTCCGTGACGTGGAGGAAGTGGCCGGAGGTTTCGCCCTTGGTCCAGAGCCGGTTTTTGGTGCGGCTAAAAAAAGTCACCTTGCCCGTGGCGCGGGTGATTTCCAGCGCTTCGGGGTTCATGTAGCCGAGCATCAGCACCCGGGCTGTGGTGGAGTCCTGGACGATGGCGGGAATCAGGCCGCCGGTCTTGGCAAAATCGAGTTCGTGGGTACGCATAGGCATTTGACCTGCGATTTACGATATTCCGGGCAATTTTTTACAGGGCAGATACCCGAACGCGGGTCTGTACGGATCTTTCTGTATATTTCCCGCTTAAGGCTTTGTATGAAACCTGCTACCAACCCTCACGTTACGCCCTGGCACTGGATACCGACCCTGTACTTTATCCAGGGACTGCCCTACGTCACCCTCAACTCCACCGCACCGGTGATGTACAAACTGCTGGGGGTGGGCAATGCCGAGATGGCGTTTTTTACCAGTTGGCTGAGTTTGCCCTGGGTGATCAAGCCGCTGTGGAGCCCGCTGGTGGAAATTTTGGGGGCCAAACGGTTCTGGATCGTGACGACGCAGTTTGTCTGCGGGGCGGCCCTGGCCTGTGTAGCACTGGCGCTGCCCGGCCCGGATTTTTTTAAGTACAGCCTGGCTTTTTTCTGGCTCATAGCCTTTAGTTCGGCTACGCATGACATCGCTGCCGACGGGTTTTACCTGCTGGCCCTGCGCGAAGGGGAGCAGGCGTTTTTTGTCGGCATCCGCTCGATATTTTACCGGGTGGCGATGATCGCCGGGCAGGGCCTGATGGTGATCCTGGCGGGGTACCTGAGCCACCAGATGCCCGCCTCCCGCGCATGGATGTTTACCCTGGGGGCCGTGGCCGTCCTGCTCGCCCTGGCTGCAGCCTGGCATGTCTGGCGACTGCCCCGACCGGCCGGGGACGTCGTGACCCAGCGGACGCTTGAAGAGGTCATCCGGGAGTTTTGGGCGGTATTTGTTCAGTTTTTCAAGCGGAAACAGATTCTCCTCATCCTGGCATTCCTGCTCCTGTACCGGATCGGAGAGGCCCAGCTGGTCAAGATCGTCCCGGCCTTCCTCCTGGATGCACGGGAGGACGGAGGCCTGGGCCTGACGGCAGAACAACAGGGACTGATTTATGGGACCATTGCCCTGGGGGGCCTGATCCTGGGAGGCATCGCCGGGGGCATCCTCATCTCCCGGTTTGGGCTCAAACGTATGCTCTGGTGGATGATCGCCGCCATTAACCTGCCCAATTTTTCCTACGTACTTCTGGCCCTCTGGCAGCCTGAGCAACACTGGATCACCGCAGCCCTTGTGACGTTGGAACAGATGGGATATGGGTTTGGGTTTACCGCCTTTATGATGTACCTCGTGTATATTTCCCAGGGCCCCTACCAGACCGCCCATTATGCCATTGGGACAGGATTTATGGCACTTGGGATGTTGATTCCGGGCATGTTCAGCGGGGTATTGCAGGAGCGACTGGGATATTTTCTATTTTTCCTGTTGGCGAGCCTTGTGACAATACTGCCGGCAGTATTGGCGTTATGGATTCCACTTGACCCGGATTTTGGCAAACAAAAAACATGATACACCAGCGGCAGACCCGCCTTGCTCTTTTTCACACTCCTTCAGCCGCCGCCTGGGCAGATGCCAGGATGGCACAGCTCAGCCCGGATGAGCGCATAGCCCAGTTGCTGCATGTGCCTGCCTGGTCCAACCGCGACGAAACCCATACTACACACCTGCTGGCCCAGGTTCAGGCAGGTGTAGGGGGTATTGTTTTTTTTCAGGGAGATCCGCTCGCCCAGGCCCGCCTGACCAATGCCTGCCAGGCTGTCGCCAAAGTCCCCCTGATGATCTCCATAGATGCTGAGTGGGGGTTGGCGATGCGCCTGGCGGATACCGTAGCCTATCCGTATGCCATCACCCTGGGTGCCCTGTCTGACACCTCGCTCATCTACGAGATGGGCCGACAGCTCGGACGGCAGTGCCGCCGCCTGGGCATCCAGATGAACCATGCACCTGCCGTTGACATCAACGTACATCCGCTCAATCCGGTCATTGGGTTTCGGTCCTTCGGGTCCAACAGCGGGGCCGTGACCCGGCGGGCCCTCGCCTACATGCAGGGCATGCAGGATGAGCAGGTCCTGGCCGTCGCCAAACATTTTCCCGGCCATGGTGATACCAGCCGGGATTCTCATACAAGCCTGCCCGTCCTGTCACACACCCTGGAGCGGCTGGCTGCTGTAGAGCTGGTGCCCTTTCAGGCGCTGATGGACGCGGGTGTCGGAGCCGTGATGACGGCCCATCTTCAGCTCCCGGCCCTGGACGACCGGCCCGACCGGGGAGCCTGCCTTTCCCGCGCCATTACCACAGGCCTGCTGCAGGAGGAGATGGGGTTTCAGGGACTGGTCGTGACCGATGCCCTGGACATGCGGGGCGCTTCAGCGTTTTTTGAGCCGGGTGCCGTCGAGGCAGAGGCCCTGATGGCCGGCAATGATATCCTGCTTTTTACCGTAGACGTGCCTGCCGCGATCCGCAGCATACAGGCCCTGGTGGCGCGGGGGGAGATATCCCAGGCCGAGATAGACCGGCGCTGTCACAAAACCCTGATGGCCAAGTATCATACCGGCCTCCATACCCACACCCCCGTCGTGCTGGAGGGACTCCCCGGTGACCTGTGCCCGCCTGAAGCGCAGGCATTAAATACGCGTGTAGGACGGGAGGCCGTCACCCTGCTGCGCAGACCAGTATGGGATCCTGCCCGGACGGCAGTCCTGTCCCTGTTTATACACGGAGACGGCAATCGGGGCGATGCCCTGGCCCATCACCAGCTCACCCGTGGCCAGCATGGTCCCGTGGCTGATCGTACGGCTTTTGAGGTGGCAGCTGCAGACCGGGGCGTAGCCCATGTCCACCGGATCACACCGGCTGATCTGGACCGGGCAGATACCCTGCTGGAGACCCTCCGGGATGTCTCACATGTACTGGTGCCCATACACGGGATCCATGTCAAGGCCGGTGACCGGTTTCAGATCAGCCAGGAAGCCATCAGCCTCCTGCGGAGGTTGCTGGAGACAGGTAAGGTTACCCCCGTGATATTTGGCAGTCCTTATACCCTGCTGATCTGGGAGGGCCTGGCGTATGCACAAGGGCTGGTCATGGCCTACCAGGATGCAGACTGGATGCAGACAGCCGCCATCGAGGTGCTGGCCGGGGAAATACCTGCCCAGGGACGCCTGCCCGTGTCACTGGGAGATGCCTGGTCCCTGGGTGCGGGGCTTACTTGATGATGATGGTGATGTCCTGTGTGATCGCGTCCCCGGACTCCAGTTCGGGGAAAGTGATTTTTTTCACGTCATCATCGTTGGTGGCGGGAGTCCCCAGCGGACCTATACCCTCGACCCGGAGATAAAGCGGTCTGGGGCGGTGGATGAAGGTCGAGCCGCTGGCAAATGAGGTCCCGTCCAGCGGAAAATTCACAAACACGGTCAGGCCCCCCCCGTCTGTCACCCCGATATTCGTGGGGCTGAGGCTGGGCGTGATGCTGCTGCTGCCATCGGGGTTTTGGCCGACATATACGTTGTAGGCAGCTTCTGTATCAAAGATATACACCCGTGCATCCGATATGCTCGTTCCGTTTATATCTTCTACATACACAGACAGGTCAGCAGTAGGGGTGATGTCCACAGGGGTTTCCACGCAGCCTGCCAGCAGCATGAGGCTGAGGGTCCAGATAACAAGATGAGGTATTCGCATACAAGGTTAGTTGGACACAAAAGTAGGAAAATTTTCAGGTATCAGTACCCGGTACCCCAAATCCGGATCAGCCATACGTCCTGTTTGGAGCTGGTGACCGTAATATAGGTCTCAAACCGCCCCTTGTGGCGGGGGGTGTACCCCACCTGCATCATCACAAACTCGCCCGGAAACACAAACCCCTCCGGCTGGCTGACGGACGTGTTGAGGTCGGTAGGGATGGAGGTCTCGACATTAATCACGATGTCGCCTTTGTTAAACAGCTTGACAGGGATTTGCTTGGACATATTAACCGGTGTCTGTCCGAGGTTAACCACAATTTCCTCTGTGAAAGCAGTATTTTCCAGCGGAGCGGATGTCATATAAGGCGGTTGGGCCCATGCCCCTGCAGGGCACTGCCACCAGATAAACATGATGCATACAATGGCAGAACGGCGAAGTGTAACAACAGTTGACATAGTATGTGTGTGAAAAGTACCCTGTTAACAATCAGTCTCCACTATCAGACGAGCAGCACCGGCGGACTACACGCCAGGCCCAAGGGTATTTTCATTTTTGTGCAGGTATTATTCAAACGTTGGATTAATGATAAAAGTTCCACGAAGTGAAAAAATGTTTTTTCTGGTTTAAAATTTGATAAAGAACTAAATACATTGATTGAACATTTATTTAATTTTCGGATAAAACTACCGGTTAATATGTTTTGCTCTATGTAAAAAATGCAGATCAAAGTACATGATTTCCGGGAGGCCTTGTGCAAAAAACCTGTACCTGGTCATGTTGCCGGGAAGGGTGATAAGCCCTGCATCCTGTCTCAAGAAGTACAGACAGGATTAACAGGATCAGACGCCTCTAAATCCTGTCTCAAGAAGTACAGACAGGATGAACAGGATTAACAGGATCAGATAGTGCCCGAAATCCTGTCCATCCTGTAAATCCTGTCTCAAGTAGTACAGACAGGATTAACAGGATCAGACGCCCTCAAATCCTGTACATCGTGTAAATCCCGTCTCAATAGCAGAAGACAGGATGAACAGGATTAACAGGATAAAATACCCCCCCAATCCCGTACATCCTGTTAATCCCGTCTCAACAGCAGAAGGCAGGACCAAACACCCAGCACCATCTTACACATCCCTTCTCCCAAACGGCCGGTATTCCCTGCCGCTTTTTGTAAAAATGTACCATCGTATGCCCATAACCTTACCTGGCGCGGGTGGGTGCATGGGTGTCCGGATACATCCAGAAGCAGGGGTCAACCCCCTGAGAATCAGGATTGAGTTGACAAACGGCGGCATAACGGTAGATTTCCGGCGTATATTGTGCGGCATCCAAAAATATTTCAGTCACAAATCGGTCTTTATCTAACAGCTTGAAAATGAAAAAATTTGCCTGAAGTATTTTATGAAAAAAATATTTATACAAAAGAATCATTGTTAATATATGCTTAATACGCCGTGTAAGGTTGCAGGGGTTTAATGTTTTATATTTGTAAGGAAATAGCCCCTCTGCGCCTTGTTTGCTGAAAACAGGCCATACAGCAGGGTATCTGCTCCCGCGCCTGCGCGCTCCCGGACCTCCGGTGTGTATCAGCCCTGCCAGCCCAAACTTTTGAGATCAAGACACCTTAACTTTTGTTGTATGAACCCACCTATCACCTGCTTCCCGGCAGGTCCCCCTGAGTTGTAAGCTGGTCGCGTACCGATACACCGGACCTCCAGGTGCCGTCTTGCTGACGCCTGAAGGGCAAGCTCTCTTGTGTCCAAGATGAGCCTATTCTCTTGTTTACCCTTCCTTCTTGTCAAAACCCTTCCATGTGATGAAAAAATTACTTTATATACTCATGCCCCTGCTCTTGCTGAGTGGGTTTCATGGGGCAGCGCAGACAGTTATAGCAACACAAGGCTTTGAAACCACTGGTGATACTTGGGCTTTTGCTGTTGGCGGCACTCCTGCTGGCATTTCTGCTGCCGCTGGTGCTGGTGATACACCAGCCAATCAGCGGATTTCCTCAGGAGCCCAATCCTGGCAGACCATAAATGGTACTCAGACAGCAACCTTGAACTCCGTATCTGTGTCCGGATACTCAAGCGTATTTATACGTATCAGGGTTTCCAGTACCTCCGGAAACGGTACTAATGGTGCTGATGCAGGCGATAATGTACGCGCATTTGTGGCACTTAACGGTGGTGCTTTTCCTGGTACTGCCGATGTTACCTTGTCTGGAAACGCTAATGCCAGATACGGATATACTGCATTGCTGACCAGTACCTCAACTGCAGGTACACCATCCACGATTGCAGCACCTCAGGGTGGAACGAGTACAAATAACTACTCAACCCTGGTAATTAACATACCCGCTGGAAGTACAAGCGTAGCCTTAAGAGTAACAACCCTGAATAACGATGGTAACGAACGCTGGAATATAGACAATATCGAACTGGTAGGTACGCCCACCGCAACCGCCCCCACCGTCACTGTTACGGCACCCACCAGCCTCACCAGCACGGGTGTCCAGCTCAATGGTACGGTCAATGACAATGGCAGCAACGTGACCAACATTGTCTTCCGGGTAGGTACTACCCCTGGCGGTCCTTATACCAATACCTTTACGGCTACCCCTTCCACTCTGGCCGCAGGTTCTGGTTCTACAGGGATCATCGCCGTCCTGATCGGCCTTACCGCCGGCCAGACTTACTATTATGTAGCTGAGGCCACCAACGGAGTCGGAACGACCACGACGACCGAGCAGAGTTTTACGACGCCGACGTCCGCAGTGCCTACTGTCACCGTCACGGCCCCTACCGCCCTTACCAGTACGGGTATCCAGCTCAACGGTACGGTAAATGACAACAGCAGCAACGTCACTAATATTGTCTTCCGGGTAGGTACCACCCCTGGCGGTCCTTATACCAATACCTTTACGGCTACTCCTTCCACCCTGGTTGCGGGTTCTGGTCCTACAGGCATCATCGCCATCCTAATCGGCCTGGTTTCCGGACAGACCTACTATTATGTAGCCGAGGCCACCAACGGGATCGGTACGACCACGACAACCGAGCAGAGTTTCACCATGCCTACGCCTGCGGCCCCTACGGTCACCGCCAATGCAGCTACCAATGTCACAGGAGATGGTGCTCAGCTTAATGCCACAGTGGCGGATAACTACAGCAATACCAGCATCCTCTTCCGGTACGGTACGACTCCCGGTGGTCCTTATCCCTTTACGGCGACAGCTACACCAGGCACCCTGGCAGATGGTGATGGTCCTACAAGTATTATCGCGATCCTGATCGGGCTGGTCTCCAACCAGACGTACTACTACGTGGCCGAAGCCACCAACGGAGTCGGTACTACCACCAGTGCCCAAATGAGTTTCACCACTTTGGCAGTTCCGACCTGCTTCTCCACCCAGAGTTTTGAGGTAGGGGAGCTGGCGAATATTGACTCAGGGGTAGATCGGGTAAGTGCTGCTACGGGTGCGGGTGATACCCCGGCTAACCAGCGCATCCGGACAGGAACCCAGTCCTGGCAGATCATCAATGTACTGGATACCCTGATCCTGTCTTCATCCAATATCTCGGCCTACGAAGATGTGTCTGTTACCCTGCGGGTGAGTAGTACATCACTTACAGGGGGGAACGGGGCAGATGGGGGCGATTTTGTCCGGGTATATCTCAACCTGAACGGGGCTGGTTTCCCGGCTACACCGGACATCAGCCTGGTAGGGAATGGCAATGCCCGCTGGGGATATGATGCGACGCTGACTGGCTCCACTACCGCCGGTACCCCGCTGAACCTCGCAGCCCCCCAGGGCGGCACCAGTACCAACAACTACGCTACCCTGGTTGTTAATATCCCGAACGGTACCTCAAGCGTGGCCCTGCGGATAATCGCGCAAAATGACAATGCCAACGAAATCTGGAACATTGACGATATTGAGTTATGTGGTACGCCTATAGTGCTCTCCCCTTGTGTGGAGCCATCGGCCCAGCCTACAGCCCTCAACATGACCTCAACCGGCTCTCAGATAGATGGTACCTTCACGGCATCTGCCACGGCCAATAACTACCTCGTGGTCCGCTCGACCAGCCCAACCCTCTCATCTGACCCGCTTGATGGCATTCTCTACACACCCGGGGATGCACTCGGTGGTGGGGTCGTGGTGAGCTATGGGCCTGCTACTACCTTTAGCACCACCGGGCTGACAGCAGGTACCAACTATTATTTCTTTGTGTTTGCGGCCAATGGAGCCTGTATCGGGGCGCCGGACTACCTCCTCAATCCCCTTACCGGTTCCCGTGCCACTGTCCCCGGGAATGTCACGCTGGAAGTTGGTTGTATTGATGCCACCTCGATAGACCTGGGCTGGACGTATCCGGTTGTAGGGGGATACGATGGGGTGGTGATTTTTGCCCGTCAGGCAGCTACGCCTTCCGGTCCCGGCACGGACAATGCCAGCAGCTATACGGCCAATTCAGATTATTCACTCGCTACTGACCTCGGCGCCAAAGGCCGGGTGGTGTATAGCGGCACCGGAACCAATGTCACCGTCACCGGCCTGACGGCAGGGGTTTCTTATACCTTTGCCGCTTATACCTATGTGGACGCCGCTGCTTCTGTCTGGTCCAGCGGGACAACCGTGAGCCGGACGATCGGCCTCAACAACGTCACCAATGCCCTGGTGACCCCGGCCAATACAGCCCTGGAAGTCAACTGGATCAATCCCGCAGCGGGTTGTTTTGACGAAATCCTGGTGGTGATCAATACCACGGCGGGTATTGGTTTTGCCCCGGCAGGTTCTTATATCGGCACAGCCAATACGGTCTATGCAGGTCCCAACCAAGTGGTGTTTGCGGCAGCTTCCGGCACCAATGTGACCACTACCAATCTGGTGAATGGTACGACCTATTATTATGAGATATTCATCCGTCGGGGTGCTGCCTGGAGCAGCGGGGTCGAAGTGAGCGGGGTGCCCAACCTCGTGACGATCTTTGAGCCGGGTGATTTTATGATTGTGGCGGTGAATACCAACGGCGGTCCTGAGGATGAGGTGTGTTTTACGTCATTCCAGGCGATCACCCCCGGTACCAGCTTTGAGATCACCGACAACGGATATGAGCGCGACAATGCAGGTCAGTGGGGCAATACCGAAGGGGTCATCCGCTTTGAGCGGGGCGCCCTGGCTTCGGCCATTCCTGCCGGTACGACCATCTGTATTCAGGGAGACGGCACGGTGGCAGCCGACTTTGACATCTATGTGAACGGGGTACTGGACGATGCCAACTGGACGATCGGCTCTATCAACGGCCTGGGCCAGCTGAATATCAACTCCACCAACGACCAGATCTGGTTCCTGCAAGGGGGGAGCTGGTCTAATCCATTCTCAGGGACCCATAACTCTGTGTACTCCGGCAATGTCCTCTACGGCTGGACGGGTGATGGATGGATTGCGGCACCCGGGTATGCCTCTACCTCCGGTTCTACCCTCTTTCCGGGCATGGATTGTTTTGTGACCGACCTTCAGGCCATCGCCAACCGGTACAAAGCCAAATACACGGGTGCCTTCACCAATGCCACCCAGCGCACCTGGCTCTCCCGCGTGAATACCCCCGCCAACTGGACCGGCAGTGCAGACAATGCAGCGTATGCCGCACAACTGCCCAACTACAGCGGGGCTTCCGTGACCTTCGGTATCCTGGCTGCTGCCTATACCGACGGAGAATGGGTCGGTGACGCCGATATCAACTGGTTCAACTGCCGCAACTGGGGTACGCTGGAAGTACCGGACACCACTGTAAACGTGACCATTGCCACCTCCGGCAACAATGCCCGGATAGACGAGACAGCTGCATTCTCTGACCGGTTTGGGGACAAGGCCAAGGTGAACAACCTGACCATCGTCAACGGGATGCAGGTACTGATGGAGACCAATGGTGCCTACCTGGTCGTGGACGGTGACCTGACCATCCAGGACGGCGGCGAGATAGACATGAGCGACGGTGCTGGCAATACGGCTACGATGGAGCTTCGCGGCAACTGGCTCAACCAGAGCACCGCAGGCAACGACGGCTTTACCCAGGGTACCGGCAGCAAGGTGATCTTCAACGGAGATGCCCCACAGACGATCACGGACAATAACAACATTGAAAACTTCGCCAACCTGGAGGTGGACAATGTCACAGGGCTGACCCTGAACTCGCCGGTGGACGTGGCTACCAACCTCAACCTGATCAGCGGGATCATCACCACGACGACCACCAACCTGCTGCGGCTGGGAGATGGTGCTACGGCAACGGGTGCCAGCGATGCCAGCCATGTGAATGGCCCTGTCGCCAAGGTCGGGGTGGATGCCTTTACCTTCCCGGTCGGTAAAAACGGAGTCCTGCGCACGATCAGCATCGGTGCCCCGGCTACGAATGCCAGTTTCCAGGCTGAATACTTCAGGGCCTCACCGCTGACGGCATTTGGGACAGCCCTGCTGGCGGGTGATGTTTCGTACATCAGCCAGGACGAATACTGGACCCTGGACCGCACGAATGGTACGGCCAACGTGCCTGTGACCCTGACCTGGGATGCCAACAGCCAGGTGACCAATCCGGCAGACATCTTCGTGACCCGCTGGGGCGGAGCCAACTGGGCTCAGGCTGGTGGTGTGGGCCTCGGTGCTGCGGGAGGATTTACGGGAACGGCTGCGAGCGGGAGTGTGACTTCTGCCAGTGTGCCAGCCTTCAGCCCCTTCACCCTCGGTTCGCTTGTGAATACCTTCCCGGTTGAGTACCTGAGCTTTGAGGCCCGTGTGGTGGATGAGACCGTGGTGCTGGACTGGGTGACGGCCAGTGAGGTCAACAACGATCGTTTTGTGGTGGAGCGCAGCGCCGACCGCAACCTGTTTGCGCCGATCGGAGAAGTAGCCGGCCGCGGCACGACCAAAGGCGAGCAGCGGTACACCTTCACCGACCTGGCACCGGTCAACGGGGTGAACTACTACCGCCTGCGTCAGGTGGACCTGGATGGCAGCACGGAGCTGTCAGACATCGTGGAGGCTACCCTCTCACCCGATGCTCAGATGGCTATCCGGGGTGCCTGGCCTAACCCGACCAGCGGTGCGTGGTTTGTCGAGCTCAATCTCCCGGTCGGAGCCCCTGTGACCCTCCGGATCATGACTGCCGAAGGCCAACTGGTAACAACACAGACCGAGGTTCTTCCGGCAGGTATAGCCCGCATGACAGCAGACCTCTCCGGAGTAGCTGCCGGGGTATATCTCTGCGAGATCACGGCACGGGGCCAGCGCCTGATGACCAAGCTGGTCCGCCAATAATCCTGTCCCTCGTCTTTTTCTCAATAAAAGCCGCCCTTCTGGGCGGCTTTTTTGTGTTTGCAGAAGAGGGATGTCCAGCCGAAAACCGCTGCCAGCCCTGCGTTATTTTTTTCGGATCACCCGGATTTCCCGCATCAGGGCTCCGAGGACGGAGTCGTAGGTGATATGGGCGGCATATCCATGACCCCGGTGGGCCAGGGCGACCATTTCACCTTGTTTGAGCGGGGCGAGTTTGCCGAAATAAAACACACTCAGGGGCAGGTCTTCTGCCGCAAATTTTTCAAGGGTTTTGTCGAGCTCTGCCAGCTCAAATCCACCATCGGTTGCCATGATGATCCGGTTATTGCCCTGGGGAATATAATGTGCCCGGGCCTGCTCGTAGGCAAGCTGGAGGGCACGGGCAGGTTTGGTTTCGCCTTCAGACTGGAGGGTCTGGATCGCAGTGCGGATATCCTCATAGGCCGAAGCCGGGCTGGCATCCAGCAGGCGGGTCGGATTGCCGGAGTAGGTGATGATGGAAATTTTGTCCTCAGGGCTCAGGTACCCCAGGAGTGTCACAAATGCTTCCTGCAACACGGGGAGTTTTTCGGGTTTGCTCATGGAGGCAGATACATCCAGGAGCAGGACCAGGTGGCTGGGGGCAAATCCCGACAAGTCGTAGAGGCTGTCAATACGGGCGGAGTCTGCCCGGGTAGTCGCGCCAGCATACACACGTGCGCTGTCTGCTGCGGTGAGGACGGGCCTGCGCAGGGTGGTTAGGGTTGATTCAGGCACAGGGCCGGGTACAAGGATCCAGCCTGCGCCCCGCTGCGGACCTCCGTCATTGTCCTGTCCGCCGGACACCAGCAGTTCCGGGCGGCGATCACCCGTCAGGTCTCCCATGCCCTTGAGCGCCTGCGCCCACGCGTACTGCGCCGGAAACGCAAGTGCGTTGTTGCGGCTGGTCTCGCTGATGGTATGAAAAGCAGAGACAGTACCGCTGCGGGTGAGCAGCAGCAGGTAGATGGCACCTTTGTCTTTGCCACCGTCATCGTCTGCGGGTACGCCGGCGGCGAGGTCGGGTACCCCGTCACCGTTAAAGTCTCCGATTCCGGCCAGGCTGGTCCCGAGCCGGTCATCCGGGTTGAGGGGCAGGACAGGCGCCCCCTGTCCGGATGCAATTTTCCGGCTTTGTCTGACGGTGCCGTCGGGTTTGAGCATCAGGATCCAGATCGCACCGTGATTGAAGCCTGTCGCATCGTCCCCGCGGGCGCCTGCGGCGAGGTCTGGGACACCGTCCCCGTCCACATCTCCCAGGGCCGCCACTGCCGACCCAAACTGGTCGTTAGGGGTATAGGTTTCCTTAAATCCGCCTTTGTCAGGCTGGATGAGTTGTACCAGCCGGATGCTGGCATCGGGATTAAAGAGGATGATCCAGACCCCGCCGAGGGTTTTGTCAGGCTCACCTGCCGCCGCCACAGCCAGGTCCGGTACCCCGTTGCCGTCCAGGTCACCCAGGCGGGTCACGTCCGTCCCAAACCGGGTGCTGCGGCCCAGGAGGCCGCTCAGGCCCGGCGTCCGGCCGCTGTAGAGCCGGGTCTCGGTGATACGCCCCGTCCTGTCCAGGCTCAGCAACCAGAGATTGCCATACGGCAGCCCCCCTTGTGTGCCACCCGGCTCACAGGCCCAGAGGTCCGGGATGCCATCACCGGTAAGGTCGTCCGCCCCTTCCAGCCGCACGCCAAATCCGCCGCCAGGCGTCAGCGCCGGCACAAAGCCGGTTTGGCCGGGGACATTTTTATACCAGGATTTTACTTCCTGCAGGCTGTCCAGCATCACGATCCAGATCGCTCCGCCGGAGTCCTGGGGAGCCGAGAGGGCTATGTCCTCAAAACCGTCGCCGTCCACATCCCCCAGGACGGCCACGCCCGTACCTAGCTGCCCCCGGTCGGCGACGGGACCGGTCAGGCTGCCGGGGCGGGAGCTGATTTTTTGGGTGGAAAAGTACAGGTCGGGTTGCGCGTTGGAGGTTGAGAATCCAATCGTTCCCATCAATACCCAAAAAAGACGTCGGGTCGTTGTCATAGGCATTCAGTAGCAGAGAAGGGTGATAAACAGACGAAGGTCAAGTATGCCTTCGAATATACACCCACCCGCTGATACCCGCGATAATCAGCACAACAAACATACTGAGCCAGCCAGCTTGCCAGTACCAGGGGGCTGGCCACACAATAGGCGCTGAGGTACCATATTGTACAAAAGAAGCCCAATAAAAAGGGTGAGACCGAAATTTATCTGCTTCGGCCAGGTATTGTAGTTTACTTTGTTGCAGTGCCTGATCTATAGGCAGTTTCTGATGGAGATACTCCAGAAATTTTTTCATCAGCAAGAGGCTAGCCTCATCGTCCACCAGCCATAGGCTCGCCAATACAGAAGGGCTTCCTGCATATAAAAAGGCCCGGCTGAGGCTGATAATGCCCTCGCCCCGCTGCACAAGCCCGGAGGCTGAGTGGCAAGCGCTTATGATGACAAGTTGGCTTTGAGGTTTGAGTTGATATACTTCGGGCAGATTGAGGTCACTATTGGCATCCTGCTGAGAAAAAATAAGCCGGGACTTAAGCGGATACTGATCGGAGGTAAGGGCATGCATCGCCAAATGCAGGACAGCAGGGTTGTGGGCTGATTGGACCAGGTGCGCCTCGGTAGCTTCCCGGCCGCTGTAACGCTCACCACCCAGCAGGTTGTAGGCTGATTCTACTTCATCTTTGGCGAACGTTAAGGGTATAAATTGTTCTCCCCTGTTTGTGAGATTCTCGGCGTTGGCTATGTAGGTGTAGTCAGGTGCAAAACCCATGTATGCAATATCACTCGCCTTCACACGGTGCCCCCGGAGAAGCAAGGTCATAGCATAGGCATACGATATCGCGGTCTGTCGTATCATGTAGGGCAAATGGGCATAACTGTCCGTATCCGTGATTACATCTTCTGTGAGCAGTACGTCGAATGGGATGTATCCGACGGGCCCGTCAGGGAGGATACACAGACGCTTCAAGCCTGTGGCTATACCTTTGACTGGCTCCCAAAGAATACGGGATACTTGTTGATTTTGGTGGATAAACTCGGGAAGGGTGTTGGAGGGGGACTTCCGAGACAGGTATTTGTTGCTTATGGTACTTTGAAAAGTTAAAAGTTGTGACGTGGCGGCTGAGTCTATGTCGGTACGCGTCAGGACAACCTTGTCCTGCCTGATGAGCACAGAAAACAGGTGAGTATGAGTCCAGAAATAGGACAAGAAGCCCTCTTCAGCACCAAGCATAGCTTGAACTTCCTGTAAGCTTATGGGGTTGTCATCGTACTTCAGGCGGTAATATGCAGGATGTTCTTTTTCAATCCGGCTGATCCAGTTTATGTGCTGCTTCTGGGTGATCGTAATCTGGGTTGTGATCGCTAATCGCTGGGCATAATTGGTATCTGTGAGTGCATGTTGCAGCCTTGCCAGCTGGGAGAGCAGGCGCTGCTCTTCCTGCCAGACATCTTCAGGTATGTCACGTGCTGCTGATCGTGCCACCACATCCCGGGATCGCTCTACCAGCAGCCTCGCTTTTTGTTTTTCCATAAAAAAAACAGCATGCTGCAGCCATACAGGCTGTTGGTCTTGGACCCATCCCATATAACAAACGTTCAGCGCTGTCTCATACAGGTCGATGGTACGCATGCGCAGGGTGTGGCGGCTATCTTCGAGCAGGGATTGCCTGACCGCCACCCCCAATAGGCTGTCTGCCCTGAGCAGCACCTGCGTTGCCGCCTGATATTGGCCGGTCTCTGCAAGTATATTGGCCTCAAAATTCATAAGCGTCAGGAGCACCGGATACGAAATAATGCAGGATTGTCCGGGCTGCTGATCACAGAGATACAGGGTTTGCTGACCTGTCTTCAGCGCTTGCAGTGCATCTGCGTATGCCGAATCTTCTTGCAGGTATTGCGCCAGCTCAAACCACATGATGGCTATATCCGGGTGTTTGGTCGTGATACTGTCCGAAAATAACGATATGGCACGGCGATACCCGTTGATAAACCGGCTGCTATCATATAGATGAGCCTCCACACACAGAAATTTTGCGTGCAGATCAGGAAAGTTTTTAAAATTGAATCGTGGCAAAACACGAATCTGATCCAGCCAGTATACCATACTGTCTTGATCGTGTTTCAGCCTGTAGGCTTGCGCGAGACTTAGCCTGAGGGCTGCCTGATTCCGGATATTAGAGGTCTGTTTGGCGATTTCAATAGCGCTTCGGATAAAGGCAATACCCTCTGCATAGCGGCCTTCCTGCACATGATATCCGGCCAGTCGCTCCAGAATCTGAATCTGGGTTTCGGGGGGGGCGCCACCAGCCTGTGAATACCCGTATTGCGCTTGTTTCAGGTAGCCCATAGCCAGCTCATGTTCGCCGGTCTTTTCGTTGTAGTTGGCTAACTCAAGCAGGAGGTCCGGGCGGAATAATTGTAATAAAGGCTGGGCATCTGGCGATTCTATCCTCGTCTGGACAGTATCCAGCAAGGCTTGTGTGGCTTGGATATCCCCTGCCTCCATCAAGACATGGATTACCTTGAGCTCTAATGCTGTGCGCTGGAAGATATGTTGTGTATGGGTAAGCTGGCGATAGCGTGGCAGTGCTTCTTGTTGCCAGTACCACAAAGCAGAATCCAATTGTTGTTGATAAAACCAAAGCTCACCGTAGTTCTGATACAAGGCAGCGACCCGGTCAGGGGGGAGTGAAGTATTGTGTCTGGCGATGAAGATAGCGTTCTGATAAAACTGATGGGACTGGGACAAAAAGTCACTGTAATATGCTACCAGGGCAAGATTGTTGTAACTTTCAAATACATACAGGCTGTAAGGTGGGTAAATCGCCTGCCGGATTGCCAGCGCTTGTTCATAATACATGCGGGCAGAGTCCCGGCTGTTTTGGATCAGGTGATAACTTCCACTGATATGTAACCAATTGGCCCGAAGGCTATCCGAACCAGGCAGGGCAGCCACCAATACCCTTGCAGACGTCAGGGCCTGATGCATCTTATTCAAAGCGTCAGGATCTGTTGCCAGCAACTGTCGGTAACACTCGGCCTGACGGCAGTATGCGTAGATACGGGTCCGAATATCTGAACCGGTTGAACTTATTTCCGCATAGGCCTGAA
This sequence comes from Bacteroidia bacterium, assembly GCA_033762375.1. GTDB lineage: Bacteria > Bacteroidota > Bacteroidia > J057 > J057 > RDXT01. The sequence continues at coordinate 19,549 of JANRLQ010000095.1, forward strand.
TAGCCTGATAGTACGCTCCCTGGCTTTCCATCTCACGGATGTCCGACAGGGACAGCGTCGCGTGTAGCGGGTGCATCAGGCAGGTCAGTATCCCGAGCAAGCAAAAGCTGCTGCTTATCTTGCGGACAGCAGCCATCTCCACCCAAAAATTTATACTACTTTTGAGAAAATGAGTCATGTAAGACTTAAACGCTTTTCGTCTCAATATTATTAATCCAAAATTATGAAAAAGACAACGGTTTTTCTTTTGTTACTTTTATTGAGCGGAGGAGTGGTTTCAGCGCAGGATACCACTGTCACAGCAACCGTTACCTGCGGAGTACCTGGAAAACCTCCCTGTCCTGTTATATTGGCAACAACAATAAAAAAGGGAGGGGTCATCCTAATGCCAACACCCGAGTTGTTACTTGGCGTTACGGTAGGCGATTTTAAGACCCAAGGGCTTTCTTTCCGGGCAATGACCTACCTGAGCACTCAGCAGCGTTATACGGTAACCCAGCGCATAACCATGGATAACCGTTATATGAGCCAGGAGTATCAGGATAGCCACTTCGAAGTAGACCAGCAGCTTGATATACCTGCAGCTACGCCCTGGCGCTATGGGGCAGGGGTACAACTCACGCAGATGGGCCTGAAAGGGCTGGGATATTCATTTGGCGGAGTGAATGAGTACCAACTTACGTACCTTGAATTTATTCCGGCCCAGGTCAATTATGAGATTAGCCCGCTCCTCCATGTGGGAGTAGGCGCGGGCCTTTCCAGACTCGTCAGGGCAGACCTGAATGGTCAGGTTGTTAACGACCTCAGCGCCGATGGATATAATGGCTGGGAGCATAACTTGTTCCTGGAGTTTGGAGTAGGAAACAGTACGCATGGGTTTCAGGGAGGCCTGCGTACCCAACTCAGGAATACCTATTTAAATCGTGAGCAGGCTGCTTACGGGGCTGTACAGGTATATGCGGGCTACCGTCTTGGTCAGAACACCAAGCGGAACTAACTCACCCGCAGAGCATATCACAAAAAGAGGCTGTCCTTGTGAGACAGCCTCTTTTGATTCACGGTTGTCCCCTCACCCCTGATGTTCAGCCCGCAGCAGGTCATTGACCGTCTTGACGGGGTTGAAGGTAATGATCGGGACCTCAACGAAGAGGGTATTCCAGTCGGACATGGCGCCGTTCCAGAGGCCGGGGAGTTCCTGGGCTTTGAGTTCGCGGCCATCCTTGGACTTGCTGGCGATAAATCCCGTCTGGGGGTCGCGGTATGCAGGCAGGTGGTATGCATTGCCGTGGCGGTCGCGGGTGGCGCATACGAGGTCCACGGGGTTGAAGTGGGTGGCATTTTTGGCAATGGCGGCCTGCTCCGGGTGGTTTTTGTCAAGCTGCGCACTCTCAGCGATCTGGAGCGAGGCCGTGCCGTCGGGATTCAGGGCCCAGAAAGGCCCGCCGCCGGGCTCACCTTCGTTTTTGACCATGCCACATACCCGGAGCGGGCGATCGAGCTTGCGCATGACATAGGCCTTGCGGTCTTCGATGCCCCAGGTCTCATACCCGGCAGGAGGCTGGGTGCAGAGGGTCTCGCGGATAAAGGTTTCTGCCTCGCTCAGCAGGGCGGCACTGGTGTCTCCTTCGAGTTGCTCCAGCCAGGCAAAGATCTGGCGCTGGGTCTCCAGCAGGATACCGGCCAGGGCTTTTTTGCTGCGGAAAGTCTCCCCTTTGATCCGGTCCGGTACGACGTTGTCAATGTTTTTGACAAAAATCACATCAGCGCTGATGTCATTCAGGTTTTCGATCAGGGCACCATGACCAGCCGGGCGGAAAAGCAGGCTGCCGTCGTCCTGCCGGAAGGGCTGGTTGTCCCCATCCACGGCGATGGTATCAGTCGCGGGTTTTTGCTCAGAAAAAGAAATATCGAGCCGGATGCCCAGCTGTGCTTCGTAGTGTGTCTGTACACGGGATACGAGCGCCTCAAATTTCTCCTGGTGCTCAGGCGATACCGTCAGGTGCAGGTACACCGTCCCGCCTGGCGCCGCACAATAGTTGGCCCCTTCTACGATATGTTCTTCAGCCGGGGTGCGGGTCGTACCGTCCTCATAGGCATGGAAGGTCAGCAGGCCTTTGGGCAGCTGGCCATATCCCAGCCCGGCATCGGTGAGCAGGAGGCGAAGGAGCAGGGTGTAGTCCTGACGGCTGATGGCTGCCTCCGGGGTATCCCCTTCAGGAAAAGCTGCCGCCAGTTCCGGATAAAAGGCAAAATTCCGGATACTGTTCATAAAATGCCCTACGGACTGGAAGCCGGTTTCTGCTGTCATCCGTGCCTGGGTTTCGGCATCTGCATTCATACAGGCATACAGCGCCTGAAACATGCGGCTGGCAGCGCCGGAGGCCGGCACAAACTTGACTACTTTTTTATCCCCCATGGCCTCCGTATAGGCTTGGGCATAGGTATCGGTTTCCTCATCAGAGAGGCGGATGATTCCGTCTCCGACAGTGGCGGCTTTCAGTACCTGGAGAAAGGGAAATCCCTGTACGAAGTATTGGATTTGTTCTTCTACCGTAGCGAGCTGGCTGCCACGGGATTGAATCTGCTGAAGGTCTTGTGCGGAAAACATGCTCATGAGGAGGGGGTTAATGTATCTGTGAATAGTATCCAGAATAAATGCCTGCCACGAAGTAACACAGGAAAGAACCACAGTTTCAAGCCATTAAGGCGACTGAATCGCCCGCTCGTCCGCCATGAAAACCCAAACTCAGGCGATCCCGGTTTGGCGGGTCAGGGCTTCGCGCCATCGGTCATAGGCCCCTGCGAGGGCTGTTGTCAGCCGGGGATCGGGTTCGGTCAGGCCTGCCTGCCGGAGTCCGGCAAAGGCAGTGGCTGTATCCGGATAATATCCCAGCCCCAACCCGGCCCCCCGCGCGGCTCCGGCGGCTCCATCGGTTTCATACAGGGCGATCGGTACCCCGGTCGCAGCCGCCAGGGTTTCCCGGAAGACCGGACTCAGAAACATATTGGCGCTGCCTGCCCGGATCACGGCCGGATCAAGGCCCGTCTCCCGCATGATCCCGATCCCCCACGCCAGCGCAAAAGCTATACCCTCCTGCACGGCCCGGTACAGATGCCCATGTGTGTGCCGGTTGAGGTCAAGGCCCAGAACCGCAGCCTGTGGATTGAGGTTGCCGAGGATACGCTCGGCGCCATTGCCAAAGGGCAGGATCGTCAGGCCTTCTGATCCCGGCGTGATAGTTGCCGCAGCCTCGTTCATCATCGGGTACGAAGTGGCCCCTGTGATACGCCGCGCCCAGCTGTTGAGGATGCCACATCCATTGAGGCAGAGCAAGACCCCCAGCCGGGTGTTGGCACCGTGGTTGACATGGGCAAAGGTATTGACCCGCGACTGTGGGTCATACTGCACCCGGTCCGTGACCCCGTAGACCACTCCGGAGGTGCCAGCCGTAGCGGCAATCTCCCCGGGTTCCAGCACCTGGAGGGACAAGGCATTATTAGGTTGATCGCCGGCCCGGTACGTAATGGGGATGCCGGAAGGCAGTCCCAGGGCCGCTGCGGCTGCCGGGGTGAGCAGCCCCTGCTCGCCCATGACAGGACAACGTGCAGGTATCAGGGTCTGATCAATCTCGTATAGGTGGAGGAGCTCGGTAGCAAGACGATTTTCGGCAAAGTCCCAGAGGATACCCTCCGAGAGGCCGGTGACCGTGGTGCGTATCTCACCTGTGAGCCGGTAGGCGATATAGTCGCCGGGGAGCATGATATGCCGGATGCGGGCATACGTATCTGGTTCATGCTGCTGTACCCAGCGGAGTTTGGACGCTGTGAAGTTGCCGGGCGAGTTCAGGAGATGTCCCAGGGCGTAGGTAGTCCCCAGTGCCTCAAAGGCTTGCGCACCCGTAGCGACAGCCCGGCTGTCACACCAGATGATGGCGGGCCGTACCGGGGCGCCGTCAGCATCCAGGGCCACCAGCCCGTGCATCTGGTAGGATATGCCGATCGCACCGATCGCATGGGCGTCAGCGCCAGGCATGGTCAGGAGTATCCGGGTGACCTCCCGGATGCAGGCCCACCAGTCTTCGGGTGATTGTTCGGCCCAGCCGGGTTGTGGTGCATGGATCGGCATTTCTGCCGGTGGAAATTGAGCCGAGGCTACTGCCAGGCCCGAGTCGGCTTCCAGCAGGACGGCTTTGACAGACGAACTTCCCAGGTCATATCCGAGGAGAAGCATACAGATTGAAGGCGTATTCAGCAGGCCGTGACAGGTGGCGCGTGTTGATGCCTCCAAATAAAGAAAATTTCGGATAACCCAAAGGATATGCAGGACTCAGCCAGAAATTTCTCCGCCTCAGCGGTAGTGATTGATGCGCTGCACCAGACGACGGGCGGCAGCGGAGGTATTTTCACAGGAAAAATCACCCGCACCCAAGAAATGGGAGCTCATGGATCACATGGTCTCATGTGCATAAAATAGCCGCACGTATCTGGCAAACACGTACATTCGGTTACGCTGTGCGCCTGTCATTTCTTGTAAAATACCTGACTTCTCTAATGATGCAATAAGTTTATACGCGCTCACGTTACTTTTGCCAGTTAAAGCAGCGACTTGAGCAGCATTGATAACGGGACGCTTATACAGATGCTGTATGACAGTTCTTGCATCAGGTGTCCTGCTCCCCCATAGTTTTAACTCTGTGTCTATCTGTTGCCGGAGTTGCATGATTCCATCAAAAGTACGAACACCTTGTTGGGCAGTTTCTATTACCCCGGTTAAAAAAAACTTAAACCATTGCTTGATGTCATGGTGCGTTCTGACACGCATAAGGTTTTCGTAGTACAATTGGCGATGGCGCTCAAAGAAGTCCGATAAGTACAAAATGGGTTGCTTCAGAACCCCCTTACTGACCAGAAAAAGGGGAATCAACAACCTGCCCACTCGCCCGTTTCCGTCCAAAAAAGGGTGAATGGTCTCAAACTGGTAATGGATAATAGCAATCTTGAGCAGATCTGGCATTGGGTTTATTTCGTCATGGGCAAATTTTTCAAGATCATTCATGAGTATTCCGATTTCTGCATGAGGTGGTGGGACGAAAACCGCATCACGCAAGCTGGCACCTCCTATCCAGTTTTGACTCCGCCGAAATTCACCCGGCAACTTATGTGCACCTCTCACGCCCTGAAGCAAAGTTTTATGGGCCTGACGAATGAGCCTGCTTGAAAAAGGCAAAGATGGCAGCATTTCGACCGCTTCGCGTGTAGCTATAATGTAGTTCTGGACCTCATGCCAATCATCACGCAGCTCAGGAGATATGTCATTTTCGCTCATGAATAATTCTTCCATACGAGTCTGTGTACCTTCAATTCGTGAGGATTCGGTTGCTTCTTTCGCAAGATGCATACTGATATAAAGGTCTATATCTACATACTCTGAGTACATGTCAAGGCGCCCCAAATGACGGTCTGCCTGGCTAAGAAGCTGGATTACCTCCATATCATCCAGTTGCCATGCCCGGTGAATCAGATTGGGGATAAATGATTTATAACCTTCCTGCCGCAGATAGGTACCAGAAATGAAATCTTTCATATCGGATGTTGTAGCGGATATTAGCTGATGTAGATTTTCTCTGAAATCTTAACTATCAAGTACGTTAATTAACTTTATTGCACAAAAAATTAATTAAAAAATCTGTGGCCAGCAATTTCTCCGCCTCAGCGGTAGTGATTGATGCGCTGTACCAGGCGACGGGCGGCAGCAGAGGTATTTTCACGGGAAAAATCACCCGCTTCTTCCAGCAAGATCTGTCGAAACAAACCCGTAGCTGTGTCCGGGATATAGGCTGACCAGACCCAGCTTCCCATGTCATTGGCACTATTAACAGGTGTTGTGACCATCCCCCCGGCAGCTTTGGCAGCATCTGTCTGCCAACGAAGCCAGTCTGTAGATGATACCTGTTGTATCGTGGAGACGGCTTTCGAGCGGTTTTCGGCGAGCAGTTCACCCGCGATCAATCCTGTCTGAGGATCGGGCATATGCCATCCCACAGGAAGATCAAAGGTATATACACGGCCTGATTCGTCAAATAACACCCCATTGTGCTGATGTACCCATGCAGCATTTCGGTACTCCAGGCTGAATACAATCGGGGGGAGGGTATCTGGATGAATTTGTTCTGATGTGCAACCATTACCCAGCCAAAGTGTCGCTAGGGCCATGAGGATAGATGTGGCGTATTTCATGATAAACCATAATTTATGTGGATAATACGCAAGCAGAAGCTAAAACGCTGCATGACCAGGTGAATACCTCCTGAGGACGATCACGTCAAGTCCAGCCGCATCAGCAGGTCCGTTTGGGCGTCGGTACCGAGCAGGAAACCATGTGCCCCGATCTGCCGGAATCCATGCCGGGCATAAAAAGCCAGCGCAGGGCCATTATGTTCCCAGACCCCCAGCCAGACAAAGTCCCGGCCCTGAGACCGCGCCTGCTCCAGGGCAAACCGGAGCATATACGCCCCCAATCCCTGCCGGGTATGGGATTGCAGGAGGTAGATTCGCTCGATTTCCAGCCCGTTTTGGTCCTGAAACTCGACCTGAGCGGTGCCGGTATTCAGCTTGAGGTAACCCGCCAGGACCTCACCGGCATACAGCAGGTAAAACGACGTACCAGGCGTGTCGAGTTCTGCCCGGAGCCGGTCCGGGTGGTAGGCCTGGTCCATGTACAGGTGGAGGTCGTGGGCATGATTGGTCGGGGCAAAGGCCTCATAAAAAGACTGACGGCTGATGGCAACCAGGGCCGGTATGTCTGCCGGTGTACAGGGTGACAGGGTAGGGGATGGCATAACGATACATTCGGGGTGGCAATATACGGAAATGCCCGGACGAGTGGTCCGGGCATATACTTCGTAAGGGGGCGTTTTGTTACTCAATGAACAGAAATCCATTGGGAATCAGGCCTGTAGCAAAAGTCGCCAGCAGGCTCCCACTGGCTGAGTACCGGAGTCCCCGGCCAGCCTGGGTATAGTCAACGGCATCGGCCACATACAGATCACCCGTCTCCGGGTGCACCGTCATGCCATAAAACGAAGCCGATCCGGCACCAATGAAGGGGGTGACCGGGAGTGTCGCATCCGAGATTGCCATCGCAAATACACCACCATCCAGGTAGTAGAGGATTTTTTTGTCCGGGCTGGTGGTCAGCTGGCCGGGATATCCCCCGCTGCTGAATGGCAATGCAAGCGTAATGGTACGGGTAACCGGATTGATCCGGTACAGATTGCCTTTTTCGCCGGTGACATAGTCTCCCCCGCAGAGGACCCAGAGATTGCCGTCAGCATCCTGCGTGAGGCTGTTGGTGCCGGCTGCCGTGCGGATACTGTCCGTCACCTGATCCGTGGCGGTATTGACCACATACACATACGGGCGGCCTGAGTTGACGATAAACGCATCCGGACCCAGGACCAGGACACGCTCCGTCCACCCGGGGATGGAGATGGTGCCTGTGATGGCGAGGGTTTCGGTATTCAGGACGGACACGTTTCCGCTGAATAAATCTGTCACATAGGCCTTTTGGTCTGATACGGCCGCAATATACCGGGGAGAGGTCAGCCCGGTCACCGTACCGACGGACTTCAGGTTGCCGTCTGTGACTTCAATTTTCTGCGAATTATTGACTACCCAAAAAATCCGGTCACCGATCCGGGTAGCAGACTGCAATACGTCTCCCAGCGGGCGGTTATTGGCTGCCGCAAATACATCCAGCGCAACTGTATCTGCCTCCGGGTTGTAGTACGAAATACTGGCATTGGCTGAGAGAAAATTGCCTTCGTTCAGGACAAATACCCCTTGTGCATACGGCTGCGGGGTGGGGGCTTCTTCCCGGCAACCTGCCAGGGCAATCAGGAGAGCTAACCCTGTCAGGCGGAGGGTTTTCATTGGCGATAGACGGGACATGGAGAGGCTCATGTAGTTGATAATGGGATATGAATAAATACCAGAAAAAATCAGGGTTTAGCTTCGGCAAAAACCGGACTCAGGGACAAGTCAAGATGTACCTGCTGCCGGGGCATAGGATACCCGGCTACCACCTGGTAGGTCGCCTGCCAGAGGTTTTCGGCCCGCAGGGTGAGGCTGCCGCGTACATACCGGCGCTCAAAGTTGCGGCTGAGTGCCGTACTTCCCAGCGTAAATGGACTGAGAAACAAGGTATTATCAGCTGTGGTATATCGCCGGCCTACGTACGCCTGGGTATAACTCAGGGTATACCCCCGGTGCGAAATCCCGACCCGGACGCTGGCCTGGTGTACCGGCGTATAGATGAGCTGCTTGTGCAGGGTGGCATCTGCTCCGTCATAAATAGCTGTGCGGGTGGCCCGTACGAGGTGATGCCAGACTACACAGACAGGAACCCAGCGCCCCGCGGGCCGCTGCCAGTGCAGCGAAGATTCGAGGCCGCGGGACCAGACCTGCAGGACATTTTCGGCGGACCAGTACCCGGTACCCGGCCGCCAGAGGATCCAGTTTTGAATATGGTGCGAAAAAACACCCTGATGGAGGGTAAGGATTGTATTGCCGGGCCGGCAAACATAGGACCACCCTGCCTCTGCCGTCCAGCCTGTTTCAGGTTTGAGGTCGGGTTGCCCCCCCGGAGACCAGTACAGGTCATTAAAAGATGGATACCGGTACGTGCGGGCCACATACCCGCGCAGGCGCAGGGCAGGATGCGCCTGCCAGGTGATCCCGGCGGACGGCATCCATTGGGGGCGGGTGATGGCCTCCATCCGGAGGGTGAGCAGCGTGACCAGGCGCTCGTGTTGCCAGCCTGATCGCATGGATACCTGGGCCAGGGTGCGTGCCTGCTCAGGCCGCAAGCGTCCGTATCCTGTCGCCAGGGCTTGGATCCATTGACCCTGTGCGCTGCCCAGGATACTGTGCCGGTGATGGAGGCGGTAGGTGCCTTCGCCGCTCAGTTGCCAGGTGCGGGCCATATTCTCCGAAAAAATACCGGCTACAGTATCCCGGTACTGGAGGGTTTCATGCAGGTATCCGCCCCGGAGACTGGTCCTGAGCCGGGTACCTGTGTAGTGCCAGGCCAGGGCAGCCCGCAGGTGTGCATCTGCCTGCCAGGCTGTGCGGGGCAGTTGACGGTCACTGGCCTGAAGCCAGAGGTGGCCTTCTATCGCATGGGATGCCGCAGGCTGCCAGCGCATATCATACACAGCCCCCTGCTGGACATAGGCTGCGTGGGCCTGCCGGATGATGGGCATGCCCGGCAGATCGGTGCGGGCATAGGCAAAATTATTGTCTGCCCGGCGATAAGAATACCGCAGGTGATGGGTAATCTGGGACGTACGCAGAGAGAGCCTGCCGCCACCGTGCCAAAACCCAAAACTCCCGGTACCCAGATGTACAGCTGCCTGGAGAGGCACTGCCGGGTCAGGCCCGGCTCCGAGGTGAATCACGCCCCCCAATGAACCGCTGCCCCCCAGCGCAGGACTGCCTCCGGGTTGTACCCACACCTCGCCCATCAGGCTGGCCGGAAACAGGGACAGGTCCACCGTGCCGTTGAGCGGGCTTTGGAGGTTGAGTCCTTCCCAGATCACAGCGGTATGTGCAGCGGCTGTACCCCGCAGGCCGGGGGTTGCCAGGGCTCCCGGGCCATACAGTTTGATAAATCCCTGGCTAAAATCACCCAATACATCTGCCAGGCTGGCTGAGGGGATCAGTTGCAGGCTGTCTACCTGGGAGATATGATAACCCGTCCCCAGCCAGGCCAGTCGCCGGGCTGTCACAGAGACGGTGTCGAGGTGCAAGGTATCCACCTGCGCCGCGAGGGGCAGTCCGCAACTGATACTGATCCAAAACAGGAGAAGGCCTGAGGCGTTTTTCATTGATTGCCGGTTTTTGATCACCAGCAGCTCAGGAGACAGCCTCTTACAGGCGAAAGCAGGAAATACACAGCTGTACACAGGACGTGTAGGCTGACCGGCTGCCGCAGCAGCACGGATTGGTTGGAGATCCCCGGCTTGTTACCTGTTCATGGCCTTTGTCCCGAAGGCTGCGAACAACGGCGCACTGGCAGGTCTTCTGACTTGCACCCGGCTTCTCCGGCCTTCCCATCCCTGATCAGGACAGTGACACACGCGGGAGATACCGTTTACCCTTGCGGGCAGTGCTTACAGCAGCGGGAACTGTCCAGGATTTTCACCTGATTCCCTTTTAATCCGGACACATCCGGAACCAATTTGCTCGGGACAAAGATAGGGAGAAAAGTATTCGCGGCAAATAAAAAATGCAGGCAACTTCAACAAGCGGGTGTACGTCCTGGCTGATACCCTCATTTGCAGGCAAATACAGAAGATTGTATGCCGGAAGATTAAACACAGCCTCAGGAGCCGCCTCCAAACGTCCACCGCAACTGGAGCTTGACCTCTGTGCGGAGGTCACCCTGGGTCTCCTCCAGGCCGGAGCCAAATGAGCGGGTTTCGTGCAGGCGTGTTTGGGCTACCCGTGCCCAAAATTCCAGGCCGTCCACGGGTTTCCAGTCAAATATCAGGTAATACCGGGTGCCTACCCCATAATATGGCGGGATGGAAAAGAAGCCCAGAATGTCATTTTCATAGGCATAAATCCGGGCATTGTAGTCTTTGGCATCAAACACAGCCAGTCGCCCGGTGAGCCGGTACTTAAACCCGATCCGCCATGCCACGTCCTGATAGAGCAGGAATCCCCGCTGCCAGTCTTCGGCCCCCTCCTGATACCACGAAAACTCCATCCGGGAGCGGTAAATAATGTCCCGGTCCACCTTGGTCTCAAAGTGCAGGCGGAACTGATGCCGCTCTGTCGGCACCAGAAACCGGAGCTGCTGCCCTTCCGGATAGTCATCGCTGTTTTGCTCGCGGTGATCGGTCCGGAACCGCAGATACACCAGGGTACCCCGGCGGGGTTTATAGTCTAGCTGGGCCATCCATTCCCAGCCAGCAGCCGGGTATCCCGTGCGAAACTTCAGCCAGGGGGTATAATACTGATCAAAGTACGAGTTGAGTTCCCATTTGGGAGACGGCGCGATCCGCAAGCCAACATAAACCCCGGTTTCGTTTTGGGGAGCCAGGGGGCGCTCCGAAAATACATAGGCTTTATTGGAGTGAAAGTCCTTGTCAAAATGCCGGATCACCATCGAGGCATCTACCGTGGGGGAGAGGCTGGCCATTAAACCGGCGACACCGCCCAGTCCGCCGGAGCGTGAGCGGGCTACTTCTCCGAATATATTCAGGTTGCGGTAGATCCAGTCCCAATCCAGCCCGTTGACATAGTTTTGGTCTCCCCGGAAATCAAACTGGTTGTATTCGTTGAGGGCCGGACTGACCGGTGCCCCAAACACCTGCCGGTAATGGGTCGTACCGAGTGTCAGGGTAGCAGTTTTGTACTCGACTCGTCCGCCGTACATCTGCTCGTCCACGGCGCGGCGGTTGGCAAGTTCGGTGGCGGTGCGGTGGAGTCCACTGATTTGCAGGCTGCTGGCCTGGAGGACATCTGCAGTCAGGCTATCCCGTGCAGATACACTGGCATCCTGGCGGGTACGGGAGAAAAAGCCCGTAAAGTACCAGTTGCGAAGGGCTACCGTAGCAGCAGCTCCCCGCAAAAATTGATTTTCATTGACAGAGGCATACGGGAGCAGGCCGAGGTTGGGCATTTTGGTGCCCGCAATGGTGGAGGCCCCCTTGCCAAATCCCAGGCCCCGTGACATGACCAGTCCCTGTCCAGCCTGGAGGTTGTAGTCGCCTACAATGAGGCGCTTCAGGCTGCCGTAGTTCTGAAGGGCGACATGGCCGGAGAGAAAATCATATCCATAGCGGTTGAGGAGGGGATTCCACTCAAAGGTTTCGCCGGGATCTTTTTCGCCTGTGACGGCGAAGGAGATGTTTTGGCCCATGCGGGCCCGGAGCCGGGAGTAATGGCGGTATTTATCCCCGGCATACCGGGTGGAGAGTACCGGCTCGGTACCAATCAGGTTGCCCTGGTCATCGTAGATGTCCCGGTACGACGTATCGGCGGGGGTGTACCCCCTGGCATTTTCGACCTCCCAGACCGTCCGCTGGGTAAACTCCCAGATCATATTTTCCCACACTTCGCGGGGCGTGGGACCAGCCGGATGTAATTTGCCGGGTGAGATGTCCCGGGCCCGGGCTGCATCTGTCGTGAGGTAGGGTAGGATATTGCGGATATGCTCCTCCCGGAATCCCCGCACGGCTTGCAGCTCATACAAAGACGTCAGGTTGCCAAAGGTATCCACATAGGCCCGCAGGTTGTTGTAGAGCAGGTCCGTCATGCCCGGGAGCTGGAGAAACTCGTCCCGTGTTATGGTATTGATGTCCAGCGGGTGGCGAATCAGCTCTTCCAGAAAATCCGTCACAAAGGAATAGTCCACCTGACCATCCAGCTCAGCATTGAGAATCAGGTCCTCAATCGGCTGGCTGTAAGGGGTGGCTTCCCGCAGGGTATCGTTTTGAGCCGCCAGGGGCAAGGCCACAAAGGCCGGTATCAGCAGGAAACAGGCACGACAGAAGCGCATGGGAGGTGGGGTTGCGGGACAAATAACGACAACCGATCCCGTTTGTGCAAGCAGGGGATAGGATTTATGTCTCAAAATCCAGGCGGAAGCTGCGGTATTGTTTCCCTGATAAAATACGCATATTTTTACCCGGATCAGGAACCGTTTTTGCTTGCCGTCTCAGAATAATTTCACATTTTCGAACATTATTTCCGCTGCTACGCCTATCCCCCGCTTATGAAGTCTCCTGCTCTGCCTCAACCCCCTGTATCTCTGCGCCTGTTGTCCGCCATTTGGCTGGGATTGCTGATCGGTATCACTGCGTGTACGCCCGGCGGCGGTAATCCACGGGTCCGGGGCAATGATCCCTGGGTGTTTCGTTCCGTGATGGACCTCAAACCCCGTATGGTGACCCTGGCACTGGACTCTGCTTTTTGGGTGAGTTATGACGCAGGGCGGGCTTCTCTCTACCAGGTCTGGCGTGACGGCGTCAATTTTGACGGCCCCGTCTATACCACTGCCCACGGTCCGCAGCCTGTCAGCCTCGGCCCGGCCTGGCTGGTTTCCCCTTTTGAAGAGCCCTGGCGCATCATCCGGGACGGGCAGGAGACGGCTCCTGCCACCGTGCAGTACCGGGGACATACCTTTGACAAGCAGGACCAGGTTACGCTGACCTATGAGCTTACCCTGGCACGGGGCGAAAAAATCATAGTCAAAGAAAAACCTGAATACGTGCGCGGCAGTGATGGACTGCCCGGGCTGGAGCGGATATTTGTCCTCTCTGGTGTGCCAGAAGGCACCCAGGTGGCCCTGATGACACACCTCAACTCCCTCAAGGCTGGCGACAGCTACCAAACGGACGGTATATTTCGGGTCACCCGCCAGGAAAACGGCGGGGCTTCGCTGGACGGGATGCTGGTCCTGAAGCCCAATGCCACGACTACCTTTACGGCCTGGTTCCAGCAAACGCCGCTGGTCCACAAGGCTGCCGAAGGCGAAGAACCTACCCAGGACCCCGGCCTGGCCCTGATCAATCGCAGTGACTGCCAGACCTGCCACAACCCGGAGGTGAAGGCCGTAGGGCCTGCATATGTGGACATTGCCAAAAAGTATAAATTTACCGAATACAATGTCCTCCAGCTCGCCCGCAAGGTGATGAATGGCGGGGCCGGGGTTTGGGGACCAGTGCCCATGACGGCTCACCCTGACCTGACCCTGGAGGACGCATCCCAGATGATCGGGTACATCATGACCCTCGACGGCGAAAAACCCGCTACCGGGAGCTCGCCCTGGGATGCACCTTCCTTCCCCCTGATCACGCAGCAAAAACCTGCTGATGGCCACGGACTGGTCGTGAACCTGTACCCGATCCCGGCGGGTACGAGCCAGATACCGGTTATGGCTCCCCAGGCAGTGCCTGTGTACTCGGGCATCCTGCCGGTGATACATGCGATCCGGGATGAGGATTTTCCGGGCATGAAGGACAATTTTTTTGTGCAGGCCAAAGGATTTATCGAGATACCCCAAAGCACCAATTATGTATTCCGGATTGTCAGTGATGACGGCGGGCGGCTCACGATCGGGGATCAGGTAGTCGTAAACCATGATGGATACCACGGTCCCACGCCGATGGATGGCGAGGTACAGCTGGCTGCCGGGCGGTATCCGGTGCAGATAGATTATTTCCAGGCATCCGGTGGCAAGGCCCTGTCCTTCCAGTGGGTCGCACACGGAGCAGATGATTTTAGTGTGGTGCCTGCCAGCGTACTCACCTATGATACAGCCGATGTCCGGCAAAAAACACCGTTTATTCCCCAGGAACTCCTCGTGCGCACGGTCCCCGGCGACTCCGCTCCGCTCCGGGACGTACACCCTGCCTATGAACTGGCGACGGTGCGCCCGGCGTCTTTTGAGCCCAAGGTAGCGGGCATGGACTTCCTGCCGGATGGTCGCCTGGTGGTAAGCACCTGGGACCCTGCCGGCTCCGTATATGTGCTGGACAATGTCCAGGGCAACGATCCGGCGCAGGTGAAGGTGCAGCGTATCGCCAAAGGCCTGGCCGAACCGCTCGGCCTCAAGGTCGTGGAGGGTGAGATATATGTCCTTCAAAAACAAGAACTTACGCACCTGATTGACCATGATCAGGACGGCATCATAGATGAGTACCGCACCGTGTGCAACGGATGGCGGGCCTCGGCCAATTTTCATGAGTTTGCCTTCGGGCTGGTGTACAAGGACGGGTATTTCTACGCGACCCTGGCCACGGCCATCAACCCCGGTGGAGCCAGCACCCAACCCCAGATTCCGGACCGGGGCAAGGTCATCAAAATCAGCCGGGCTGATGGTACTTTTTCATTTATCGCTTCCGGTCTCCGCACGCCTAATGGCATCGGGGTAGGGGTGGACGGTGAGTTGTTTATCTGCGACAACCAGGGTGACTGGCTCCCTTCCAGCAAACTGGTACACGTGCGCGAAGGGGCTTTTTATGGGTCCCGTTCGGTAGACTTTGAGGGAACAGCCAATCTGCCGGTTACCCTTCCGGTGGTCTGGATGCCTCAGGACGAAGTTGGTAACTCTCCTTCACAGCCCGGACTGCTCCAGGAGGGTCCCTACAAAGGTCAGATGGTATATGGTGAGGTCACCAATGGAGGCCTGAAGCGGGTATTTGTCGAAAAAATCAACGGCCAGTACCAGGGAGCCCTGTTTCATTTCTCCCAGGGATTTGAGGCGGGTATCAACCGCCTGGTGACAGGCCCTGACGGGGCGCTGTATGTGGGCGGGGTCGGAAATCCCGGCAACTGGAGCCATGCCGGCAAAAAATGGTACGGCCTCCAGCGCATACGTTATACAGGTGCGTCTGTATTTGAGCCGCTGGCGGTGCGCGCCATGTCCAATGGGGTCGAGATCGAGTTTACAGAACCGCTGCAGCCACAGGATGGATTTGATCCGGCAGCCTACCAGGTCAAACAATGGGAATATGTCCCCACGGCCAACTACGGAGGCCCTAAAGTCGGTGAAACCTTCCTGAATATTCGCTCGGTCCAGGTGTCTGAGGACCGCAAACGGGTATTTCTGGAGCTGGACGGCATGAAAGCGGGCCATGTGGTGTATGTTCACCTCAAACAACCGTTTGTCAGTGCCCTGGGGCATGAGCTTTGGGTTACGGAGGCCTGGTACACGCTGAACCAGATCCCCGAAAACAAGCCCGGATTTGTCAGCACCCTGCAGCCACCACCTGTTGCAGACAACCAGCTCACCCCGGTTGAGCAGGCGGCAGGCTGGCAACTTTTGTTCAACGGGCAAAACCTCGACGGCTGGCGTACCTATGGCAAAGAAAAACCCGGTACCTCCTGGCGTGTAGCCCAGGGAGCTATTACCCTCGGCGGCCCCAAAAAAGACTGGCAGTTTGCCGATGGAGGTGACCTGATGACCATCGGTCAGTATGAGCAGTATGAGCTGACCCTGGACTGGAAAATTGCTCCCGGCGGCAATAGCGGGATTATCTACAAGATCGCAGAACTCCCCGAGTATCCATATCCCTGGATGACGGGCCTTGAGATGCAGGTACTCGACAACCTCCGTCACCCGGACGGCAGGTTTGAAAAACACCGTGCCGGTGACCTGTACGACCTGATCGCTGCCCGGTTTGTCGCCGCCAATCCAGCCGGTCAGTGGAACCACGTCCGACTCGTCGTACGGCAGGGCAGCGTCGAGCACTGGCTCAACGGTCGGCTGATCGTCACCTTCCGCACAGATACCCCTGAGTGGAAAGAACTCATCAGCAAGAGCAAATTTGCGGAATGGGCCCAATATGGCTCCATAACCCGAGGCCATATCGCCCTGCAGGATCATGGCGACCCCGTTTGGTTCAAAAATATTAAAATCCGGGTGCTCGCAGGGGTATAATCATCCCTTCTAGTGAATATAAGGAGAGGCTGTCCCGTGGGACAGCCTCATTCGTTTGTATGGGGCATCAAAAAGGACCTCACACCTCCACCATCTTCATCCGCGGCGTGCAGAGGTGCATGACGCCCCAGGCGATGATATACGCCATGCCGGAGAGAAGAAACAGCAGGTTGTATCCGGCGAGGATATTACCGGCGGCTTTGTAGGAGTCCAGGAGCGCACCGACGAGGAGGGGAAATAACATTCCCCCGATGGAGCCTGCCATTCCGCCGATGCCGATAACGGAACTGATGGCTTTTTTGGGAAATACATCTGAGGCGGTGGTATAGATATTGGCGCTCCAGGCCTGATGGGCCGCAGCGGCGAGGCTGATCAGGGTGACGGCGACCCAGAGATCAGTCGCATACCGGGCTGCCATGATCGGCATGACAGCTGTGGCAAATCCCAGCATGGCGGTTTTGCGGGCGCGAAAAGGGGTCCAGCCCCGGCGGATCAGCCAGGACGACAGATACCCGCCTCCGATGCTGCCGAGGGTCGTGGCAGTATATACGATCACGAGGGGCAGGCTGGGTTTTTTGAAATCCAGTTGGAAGGTGCTGGTGAAATAAGACGGCAGCCAGAAGAGAAAAAACCACCAGATCGGATCCGTCAGAAACTTACCGGCAATAAAAGCCCAGGTCTGCCGGAAGCGGAATAGCAGCCACCAGTTGACGGGGGCAGCGTCTTCTGTACTGTCGGCCTGGTCCTGGTGAATATAGGCATACTCAGCGCGGGAGAGCCGCGCCTGCCGGGCGGGATGCTCGTAGTATCGCCACCAGGCGATCACCCATAAAAATCCGATAGCTCCCGTGACCACAAAAGCTGCCCGCCACCCATACACTTCCAGCAGCCAGGGCACCATGATGGGGGCGGCTACAGCGCCGATATTGGCCCCTGCATTAAAAATACCGGTAGCCAGGGCCCTTTCCCGTTTGGGAAACCACTCCGCCACGGACTTGATGGCCGTGGGAAAGTTGCCGGACTCGCCGAGGCCGAGGAGTGCCCGCACAGCGATAAATCCGCCGGTGCTCCGGGCCAGGGCATGGGCCATGGCCGCCAGGCTCCAGCTCACGGCAGAGAGGGTATAACCCAGTTTGACCCCGATCTGGTCCACGATCCGCCCGAAACCCGCCAGCCCTAAGGCATACGCTGCCGAAAAAGCCAGTACGATCCGGCTATAGTCGGTTTCGGTCCAGGAAAATTCTTGTTCGAGGACAGGCTTCAGCAGGCTGATGACCTGCCGGTCGAGGTAGTTGATGGTCGTGGCGACAAACAGCAGGGCCACGACGGTCCAGCGATACTTCCCGGGATTAGTGTCCATGTGCAGGAGTGGTATGGCTGCGGATGGTGTCCAGAACAAACTGTACGGTCTGGGATATGGCTTCGGGGCTGGCCCCTTTGGGAAACAGGCGGGAACCCATGCCTACAGCCGCTGCCCCGGCTTCAAACCAGGTACGGAGGCTGGCTTCTGTCGGCTCCACTCCGCCGGTGGGCAGGAGACGTGACCAGGGCATCGGGCCGAGAAGGGCCTGGATAAATTTGGGGCCGAGGACTTCTGCGGGAAATACTTTGATAAACTCAGCGCCCAGCTCCTGTGCCTGGGCGATCTCGGTGGAGGTGGAGCAGCCGGGCAGAAACCCGACCTGCCGCCGGTTGCACATCCGGGCGATGTCCTCAAAAAAACAAGGCGTCACCACAAAATCAGCCCCGATCTGGAGAAACAAGGTTGCGGTAGCGCCGTCCACGATGGTGCCTACCCCTACAGCCAGGTCCGGCATGTGCCGCCGTGCGTGGCGGATCAGCGCCCCAAAAACTTCATGTGCCCCTTCGGCCCGGTTGGTCATTTCCAGGGCTCGCACCCCACCGGCATAACAGGCCTCCGCCAGCGCAATGACCCGTGCGGGATCCGGGTCAAAAAACAAGGGCATCAGCCGGGTATCGTAGAGTTTTTGATAGACTTCGTGGCGGGAAAAACGGGCCATACGGGAAAAATTAAAAGAGTAGCAGCAGGTATAGGATACCAGTTTACGATAAGCTGCTGTATTTCCCAAAAAAACATATCCCGTTCCGTGCGAAGGCACCTGCGGTTACGTGTGCACGTCTGGTCTGTCCCTGTATCAAGGAAACTTCTTCAGGTCTCGGGCCTCAAAACTCCACTCCGGCGTCTGGATCCGACCGGACTCGGGGAGTTGATACCAGGGGCTGATGTCGGCAGCGCCGGGATTGCGGAGGATATGAATCTCCTGAGCCGGCATATAACTCTGGGCCAGGAGGCAGTAGGTGTCTCCGGTAGCGGGATTGACGGCGATATCTGCCACAATGACTGCATGTCCCGGAAATCCGCCCTGGATCAGGACATCCCCGATTTCCAGCATAGAGATGGGCTTGGTTATCAGTTCTTTAGCCAGTGATGCTGTGCCTGCATAGGAAAACACCAGCTCCAGGTATCGCCACAGGTCAGCGGGTGTATTGGAGGGCGCAGCACTGCTGACCCAGCGGGTTGTATTGCCGGAGACGGCGACCCGTTTTCCCTTCATCCATTCGCCGTAGTTGACCGTAAATCCGTTCGTCAGGTTAAACTGAATATCTGTATAACGCCGCTGCCGGTATAGATACTCCGCCCGCAGGCGCATGACCGCATCGGCACATTGGTGGAGGTCGCGGGTACCGATGGGCAGGTTGACGACGGCAACATGGACATCCTGACGGGACTTAGGGCTGCCGTCATAACAGAGGACCGGGCTTCCGGGTGGTTTCAGGGGGAGATGGCGGAGATAATGCCCAAAGGAAGCTGTATCCAGGGGCTGACGCACACACCCGGGTGGCGGGGCGATCCGGGCCGCCAGGGTAGCACCCACAGGCCGGGGTGTTATGGCTGCGGTCGGCTTTGTGGGCGCGGGCAGTGGGCCCGCAGCTGGCTGCTGGCCACAGGCAACCATTGCCAAGGCCAGGTAGCAGATAGCGTTGACAATAAAAAGCCGGGTGAGGTGTTTCATACCCGGATAACGGTTTATGCCCAGGCTTATGATGTCGGACGGTGTTTTTTCCCCCAATACGCTAGTTTTTCTTCCATTTCGTACTGCCGGAAGGGTTTTCCCATAAAATCATCCATACCTGCTTCCAGACAGGCGTTGATATCCTGGGTGAGCACACTGGCTGTCAGGGCGATGATAACAGGCTGATGTGGCAGGTCTTTCATCATCCGGATATGATGGGTGGCTGTCAGGCCATCCATCTCCGGCATATGGAGATCCATCAGGACAAGGTCAGGGTGAGCTGTGCGGACATATTCCAGGGCCTGGTGGCCGTTGGCGGCCAGGTCAGCCTGGTATCCCAGTTTTTCCAGGATGCGGAGGGCTAGTTTCTGGTTGATCGGATGGTCTTCGACGACAAGGATTTTCATGGGATATAGTTCAGCCTGCATACCAGACGTGAGACTGGATACAGTCTCCGGCATGGCCCCCTCCGGAGCCTTACGTGTCACAAAAGAAAAGGTAAACGTGCTGCCCTTTCCCGGTTGACTCTTGACCTGCATATCTCCCTGCATGAGCCGCACAAGTCCGAGCGAGATGGAGAGCCCCAGGCCTGTACCTCCGAATCGCCGGGTTGTCGTCACATCTGCCTGTGTAAATGCCTCAAAAAGGTTGGCTTGTGCTTCTGCTGAAATACCGATCCCGCTATCTCTGACAGCGATCATAACCTGAAAGGGAGCATCCTCAGGCGGCGGATCCGGCAGGACCGTCACCTCCAGGGCAACCTCGCCTTTTTCCGTAAATTTAATAGCATTACCTGTCAGGTTGATCAGGACTTGCCGGATCCGTACATCGTCTCCCATCAGGTAAGGGGGCAGGTGGGAGACATCTGGTATGATAAGCTGCAAGCCTTTTGCCTGAGCCTGCGGCTGAAACAGGTATTGAATATGCCGCAGACACGCCTGAAGTGAAAAAGGTACCTCCTCCAGGACGATTTTGCCTGCTTCAATCTTGGAGAAATCCAGGATGTCATTGATGATGGTCAGAAGATTCTGTCCACTCTGCCGGATGATTTCCACATAATCCCGTTGCTCATCATTCAGCGGGGTGCTGATGAGCAGGTCCGTCATGCCCACAACACCATTCATGGGCGTACGGATCTCGTGGCTCATATTGGCGAGGAAGGCACTCTTGGCGCGGGAGGCTTCAAGGGCTTTTTCGGAGGCATGCCGTAGCTCTTCGGTCCGTACCCGGACGGTTTCTTCAAGATACTGGGCCCTGAGACGGAGCTGGCGGTTGTAAAGCCGGAATATCGCCAGGCTACCTGCCAGGAACAGCAGGATATAAACCCCAATCGCCCATCGCTGTAAATACCATACCTGATCTACGGAAAAAGTAAATTCCATCGGTTGGCTCCAGGTATTGTCACTGGCAGCCCTGGCCCTGATTTGACACGTGTATTTCCCCGGACCCAATCCAGACACAACACATTCACTGAGATGGTCCAGTTCTTTCCACTCGCCATTGTCTATGCGTTTTTGATACCGGACGGCATTATCCTGGAATACAGGCCATGTGAAGGTTATAATCACGTCTGAGTTATACGGAACCAACGGATTAGCAGGTAGTTCTGAGGCGTTTTTTCCGTTGACAGTAAGCAGGATAGGCGGGATGGGCGGCTCAGCATGGCCGGTGACCGGCATCTGGCTGGTATTTACCCCCTGATAGGTCAGCACCCATAGGTAGCCATCCTTGTCAAGTCCGAGCCCCCGGTACACCATCTGATTGGAGGATATACCTGAGCGTTTGTCAAACACCACAACTTCGCTCTCTTGTCCTGCCCCTTTCGGGCGGAACATGATCAGCCCGTCATCACTGCTGCTGAGCCATATAGTATGGTCCGGCTCACATAACACACCCCTGAACTCGATCTCAGCCGGAAGAGATTGTACCGTTATCCTTTCAGCTTTGTCACCCGTGATCCCGTTCCAGTAGAATAATCCATGCGTAGTGGCCATCCATATACTGTTGTCCCAGCCGAAGGCAAAATCATGTACCTCGAACCTGTCAGAAGGCTCAATGGAGAGCTTAGGACTGATATTAATAAAACTATTCCTGTCCGTATCCAGCCGATAGAGGAAGCTATCAACACCGATACCGGCACAGTACAGCTGTCCGTCAGGTGCCTGCCGGGCGGTAAGGATCCTGCCGGCCAGTCCGTCTTTCTTCTTGTAATAAGTTGGTTCAAGGTCCGGGCCGATCTTCGTGATCCCCGGCAGTGCCTTTGAGGTGGTGGCCTGCACAAACCATAACCGGCTTTCCCGATCCGCGTATATATTAAATATGGCTCCCCCCCGATCGCTGAAATTAAACAAGGTATCTGATTTGCCGGGCCGCATCAGCAGGATTTCGCCCCGGAGATTAGCCAGCCAGATGCCAGCGGGGGTTTGCGCCAGCCCCGTCAGGCGTTTGTCGCCTTCGGGTGAGCGGAGGATGTTGTTCTGAAACCCAAAAGTTGTCCGGGTCACATGATGCAGGTTGTCGAGGGTGATCAGGATGCCCCCGTCTGCATGGGGCGCGAGTTGCCATCCACCTGCATTGGGGAGGTCCAGCGGTGAGACCATAAAGGGGCGATTGAGAAAATGCAGCCCGTCCCGTGCCTGGATACAAACGCCAGTTGTATGTGTCTGCCATGCGTCTATGGGAGATTGGATGGCCATGGATTCCACATTCTGATCATCCAGATAGTTGACCGTGATTTGCTCAAATACCCACCCGCTATCGAGTACAGCACCCTGGTAGAGCGCAGCATTTTCTGTGATAAACAACCAGCGATTTTCATAAAGCGGGGCACAAGCCTGTACAGGAAACGCTGAGATTTTCCAGTCTTTCTGCACTACCTGACGAGATCTGGTATCCACAGACAGGGTGTAGGACTTGCCGCCAGCCAACACCCAGGTGTGTTTTTGGTCGAAGCGTACCCGGGATACAGGTCCCATGCCGGGGGCTCCGTGGGGTATCCATGTATCGTTTTCCAGAAAAAAAACACTCCCTGTGTTACGTCCCAGCGCTGCCAGCCTGCCATCTTCCGTCTGGAGGGTGATCAGCGGCTCAGGCGCATCCCGTGCGATCAGAATGGCTTTCTCGGCATCAAGCCGATACAACTTTTGCCCCAGCATCACATAGACATTTCCCTTTGCATCTTCTGTCAGGTGGTCGCCGACTGTCGGGGCTTCAGGCGTCTTGACAGGATACAATTTTTGTCCGGCATCTGAAGACCGGGGCTGGAAAAGAAAAACACCCTGCGTGCTTATGGCGCCCAACTGGCCAGAGCTGAGCTGTTTCAGGTCAATAATCGGACTTCCGGGCAAGGACTGATGGAAGGACCTGGTAGTGTCACCATTAAATATATAGAGCCCCTGGTCAGAACCTATCCACAGCTGCCCCGCCTGATCCTGAACAATACAGCGGATATTAGCAGGCAGCCCCCACTCAACGCTGCTGTAAGAAGTTTTATGATACAGTTGTGCCTGTCCGGAAAATCCGAATACAAGCATAAAGAGAAGGAGTGTAGTGGTGGTCCGTACTGATGCCATGAATAGGTAAAAGCAATATCAATGCTCAAAAAACGTCAAAATAAATTTATTTTTACGCTTAGTCTTGTGAAAAATCTGGCAGACTTGTGTCTCTGGAGCCGCTGGCTCCGGTAGAAGTCAGCGGTCGGTATTAACACCTTGTAAGTAGAGATAATTTTTCAAACATTCAAATAAATGAATAGCTTTTGTGCCAAACCCAATGCCGGTGAATATGTTATATATCCGTGCAGTAAGCCTTCGAAATCGTTTTCAACCTGAAAAAAACGCATTTCTGCCCCGGCGGATATGTGGTGTACCAGAAACACTGTATCTTGATGGTCTGACGAACTAATAAGGACTATGCGTAATCTCTTCATACGGCTCATGCCGTTTCTAGTGGCGGGGCTTTGCCTGCTGACGGCCTGTGGCCCTGCCAAACGTTCGGAAACCCGAATCCTGGTATTTTCTAAAACGGCGGGCTTCCGCCATGCTTCTATTCCTGAGGGCATTGCGGCGATCCAGAAGCTGGGCCAGGCGCACGGATTTGTAGTGGATACGACGGAGGATGCCCGTAATTTTAATGAGGAAAACCTGAGCCGCTACAGCGCGGTGGTCTTCCTGAATACCACCGGAGATGTACTGGACTTCAGACAACAAGCTGATTTTGAGCGGTATATCCAGGCGGGTGGTGGATATGTAGGGGTGCACGCTGCGACAGATACAGAGTACGATTGGCCCTGGTACAACAAACTGGCCGGTGCCTATTTTATCAGCCACCCCAACAATCCCAACGTCCGGGAGGGCAAGATGATCATCCATTCACATGATCACCCCAGCACGACCCACCTTGCGGGACGTACCGAGTGGCCCCGTACGGATGAGTTTTACAACTTCAAGAGCATCTACCACGGCGACAGCCTCAAGGACGGGATCATCCCCCTCATCAGCATTGATGAGAAGTCATACGAAGGTGGCATTAACGGGGACTTTCACCCGATGTCCTGGTACCATACGTTTGATGGAGGGCGTGCTTTTTACACCAACTTTGGTCACACCCCGGAGACCTACTCCGAGCCGGATGCAGTGCAGCACCTCCTGGGAGGCATTATGTATGCCATTGGTACCAATTCTCCCCTCGACTACAAAAAAGCTCACACCTCCCGCAAGCCAGACCCGAGCCGCTTTGTGGTCACCGTCCTGGATGAAAACCTCAACGAACCCATGGAGCTGGCCATCCTCAAAGGGGGCAAGGTCCTGTTCACCACACGTGGCGGCGAACTCCAACTGTATGATCCTGCCACAGAGGATACCCGTGTAGTGGGCCGCATCGCGGTCAATACCAAACATGAAGATGGACTGGTGGGACTGGCCTTGGACCCCAACTTTGAACAAAATCACTGGCTCTACCTGTATTATGCACCGATCGGGGATGAAGCCAAGTTTGTGTTGTCCCGCTTTGAGTTTTCGGGTGACTCGCTGGTAATGGCCTCCGAAAAACAAATGCTCGACGTAGCTACCCAGCGGGAAGAGTGCTGCCATACAGGAGGCTCGCTCAAGTTTGGTCCGGATGGCAACCTGTACCTGTCTACCGGCGACAATACCAACCCCTTTGAGACTTCCTACGCTCCCATCAACGAGATCGCGGCACGTGGTCCCTGGGATGCACAAAAGTCCTCCGGAAACATGAATGACCTCCGGGGTAAAGTCCTGCGTATCAAGCCTATGGATGATGGTACCTATACCATCCCCGAGGGCAACCTTTTCCCCAAGGATGGCTCTGCCGGTCGGCCTGAGATTTATGTCATGGGCTGCCGCAATCCATACCGTATCTCCGTAGACTCCAAAACAGGATTTCTCTACTGGGGAGATGTAGGACCGGACGCTGACAAGGATAGTACCCGGGGTTCGCGCGGATATGATGAGGTAAACCAGGCCCGGAAGCCAGGATTTTTTGGCTGGCCGTATTTTATCGGCAACAACTACCCCTATAACGACTACGACTTTGCGACCAAACGTGAAGGCGAAATGTTTGTGCCGACCAAGGTCGTCAACAACTCCACCCACAATACCGGGCTTCAGGAGCTGCCACCGGCACAGCCTGCTTTCATCTGGTATCCGTATGCCGAGTCACCTGAGTTTCCGATGGTAGGCAAAGGTGGGCGAAATGCAATGGCAGGTCCGGTATTTCATGCTTCGGACTTTGCAGCAGGCGTACC
Source organism: Bacteroidia bacterium (assembly GCA_033762375.1). Classification (GTDB taxonomy): domain Bacteria; phylum Bacteroidota; class Bacteroidia; order J057; family J057; genus RDXT01. The sequence continues at coordinate 44,804 of JANRLQ010000095.1, forward strand.
CAGCCTTTTCCCGGCGTATTACGAAAACAAACTGTTTATCTATGACTTCATGCGCGACTGGGTGATGGTCGTGACCATGAAGCCCAATGGTGACCTGGAGAGCATCGAGCCATTTATGCCTGAGCTGAAACTCTCCAGCCCTGTAGACATGGAGTTTGGACCTGATGGTTCTCTGTACATCCTGGAGTACGGCACCCGTTGGTTTGCCCAGAATCCAGATGCCCGCCTGGTCCGGATCGAATATACAGAGGCCAACCGGGCTCCCAAAGCTCAGATTGCGGCCGACGCAGTAGAGGGAGGTATCCCGATGAATGTCAACTTCACAGCCGAAGGCTCATTTGACTACGACAAAGACGATCAGTTGAGCTATAGCTGGGACTTTGGGGACGGAAACAAGGGCAATGGTCTTACGGCTGCCCACACCTACACCCAGGCCGGTACCTATAAGGCTGTTCTGACCGTTAAGGACAAAGAAGGTAAAACAGCTTCCAAAAATATCGAGGTTCGCGCCGGTAATGCACCACCCGTCGTGAACCTGAAGGTGGACGGCAACCAGTCGTTTTTCTGGCCCGGTCAAAAACTGGCCTACACGGTAGATGTGACTGATGCAGAGGACGGCTCCCTCTCAGGTGGCCAGATTCCGGCAGAGGCAGTCGCCATTAGCTTTGACTTCCTGCAGGACAGCCAGGATCCCACGATCGGCGCTCAGGATCATGCTTCCCTCGCCAATGCCAGCCTGGCAGCTACCGGCGAAAAACTCATCACCACCGCTGGTTGTATTGCCTGCCACGGCCTCCAGGAGAAAATCCAGGGCCCGGCATACCGCGAGGTCGCTGCCAAGTATAAAAACCGCTCGGATGTAGTGCCGTACCTCATCGGCAAAATCCGCAACGGTGGCAGCGGGGTTTGGGGTGGCAATGCCATGCCTGCCCAGGCGCAGGTGACGGAAGAGCAGGCGCGGGCTATGGCGATCTATATCATGTCGCTCAACAATACAGCCAAACCTAAACCCTCTCTGCCGGCTTCCGGCAACCTGGCCTTTACCCAGCACAAAGGCAATGGAGACGGTGCCAGCTACTTCATGCGGGTGACCTACGTGGACAAAGGAGCCATGGGCATCGGGCCTATTGCCGGGTCTGTCGTACAGCAGTTTAGCTCGCCCAATGTCAGCATGAAGGTGGCAGATGTCAAAGCCTCCAAAGATGCCTCTGTCATGGCGTTTAATGGCATGAGCCTGGCCCTCATGCAGGAAGGCGGCCGTCTGGCCCTGCCGGTATACGACCTGACGGGCATCCCGATGGTCACGCTGGGATATGTCGCCCGCTACGAGGGCGTCCGGCTGCGGATCCACCTGGACAGCCCGGAGGGGCCGGTCGCTGGTGAGATCACCCTGCCGATGACCCCTGCCGGCAATGGCCCCCGTGATATTCGTCCCGGTTCTGTTAATGTGCCCCTGGCTGCCACAGGTAAACACAAGTTGTTCCTAGTGGTGGACGATCCTGCCGGTACGGTCAATGCCCCGGACTACATGGCCGTGTTCTTCTCGGCTTACTTCCACGCGCCGCAGGCACTGGCTCGCTGATTTGTCTCCCGATGCCCCGCAGGTTATGGCCTGCGGGGATTTTTTTCACCTTTTCATATCAGCTACTATGACCTACTCTCGTCGTAAATTTATGCTTGATGCGGCCCGTGCCGGGGCTGCATTTGTACTGGTGCCCTCAGCACTCACCGCTTGTGCTTCCGGTTCCAAGCAGCCCGCCCCTGCTGTGGCTGCCACGCCTGCTGCCAAAGAAATGTTTTTTAAGATTTCGCTGGCTGAATGGTCACTCAACAAAACCCTGTTTGCCGGTAAAATTTCCAACCTGGACTTCCCGGTCATCGCCCGCAAGGAGTTTGGGATAGACGGGGTGGAGTATGTCAATCAATTTTTTAAGGACAAAGCCCGCGACCAGGCTTACCTGACCGAGCTCAAAAAACGCTGTGATGACAACGGCGTGAAAAGTGTCCTCATCATGGTGGACGGCGAGGGCGGTCTCGGGGATACCAATGCCAAACAACGCAACAAGGCGGTCGAAAACCACCACCAGTGGGTCGAGGCCGCTAAGTTTTTGGGATGTCACTCGATCCGGGTTAATGCCTACGGTGAAGGCACAGCCGAGGCTGTATCTGCAGCTGCCGTAGAGGGCCTCGCCAAACTCACAGCGTATGCCACGACCCTGGATATCAATGTTATCGTCGAGAACCACGGTGGTTTTTCCTCCGATGGCAACTGGATGAGTGAGGTGATTCGCAAGGTTAATAACCCCCGCTGCGGGATGTTGCCTGACTTTGGCAACTTCTGCGTAGAGCGTGAAAAAGTCGCCGGGGTGGACTTCTGGGCCTCGCCTTGTGCCGTTGAGTACGACCGCTACAAAGGGGTGGAGCAGTTTATGCCCTATGCCAAAGCCGTCAGTGCCAAAAGTAATGAGTTTGATGCCCAGGGCAATGAGACCAAAACAGACTACCTGCGCATGATGAAAATCGTCAAAGATGCCGGGTACAAGGGGTATGTCGGCATCGAGTACGAAGGAGATAAACTCGACGAGTACGCCGGGATCCGCGCCACCAAGGCCCTGCTGGAGCGCGTAGGAGCTGAATTGAGCTAAGTAACGCATCAACATAAATTCCGCTGTTGGCTCGGTCTTTTGCACGAATACTGCGTCAGAAAAGCCCTCATTTGGCTCGCCAGACTCGGGTTGCCTTCCGGGTCTTCGCATAAAATCCTATCACAACAACTGGAATTTATGTTGAGCGTAGTACTACATTTTCTGCCATACTATTCCAACCCGGCTCACCTGAGCCGGGTCTTTGTATTGGGCATATCCCCCCACCCATACTTCCCAACTCATACCTCATAACTCTCAACTCCCATGATCAGCAATCACGAAATAGACTACCAGATCTTCGGCGAAGAAATGCAGTGTGTACAGGTCGAACTCGACCCCGGAGAGTCTGTTATTGCAGAGGCAGGCAGCTTCATGATGATGGACCCGGACATTGTGATGGAGACCATCTTTGGAGACGGTTCACCCACATCAGGGCAGGGAGGACTCCTCGGCAACCTGCTCAACGCCGGCAAACGCCTGCTCACAGGTGAGAGCCTGTTTATGACCATGTACAGCCATGCTGGCAAACAAGGCAAACGACGGGTCACCTTTGCCTCGCCTTATCCGGGCCGGATCGTGCCGCTGAACCTCCGGGAGCTGAGTGGCAAAATTATCTGTCAGAAGGACGCATTTCTCTGTGCTGCTAAGGGGGTATCCGTCGGGCTGGAGTTCCAGCGCAGGCTGGGTACAGGACTCTTTGGCGGGGAAGGATTTATCATGCAAAAACTGGAAGGAGATGGCATGGCCTTCATGCATGCAGGGGGGTATATTTTTGAGCGGGTACTTGAAGGCGGCGAAACCCTCCGGGTGGATACCGGTTGCCTGGTGGCCATGACCCAGACAGTTCACTACGATATAGAGTTTGTGAAGGGCGTCCGGAATGTCATTTTTGGAGGCGAAGGCCTGTTTTATGCGACCCTTACCGGTCCCGGCCGGGTGTGGATTCAGACCCTGCCCATCAGCCGGCTGGCCAGCAAAGTCCTCCAGTACGGATCTGCCTTTGGGTCCCGCAAGGAAGAGGGCGGCCTGATCGGTGGTATCGGCAATATCCTGGATGGGCGCTGATCAGCGAAGGGTGATCATCCTCAGCAAGCCGGTACCTCAGGTGCCGGCTTTTTTCATGCAGCTTTTTCCTACTTTTACGGGCCTGATGTCTTTATCGTGCCTGTTATGAATTGCCGCTGCCTGTTTTTCCTGTTGCTGGCCGCCCTGGGTGGCTGCGCCCCCCGTCCTGCGGGAGACCTGATATACATCTCCCTGGATGGGACCTGGTCTTTTCACCGGGCAGGAGACAGCACCTGGTATCCGGCCGTAGTGCCCGGCACGGTACATGCTGACCTGATGCGGGCAGGACTGATCAATAGGTATACATGGCGGTTTCGGGAGGACAGTCTTCAGTGGATCGAGCGGGAAGACTGGGAGTATCGTACGACCTTTGAGGCAGATGCAGCGACCCTGCATCAGGACGAGATATGGCTGGACATGCAGGGGCTGGATACCTATGCCGATGTCTGGCTTAATGATAGCCTGGTATTGCGGGCAGACAATATGTTCCGGTCCTGGGAGAAAGAGGTAAAATCCCTCGTCCGGCCCGGCCAGAATGTACTCCGGGTGTATTTTCATTCGCCCGTAAAGGAGGGCCTGAAGCGGGTCGCAGCTACCCCCTACATTGTCCCTGCCAATAACGAACTCAAGCCCTGGGCTGAGCGCACCAGTTCCTTTACCCGTAAGGCGCCCTACCACTACGGCTGGGATTGGGGTCCCCGGATCGTAACCAGCGGCATCTGGCGTCCGGTGCGGCTGGTGGCCCGTACCGGCCCCCGGCTGGAGGATGTCCTGATCCTGCCTCAGCAGGTGAATGCTGACACCGCCCGATACAAGGTGCGGGTAACCGTGCGGGCCCGCGAGGCTGGCGAGGCAGACCTGACCCTGACAGCTGATGGCAACGTACAAACCCACTACACGGTACAGGTAACACCGGGCAACAATGAGTTTGACCTGCCGATGACCCTCATAAAACCCCGGCTTTGGTGGCCACGGGGGATGGGCAGACAGGATATGTACCCGCTCCGGGTAATGCTCCATCACCAGGACCATCTGGCAGACCAATGGCAGCAGCGCCTGGGGGTACGCACCCTGGCCTGGGTACACGAGCCCGACAGCCTCGGTCATAGTTTTTACCTGACCGTCAATGGATTGCCGGTGTTTATGAAAGGGGCCAATTACATTCCTCCGGACCACCTGAATGCGCCTGCCTCCCGCGCTGCATACGAGCGGGTCATACGCGATGCTACCGACGCCAACATGAACATGCTGCGGATTTGGGGCGGAGCAATCTATGAAAATGACCTTTTGTATGACCTCTGCGACGAGGCCGGCCTTCTCGTCTGGCAGGATTTTATGTTTGCCTGCGCCATGTATCCCGGCGACAGCCTGTTTCTGGAGAATGTCCGGCAGGAGGCTATCTCCAATGTCCGGCGGCTGCGGATACACCCCTCCCTGGCGATCTGGTGCGGCAACAATGAAAACCTGATCGCGTGGCGGAATTGGGACTGGCAGGGCAAGGTAAACCTCTCTGATACAGCCCAGGCCGAGCTATGGGACGCTTACCACCAAACGTTTTATGAAATATTGCCGGAGGTAGTCAAACAGTACGACCCCGGTCGGTTTTATTGGCCGTCTTCGCCCTCGTCCACCCGCTACGAACTACCCAAGCCCGGCTCCGGAGATGCCCACGACTGGCGGGTATGGTTCTCACGGGCTGATTTTCATGTGTACGGGACAACAGCCGACAGATTTGTGAGTGAATACGGGGTACAGTCTTATCCGGACTGGGAGACCATCCGGGCTTTTGCGGATACCGGCGACTACGACAATGACAGCCCGGTCATGCGCCACCGGCAGCGCAGCCGGATGCCGTATTTTGGCGAGACATTTGACGGCAACGACATGATCCTGGAGTATGTCCTGAAATACTACCCGGCGCCCCGCGACTTTTATCACCTGGTGTATCTCAGCCAGCTCATGCAGGCTGATGCCCTCAAGGCCGCCATCGAGGCACACCGCCGTAATATGCCCATGACGATGGGTTCGCTTTACTGGCAGATTGATGATGTGTGGCCTACCATGTCCTGGTCCACGGTGGATTATTACGGACGCTGGAAAGCCGCCCACTACCGGGTGCGGGACGCCTTTGCGCCCCATGTGATCCTGCCAGAGGCCACTGCTGACTCGGTTTTTGTGCGGGTACTGGCAGAGACATCAGCAGGCGGACCTCAGTCGCTTGGTTGTGTGTGGGACCTGCGCCTGATGACCCTGGATGGGGATATAATCAACCACACCACTATCCAGCAAACGATACCCACCGGGCAGGTATATACACTCTGGGCCAAGCCACGGGCTGACTGGCCGGTGCTCCAGGACTCGGCGCGGGTGCTTTTGTATTGCCAGATGCGGACAGGCGGGCAGGTCGTCGCAGAAAATGTCCTATACTTCGCCCGACCCCGTGCCCTGGCCCTGATGCCTTTTGACGTACAGCCGGTCGTACAGCCGGTAGCGGACGGATTTCAGCTCGCCGTCACCAGCCCCGTCCTGCTCAAGGGGGTGCACCTGACGGCTGGGGTGGAGGGATTTTTTTCGGATAATTACTTTGATCTGTTGCCAGGGGTGTCTCGTACGATCCATTTTAAGCCCGCCAATGGGATCATACCCGCACAGGTGTCCTTTAAGGCCCGCTCTCTGGCTGACCCGTATTAAAACAGGGACTAATCTGCCTGCCGCAAAGCTTTTTGCACCTGCCTATGCCGTGTCACAGGCGGATTTGCCCTACTTTTGCCGTCCATATCCTGTACAGATGCCTGACGTTACCCCTCCCGCTACATCCTGGCTGCTGACGACCAGCCTGGGTCGTTATCTGGCTCGTCCACAGACCCGTGCGATCGGCCTTGTCTTTATGATGCACAGCCTGTTATTCGCGAGTTGGCTCACCCATATTCCGTATGTCAAGGATCGGCTGGGTATAGGGGACGATACCCTGGGGATGGCCTTGTTTTTTATGCCGGTGGGGTTATTGGTGATGAATCCCCTCACAGGGTGGTTTATCCGGCAGTTTGGGGCAGCCCGCATGACCCTGATCAGTGCCGCATTGTTTGGGCTGGTATTTACGATTCCGGTCCATGCCAGCAGTTTTGCCATGCTGGCATTGGGATTGTTTCTTCAGGGTGCCATGGCAGCCCTGCTGAACGTCTCCATGAATACCTGTGTCACCATGATCGAGCGGCGGGATGGGGTCAGCATCCTCTCGACGTCCCACGGGATGTGGAGCCTCGGCGGGATGAGTGGCGCCTTTATCTCCAGTGGAGTGCAGGGAGCTGGTTTTACCCCGTCCCAGCATATTCTGGGGATTATGGTGATGGTGTTGCTGCTGCTGGCTGTGCTGCGTCCGCGTCTGCTTGAGATTCAGGATGCTGAAGCTGCGGCGGGTGGTACCTCAGCTTTTTTTGTGCCCAATAAGCGGCTGATGATTCTGATTTTCCTCGGGTTGTGTTTTTCCCTCTCAGAGGGAGCGGCATTTGACTGGAGTACGGTCTATCTCCGGGATGTCACCCATGCGCCTGCTGCGGTAGCTGCGCTGGCGATTGCATTTTTTTCCGGGGCCATGACCCTGGGCCGGTTGATGGGGGACAATATCATCCCGCGGTTAGGCGCTGCCTGGCTGATGCAGGCGGGTGGCCTGCTGGGCGCTGCTGGGTTGGGACTGGCGATCGTATTTCCTTATACCCTGCCTGCGCTGATCGGGTTTATGATGCTGGGATTGGGGATTTCCCTGGCGGCTCCGATTTTGTATCAGGCGAGTATGCGCATCCCGGGTGTGTCGCCTGCTGCCGGACTGGCCGCGTATGCCTCGTATAGTTTTATGGGATTTCTGGCAGGGCCTCCCCTGATCGGATATATCTCCGAAAACATAGGCCTGGCCTGGGGCCTGGGATTAGCAGGTATTATGCTGCTGCTGATGAGTGCTGTAGCAGGAAGGGCCGGGCTCTGAAGTGCATCAGGCGCGGCGGGGCATCAGGCGGAGGATATATTGCTGGAGGTCAAGCCGACCCATTGCCATCCATACCCAGTACCCCCAGAGCAGTACCAATCCCGGAAAAACCACAAATACCCCTGGGTTATAATACGCAGCACTGTCTATCTCCAGGTGGTGCATGTGCATGACGGCACGGGTCATCCCGCAGCCGAGACACTCGATATTAAAAAAAGCCTTGGAGGGACATAACTCAACCTCGCTGTGATCAAAAAAATCACCCGGCAGGATCCACAGGACGATGGGAGCCAGTCCCAGGGCGATCAGCCAGAGCCATTGGAGCCGTTTTTGCATAATCGTATGACTCAAAAAAGACCGGGCACAAGGCCCGGTCATCAGCGATCAGCTCAATAATAGTTTTTCATTTTGATCAGGGAGTAGATCACCCCGGGCAGCCAGCACAAAACAGACAGGATGAGGGCGATAATCCACTCATTGCCAGACCAGTCGCTGAGGAGGCCGATTCCAATGAATCCCAGTCCTACGATAGCCAACAGGATGTACACCGTTTTGTCGAGGTCCTCAGCAGGGTTTTTCAGTTTGTTTTTGATGGCTTTTTGGGCGGCCTTCAGGGCAATTGCATTTTTTACCCCCAGTTTTTCACCAGTCAGTTCCTGGTACTTGGCTGGGGTCATGTTCAGGAGGTCTTCAGCGGTCATGCTGCTGAGTTGGGTAGGCAGAGCCTGTACTTCGGTCATGTTGCCAAATGACTTGACAGTGGCAGACTCGGTAGCGGCAAAGCTCATGGAAACCGTCAGTACCGTAAGGCAAAGTGCGAGGAAACCGTTTTTCATAGCGGGTTGATGATTAAATAGGTGTTATTGAAGTAATCGCTGAAATATACAGCCCCTGTTTTGATTGTACAAATACCCAGGTCGCTTCAGGGTCTGAAACAGGTATTTTTATCCAAAATAAACCCCGGCCAGCAGGTGCCAGCCGGGGTGGGGTATATGTGTCTGTTTATGCTCAATAAGGCGCGTTTCGCCCGGAGGCCTTGATGATCGTGGCCAGGTTTTGGGTAAAGGCAGTGGCCTGCATGAGTTGTTCTATCGTCAGGTGGAGCCGGTACTCCCAGTGTTGATCGGGATTGGCAGGGACGTTAATTTGTTCCTCGCGGGGATCCTGACGACGCAGGGTGTTATCCATGCCCAGCAGGTCCTGGATAGGGAATATCGCCCACATGGCCGGGGAGAACATATGCTGCACGAGAATGTCGCGGACGACATAGGGCTCACAGAAAAAAGGTGCCCCGCCGGAACGGCCCAGTATCTGCGAATAAAACTGCTGGGTGGCGTCCGGGTCTTCCTCCCACCAGCCCCGGATCCCCGGCATGTCATGGGTGGAGGGGCTGATGACAGACATGTATGGTGCATCTGCCGGGTGGCCAAACCGCCGGTCGGTCGCCTTGGGCATCCGCTGGATTTCCAGGCTGAGCAGGCCCAACTCGGCCATTACCCCGGGCACACAGTCCGGTACCATGCCCAGGTCTTCGCCGCATACCAGCATGTCTGTAGCGTTTTTGATGGCAGGGAGTTTGACCATCGCCTGTGCCCGCCAGAATGCCTCGTGCCGCCGGAAGAAAAAGTCCATGTACAAGCTGTCCAGGGCTGCCCTGGTGCCCTGGTCGAGGGCCTGGTAGGATCGGGTAAAATGCATGGCGATCCTGGGGCTGAATCCTTCGCCGTGTGTGCCGGGTACTTCAAAAAAGATCACCTCCGCGATCAGGCTGTACAACCCGGCCTCTACCCGGTCAAAGTATGCCTTTGACTCCGGGAAATGAGTGATTTTGTCCTGTATATACGCTTCTACCTGGCGCTGGGTCGCAAACTCAGGTTTCATGTCAAAGCTCTCCGGCCCGGTCTGCTGCAGAAACTCCCGCGCCACGGCGGCGGCATCCTGCCCAAAAAAGTCGTTCAGGATCCAGGTGCGGATAAAAGGTTTGCAGAATCGCTCGTAGTCCAGCCATATGCCCCGGTCAAGCAGCTCGGTCCGCGTGAAGGGGAGGCAGGGATTGAAGTGACCCATGATCCCCTGTACGGCATGGCCGGGTATCTCCCATATCCGGAAAAATCCGAGGATATGGTCTATCCGGTACGCGTCAAAGTACCGGGACATGTGCTGCATCCGTTGCCGCCACCAGGCATATCCGTCACGAGCCATGACCTGCCAGTTGTAGGTCGGGAATCGCCAGTTTTGGCCTGCTACGGCAAATGCATCCGGCGGAGCCCCCGCCTGCATATCCATGTTGTACAGGTGTGGCGCGATCCAGGCATCCACGCTGTGGCGGTAAATCCCGATCGGGATATCACCTTTGAGGACGACACCCCGGCTCCGGGCATAACTTGCTGCCTCCTGGAGCTGGAGGTGCAGGTGATATTGGATGAAATAGTGTATCGCTACGTCGTCATAGTGGGCTGCATCCGGTGCCGTAAAGGCTGCTGTGGCTGCCTCATCAAAGGTGGACAGCTCACCCCAGCGGTGAAAGTCTGCTGTCTGGTACCGGTCCCGCAGGCAGGAAAAGGCTGCATATGGGCGCAGCCAACTGGCATTGGCCTCAAAAAACGCCTGAAAATCAGGACTTTCCAGTACGGCTGTTTTGTCCTGGTCATAGAGTTGTTTGAAGTAAGCCGACTTCAGGGCCATCACCTCATTGTAGGCGACAGATGCCAGGCCATTGAGCCGCAGGCGCTCGGCCTCGTAGGTGGCCATGGCAGCCTCATCCTGCAGGCGTCCCATCCGCACAGGGTTGAGGTACATCGGATGCAGCGCAAATACTGAAATGGCAGCGTATGGGTAGGAGTCTGCCCAGCTATGGGTCGCAATGGTGTCATTGACCGGGAGAATCTGAATCAGTTTCATGCCGGTGAGGTTGGCCCAGTCTGTGAGCGGAATCAGGTCCGCAAACTCGCCCACGCCCCAGCTGGCCTCGGTCCGGAGTGAAAACACCGGGAGTGCGACCCCGGCACCTTTCCAGTTGCCGACCGGAAACCGGAACCCTTCGTCCCGGTGGATCAGCGTTGTGTTTGGGACCGGTATGTCAGGCAGCTCGAAGGTACGGTTGGGGCCTGCTTCCCACGTGACGACTTTGCGGGCAGCCAGGTCGTAGATGCCATATTTATAACTTCCGGAAAGTCCCTCAGCCGGGAGTACTGCCTGCCAGAGCGGGAATGCCCCATCGTGGAGGACTACCGCCTGCTGCTCATCCCAGGCGCCCAGCACAGGCGCATCACCTGAGACACAGATGACGTGACCGGCATCTATCCGGGCATTGTTGAGTTGAAGCAGGACCTGGGAGGTGGAGCCTGACGAAGCCGGCACAGGCGCCTGACGTACGGGCCTGTGCATGAGCACCCGCGTGAAGGCAGAGCTGAAGAGGGCATTCTGGCCATCCCATGCGCTGCGCCACTGGTCGCGTACCTGTACCGTATCTGACTGTAATACACTGGCCGCAATGACCCGGGGCGCACCAAATTCTTCTTCCAGCCGCCCGTCTTCCTGGATCAGCCAGTATTTATAGGAAAAATCTGTATCAGGCTGCTCAAGGCTGAGGGTCAGAGACCAGATATTGCCTGGCTGGTAGGTGAGTTCTGTGAGCTGTCCAGCGTCAGCAGAAGCACTGGAATGATTGCTGCTGATGGCCAGACGCTGGCCCCAGCCTGTTTGATAGTGGATTCGTAAGGTAAGTTGCATATAGGATTGACCGGTGCAGTTGTTTCGCGAGTGCGGCTATGGATATAGCCGCACAAATAAAGGTTGTAAATTTCTGATAAAGTAGTGGAATATCCGCAAAATCCTGCTTGTTATGCAGGGAAATTAACCGCCGGTGTCAGAGGTTGGTGAAGCGGTCCTGCCAAAAATCGTTTTTGGCCAGGCGGAGTGAGCTCAAAATGGAGCTTCTGGCGCTCAGGGTGACAGAATAACTCTTTTGAGGCCCAAATGGAATCCAGCGCAGGCCTAACTGCCAGCAGTGCAACTCCCGGAAAATATTCAGGCTGGTGGTGGTGACCTGGAGATTCTGAATATCTATCCCTGAGTTAAAGCCGACTTTCCAGCTTTGGGCAAAAGTCAGGTCCCCGTCCAGGTTGACGGTTTGGGTGATCTTGGGGGTGAGATCGTCTGGTTTGCGGTAGCTGAAGGTATAGTTGAGGTTGAGGGACCAGGGCAGGGCAAAATCCACATACTGATAATACGTACGCTGTACTTCTGCAAACTCCTCCGCATCCACCTGCTGGGCTTTGTTGAGGTCCCGCTTCCCGGTGGGAGGGCGGAGTGAGGTGCTGAGTGAAACCTGTACAGACGTGAGCCGGCCCAGTTTGCCCTCCTCCAGGATCATCAGCTCATTGAGACGACGGCTGGCAGGCGGCCTGAGGGGAAAATCTACCTCATAAGGTCTCCCGTACCGGTAGGGGTCCACTGTAGCAGAAGCATTGATGTTGAGCTTGCGCTCGAAGAGGCTGGTCCGGGCACTGAGCTGAAACGGGGATAACTGAAAGCTGTCGGCTGCAATATTGTAACTGGTATTCAGGCCTAAGTTGTCAATAATGCTGATGCGCTCAAATGGGTCTTTGTTTTCTTCAAAATCCGGCTCGAAGCTCTCTTTTTTGCGGTATTTCATCGCGATGGCACTCGTGAGTGAGTATCCGATAGACTGACTCCGGCCTTTTCCGGGCCCTCCGTAGATACCATCCTCAAAAATACTGTATAGCTCCGTATTGCCCAGGGTGTCCCGCTGCACGGTCTTGTAAAACCCAAACTGCGGATCGGCAAAGTTGGGCGTAAACACATATGAGAGGCTGTTTGTAAACCGCTGCTGGAAGGCAATCTCACGCTTGGATCTGGTCAACTGGTAGATCCCGAAAAAATTGACGTTGGCGCTGACCGAGGTATTAAAGTAGTACCCCCGCTGAAATCCCTGGATTTGTTCTTCCCGGACTTTATTGGTGAGGGTGTCAAAATATTTCTGGGTAAACTTGCTGTACCAGACCTCCTCATAGCTGATCTGCGGGGAGATATTAACCAGCTTGAACAGTTTCAGGGTTGTGGAGGCGGCGGCATTGTGTTTCAGGCCGTTGGCGTAGAGAGAGCCTGCGGTCTGCCGCCGGAAGGTGGTATCGGTGCCGTTGATCGTCCGGGTCGTGATGGAGTCCTGCGGGCGAAACAGCACGGGGATCAGGAGCGTGTCAGGGATATTGGTGACACTGTTTCGGCCCTGCATATTATAAGTGACCCCGAGCTGCTTGAGCCACTTGAGGTACCGCGAGTCCAGCGATTTAAAAGGCGTCTGGCGGTTCATCGAGAAGGATGCCTCCGGGAGTTGGAGGCTCATGGTCTCCCGGTTCAGGTCCTGCTGATGCCGGGCGCTCATGTTGATGATAAACGGCAGGTTGTTGAAGCGCTTCTGAAAATTGATCGAGGAGTTGAGGTTGTTGGTGATATAGTCAGACTGGTTGAGACTGACCTGCCGCTGGAAGGTATTGGAGCTGGAGATATTGACCGAGGCAGAGAGGCGTGCTGTCGGGTCAATGGGTTGATTATGAGACCATACAAGGGACCAGGAGGACTCGCGCCGGTAGTCGGGGTCTGTTTCTTCATTAAACCGAACGACACCATAGTTGAAGGCAATCTGCCCGTCAAACCGGTATTTGACCCGGTAGTTGCTGGTGGCACCGAGCCGCCACCCACCCCGGGTGAAGATGTCCCCCGAGATGGTCAGGTCCAGGTAGTCATTGATCGCAAAGTAGTAGCCCAGGTTGCGGAGGTAAAATCCCCGGTCTCCGGCTTCTCCGTATTGGGGCATTTGAAGCCCGGTCTGTTTGCCCTTAAAGTCAAGTTTGGGCAGGAAGGCAAAGGGCACCACGACAGGCAGCGGAAAGTCAGCTACGACCAGCTTGATCGGGCCGCTGATGAGGCGTTTGTCCGGAAGGACTTTCATCTTATTGGCCTCGACATAAAAGTGAGGGTCATCCGCATCACAGGTCGTAAACTTACCTTCCTTGCCGTGAAAAGACCCGTCGGTCTGATATTTGGCTACCTCTGCGATGATAAAACCCTCTCCCTGGGCAGTACGGGTTTCGGTCACCCGGCCCTTGCGGGTCGAGAAGTTGTAGGTAATCTCCTTTGCCTCAAAGGTCTGTTCACCCTGGACAAACTGTGGCGCACCCGTATACCGGCCTGCTGAATCTTCCAGCCCGTAAGCCTGGAGGTATTGGTTCTGGATTTCTACCTTCACCCGGCGGGCCTTGAGGTTGAGGTCGTCGTAGGTCAAGTCTCCCGACTCGTAGAGCATGAGTACCCCTGTGCGGGCATCAAACACGATGGAGTCGGCAGCCTTGTACACCACAGGAGCCTTGAGATCACTGGTGGCCTTGAGGGAGTCTATATACTGCTGGCGTCGGTTGGGGGCGGCGGCCGTTGAGTCGCTGGTCAGGGTGTCAGCAGCCAGGGTATCCCCGGCTATCGCTGCCGGAGTCCGGCCCGGCAATGGCGGCAGGGCCCCGCCTGGGGTTTGTCCCAGACCCCGGACACACCACAACCCCAGCAGAACCAACAACAGCCAGCGACCGACAGAAATATGCACAGGCAGAGATAACAAGTGACAGCAACCGATAGTAAAAAACCAGACGCGGGCAAATATAAGAACTCGCCCGGTATTCATGGTCACAAGGTATGGCCATAAGGGGATTTGGTTGTATGAAAACCAGAAATTATGCCCGCAGGAATTGCACAAAAGTACACGCAGGCTCCGGCAAATTTTGCATATTGCTCCGTCTCACCTGAAACAGGCCGCTGTACTGCATGAAATTTGTGCTATTGCCCGTCTTGCTCTTATCCGTTTGTTGTTGTCTCAGTCTGCGCCCGGCACCAGGCCCGATCACTACCCTGATCATAGATGCTGGCCACGGGGGCAAAGACCCCGGAGCCGTCGGTGCCCGGTTTTACGAAAAAGATATTACCCTCAGGGTAGCCCTGCGGCTCCGGGATCTCCTGCGGGAGCAGATGCCTGACCTGCGGGTGGTGCTGACCCGTGAGGATGACCAGTTTGTGACCTTCGAGCGGCGGGCCACCATCGCACAGGCCAACAAGGGTGATTTTTTCATCAGCATCCACTGCAACTCCATGAAACTCAAAAACCGGCAGGGGGCTGAGGCCTATGTGCTCGGGATCAATGAGGGCCAGGAAGGGTATGAGACCTATATCAAGGAAAACGAAGCTGCGTTGTTTGAAGAAAACTACCGCGAGGTATATGGCGGTTTTGACCCCCGGTCGCCGGAGGGGGTGATTTATTTTAAAGTCCTGAAAGACGTATACCGGGCCGAAAGCACGCGTATGGCCGGGCTGATCCAGCAACAGCTGCACCACCGGGCCCTGCGGACGGACCGGGGGGTAAAACAAGCTCCTTTTTTTGTGCTGTACCTCAGCGGGATGCCCTCTGTACTCTGTGAGATCGGGTTTATCTCCAATCCGCAGGAAGAGATTTTTCTGGGGTCAGACCTGGGGCAGACGGCCATTGCCAGCAGCATATGTCAGGCCATCCGGCAGTATCAGACGCAATAAAAAGAGGTTGCCCTTGGGAGGCAACCTCGGTATGATCTGTGCGGGCAGGGGATTATCCCTGCGAAAGTTTGGCCCACTCATCCCGCAGCCCGACCGTCAGGTTGAATACCAGCCGCTCAGCCGTGCTGTCCGGGTCCACACAATAATATCCCTTGCGGATAAACTGCACCTTGTCGCCTGTCTGGCACCGGGCCAGGGCAGGTTCAGCCCAGACAGCGGGTAACACGGTCAGCGAGTTCGGGTTAATAAAGGTCTTAAAGTCAGCCTCTTTATGCCCGGCGGGATCAGGATCGAGAAACAACCGGTCGTACTGCCGCACTTCTACCTGGATGCCGTGTCCGGCTGATACCCAGTGGATAGTGGCCTTGACGTTTTTTTGACTGGTATCCGATCCGGAGCGGGAGGCAGGGTCATAGGAACAGTGCAGGGCAATAACTTCCCCGGCTTCGTTTTTGATGACCTCGTCACACTGGATGATGTACGCACCTTTGAGGCGGACTTCACGGCCAGGCGCCAGGCGGAAAAACTTCTTGGGCGGGTCTTCCATAAAGTCTTCCCGCTCGATGTACAGCTCCCGGGTAAAAGGCACCAGACGGTGGCCGGTCGTTGGGTCTTCAGGATTGTTTTCGATCTCCATTTCCTCCGTCTGGTCCTCAGGATAGTTGGTGATCACAACTTTGATCGGGTCCAGGACGGCCATAAACCGGGGGGTGCGTTTGTTGAGGTCTTCCCGCACACTAAACTCCAGCAGGGCCACATCAATGACGTTTTCGCGGCGGGCTACTCCGACCCGCTCCGCAAAATTACGGATGGCCTCCGGGGTATAACCCCGTCGCCGCATCCCGGAGATCGTCGGCATCCGGGGATCGTCCCAGCCGGCTACCATGCCTTCATTGACCAGTTCGAGGAGCTTACGCTTGCTCATCACCGTATAGTTGAGGTTGAGCCGTGCGAACTCATACTGGCGGGGCCGGGGAGACATCGCCGGAAGCTGATCCAAAAACCACTCGTACAGAGGCTTGTGTACTTCAAACTCCAGGGTGCAGATAGAGTGTGTGATCCCCTCAATGGCATCACTCTGGCCATGTGCCCAGTCGTACATGGGGTAGATACACCAGGTATCACCTGTGCGGTGGTGATGTGCATGTTTGATCCGGTACAGAATCGGATCCCGCATATGCATATTCGGAGAGGCCATATCAATTTTGGCCCGTACGATCCGGGCACCATCCGGAAACTCTCCGTTTTTCATCCGCTCAAACAGGTCGAGGTTTTCTGCTACTGACCGCTCCCGGTAGGGGCTGTTTACCCCGGGTTCGGTAGGCGTGCCCCGCATCTGGGCCAGTTCCTCCTGTGTAGAGTCATCCACATAGGCTTTGCCTGCCTTGATCAGGTCCACGGTCCACGCGTAGAGCTGATCAAAGTAGTCTGAAGCATATTTTACTTCGCCATCCCATTGAAAACCAAGCCATTGCACGTCCGCCTGGATCGAGTCCACGTATTCGATGTCTTCCTTCACAGGGTTGGTGTCGTCAAACCGCAGGTTGGTTTTGCCCCCGTACTTTTGTGCCAGCCCAAAATTCAGGCAGATAGACTTGGCATGTCCGATGTGGAGGTAGCCATTGGGCTCGGGTGGAAACCGGGTGTAAACGACGCCCTGATGTTTTTGAGTCTTCAGGTCTTCCTCGATGATCTCCTCCAGGAAATTGCGCGACGTGTGGGCTTCAGTATGGCTCATAAATCACATAAGGTTGTTGCTCCTGGTAGCATCAGCCCGATCATACTGGGCAACATCCGGGATTACCGGTACCTGATTTTTTCAGGTGGTCGCATCCAGCAGATCTATCCTGCGCCGGTACCAGAAAAACCGGGCATGACAGGGCGAAATAAGAAAAATTATACCAGAATACCGGGAAGCGAGATAGATTTGTCCGTATAACAACCGGTGCAGCAGTCCAGCCGTTTGTACGGAGATCGCCGGACAAAGTTAAATACCCGGAGTCGAACTGCTGATCCGGGTTACGGAAGAATACAAAGTATGGAAAAGTACGTTGATTTTCAGCAGGATGTAATTGAGCGCAGCAAAACGGTGCCAGTCGTGGTGGATTTTTGGGCGGCCTGGTGCGGACCCTGTCGGGTACTCGGACCGGTGATAGAGGAGTTGGCATCTCAGGCGGATGGTCGGTGGGAACTGGTGAAGCTTGATACAGAGCTTCAAAAAGACATTGCGACCCGATACAAGGTCATGAGTATCCCCGCAGTGAAAATGTTTTCGCAGGGGGAGGTGATAGCCGAGTTTGTCGGTGCGCTGCCTGCATACCAGATCGAGCGCTGGTTGGCGACCCATCTGCCGGATCCCCGCACCGCCCGGCTGGAGGAGTTGGTGCAGCAGGCGACCGCCTCGCGGTCTGACCAGGATCTTTTTTTGCTGGAAGCCTTTATGAATCTGCATCCGGATCTGGACCAGGGTCATCTGGCTTTGGCCCGGCTCCTGCTACACCGGGATCCTGCCCGGGCTGTGGAGTTGGTGAGTGACCTGCACGAGGGACATAAGCTGGGAGAGGCCGCGGCCCATGTGCGGACCCTGGCCGAGTTTATGACCTTTGCCGGTCCCCCGGACAGCCCGGTGGCCGCCAAAGTGGGAGCAGCCCGTGAGGCGTATACAGCCGGTGATATGGACGGTACGTTGAAGCTGCTGATTGAGGCAGTGATGGCTGACAAGGCCTTTCACAAAGAGTTGCCCCGGCGGGCGGTACTGGCGTTGTTTGGGCAGCTCGGTGACCAGGATCCCATCACCCGCAAGCACAGGCCGTATTTTAATATGGCGCTGTACTGACAGCCGCAGCCCGGATCGCACGCACGAGATCTGGGTCTGTCTCCATCCGTTGCCAGGCATCGAGGCCGGGCAGGCCCATCGGCACACCTTCCCGCTGGAATGACATAGGTGAAGGGTGTGGTTTTCGTGCACTGGCGTGCAGGGCCTGCACGCCCGTAGCTGACCGGATCAGGGCTGCATTGCGGGGTGAGATACCTGCTCCGGCCATGAGCTGAATCCGCCCCCGGGCCTGGACCACGAGTTGGCGCAGCAGGGGAATACCTGCTTCTGCTCCCTGGGCCTGACCGGAGGTCAGAAGCCAGTCAGCCCCCAGGCTGATCACCTGCTCCAGGGCTGATACCGGATCCGCCGCATGGTCAAACGCCCGGTGAAAGGTCACCTGCATCGGGCGGGCTGCTGCCACGAGCCTGCGGCAGTTGATGGTATCTATCTGACCATCAGGTAGCAACATGCCGATCACCACTCCCGCAGCTCCTGCAGACCTGGCAGCGGCAATGTCGTGTATCATGAGTTGCACTTCGTCTTCATCAAAGACAAAATCTCCTCCCCGCGGACGGATCATCACCATGACGGGGAGTCCGGTAGCCATACCCGCCCGGAGCAGGCCGGGCCCCGGGGTCAGACCACCCTCGGCAAGAGATGCACACAGCTCCAGCCGGTCAGCGCCGCCTGCCCGGGCAGCCCGGGCTGAGGCCAGGGTTTCGACACAGATTTCGAGGAGAAATGCCATGTATCAGGATGCAAGATGGGTGCGGATCAGGTCGGCGGCCCGGCTCAGGTCCACCTGAGACGGATCGGTCAGGTCCTGGATAAGCTCGGTCAGAATCCGGGTATTCACCTGGCCACGTGCCAGGGCCTCGGCATAGGGGATGCAGGAGAAGGATACCATTTCATACCGGGAGCGGTAGGCCGGGAAGTGGCTGCCGAGGATATGTTCGACTTTTTTCTGAAATACAAAGGCCGGATCATTGACCTTGTCCCGCATCTCAATGAAGTTGTCCAGGGCCATCTCGGCAATGGCATCTGCCTGGGGCTTGCGCTCAGCCTGATAGGCAGGCAATACCTGGGTCCAGTCATCCTGCCATACATCCAGCAGGCGGTTCAGGGCCGTACAATCCTCAAAGGCAGCATTCATGCCCTGCCCAAAAAAGGGTACAATCGCATGAGCGGCATCTCCTACCAGGGCCACACTGTCGCCGAGGGTCCAGGGAAAACACCGCACAGTGACCAGGCTGCCAGTGGGATTGCGGGTAAATTCTGTCTCAAAATCCGGCATCATGGCCAGCGCATCTGCGAACTGTGCCTCAAAAAAAGCCTTTGCCCTGGCGGGGGTGTCAAGCGCTTCAAAACTGACGGGTCCCTCAAACGGAAAAAACAGGGTACAGGTGAAGGACCGGTCCGGATTGGGCAGGGCGATCAGCATATACGTATCGCGGGGCCAGATATGGAGGGCATGGGAGGCCATGCGATAGTCGCCGTCGGGGCCGGGCGGGATGGTCAGTTCTTTGTACCCGTGCCGGATATACGACTGTGAGTAGTCAAACCGCGGGGTGCGCTGCATATACCCCCGGATGGCCGAGTATGCCCCGTCGCAGGCGAGGGTAACGGTACCCGGAGCTTCTATCCGGGTATCGCTGGACAAGTCCCGTACGATCAGGCGATGGGTATCGGGGGTTATTGCTTCAGAGGCATACCCAAAATGAAACTGTACCCCGTAGGTATGTTCGGCGGCATCCATGAGCCGGCGGTTGAGGTCTCCGCGGGAGATCGCATAGATACAATCCTGCTGATCCCGGCTATATGGCTGAAACTGTTGCTCGCCAGCCAGGTTGTGTACCATACGTCCGTACATAGGGATCGCGTCCTGAAGTACGGCCTCCCGCAGGCCTGTTTCCTGGAGGGCCCGCAGGCCGCGGGCAGAGAGGGCCAGGTTGATGGACCGCCCTTCGTCCGCACCCGTCAGCCGCATGTCCGGGCGGCGCTCATATACGTGTACCCCATAGCCTCTGCGCGCCATATACACGGCCAGCAATGAGCCGGCGAGCCCGGCACCGGCAATATTCAGGAGTGGTTGGGTGGTCATATGAGGTATTGTTTTGCCGGACAAGCTTACCTATTTTCAGGCGAATAACCCAAATTCAGGCAGGATTTACACCTGATAATCCCGCTGCACAGCAGAATTGGGCACGTGGTATCCGGCCATATCGGCTTTCATCCATTGCTGAAAAAGGGCCAGTGCCTCCTGCTTGGCCTGATCAAAGGGGTAGCTGATGTAGCGGGTGAGGTACA
Source organism: Bacteroidia bacterium (assembly GCA_033762375.1). Taxonomy (GTDB): domain Bacteria; phylum Bacteroidota; class Bacteroidia; order J057; family J057; genus RDXT01. The sequence goes on from JANRLQ010000095.1 coordinate 65,214, forward strand.
TCCGGGCAAAAACAGGGTCCAGACCATAATATGAGGCCCATCTCCGGGCGCTGGCTTCTGCCTGCGCCACACCCTCACCCAGGCAGGCGACAATCCGGTCCAGTACCGCCGGAGGACAACTTTCATGCCGGTAGGCCCATACCGCAAATACAAACGGAAGCCCTGTAAGGGTCTTCCAGACCTCTGCCAGGTCATACACATACGGATACAGATGCCGCATCCGGATGGCTTCATCTCCGATGATCACCCCGCCCGTTTTGTCCTTGATCAGGTGGAAAGCACGTGTATCCGGCTGATAGGCAGGCAATTCTGTTTTCCAGTATCGCCGCAGCAAGACGGTTGCCAGGGCATTGGAGCTGCGGGAGTGGCTGTCCAGCACGAGGTGGTCCCATTGTCCGATGGGGGTTTTGCCGACCAAAAAAACTGAGTGCACCGGGCCGTCAGCCCCGATGCAGTAGCCGGGCAGGAGCTGTATGCCCGGCAGGTCTGGCAGCGCACCCACCGGAATCAGCGCTACCTGGGCAGCCCCTGTGCGCAGTGCCTGGGCACAGGCTGCCGGCGGCATCAGGTGGCAGCGGATATCGGGGTCTGTAAGACCAGACTCCAGGCCGTCCATAAAAGGGCGGGTATTGATGTACTCGACCAGTGCGATGTCCATAGGGCCTACTGCGGGAGCTGTATGCGGGATAGGTGTGAAATGTCTCCATTGACCAGAAGTGCTGCCTGGCCCGGAGCTTCCAGTCTGACAACGGTCAGGCCGGTATTGTGCTGCGGATACTTGTGCATATGGTGCATACCGTTGTCTATCAGGCTGCTGAGGATGACACGGAGTTGGCGCCCATGCGAGCACAGGAGTACTTTTGATTCCGATCCCAGGGAGAGGATTTGCTCAAAAAAAGACGATGCCCGCTCCCAGGCTTCGAGTGGATTTTCGCCGTCCTCGATACGTTTGTCCAGCCGCCCTTCTTTCCAGTGTTCGAGCAGCCCCTTAAACGTCCGCTCCTGGTGTTCGTCGGGGACTTTGCCCTCCAGGATGCCCCAGCTAAACTCATTCAGGCCCCGCTCAGGGATCAGCTCGTGCCCAAGGTCTCGCCAGGGTGCCAGCGTCTGGTGGGTACGGCGGAGTTCACTTACGTAGACCTGCTCAAAGTCCAGATGGCGATATGCCTCAAAAAAAGCCTGGGCTTGCCGGAGACCGGTGTCGTTCAGGTCAGAATCGACTCCGCTACCCTGCACGATTCCCCGGCGGTTGTAATCAGTCTCTCCATGCCGGAGAAAATACAGATAAGGCATAGGCAAAAAATAAAATACATGAATCAATGTTCACTCCTCAGGACAGAACAGGAGCCGGGTCATATGACCTGACCACCCGGTACAAGGTATCGCGCTCCACAGGTTCATAGCCCGCCTGCCGGATCAGGTTTACCAGTTCGTCAGTGGACATGGATGGATGCTGGTCTTCAGCACCGGCCATGGCATAAATTTTAGTCGTGTCGTCTATCGTACCGTCTATATCATCTACCCCAAATGACAGCGCCAACTGGGCCGTACGTCGCCCGATCATAGGCCAGTAGGCCTTGACATGGTCAAAATTGTCCAGATAAATCCGGGAGATGGCGTAGTTGCGGAGGTCTTCGATGACAGATACCTCTGACAGGTGCGAGAGTTCGTTGTTTTGGTTGCGGAATTTCAGGGGGATAAAGGTCTGGAACCCCCCGGTCTCATCCTGCAGGGCCCTGAGGTGATGGAGGTGGTCCACCCGGTGCCAGTACTGCTCGATATGGCCGTAGAGCATGGTCGCATTGGAGCGCAGGCCCAGCTGGTGCGTCACCCGGTGCAGCTCCAGCCACTCCTCGCCGGTACATTTGCCTCCTGCGATCTGGTCGCGGATTTCCGGATGAAAAATCTCCGCGCCACCTCCCGGGATTGAGTCCAGCCCGGCTGCGATCATACGTTCCATGCCTTCGCGGTAGGATATCCGGGCTTTTTTGAAGATGTAGTGAAACTCTACCGGTGTCAGGGCCTTGATATGGAGGTCGGGCCGGTGTGCCTTGATGGCGCGAAACAACTCTTCATAAAAAGGGACATCGTACTGTGGCAGTACGCCGCCTACAATATGTACCTCCGTGACCGGCTGGTCATCGTATTTTTTGACCGCTTCCAGCATGTCAGCCAGCGTGAGCTCCCAGCCATCTTCCCGTTTTTTGATCCGCCGGCTGTAGGAACAAAACGTACAGGTGTACAGGCAGACATTGGTCGGCTCCAGGTGAAAATTTCGGTTAAAAAATACCTTCCGGGCATTTTTGGTCAGCCGGACATGCTGCGCCATGAGCCCCAGCAATGACAGCTCAGTATGCTGATAGAGGTGGAGGCACTCGTCATCGCTGATGCGTGTGCCAGCCAGTACCCGGGCTGCGATCTCCCGGTCAGGGGAAGAAAGCCGGGAGGTTTGGGATAGGTATTCGAGTAAGGAGGTCATAGGCGGTATATACACACCAGAAACTTACAATAGTTTCTGAAAGTTTTAAAATTTATTACGAAGATTTATCAATCAGGTTGCAGCGTGGCAAATATACGCAGGAGATTCAGGTCATTGAATGGGAGAGAATGCGTTTTCTGGATGCAGGGGCATCGTGTTTTGTTATGAAAAGGTTATCCACATGTATTTTTTTGTTTAAAAATGTATTTCAAGGCCTGTTGTGTGCAGGGTAAGCAGAAAATATTGTTACCTTTAAACTTGCCTTATTCCCGGTCATCGTACCATATGCTTGAAAGAGGTTAGTATGCACGTGTTGGTTGACCCAAGATTCCCCTTCAAAGTTGTTTATGCTGCGTATCACCACGAGTATCTGGGATACCTGTTGTCTGCCCACTATGTCCAGGTGCTTCAGGGTGGGGAGTTGAGCCTGGTACACCACGGTGCGATTCCGGAGAATATGGGGGAGTTTGCCTCAGGTCTGGACGATAAGGATCGTCAGTTGATACGATTGATGGCAGAGATATTGCCCCGGAATATTCTGAAAAAATTTGGGGGCGAACCCCGCAAGGAGCTGGAGTTTTTTACCCAGAAATACGTCGGAGAAGCCCGTAACCTGATCGAAAGTTTTATACAGCGTCGCCTGGCACAACTCATGCCCCTGCTGGAGGATCGCCTGGTATTTGAAATGGGCAATGACAGTTATCCTGCCCAGCGCCCTATCCGGTTTTTGACGGACAAGGCCAGCATCCGGTTTAGGGTCAGGCGCGGGTCGGATGGTACCTATTTTCAGCCGGTGATCCGGCTCCGGGGACACCAGTTGATCCTCCCCAATACTACTGCGATTATACTCTGCCATACCCCGGCGTGGATGTTGTACGGGGGGGAGTTGTTTACATTTGACATGCCGGTGGAGGGCAAGCGGCTTGTGCCTTTTCTCAAAAAGGCTCAACTCCATATTCCACCCGACAAAGAGCCGGAGTTTTACGAAAAATTTATCCGTACCCTGGTCGAGAAGTATCCGGTAGATGCGGAGGGGTTTTCAGTCGAGCATATCCGGGAGGTACCCCAGTTTATGATTGTGGTCAGGCCGGAGGGGGCCAATAACCTGGCTTTTGTGCGGCAGGTGCGGTACGGGCGGTTTGAGATGGGGCTGGAGGCAGCGAGTGACCTGCGGGCCATGCATGAGGACCGCGACGGCTGGATGGTATTCAGCCTGATCCACCGGGACAAAGCCCGCGAGGAGGAGATAGGCCGGTTTCTGGATGGTATTGCCCCTAATCCGGGTACCTTTTTGGCATGGGAGGGTATCCTCCGGGACGAGGGGCTGGCCTGGCTGGCTACACACTCCGAGGCACTCCAGAAGGCAGGTGTCTCCCTGATACAGGCAGCCCCGGATATGCAGATCAACTTTATACGGCCTGAGATAGACCTGATCACCGAGGACAAAGGTGACTGGTTTGGGATACGGGCCATGGTCCGGATTGGTGATTTTGAGATTCCTTTTATCCGTTTTCGGAGCAATATCCTTCAGAACAAACGCGAGTTTAAGCTGCCGGATGGCACCATTGCCATTCTGCCGGAGCAGTGGTTTACAGACTACCGCCACCTCCTGGAGGTATCTGAGGTTAATGGCGATGACTACCTGCGTATCCAGAAATATCAGGCACCGCTCCTGTATTTTCCATCCCAAAACAATGTGGATGCCCGGATGGCAGAGGCACTCAAACAAAGCGCCGAGATACCCCCGATCGCCCCTCCGGCCAACCTTCAGGCGGAGCTCCGGAAGTACCAGCTCCAGGGGTATAGCTGGCTCAATTATATGAAAGAGCGCCAGATGGGATGTATCCTGGCGGATGACATGGGCCTGGGCAAAACCCTCCAGACCATCGCCCTGCTCCAGCGGGAAAAGGAGTCCGGGGTCAATATCCCGTCCCTGATCGTCATGCCCACCTCCCTGATCCACAACTGGCGCAACGAGGTACAGCGATTTGCCCCAGACCTCGATATCTATATTCATACCGGGATCGGGCGTACCCGTGATCTCCATGTTTTTTCGGGTTTTGATCTGATTCTGACTACCTATGGCATCGTGCGGCAGGACATCGGGATTCTGCGGCAGTTCCCGTTTCACTACGTGATCCTGGACGAGAGCCAGATGATCAAAAACCCCGAGTCCAAAACCTCTCAGGCCGTGCGCCTGCTGGTCTCGCGGTATAGAATGTCACTGACCGGCACGCCTATCGAAAATACCGTCATGGACATCTGGTCTCAGATGTCTTTTCTCAATCCCGGGCTGCTGGGCAGTGAGTCTTTTTTTAAGACTTTTTATGTCACCCCAATAGAGAAGGAAAAAGACAATCGCCAGTCAGCCAAACTCCGCCGGATTATCTATCCGTTTATCCTGCGGCGGCGCAAACATCAGGTAGAGCAGGACCTGCCCCCGCGGGTGGAAAACATCCACTACTGTGAGATGACCGAGAAGCAAAAGGCGTATTATGAAGAAGTCCGCAGCTCGTACCGCAACTACCTCCTCGACCTGATCAGCCGGGGCGTCTGGAAACAAAACAAACTCAACATCCTGACCGGCCTCCAAAAACTCCGCCAGATCGCGATACATCCCCAGCTGGTGGACAAGGAGGGCTGGACGCTGGCGGACTCCGGCAAGTATGCGGAGGTCAAACGCCTGCTGCACAGCATCCTGGACAACAAACGCTCCAAGGTGTTGATTTTTTCGCAGTTTGTGAAAATGCTGGACATCCTCCGGGCTGACCTGTCGGCGGAGGGCATCCGGTTCAACTATCTCGACGGCAGCACCCGCGACCGGCAAGGTCAGGTGGACAGCTTCCAGCGGGACAAGGATATACAGGTATTCCTGATCAGCCTCAAAGCAGGCGGCGTAGGTCTCAACCTCACGGCGGCGGACTATGTATTTATCCTGGACCCTTGGTGGAATCCTGCCGTCGAAAACCAGGCCATAGACCGCTCACACCGTATCGGCCAGAAACGGACGGTGTTTTATTACAAGTTTATTACCGAGGAGTCCATCGAAGAAAAAATCCTCAGCCTCCAACGCAGCAAAGCCCAGCTCTCTGATGACATCATCTCCCTGGAAGAGGATGTGTACAAGTCGCTGGAGGCCGATGACCTGGACGCCCTCCTACAGTAACGTGGAGATGGACTGGCGTCTGAAAAACCAACTCCAGCGGATGATCAGCCGCCTGCCGGGAGGGCGGACGCTGCACGGGTGGATGCAGATGGGCAGCGGCAGCCTCCGGCTGACGGATTTTTTTCTTACGGATCGCCTGCAGCACGCCCGGCGCCACCTGGATGCCTGGCATACCTTCCGTACAGCACCTGTGCCGGAGGTTTGGGAGCTGGGGACGGGCTGGTATCCGGTAGTGCCGCTGGCCCTGCGTCTCTGTGGCGTAGAGCGGGTCGTGAGCCTGGACGTATATCCGCACCTGCACCCTGTCCTGATCCGGCGGCTGGCCACGACCCTCATATCCTGGACCCGGACGGAACAAGTCCAGGCCATACTGCCTGCCTGGCGTACCGATGCGATACCCTGGCTTGACACCCTCCGGCAGCATCCGCATCCGGTGGCCTGGTTGTCAGCAGAAGGTGTGTGTGTCCGGCAGGGCCGGATGGAAAAAGTCGCTCCGGGCACCATTCCGTATCTGATTTCCAATAATACCCTGGAGCATATCCCGGCATCTGACCTGCCTGCGCTCATACAGGCCTGCACACGTACCCTGGCGCCCGGCGGCCTGATGAGTCACTACACCGACCACGCCGATCACTACAGTTACACAGATCCCCGCCTCAGCCCTTTTCATTTCCTCCGGTATACTTCAGCGGAGTGGGAGCACATTGAGTCGCCCTTTCAGTCCCAGAACCGGTACCGCGCCCACCAGCTCCGGTCACTGATGGAGGCCGCAGGGATTACCATCCTGTCCGACGACCGAGAGTCCGGGGAGTCATATGCACTGGACAGCATACCGCTGGCTGAGCCCTTTGTATCATTTGCAGCGGCAGACAACCTGGTATTGTACAGCCATCTGGTAGGTGAGCGGCAAGGGTCAGGCCCGGTAGGGCAGATAGCTGACAAGATTTTTCCGGCATAACTTCAGTGCCAGATACCTGTTCCCGTATGAGGGATAATGCCCTAAAACGGATACCCGATCCCGAGATTAAACTGCCAGCGGCGGGCCGGATACAAGGTCCGGTCGCGGCTCAGCACCCAGCCTGAGGTAATATCCGGGGCATATAACTGCTGCGCGATATCCACCCGCATGATCAGAAACGAAAAATCAAACCGGATGCCAGCCCCGGCATCCCAGCCCAGGCGCAGGTTGTCCCGGGTCAGATTGGCGGAGGGTATGTTGAGCCGCCGGCTGGTGCCCGGCGTAAACCATACATTGCCCGCATCTGTAAAAGCGGCTACCTCGATATAGGTCCCCAGGTCCAGCCGGTACTCTGCATTCACCTCCAGGACAAGTTCTCCGCCGGGAGCGATCAGGCTGCTGATGACGGTGCTGTTGCCCTGAAAATCACTGAGATTGGAGGTGCCTGGCCCCAGGGTATTGGACTGCCATCCCCGCATACTGCTGGTCCCGCCTGCATAAAAACGGCTTTCCTGGGGTACGGCAGGGGTTTTGTTGTAAGGGGTTGCGGCACCGATCAGCCCGCGCATCACAAAGGTAGAAACCTTGCCCAGGGGAACGGACATTCGCCCCTCCAAAGCGCCCTTGACATATTGGCCATAAAAAAACCGGTTCAGAAACGTATTGTCGGTGTAAGAAGAATCAACGGCTGAGATGCCTGCGATCCGGTCAAGGAAATGGGGCAGATTACCCCCGACCTCAAGGGAGTATTGGGTCCAGAAAGTAGGGTGTGACCGGACAGACCCATAGTTTTGCCAGGTGTACACCCACTGCGAGCGGGTACTGAACCGGTTTTGGTAGTCGCGCTGGATAGCCGGTGGCAACTGGAGCAGCCGCTCTCCGAAGGCTGAATCTATACTGGAGGTGGGTATGCTGATAAAACTCAGGGCAAAAGGCGTAAACCTGCCGATGCCCCGCATTTTATCTTTGGTGCTGGCAAGAAACACATCCGTCCAACTGTACGTCAGCTCCGTGCCGATGGTCGAGCGGCGGTACTCCTCCCGGCTTTCGGTGCGGACCCGGTTGCTCCACGAGGTCTGGTAGCTGAACCGTTTGGTATCACGCAACCGCTTGTTCATGCGTGTGATCCCCCGCTCAAAGAGCAACTGCTGAAAATTGACAGAGGCATTGGCCCCCAATTCATAATACACACTCTGAAAGGGACTCCCGCCATTATCGCTGGCATACAGCCCGACGTTGCCGATGGCACTCAGTTCAAATAACTCTGACTTGCGAAAGGTATTTTTGTTCCGAAACACAAAATTGGCCCCTATACCCGGCAGGTTGGTCGAGGTAATATCCCGGCTGAAGGTTTCGCCCCCTGCTTTGAGCTGGTACTGCTCCGCCATCTGGACATCCATGACGATGGTCATTTCAGCCCGGCTATTGGCTATGGGTGGGTGGAGTTGGTAATTGACCAGCAGCAGTTGGATCATGCTCAGCTCCTGAAGCCGGTTATAGGTCCGGGTGGCGTATGCCAGGTTAAAACCCAATCCCTCCGTCTGCGAGACCCGCTGTGCCAGGAAGTTATAGTTGACCCGGTGCAGCAGGGACGAATCCACCATAAAGGTAATGTTGACCCCGGTATCCAGCTGGGCAATGTCAATGCCGAGCCGGTCCCGGTCCTCGGGGGTCAACTCAGCAGACCGGAGCCGTATCATAGGCCGGTCTTCTCCCTGAGGCCGGTCATGGGCCTTGAGGTTCATGACAATCTCCCGGATAAAATAGCTGTAGGGTGTCTGGGTGAGCTGGATCTCAATATCCAGAAATTTATGTTTAGGCGGGACCTGGCCGGGTGGGGTGCGGTTTACGTCCAGCGCCGTATCTATCGAAAACTGGATCATGTCCGCCGTAAACGTAAAGTACCCGGCATTCCGGATGGCATTCATGGCCCGGATACGCTCGGCATAAAAGGTGTTCTGGTTGTACAGATCACCTTTGCGGAGGAGAGACTCCTGCTTGCGGTAGGCTTCCTTAAACTTAAATACGCGGGCTACGGTAGAGTCAAACGCCACCAGGCTCACATCCCGGATACGCCAGGCGTGCCCTTCTTGTACCGTGTAGGTGATAGTTCCTTTTTTTTTAGGGCCCAAAATACCGTTGAGGGTATCTATCTCGTAGTGGATTTCCGGAAAAAAATAACCGTTGGCAAAAGCAAACGCCCGCAGGCTCGCCGTGTCCCTTGCGATCAGGTCTTCGTCTATCAGGACAGGAGGCTCCCCAAACCGGTACATCATCCACCGCAGTCCTGACCGGATGCCGCCTGGTGGCGGATCTTCAGGTCCGAGGGGTGGCAGATCACGGTACCACCATTTTTCCAGGGTTCTGCCCGTATTATAGACATAGAGTGGCACCTTGGGCAGGAGCCACCGGCTATTGGGGCGATGGTCCACAGCCAGGAGCATCTCGCCACTGCTGAGCGCTTTATTGCCCTTAAAAGCCGGCTCTTTTTTCAGCAGCAGTTGTCCCCGCTCCACGTGGCGTGTGGTGCTGCAGGCACCCAGGCTGACTGCCAGGAGTAACCAGGCAGTGGTTTTCAGGTATTTTTGTATTATTGCGGACATGCTTCCCCTTTCAAAAGCGAAATTAAAACTTTTTGCCTCCCTGACGGTGAAAAAATACCGGCATCAGCACCGTATGTTTATCGTGGAGGGTGAAAAAATGTGCCGGGAAGCCATAACGTCTGGCTGGCCGGTTGAGGCGCTGATTGTACGGCAGGGAGAGGCACCGGACCAGGTACATCCGGACATTCCTTTTTTTGAGGCTCAGGAGGCGGAGATCAGGCAACTCAGCAGCCAGCAACACCCGGAGGGCTGGGTGGCAATAGTCCGGTTTCCGGATGCGTCATTTGAGAAACCTGTACCTGCTGGGGTACTGCCGCCGGGCAGGGGCATCCTGCTCGACCAGATCACGGACCCCGGCAACCTGGGCACCATCCTGCGGCTGGCAGATTGGTTTGGGATAAACTGGGTGATCGCCAGTCCCGACACCGTTGACTGGCTCAACCCCAAGGCCCTCCGGAGCAGCATGGGGGCGGTTTTTCGGGTGAAATTTCAATATGCTGCTGACTGGCCTTCACAGGTGGCAGCAGCCCCGCACCGGGTATGGGTAGCCGACATGAACGGGGAAGACCTCCGCCAGGTCATACCCGCTACCGATACGGTCATCCTGATCGGCAATGAAGCCCGGGGTGTGTCAGCGTCAGTACGTGCCCTTAACGGCGTACGGCGGGTGACGATTCCCCGCATCGGAGGTGCCGAGTCGCTGAATGCCGCCACGGCGACTGCGATCCTTGTCTGGCATCTGCAGACAGCAGACAAGTCACAGGTATAAGATAGTACCTTCTCCAAAATTACCTTACATTAGCTGAGATCTGTCCATTATGCAGCGTCGGGCCGGTACAGCTGCGTGATTGGCATAGATTTGAACAAGCAGAAGCGGGCCGTAGGTTCGGCTACCCAATGTATATGGATGAACGTCAGATAAATATCATAATCGGTCTGGGCATCGCAGGAGGGCTGGTGCTGGGAAGTATGTTGCTGTACAGACTGGTGCCGGTTGTACAGGCAGGATGGAGGAGCCTGTGGGCCGTCCGGACCTTAAAACGGTGGTATGCACCAGCAGTGATCCGGGATGCACTCCGTCCCTGGCGCTGGCCCCTGGCCTGGGCTCATGCGCCTGAGACAGAAGCCGCCTATTACCTGGTCCACAACTGGCCAGCACAATCGGCACGTCTTCCGGACAGGATTTGGGTACGCAGTGCCAGCCTGGCGGGGTGTACGGGGGTATTGATACGTGCCTGGAGCCGGGCCAGATCCCCGCTGCAAACGCAGCATATAGATCTTGTCTCATTGCTGGTGCCGGATGCACTCGCGCAGGTCGCCGCCATTCGCCATCCGGCACAAAAAACCCTGCTCCTGGACGATGCCGGTACATGGCTCAGGCAACAGCCTGACATGAAGGCCGCACTGGAGTACCTGATCATGTGTACAGCCCAGTTTCGCCGGGTGCTGGCCGTAGGAGAAGCATCGTTACCCGGGGTTTTTCAGCCGGGCTCATCACCCGGTACGGCAGAGTTTACGGGAGACGAGACTTGTCAGACCTGGCAGATATGGGAGCTGCTCCCGGTGCATACAGCGGCGATCCGGCAGGCGATCCGCCCGTATGCACGCACGGGCCGCGAGCGCCGGCGCCTGGCTGCGCTGGCGCAGACCCATCCGGACCTTTGGGGGCGTCCGGGCCTGATCAGGGGGCTGGTTTATCGCTCGGCAGACCATCCTGATTTTCGGCCTGTGTACAGGACGCAGGCGGTCGAAGGCTGGCTGCAAATACTCGGGAATCAGGTGAGCCGACAGCCATCCGTCACAGAAGACTGGTGGAGGTGGCTGCACAACGTAGTAGCCTGGATGGTCCAGCACAATACCACGTCTATCCCGGAGGCTGAGGCCCTGGCTTGCTGGCCTGATCCGGATCATCGCCCTGGCCGTGTGCCTGGCCCGGTACTGGTCCGGCAGGCTGATGGCCGTTATGGTTTTTTTCATCAGGTTATGCCCGCTTGGTTAGCAGCGTCTCAGGCGGACAAAACCGTGCCCGGGACCTGGCCTGACGGACCTGTTTTTCACCTGGAAATACAGATCCAGCGATTTCTCGCGATACCTGCCCATGCCGGTACGGTATGCCGCACGCTGGACCATCCGGAGTTGCGCCCGCTCGCCGAGACGCCCGCTTCAGAGCTTACCCGGATCACCCGTCTGTATGCGGCCTATACGCTGGGTACAGACTGGCGCTGGCTTCGTTACCTGCATCACCTCCGGGGGGTATATCTTCACGCCACCAACCAGACGCCGGAACCTCCGGCCAGCATGACCGAGGCAATGCCACATGATCAGGTGTTGATCTACCTGATGCGCGACCAGGAGTTGGCCGAAGTCCTCAGCCAGCAACCGACGGAGGCTGCCCTGGCCGTGGCTGGCGGGCGTTCCATCCCGATACATGCCCTGGCATGGACCCCGCTGCGGCTGGCAACCCAGCCAGATCCGGTGCGGCGGTTTCGTGCCCCGGTCAGCGCCCGCGTGCGCAGCCGCGCGATCATGCGCTTGTTTGATCTGCCATTGCTGGACTTGCCTGACCCTTCATCCGCCCCGATAGACCGGCTGATTAATGAAGACCGGGAAGAGGTCAGGATATTTGAGCGGATCATCGGTGTCGCGGAGCAGGAACTGTTTAACCGTGTCAGGATATGCCTCTTTGCTGACGGGGTCCGAAACCTGATCCTGGAGAATACCTACCGTCCGACCCTCCTGCTGAGCACCCTGGAGCAACTCACCAACCGGCTCTATCAGGTTATGGGTGAGGATGACGAGGGGCTGGAAGGATTTGGGCCGGATGATGCCGCCCAGATTGAGGACGGATGCTGGACCGGCAGGCGATGGCTCTGGAAACGATCAGAGGCATATGCCTATCCGGTCCACCTGTTCATGGCACAGCCAGGCAAGGTCTGGCTGGTATTATTCGGTGTGTAGCCGCAAGGATCCTACCGCAGCTCGTACCGCATACCGGGTTCTGTCCTGAACTCATAGACAAAACTCCTGCGGAGCTCAATGGGATTAATAAGCTGAGGGTTCGCAATCCGGGGGGCTGGCGTAGGAGTATAGGAAAAAAACGGATTGGTATTCGGCTTTTGAGTGGGGCGGATGGGTTTACCGTTTAGGGTGGCCAGCTCATAAGGGCTGCGTATCTGGCAGATGCCTCCCTGGTTGGAGGTAATGATGACCTCTGTGGGTCGGCCATTCTCCCAGACCAGCCTGTTGAGCTCAAATCCCCCCCTTGCCCGGAGACCTGTCACCCTGCCGCTGGGCCATACATCAGGTAAGGCGGGGAGCAGGTGGATCGTCCCGTCATGGCTCTGGAGCAACATTTCTGCAATCCCTGCGGTACACCCGAAGTTTCCGTCAATTTGAAACGGGGGATGGGCGTCCATCAGGTTGGGGTAGGTGCCACCTGCCCCGGAGAATGAAATTTCGCCCGGTTTGGGTTCAATCAGGCTGAGTTGATCCCGGATCAGGCTGTAGGCGTGATTCCCATCCAGGAGGCGGGCCCAGAGATTAACTTTCCAGCCCATGGACCAGCCGGTGGAGGCATCCCCCCGGAAGACAAGGGACTGACGGGCTGCGGCAGCCAGCTCCGGGGTACGGAAGGGAGATATCTGGTTGCCCGGGTGCAAGGCGTACAGGTGTGATACATGGCGGTGGTGGTCATCCGGGCTATCCCGGTCCTGAAGCCACTCCTGAAGCTGGCCATGACGCCCGATATGCATGGGCGGGAGTCTGTCCCGCAGTTGTGTCAGGTCTTTTACGAAGGTTTCATCCGGCTCTTGTGTACGGGCTGCTGCCACAAGGGTATTGGAAAACAACTCAAACAGCAGCTCGTAGTCCATCATGGCGCCATTGGTAAGTGATACATTCGGATGGTCTCCGGGAGCATTTTCAGGTGAAATAGAGGGCGAGACCACCAGCCAGTTATGCGTCGGGGCACTGCTGAGGATATGGGAATAAAACTCGCAGGCAGACTTCATAATCGGATAAGCCTGGTTCAGGTAACGCTGGTCTCCGCTAAACTGATACCGCTCCCAGAGGTGCTGGCAAAGCCAGGCACTGCCCATGGGCCACATACCCCAAAACGAACCATCAATAGGTCCTGCAATACGCCACAGGTCCGTGTTGTGATGTACCACCCAGCCGGGTGCATTATACATGAGGCGGGCAGTTTCCCGCCCGGTTTCTGCCAGCTCTGTGATCATCTGCAGCAGCGGCTCATGTGTCTCGGGGAGATGGGTCAGCTCAGCCGGCCAGTAATTCATCTCCGCATTAATGTTTAAGGTGTATTTGCTGTCCCAGGGTGGATTCATGTGAGGATTCCATATTCCCTGGAGATTGGCGGGTTGCCCGCCTGGCTGAGAGCTGGATATGAGCAGATACCGGCCATACTGGAAGTACAGGGCTACCAGTTGGGGGTCCTGCACCTCCTTAAACTGGCGCACCCGTATATCTGTCGGGAGCCGGGCCGCATCGCTGGTACCCAGCTCCAGGTTGACCCGGTTGAACCACCGCTGATAGGTATTCACATGCCGGTTGAGGAGGTCCTGCCATTCACCCTGCGCCAAAGCCTGGCCGAGCTGAGCCTCAGCTCTTGCATCAGGATTGGCAGAGAGATCGCGGTAGTTGACAAAATTGGTGGCAAGGGTGATATAAACCAGTGCTTCATCTGCTCCGGTTACCTGTATCTGTTGGTCATTGGTGGTGATGGTGCCTCCTTTGATGCGGATATACACCAGTACCCTGAACTGTACCTGACCCGGAATGTCTTCAAAGTCACCCGATACCCCGGCCAGGACCAGCCGGTCGTTTTGTACTTGTACCGTATGCCGCTGCGGACTCTCAGCGCGCAGGGAGAACGTGATCTTGCCGGGTTGGTCTGCCGTGATCCGCTGGAGAATGACAGGATCTGCCTGTGAGGCCAGGGTCATGCGGGTATAGCGCACCTGACCCACCCGGTAGCGTACCGTTGTGGCGGCTTTGCGGAGGTCCAGTTCGCGATAGTAGTCAGCGGCGGTCTCATGGCCCGGAAAAGTCAGGTACACGTGCCCGGCTGGCTGAAATGGAGCACCGTGATATTTGTTGGCGATGATCCGGCGGTTGGTAACGGCCTGGGCGGAGTCATACAATCCGTCTATGAGAAGCTGGCGTACCAGGGGCAGGGCTTCTGCGGCGTCAGGATTTTCGTTGCGATGAGGGCCGCCGGCCCAGAGGGTGTGCTCATTGAGCTGGAGAGATTCCTCGGCAGGTGTACCGGATACCATCGCAGCCATGCGGCCATTGCCGAGGGGGAGCGCCTCTTCCCAGGCCCGGGCCGGGCGATCGTACCAAAGCCGAAGCTGGGATGGCTCCTGTGCATACAGGGAGGCTACGGCCCACAGGCCGCAGAACATGAGTAGTAGGGGTCGCATACAGGTAAGGTTCTCTTGGATAAAGGATAAATATACCGCTTTCGTAGGAAAATTACTACACCAAAGTTAGCCCCAACCACAAGCGTTGGTATGAATCATGCGTCTTTTTTCCTGTCGGCTTTATCCTTTCCTGCAATTATGATACCCTGTTGTATGCCTGAGCATCAGATCTGGCGTGACGCCCCATCCATCATACAATAGCCCGAAACAATCCCCATTAGGCATTATTCCGGGCTGTATGTTCACGATCAGCTCACGCCTGTCAGCTCCTGCCATACGAGTGAGCTGGCGCCCAGGATGGCTGCGTCAGACTCCGGGAGGTGAGAAGGAACAATTTTTACCTTGTTTTGGTAGATACTCAGGAGGTTCTGCTCCATGTGGCGGCGGGTCGGCTCCAGAATCCAGGGGCCAGCTTTTGCTACCCCCCCGAAAAGGAAAATGGTAGAAGGGCTGGTATAGGCAACCAGGTCGGAGAGGGATTCGCCCAGGATTTGTCCGGTGTATTCAAAGGCTTCCCTGGCCACTTTATCACCTTGCTCAGCAGCATCAAATACATGCTTAGGGGTCATTTCATCAGAAGGAATGCCGTCCAGCATGCTATCTTCAGGGTGGCCGGCGAGGAGTTCCTGCACGGTCAGGACCACACCCCGGGCTGATGCATAGGTCTCTACGCAGCCCCGGCGCCCGCAGGAGCAGAGCCTGCCGCCACGTACGGCGGTCACGTGTCCAAATTCACCCGCAAATCCGTCATGTCCATAGATCAGGAATCCATTGGCCACAAACCCACTCCCGACACCTGTCCCGAGGGTGATCACCACAAAGTCCCGGAGGCCTTTGGCACCCCCATATACCATCTCGCCGATGGCGGCAGCGTTGGCGTCATTGGTGACCACGACTGGGACCTGATAATATTGTTTAAAAAGGGCCGTCAGCGGCACCACCCCCCGCCACCGCAGGTTAGGTGCGTACTCGATCGTACCTTTGAAGTAGTTGGCATTAGGCGCGCCAACCCCGACCCCTTTGATCTCGATAGGCTCATGGACCTCATCGTGGATCAGTTGAAGGATCGCCTGGTGCAGGGCACTCACAAACTCCTGGGGATCATCGTGATCCCGGGTGGAGATGGAGTTGCTGGCGAGGATGGTGCCGTTGGCGTTCACGATCCCAAACTTGGTGTTGGTTCCGCCGATGTCTATTCCGATAGCAACGGGTAGCATACAGAAGTCTTGTTTATTCCTTACGGTGAGGTTAGGTATGGCAATATGCAACCGGGTGGGACCTGCAAACAAATCCTTCCGGGCACAATGGTTTGAATTGGCTTATAAACGGTCTTTACCTGCTTTATAGCCGGCTGCACCGTAGTAAAGCAGATACGCGTAGCAGATCATCGCCAGGACAAAGGAGATTTGAAGCCCGATTTTGTCTGCTATAATTCCCTGGAGAGGGGGCAGCAGCGCACCACCCAGGATCATCATCACCAGCAGCGACGACCCCTGGCTGGTGTATTTGCCAAGACCATCTATGGAGAGGGTGAAAATATTGGACCACATGATCGAGTTAAAAAGACCAATCCCGATAATGCTCCAGAATGCCACAGGACCGCTCGCAAAGACCGCTACCAGCAGCAGGAGGAGGTTTGCACCAGAAAATACCGCAAAGGTGCGCCCCGGCATGGACTGCCCCGCATAAAACCCTGCAAAATTCAGGACGATCAGCAGCAGGAAAGGCCATACCTCGCCAAAGGTGAGGGTAAACTTACTCTTAAACCAGGCTGCAAAAAAGATAAAGGCAAAGGCTGCCAGTGCTACCCCCAGCATGGTGGCATACTTGCGTACACTTTGGACGGTGTCACCCATCGCGACTGCACCCGCAAACCGGCCGATCATCGCGCCCCCCCAGTAGAAGGCCAGAAAAATATCACCCCGGGTTTTGTCCATGCCCATGATCTCTGGCAACCCAAAAAAATTGATCAGGGCGCTGCCTACCACGACCTCGCCCCCTACGTACATAAAAATAGCGACCATGCCCAGCCGCAGATGGGGAAACCGCAGCGCACCGATACCCGGCTCAATAGGGTCACTCTCGACCTTGGGCAAGGGCATAAAAAACATAAACACCCCTACCAGGATAAATACCACCGCAAAAATAGGGTACAGGGTCTGGAGGCCCTCAGGGGTAGGGTTGCCAGCGGCATCCGCAAAAAATTCAAAAATAAAGTACCCTCCGATCAGCGGGGCGATGGTGGTACCAAAAGAGTTAAAGGCCTGCGCCAGGTTGAGACGACTGGGGGCTGTCTCCGGAGAACCCATAATGGCAACATACGGGTTGGCGGCAATCTGCAGCAGCGTGAATCCCAGACCCAGCGTAAAAAGCGCGCCCAGAAAAAAACCATAACTATGGTTGGCCGCTGCCGGATAAAACATGAGACACGCAATCGCTGACAGGCCCAGCCCGCCCAATATCCCGTTTTTATACCCCAATGCCTGTATGGGGTCGCCAATTGTGGCTGAAATCACAAAAAATATCAGCGAGCCAATGAAGTAGGCCCCAAAAAAAGCAAACTGAACCAGAAATGCCTGAAAATACGTCAGGGTAAACATTTCCTTGAAGGACGGAATCAGAATGTCATTCATGCAGGTGATAAATCCCCACATAAAAAACAAGGAAATCAAGGCGTACAGGGCGCTGGCAGAAGTAGTTACCGTGCCGCTGGTACGCGTGGAAGTAGTAGTAGTAGGAGTAGCCATAGAGATGTAGCAAATCAGATATTGCGAATATGACGCTTTTTCCGAATTTATGTGCCAATATGCTTATGAAATAATTCTATGAATCCTACTCGTCGCACGTTTCTCCGTCAGTTTTCTCTCGGTAGCCTGAGCTGGGCAGCCTTCCTCCAGGCCTGCCGGGCCGATTCCCGCCCTGCAGGAACCCCGCAGCCGATGGTGATTTCTACCTGGCAGCATGGTCTCGCCGCCAATGCGGCTGCCTGGCAGATACTCTCGGCAGGGGGCCGGGCACTGGATGCCGTTGAAGCCGGCGTGCGGGTATCTGAGGCGGATCCTCAGGTCACCAGTGTAGGGTACGGAGGACTCCCCGACCGCACAGGCAAGGTCACCCTCGACGCTTGTATCATGGACGAAACAGGCAACTGTGGTTCGGTCGCTTTTGTGCAGGACATCATGCACCCGATCTCCCTGGCCCGGATGGTGATGGAAAAAACACCTCATATCATGCTTGTGGGCGAGGGCGCGCAGCAGTTTGCATGGGAGCAGGGTATAAAACCTGAAAACCTGCTGACCCCTGAGGCTGAGCAGGCCTGGCGGGAATGGATGGCTACCCAGACCTTCACCCGGCCTCCGATTAATGTCGAAAACCATGATACCATCGGCATGGTCGCGCTGGATGCACAGGGCAACCTGTCCGGGGCCTGTACGACCAGCGGGGCGGCCTACAAGCTGCACGGCAGGGTAGGGGACTCGCCTATTATCGGGGCGGGCTTGTTTGTAGACAATGAAATCGGAGGAGCTGCCGCTACTGGCTGGGGAGAAGCTGTCATCCGGATTTGTGGCACACATCTCGTGGTAGAACTGATGCGGCAAGGGCACAGCCCGCAGGAAGCCTGTCAGTTGGCCGTAGAACGTCTGATCTCCAAAAATCCTGACTACCAGGAAATTCAGGTGGGATTTATCGCCCTCAACAAACACGGCGAACATGGTTCCTACTGCATCCAGCCCAACTTTGACTATGCAGTCCATGATGCCACGGGCAACCGCATGATCAAGGCACCCAGCAAACGCTGAGGCAGGGCCTGGATATTATCGTTCCCGGGGGATCTCCCGGAAGGTCTGGATGATCGTATCCATATACGGGCGGCAGTAGGCGGTGTCTGCTACCGGGCACCACATCGCAAACTGGTACAGCCGGACTTTGGAGCGCAGGAGGACCAGCCGGCCATAAACGAGGTCACCTTTGTAGTTGCCTGTAAAGGTTCCGATCAGGGCTTCAAGGCCCTGCAGTTGTCTCTCGGCTGGTCCTGGAGCCTGTGGCTCGGCGAAATCCTGGAGCAGGTTTTCGATATGAAAATCGTAGTAGTCCTCCAGCGAATATTTAGGATAGCGGGCCTTCAGGTCGGAATATTCGTTGTGCCGCATCACTACATAAAAATGCCGGTAAGGATTGGCGAGCTGGAGTTGGGCATCTGTGTTGAGTGTGACGACCTGGTCCATGAAGTCGGGAGACCTGAAGGTGCAGATACCCTGTACGCTCAGGTCCTGACATACAGGCGGCAGCAGGCCACACCCGGCTGTGGTGGCCAGCCAGCCCAGTATCCCGGCGAAACATACGTGCTTGAGGAGATGCATAACCGCAATTCGCCCCGAAGCTAGCAAAGAATGTCCGGGAAAGAAAACCCGGACCCCATTTCATGCCTGAAATGCTGTCCGGGTGGAACGACAGACGCGGTTACCGGATCAGGGTCACGCTGCCAGCACGCTGCACACGCTGGCCCTGATATCCGACTGCACTCACTACAAATACATACACACCCTCAGGCGCAGGGGATCCGTCCCGCAGACGACCATCCCAGGCATCACTCAGGCTGGTCGCCTCAAATAAGATCCGTCCCCAGCGATCGTACACCCGCAGCTCATACGTTTGCAGGTACGAACCTTTGATCTCAAACCGGTCATTAAATCCGTCTCCGTTGGGCGTAAAGGCACTGGCCGTATACAGAAGCGGATCCAGGGTTACGCAGGACTCATTCGAAAGGCTGAAGGTACGATACCCCGCCTGCTCATACGCAGTGATCCGGTAACAATTGACTGCCTGCTCGCCTGTCGTAGCCACATCCTCAAAGGAAGTGAGCGTCCCCGGTACCTGTACCAGTGGGATGAATACACCTGCGGCCTCGTCATATATTTCAATGCCATAGGTCTCCACGCCATTTTCCCATCCTTCATACGGCAGCCATTCCAGGAGAATTCTGCCAGACTCCCGCCGGGCCTCCAGCACGATATTGTTGCCGGGTCTGCCGACCGGTGAGCCCGCCCCGCAACTGTCCACGGCCATCACCCGATACCGGAAGGACGATGTCTGTACATTCACCCCGGTATCTTCATACTTGCCCGCTACATTGGTCGCAGGCGTACGGTACTGCTCCCGATAGGCTCCGTTTTCGTACCGCTCCACCACGATGTCCTGAAGATCATCCATCGGTGGCAGGTCCCAGCTCACCTGGACCGTCTGGTTATTTTCTACTGTAGCCCGCACGACATGTACCGGCCTGTCTGGGGCAACATGGCTCGGCGCAGCAAAGGCTGTGTCAGACCAGGAGCGGTACCGGAGTCCGGAAGCCACTACCCGGTAGGTGTAGGTGTCATAGCAGTACATTGCGGTGTCCAGCCACGTAAAGACGTTGCCCGGCAGGGTTGCCATTAGCTGACGCCCATTCGGCCCGTAGTCCTGGACCCGGTAGACCAGCCAGTTGGTGGTTTCCCATCCTATATAGTCGCTCCAGGACAGAAACACCTCCCCGGCGCCGGCAGTTGCCGTCAGCAGGACCGTACAGTGGGGTTCTGCCTGATCCAGCACGGATTCTACCCCGCAGGTGGTGAGCACGGCTACCTTATAACAGTACCGGACATGCCGGGTATCCAGTCCGGTATCTGTGTATCGGGTAGTCGCAAGATCGGTGATCTGTCCGGCCAGGTCATACCCGCCGCTGGTGTTCTGACGGTAGATCAGGTAGGCGCTGAAGTCTCGGTTTGTGTTGTGATAAGGGGCAAAATGAACCTCCGTTTCGGTATCACTCAGCACACTCACGTAGGCAATTTCCAGGGCTTCCGGCGTTTCCTGCAGGACGGCTTCGATATAGGCCACACGGGTCAGGGTATGGCTGCATCCCAGTGAGTCCGTGACCGTCAGGCTGATGGTATAATTACCCGGCGCAAAAGCATGTGTGGGGTTTTGCTGTGTACTGGTCGTTCCGTCTCCAAAACTCCAGTTCCAGGCTATGATGGGCATCCATCCCCGGCTTTGATCTTCAAAGCTGATCGGCAGATTGGCACAGATCACCGTGTCGGCTGTCCTGAAGTCAGCCACCGGAGCATCCAGCCGGATCAGGGCCGGACGCAGGGCCTGTCCCGTACAGCCCATACTGTCTGTCACCGCCAGTGATACATCGTAGGTGCCATTGTTGGGGTAGGTATGAGCAGGATTTGCCTGGGTGGAGGTGGTATTGTCTCCCAGGTCCCATGCCCACTGTGTGACGGAGCCGGTCGTCTGGCTGCTGAATTGCACCCCAAAAGGTGCACATCCCAGGCTGTCACTGACATCTATCTGCACCGTCGGCGAGGTATAGGCTGTGACAGACAATCCTGCGGTCGCCTGACATCCATTGGAATCGGTGGCCGTGATGCTCGTGGCGTACGTACCTCCCTGGGTATAAACAAACTGAGGCATTGCCTGAGTTGATCCTGCACCGGCCAGGCCAAAATACCACTGCCATTGGGTGAGTGCCGCCGGATGGCCCGGCGCCGTTACCTCAAAGGTGACAGCAAGCGGCGTACACCCTGTCGTGTCAGATGCCTGGAGTTGAATGATAGGCGTAGGAAAGACCTGGATAAAATTATTTTCGGAGAGGGTATCGCTGCATCCGAGTGCATTCCAGACGATCAATCGCACGGTATAGGTACCCGGAAGGGCATAGGTATGCACCGGATTGGCGACTGTGTCGGTGGTTCCGTCCCCAAAATCCCATTGCCAGGCGGTCACGGGTGAGACAGAGGTGCTTTGCTGACTGAACTGGACGGTACCTGGGTGACATACGGTGCGGCTATTGACCGTAAAAGCTGCCTGCGGAGGGGCTAATACCGTCACCTGATCGTCAGAGACATTGTACACCTGACAGCCTGTGGTATCCTCTACGATTAATACAGGTGAAAATATACCGGGTGTCTGATAGGCATGAGTAGTCTGCTGTCCGATGCCTGTCGTGCCGTCTCCAAACGACCAGGCATATGAGACCGAGTCCGTCGAGGTCGCTGAGAAAAAGACCGGATCGCCCGGACACACCACCAGCGGTGTAAATGAGAATGCTGCCGTCGGTCCTCCTACCGTGATAAGGTTGGGCATCAGCAGCGTGTCTGCACATCCGCTGGGAGTCCGGACGATAAGCTGCACATCGTAGGTGCCTGGCTGGGTATAGATATGGGTAGGCGCTGGTTGGTTGGCTGAAGCTCCATTGCCAAAATTCCAGATATACTCGATGCCTTCATGTAAAAAGCTGGTATCTGCGGCAAAATCAACGGCCAGAGGGGGACAAGCTGCAAAAACGGGGGCTGCATTAAAGGCTGCGGCCAGGTTTTGGATCACGACATGTCCGGGCAATACCAGGGTAGAATCACATCCATTTACGTCCGTAATCGTAAGCCGGATATCGTAGGTGCCGGTCTGGGTGTAGGTATGAACAGGATTGGCGAGCACAGAGGTGGCGCCGTCCCCAAAATCCCAGTTAAACGAAAGTCCGACGCCGCTGGAGAGGCTGACAAATGTCACCGCCTCATCCTGACATGCGACGCGGGGCGTCACCAGAAAGTCCGGTATGGGTTGGGTTGCCTGCACAAAATTAGGGCGTGTGAGCGAGTCCTGGCAGCCATATTGGTCTGTCACCCGGAGTTTGACCGTATATGAGCCTGCCGCCGTATATACATGTGCCGGATGCTGGAGGGCGGAGGTGGTGCCGTCTCCCAGGTCCCAGTCCCAAGCTACGATCGGGCTGTACGAGCTGGACCTGTCCTGAAACTGGACCGCAGCAGGCATACAGGCGGAGGAGTCTCCCAGGGATCCAAAGGCGGCATCCGCCCTTGCGGACACAATCGACCGGTATACCAGCGTATCACGGCACTCCAGGCTGTTGCGGATGATCAGACGAGCCTCATAGATGCCCGGCTGGCTGTAGGTATAAACCGGATTGGCGGAATTGGCAGTATCTCCCAGGGTACTTGCCACCCCAAAATCCCATTTCCACAGGATCGGATTGGCAGACTGGTCCTGAAACCGCACCGTCAGCGGGGTACAACCATGCGTGACACTGGGCACAAAATCTGCCTGCGCCCGGAGGACCTTCACGGAGTCGTAAGCAGTTGTGATACATCCCGTCAGTTGATTGGACACGGTCAGGGACACGCCGTAACTGCCATCTGCGGTGAAGGTGTAGGAAAAATTAGGCTGTGTACTGGGCACACTCCCATTGAGGGTCCAGGCAAAACTGTCGTACCCGATGGAAAAATTCTGGAAGGTAACCGTGGCAGGTACCTCGCAGATGCTGCGGTCACTGATCGCAATGATCGGGAGCGGGGCCAGAATCTCTACTGCCTGGCTTTGGGTCAGGGTATCTGTACAGCCTCGGTCCGAGACAACCAGGGTCACGTCCATAGGGCCCAGGGCAGAAAATCCATGGGCCGGATTGGCGGACATGGCGGTATCTCCATCGCCAAAGTACCATACATACATCAGGCTGTCCTGGCCGGTGGACGTACTGGTAAACTGGACCGGCGCAAGGGCGCAGGCGGTATCTGTGCTGATCGTAAATCCCGCCACCGGGGGTTGACCTGCGGTGATAAAGTTTTCCCGGACAGAGGTACTGGTACATCCCTCGCTGTTGACGGTGGTCAGGGTGACGGTATATTGGCCGGTGTCAGCATAGGTATGGACCGGATGCTGCAACGTAGAGGTCGTGCCGTCCCCAAAGTTCCAGAGCCACTGCACGATCGGGAATACGGATTCACTTGTGTCTTCAAACGTCACCGTCAGGGGGGCACATCCACCCCGTACGTCCGCCCGGAAACCGGTTTTGGGCTCTACGATACGGATATATTGATTGATCCGGAGCGCATTGGTACAGCCCAGGGGGCCCGAGGCCAGTAACTGTACCGTATAGTTGCCGGGATTTTGGTATACATGGAGGGGATTGGCCTGGTTAGAGGAGGTCCCATCGCCAAATGACCAGTTAAAGGTCGTCGCACCGGTTGTCTGGTTGACAAACTGCACCGGAAACGGAGCTGCGCAGCCTACGTTGGTATCCGCTACGGTAAAACCCATCACCGGATAATCGTAGATGGTGACCTGTCGGCTCTGCGAAAAACTACATCCGCTGGCATCAGAGATCAAAGCCGATACCGTAAAGGTGCCCGGTGTTGTATAGATATGCCAGGGGTTGATCCCGGTACCACTGCTACCGTCTCCAAAATCCCAGGTGGCAGTGGCATTAGAGGCTGCATTGGTTGAGAAAAAAATGGTATCATTCCGGCAGATACTCGTATCGCTGATGCCGATGTTGAGGGTGTTTACGCCGATATTGACCCACCCGGGGCGGGTCAGGGTATCGCGGCAACCCTGGGCATCAGCCACGATATGGGTCACATGAAAGGAGCCATATCCTGTGTATACATGCAGGGGATTTACCACATTGGCACTGCCCCCGTCTCCAAATAACCACTCATGTTGTCCCGTGACGGTTCCTGTGCTGGTAAACTGTACGGGCAGCGGAGGGCCGCAGGCAAGGGTGGGGCCAGAGGTGAAGGCCGGGTCAGGCGCCTGGATCGTAATAAAAGCCGGCAGGGTGATGTTGTCTTCGCACCCATATTGGTTGACGACGGTGAGGGATACCGGAAAGGTGCCTGAGTGGGTATACACATGGACCGGCTGTGCCTGCTGGCTGATATTCCCGTCTCCAAAATCCCAGGTCCAGTTGGTGATCGTGCCGGAGCCTGCTCCTGACTGGCTGGTAAACGTGATCGGCGTATGTGCACAGGCAGTTCGGGGCGAGGCACTGAGGGCAGCCTGTGGCAGGCGGTAGACCTCAATATATTGAGTCTGAATCAGGGTGTCTCGTTGGCCTGATGCATCGGTGACGACCAGCCGGATCGTATACAATCCCGGTGTGGTGTAGACGGCATTGGGATGCTGTAAGGTAGAAACACCTACCCCTGTGTCCCACTCCCAGGCCACAGCCTGAGAGGACTGATCCTGAAACTGGATCACCAGCGGCGGACATCCGCGCTGCTGGTTGGCCTGGAAGGCCGCTACAGGTTGTCCAAGAGCAAAGCCAAGTATCGTGTAAATAACGATGAATACAATAAGCCTGGGCATGGATAATTTAATTACCCAAAAGTATTAATATTTGTAATATGTGGTGCCGGGCTGTAAGTAACTACTGGCTATTGTCCTGATGGGGCAGATAATGAGGCTTTTTCAGGTCAATTTTGAGGGTTGGGGCAGGTATGGGGAAAAATATCTTACTCTGATTGTTCGTAATAAATCGCTCGGCGTGGAGCCAAAAGTAATATATTCAGGTAATGACAATGTGCATGGGAGATGATTTCGGGCCAAAAAAAAGAGACACAGCCGCAGGCTGTGCCTCATACAATGGGTGAGATCACTCAGGCAGCAGGTTCATCTGTGGCGTCTCCGGCCTCAGCAGCGGGTGCTTCGGCTTCAGGAGCAGATGCTTCAGCGGGCTGGTCATCACTTCCGAAGAGTTTGTCCTTCAGTTCATCAGCTTTGTCCATGAGGTCTTCGATGAGTGCCTCGCCTTTCTCCAGGAGATTACCGACCAC
Source organism: Bacteroidia bacterium (assembly GCA_033762375.1). Taxonomy (GTDB): domain Bacteria; phylum Bacteroidota; class Bacteroidia; order J057; family J057; genus RDXT01. The sequence goes on from JANRLQ010000095.1 coordinate 90,477, forward strand.
TTCATTCTGCTTCAGGTTTTCGTACTGGGTTTCGATGGCACTCTCAACCTGATCAAGGGTAGCTTCGATTTTTTCGCTGATTTCGTCCAGCGTGCTTTTGTTTTCTTCGTTCGTATTCATTGGAAGTAAAATTGGGGGGTTGATTACCCGATGAAACTACATAAAAAAACCCGGATTTTACTCCGGGCGGGTTATTATTTACAATAATTTAATTCAGCAACACATATATTGCGATTTGCTGATTATTTGTCAGATTCGCCCATGACGGGATCCAGCGAACCGATCAGTACCACTGTGTCAGAGATCATACTTCCCTCCATGAGGTGCTCCAGGCATTGGAGATTGGCAAAGGACGGGCTTTTGATCTTGCAGCGCCAGGGTGACCCTGTTCCGTCAGACTTCAGGTGGAATCCCAGCTCACCTTTGGGCGCCTCGATGGCATGATAGATTTCGGCACCGACGGGTGGCATGACACCTACATCCGTCATCATAAAGTCGTGGATCATGCCTTCCATAGAGTAATATACCTCTGACTTGGAGGGATACGCCTGCTTGGCATTGTCGGTGCGGATATCTCCGCCGGGGAGCTGCTCCATCAGCTGATCGAGAATCCGGATGCTCTGCACCATCTCGTCCATGCGCACGTAGTACCGTGCCAGGCAGTCACCTTCATCCCGGGTCACGATATCAAAGTCCACCTGGTCATACACCAGATAAGGCTCAAAGGTGCGGATGTCATAGGGCACTCCAGAGGCCCGGAGGACGGGACCTGTCACCCCGAACTCCAGGGCTTTCTCACGTGTGAGTACTCCCACCTCGCGGTTGCGGTTGATCCAGATGCCATTGTTGGCGAGGAGTTTGCGCCAGTCGCTGAGCTCTTTCCGGAAATTTTTCTTCCAGGCCATGATATCATCTATCGTGTCCTGGTTCAGGTCATACTGTATCCCGCCGATGCGGCAGTGGCTGACCGTAAAGCGTACCCCGGCCAGCTTGTCAAATATGCTGTAGAGATACTCCCGCTCCCGGAAGGTCCAGAGGAACATTGAGAGGGCACCTACGTCCATGACCATCGTACCGAGCCAGAGCAGGTGTGAGGAGATACGCGCCAGCTCGCAAGCGATCGTGCGGATATACTGCGCGCGCTCCGGCACGGCGATACCGGCCAGTTTTTCGACAGCCAGGCAGAACGCTACGTTATTGGAGTAAGGCGACAGGTATCCATGCGGTCTGTATAGGGCATGAATTCCTGGAAGGTTTTATTCTCAGCGATTTTTTCGATCCCCCGGTGGAGGTATCCTATGTCTGTGACAGCCTTCACAATTTTTTCGCCGTCCACCTGCAAGACCATCCGCAGTACCCCGTGGGTGGCCGGGTGCTGCGGACCCAGGTTGATCACCATCTGGGTGCCGAGCGGGTCATCCTCAATTTCTACGAGGGTATGTTTATTTTCCAGACGGCGGTAGATGGCAGACTGGTGACGGGGAAAAAAAGCGGGTTTCACCTTGTCCTCAATAGAGCCGGGTGAAGGAAATACCTCTTGATTCATAACTGCTGTATCTGTTAGGTACCTAACCCTTTTGGGGCGAGGATGTTGGCATATAGGCCGGAATCGCTGACAAATGTGCAGAAAAAAAATATATATCCCAGTATCAGGCAAGACCTGGAGAGGTTTGTCGCTAAAAAAATATCTGCCCATCCGGAGCAGACAGGGGCTTGATACATATATAATGCGCAAGCGGGCAGTTCCGGCACAAAAAACCCAGGTCGCGGTTGGAAAAATCAGAAAAGATTCTCTACCTTTGCCAGGCGTACACGTCACCCGTTAGTTGATACAATGCCGCTCTTTTTACTTCACATGCCCCTTTGTGAGGACCAGTTTTTGACTGGTATAGCCGCATTGATGATCCCCCATACCAAGTCTTATCTTTCGTCCAGTTGGAATTTACCGTCCGGTGCGGTAACTTCACGTTTCTGTATTGCCAGCAAGCTTGTTAATTCCAGATGATTACCCGTCGCCAGATCCGAGCCAAAGTCATGCAGGCGGTGTATGCCTGTATCACCTCCGAGCAACCCCCGGAGTATGTGTACAACCTGCTGTTGAGTGACATAGAAAAGGAAGTGGATGAGCTGGAGCGCCAGAAGCAGATTACTGGTGATACCTTCCTGCTCCGTACACTCTACTACGAGTCTATGAAACATGCGCAGGTGTATGATGAACATATCAAACGAAAAGCAGAAAACTGGGAGCTCGACCGCATCGCCCGGGTGGACCGGATCCTGATGCACATGGCCATCTGTGAGATGCTCAACTTTGAGGAAATCCCCGTCAAAGTCACCATCAATGAATACCTGGAGCTGGCCAAAACATACAGCACCCCCAAAAGCAGTAAGTTTATCAACGGGATTCTGGACAGTCTCTACAATGAGTTCAGGGGCAATGGCAAAATCATCAAACGAGGCCGTGGCCTCATAGATCACTCCAGCGCATCCGGTACCAAAAAAGGTGCTGATGACGGAGACACCCCCTCATCCGATGAGCCGGACCAGGATGATACCCATAATCCGATCTCCGCTCCCGATACGTTTACGCAGGTTTGAGCTGAAGCCGAAAACTTTTTTTAGCCACCTGCGTTTAAACTAAGAGAATAGTTTTATATTTGTCCCAACTCATTGGTTTATTCACTTATTTGACGGATGAAGAACATGAATTTTGCTGCCATATTGGGCGTAGCTGTCCTGGTGGCAGGTCTTAGTGCTTGTCAGACCGACAAAACCCAGGCACCCGCTGCCAGCGCGGCTACCACCACGACCACGCCTGCACCTGCTGCACCCGCTTCGCCTGATGGCGCCGCACCCGCCGCTCCTGAGTGGCAGGCAAAGGCCGAAAGCATGGCTGCCACCAAAATTGAGTGGGCCAGCGACAAATACAACTTTGGCTCTGTACCTGCTGGTACGACTGTCACACACAAGTTTAAGTTCAAAAACACAGGGACTGAACCCCTCGTGATCACCCGCGTGAAGGCTTCCTGCGGCTGTACGACCCCTAACTACAGCAAAGATCCTATCGCACCGGGAGAAGATGGTTTTATCGACGTGTCTTTTGACAGCACCGGCAAAAATGGCATGCAGACCAAAACCATCACCGTCACCGGCAACTTTCCTGAGATCAACAAAATCCTCCAGATCTCCGGTGAAGTCATGAAAGCTGACGTACAATAATTCAAACAGGTCTAACCCCCTGTGAAAGCTCCCGTATAACACGCGGGAGCTTTTTTTTGCTCCAAACCATCATGTTTATAAGGCATAAAAAATAAACTAAAAATTTAGTTTAAAAAATTTGCCTTTTTCCTCCGGGTGTTTATCTTTGTACTAATCTTTTAGTTGAAAATTGTAACACAAGTTTTATGAAAAAGTATTTCAGCCTCCTGATGCTGGCGCTGTGTGTGACAGGTGCCGTATTTGCCCAGAACAGTACCCCTGCTGCTGCGCCTGCCCGCCCGGAGTGGGAAGAGAAGGCCCTCAGCCTCCCGCAGACCAAAGTTGAATTTGGCGAGGACAAGTATCAGTTTGGTCAGGTAAAAACCGGCTCGACTGTGACCCATCGTTTTACCTTTGTCAACACCGGCGCAGCTCCCCTTACGCTGACCCGCGTGAAGGCTTCTTGTGGCTGCACCACCCCGATGTACAGCAAAGAAGCCATCCAGCCTGGCAAGGAAGGGTTTATTGACGTGTCATTTAATACCACCGGCAAAAGTGGTATGCAGACCAAAACCGTCACCGTATCCGGCAATTTTGACGGGCTCAATAAGATTCTGATGATTTCCGGCGAGGTGCTGCCTGCTGAGGCTGCTACCGATGTCAAATCTGCCACCGGCACCCGCTGATGCGGAGACATCCACACAGGGCCTGACAAGCAGTCTGCCTGTCAGGCTATTTTTTATCGTAGGGCCAGCACTGGTTTCGATGGCATTTTTTGCTAATTTGGCAGCTTCAACTGATTACCTTGTATTATGAAGACGATGATTTTGTTGCAGGATGCTGCACCAGGCCAGTTCGGCAGCGACTGGATTTCTTTCCTGTTTATGGGGGGGATTGTAGCCGTATTTTACTTTTTTATGATCCGCCCCCAGCAGCAGCGTGCCCGTGAAGAGCAGAAGTTTCGGGATTCTCTGAAAAAAGGCGATAAAGTTATCACCATAGGGGGTGCTTACGGCACGGTCGAGAGCATAGAAGGGGATGGCACCGTCATGGTACGGGTAGATACCAATACGCGGGTACGGTTTGAGAAGTCTGCTATCCGTGCTACGCCTGCTTCTGCGCCTGCGGAGGAGAAAAAAGCCTGATCTCAAGCCCATTAATGCGCAAGCGCCTGTGGTTACTCTGGGTCCGGCTCTTGCCGTTGCGAAGCCGGCTACAACTCGATGGAGGCATCATCCTGGGATGTTTGGTGCTCTCGGTCGGGTTGTGGATAGGTGTGTCGCTGGATCGTGTGTATCAGATCAAAACAGACGTCCCCCTGGCAGTGGACGGTATACCCGCTGATAAGGTGGTACATCTGTACCCGGGCCAGGTAGCGGTACAGTTTGAAAGCCGTGGGGCGGAACTGGTGAGGTTTCGGCAGATGTACGATACGGTGCATCTTCCATACCAGATGGTGTCGGGCCTGAGTATGCTTGATCACTCTCAGCTGGAGGATCGGGTCAGGAAAGTGTTGCCTGCTCACAGCCAGCGTCTGCTGGTGGTTACAGACCCCGTAATAGTCGAGATTGAGTCCCAGCGTAAGTACCGTGTGCCCCTGCGGCTGAAGGGGGACCTGCAGCCCGCGCCCACCTATGGATTTGAGAACCCGCCCGTGCTGATGACAGACTCCGTTTCTCTGTATGGGCCGCAGGGGATGCTGGAGTCTGTTGAGGCCTGGTACGTGACGGCCCCTGGTGATATCCTGGTGACCCAGCAGGCAGAGATTCGGCTGCCGGTAGACAGACCCGACACCCTGCCCGGGGTGCAGGTAAGTCCTCAGGAGGTTACGGTACGGTTGTCTCCGAGGCGGTTTATTGAGGCCCGGCTCCGCTTGCCGGTTGTGATCCGGGATTTGCCCCCGCATACAAGTGTACGGCTGGACCACCCCGTGGTCCAGGTTCGCTGTCTGGTGCCGGAAGACATGTACAGTGCGTTTATGGCTGACTCAGCTGACTGGCGTATCCAGATTCCTTATGCCTCCCTTCAGCCCGACTTCCCCTACCTGGCGCCTGAGCCCTCGCTCCCCTCGGCAGTGCGCCTGATCAGCCAGACGCCCCGGTTTGTCTCATTTGTCATTGTACGTGACCTGACCCGCCTATGAAAGACCTGATCAGTATCGGCATTACAGGAGGGATTGGCAGTGGCAAAAGTACTGTCTGCGGGATATTTCGCGACTTAGGGTATGCGATTTACGACGCTGACCTCCGGGCCCGCCACCTGATGCAGGAGGAGCCCCTCGTGTCCGGCCTGCGGACGCTGTTTGGTGACAAGGCATACCTGGAAGACGGCACCCTCAACCGGGCATATATCGGGCAACTGGTGTTTCAGGACCAGGCCCTGCTGACCCGGCTTAATACCCTGGTGCATCCTGCCACAGCCCGTGACTATCAGGTATGGCTGGACAGCCTTCGGCCCCAGGGGTATCAGAAGCCTTTTGCCCTCAAGGAAGCTGCGATTTTGTATGAATCAGGTGCCTACCGGGCTTCTGATGCTGTCATCGCAGTGTATGCCCCCCGTCAGATACGCCTGGCACGGGTACTGGCCCGTGACCAGACCTCGCCTGCGGCGGTACTCGCCCGCATGGACAAACAATGGCCTGACGCCGAAAAACTCCGGCGGAGTGATGTTATCATCATCAATGACGGCACCCATCTCCTCCTCCCGCAGGTCGTAGCCGCCATCAGGCGGTTTTCGGAGATATAATGCCTGTCTACTACGGCTTATTCCATCACCACATAAACCGGGCTGATACCCATACGCTGCGGCCGTATCCATCTACGCCGGAGCCATGTACGCGGTAGGCAGCATTCAGGATGTTTTGGAGGCCGGCGCTGAGGTCAAGCCACCGCAGGCTGTAGCCTGCACGGAGGTTGGCTATAGCCCAGCCGGGTGTGCCACCAGCCGGGATCCGGTGATCCCGTGTGTCGCCGCCTGAGAGGCGGTCCTGCAGGGTGGCATACAGCCCTTCAAGCGCAATCCAGGTAGTGGGGAGGGGTTCGTACTGGAGGACTGTGCGCCCGTGCAGGGGCGGAATCCGGCTCAGCGGTTCGTCCCGGGTCAGGTTTTGGCCATATGCCCAGGCCAATCCCTGGGTAAGTCGCCAATGACGGGCAGGCTGCCAGACGAGTTTTCCTTCGGTGCCGGTAATAAAGGCCCGGTCAATGTTTTGTTTCTGAAAAACCGGATCCCCGTCCAGGGAGTCATTGCCCTGCCAGGTGGCAGGTGCCCGCACAATCAGGTTGACGAGCCAGGTATAATAACCCGTGACAGATACCTGAAGGTGCTCGCCGGTCGTACGCCAGCCGATCTCGCTGGTATAACTGTGCTCTGGCTTGAGGGACTGGACCGGCACTTCTATGCCGCTGTCAAATGCCCCGAAGGTGCTCAGGTCGTTGATATTCGGGGCGCGAAAGCCTTTGTTGAGAGCTGCGATCCACTGATACCGTTGTCCATACCGGGCTGTCAGGTGCCCGGCAGCGGCCGTGGGAGCGATGTACACATCCCCAAAGGTCGCATCCTCTATGTCCACCGTGTACCGGCTGAGGCGGACGCCGCCTGTGAGTTGGAGTTTGCCGGTTCGCCAGCTCAGGAGGCTGAAGGCGGAGAGGCTGCTGGCCGCAGAGCCATCCGGATACAGACCCCGGCGATCGGTACGGCTGGAGTCGGTGGTGAGGATACTCCAGGCTGTGCTACCCACCCGGTCGCGATAGGCTTCTATGCCTGATACCGCCTCCCATTGGGTTTGCTGACCCCAGCGGGAGACAATTTCCAGGCTGGTGCCTTGGGTATTCACCTCATCCCGCTCATAGTTGCGGACGGGGTTGTTGATGCGCTGGAAGGTCCTTGCTTCAATGTTCTGTTGCTGGTTATACGTGACCCGTATCTGGCTCAGGCCGGGGATGCTGGTATTGATCTCCCACCGGGCCCAGGCCATCTGGCGTTCCTGCGGATCAAACATCCAGGTTTCAAACCCACGCTGGGCTACCTGGTCGTAGCGGTCCACATCCAGCTGGCGCAGGCCGTTCCAGGCCAGGGTCAGCCGTTGGGTGGGGCTGAGGCGGATCAGGGCTTTGAAGTCACCTGCGTACTCGTCATAAGATGAGGGCGTCTGGGTACCCAGTTGTCCCCCGGCCCGGAGGTCACCAAAGGACTTGAGGCTCCCCCCCAGGCGCAGTGCCAGGTAGGGGGTAGACACAGATGCCTCTGCCCGTACGGTCTGCTCCATGTCGTAGTTCATCCACTTCCCGTACAGGCGGGTATGTACATCTACGCCCTCGGTGCTCAGGGTAGGGGTCGGGGTGAACAGGTGGACCACTCCTCCCAGGGCATCGCTGCCATACTGGACACTGCCTGCCCCGTGCATGACCTCGATACGCTCCAGGCTGAGGGCATCCACGGTATTCAGGTATTGATTGGGGCCGTACCGATAGGTGGCGTTGTTGAGGCGGATGCCGTCTAGGAGGAGCAGCGTCTGATTACCAGTCAGGCCCCGGACAAAGGGAGAGCCGCCCCCGTGATTGGTTTTTTGCATCCATACACCGGGCATACCCAGGAGTGCCTCGGGGACAGACCGGGGAGAGAGGCGGAGCAGGTGCTCGGTATCGAGTACGGTGACAGTTTCAGCGACATCGTCCGCAGGCAGCTCCTGCCGCTGCGCCGTGTATACCCATTGTGCAGGCAGCTGATAGCTGACAGGCTGGAGCGTGAGCGTGTGTGTACCCGGGATAAGGGTAGTGTCCTGGGTATGAAAACCGCCTGCGACAATCTGGATGGCATATGACCCGCTCGTCTGATCCAGGCGAAGGATTACTTTGCCCTCCCGGTCCGTGCGGCCCACGGTATTGGGGGGAGATAACGTCACCACGGCCCCTGATACCGGATGCCTGTCAGCATCCCGCAGGGAAAGGCTGATATACGACTGGGCTGAGGCACTTGTGGCCAGCAGGAGACTCAGGATTATCAGGACCGTATGGAAACGCATGAGCAGAATTTTTGCCCAATTACAGATTACCAGAATGTGCGATTGTTAAGCGGTTGTTAAGATTCTTGGCGTACAACCTCAACGGCAGCCTTTCAGGAATACTTCCAGCATGGTCTTGCGGCTGGCAGAGACCTTGTAAAAGTCCTGATAATACTTCAGGATTTCCGTCTTGGTCTGTGGTTGCAGATAGGGAGAGGTTTTGTACAGGGTCTCGATCTGCTCGCGCAAGGTCCGGAAATGTGTCAGAACTGCCTCTATTTCAGCTTCTTCCCGGCATATGGGCTTAAAAATACGCCGCTCCCAGTAGATAGGTTTTTGTGCCTGGGCATTGGTTTTGGTATAGGGGGCATTCACCACGCCGGACCAGTCAAAATCATAGGGCACCGGGATCGGGAGGCTGCCCTGATGGGTGATCACCTTGATATTTTGCCGTACCTGCACATCAAAGTCCCGGTTGGCAATCATATAGTTGAACATATGCACCATCGTGAGCTGGTTGCGGTGTACGCTGGAAGCATCCAGCGGTACATCGTCTTCAACTGGTTTTTCGCCCAGTCGTGCCGCCATTTCTTCCTCTGACTCGATAAAAAAACCAAAGTGTTCTTCGGGCGGGCGTGTACCATCGGTATCCTGATAGATAATCTTGACGAGCCGTACCCGAAAACTGGTATCGGTGAGGATATTGTAGGTTTTGTACACATAATACTCCCGGAGGATCGTCTCATCGTCCTGGCAATGGGTGACCAGTTTGAGTTTGTCCTGTCCGGCAAAGGGTGCGGGCGCATTTTTAGGAAACTTGACGCGTACCGGCGGAAACTGACAGACAAACTGATCCCGGCGGAAGTGTCCACGGGCCCGGATCGCTACCTGGATACGGTGTTGCTGGCCATCGCTGCCAGCATAGGACAGGGCGGCCTGGTGATACTGTGGGTCGGTGCCCCGGTCAGCCAGAAATTTATCCAGCTCTGCTTCCAGGGTCAGGGTCATCAGGGTCTGGTCGCTGAAAAGGGTTTGGGCCGGAGCGATCAACCAGCTGAGCAAGGGGGCAAGCAAACAACAAAAGCGGTAGAGACGTTTCATGTGCGGTAGGGTAGTGGGCTGAATTTTGGTCTCAAGATAGGGAGTTTCGGATAACTTTTAGGGCAAGATTTTTCGGTCCTGCAACTTAATTCAGCCGATTTCATGTTTCATGCAGCTTTAGTTTTCACCTGACAGGCTGATTTTCCCATCGTCCTGCTGGATTTTTTGAGCGGGAAGTCTGTACAAATCAGGCCTTCGTGCCGGGCTGTGTCAGCATGCAAGACTCTTTCGGCCGGACTTGCTGTTTTTTTCCCGTAAATCGGTACATTTGACTATCGTTTTCTTATTTAATGCGAGGCAGCAGATGTACAAATTTTTTTTGATGGGCCTGATAGTCAGCACACTGACCCTGCCGGCCAAACCGGTTGGGTTCTCGCTCATCGGCAACGTCCGCTCGGTCCGGATCCCTGTTGAAATTCAGAATAATATCGTTCTGATTCCGATCCAGATCAATGGTTCATTTGAGATGAACTTTATCCTTGACACCGGTGTGCGGACCACGATCCTGACAGAGCCTGTTATTGCCTCGTTTTTGTCGCTGGACTCTCTCTCCACGGTAAAAGTCAGGGGACTGGGTGAAGGCGAAGCCATAGACGCCGCTCTCGCCCGCAATGTAGCCATCACCCTGCCGGGAGTAGAGGGCCGGGGGATCAACCTGCTGGTATTGCCGGAGGGGCTGATCTCGTACTCCGGGATGTTTGGCAAGCCGGTATATGGGATTATCGGGTATGAACTTTTCGGGCAGTTTATTGTAGAGATCAACTACCATCAGAAGTATATCGAACTATTTGATCCGTTTCAGTATCAGGTCCGGGGCAAGTGGTCTGAGTTGCCGATCGTGATCCGTCGCAGCAAACCGTATGTGGAGGCTACCATGACAGACTACCGGGGCGTGGAGATTACGGCGTATTGGCTGGTGGATACAGGTGCGAGCATGGCCTTGTCGTTGTTTGACAAAAGCCTTCCTTTGCCCGAGACAACCATTCATGCTTTTCTGGGACAGGGGTTGAGCGGATTTGTGTATGGTAAGCTGGGCCGCTCCCGCCAGTTTGTATTGGGTGACTTTGTATTTGAGCAGGTGATCACGGGTTATCCCGATCCTGATGCCCTCAACCTGATGGCCGAGGACTCCTCCTGGTATGGCAATATGGGGGCGGAAATCATCTCCCGCTTCAGGGTCATCCTGGACTATAATGCAGGCAAGATGTACCTGCGAAAAAATCCCCGGTTCAAGGATTTGTTTGAGTACAATACCAGCGGGCTGGAGCTCATCGGGACAGGTACGGATTATAATACCTTTATTATCAGTTATGTCCGGCCTAACTCACCCGCAGAAAAGGCCGGTGTACTGCCTGATGATGAATTACTTTCCATTAACGGGATGGCGACAGACGGACTAAGCCTGGACCAGATATACAATATGCTTGACCGTCAGTCAGGTAAGCGACTCAACCTCCGCTTGCGGCGTGGGGGACAGGTCGAAAAACTATCCTTTGACCTTGTCCGGGAGATATGACCGCAGGATTACGATACCCAATTTCAACTTGTACCAGATGTTGATTCTCGAAAATGATCAGATAAGCCTCCGGGTAGCTCCGTCCGGTGCCGAAATGCAGAGCCTGATCCTCCGGGAGACGGGCCAGGAATACCTGTGGCAGGCAGATCCTGCGTGGTGGCCCCGCCGGGCGCCGGTGTTGTTTCCGATCGTGGGACGGCTGCGTGAGGACCAGTACCAGCACGGGGGGCAGCCCTACCGTCTCACCCAGCATGGATTTGCCCGTGACCGGGTGTTTGAGTCGCTGCCGGGTGGTTGGTTCAGGCTTGTCAGCGATGCCCAGACCCGGGCGGTGTATCCGTTTGAGTTTGAGCTGAGGATCGGGTATGCGCTGGAGGCCAGTACGGTCACGGTAACATATGAAGTTCACAATACCGGCGAAGGAATCCTGCCCTTCTCCATCGGCGCACATCCGGGGTTTACGTGCCCGCTCCCACCTGATACGGATATGCAGGCGTATGACCTTGTCTTCAGTCAGCCAGAGACGGCTGCGCGCCATCTGCTCACGGGCGGCCTGCGAAACGGAGATACTGAACCCGTACTCACGGCATCGGACCGGATACCCCTGTCGCCGGCGATGTTTGACCGGGATGCCCTGGTATTTCAGGAATTGGCGTCAGACTGGACCGAGATACGCTCCCGTCACACAGGACACTATGTGCGGGTGAGCCTGACGGGTTTTCCGTATCTGGGGATCTGGACCAAGCCCGGAGCGCCCTTTGTATGTATTGAGCCCTGGCAAGGCGTGGCTGATGCGACAGAGGCGACAGGAGAGCTTACCGAAAAAGAAGGTATCCGCCTGCTCATGCCGGGGCAGGTGCATACCTGTGGTTTTACAATTACAATCGGCTGATACCCCGCAAGCCGGGCTGTTTCGGGATGGTTTTTCAGGTTATTTTTTAGATGATGAAGTCAGTATGCGTTTTTTGTGGATCACAGCGGGGCCACGACCCGGTATATGCCGCTGCCGCCCGTGAGACGGGCGAGACCCTGGCACGCCAGGGCATCACCCTGGTGTATGGCGGAGGTTCTGTCGGCCTGATGGGGATAGTGGCAGATGCAGCCCTGGAAGCTGGCGGGACTGTGGTCGGGGTGATCCCTGATTTTCTGGACAAGCTGGAGGCAGGGCATAACGGCCTCACCGAGAAGATCATCGTGGAGACCATGCACCAGCGCAAAGCCTTGATGGCCAGCCGGTCAGAAGGATTTATTGCATTGCCGGGTGGCCTCGGGACCATGGATGAACTTTTTGAGATACTCACCTGGGCACAGCTCGGGCTGCACACACATCCCATAGGGCTGCTCAACGTGGCGGGGTATTATGATGCCCTGCTGGCCCTGCTGGACTCGATGCGCGATACCCGATTTGTGAGTCCCCGCAACCGCAATCTCCTGCTTGCTGATACAGATCTGACACAACTGCTGGGTCTGATGAAAAGCAGTCAATCGGCTCCTGATGATAAGTTGCTGGATTACAACAAGTTATAGATAATATTAGGAAACTAGCCCAGAAGTTTCTAATTTTTCATATCCATCCGCTTCTATCATACGATCAGGTAGGGTAGGGCGGCTGGTAGATTTCGGTCAAAGCCTACTACTACTCTCATTTGTATGTCTTATATGATTCCAACCCGCTGCGGCAGGCGCTGCCAGCGCATTGTTTTGCTTACAGGGATGCTCCTGGGGCTGGCTTTTATGCCTGTAGCCAGGGCCCAGGTTACGTATCGGGGCGTCGTGACCGATGTGGCTAACCAGGAGCCGCTTGTAGGGGCTCGCCTTCAGGTAGAAGGGGTTAGTGCCGGTGCGATGTCCGGTTCTTTGGGAACCTTTACCCTGACTACTTCTGCGTCTTTGCCTTTCACCCTCAGGGCTACCTACCTTGGATATGATACCGTGCGCGTGGTGGTAAGCCAGGCTGGTCAGACGATCCAGGTGAAGATGTCGCAGTCTTCTATGACCCTGAATGAGGTAGAGATCACGACCTCAGCCCTGGCGGAGCGCGTGAAACAATCCCCGCTCTCCATTGAGAGCATGGGCATCAGTGCGATCCGTGAGACCCCCGCCGCCAACTTCTACGACGGCCTCGGAGCCCTCAAGGGCGTGGATATGGCATCAGCCAGCATCGGCTTTAAGGTCATCAATACACGGGGGTTTAATGCTGCTGCGCCTGTGCGGACCCTCCAGATCATTGACGGGGTGGACAACCAGGCTCCGGGGCTGAACTTTTCCCTCGGCAACTTCCTGGGTGCCTCTGAACTGGATGTCGAAGGCGTGGACCTGATCGTAGGAGCCAGCTCGGCGTATTATGGCCCAAACGCCTTTAACGGGGTCATCAGCATGAAGACCAAAAACCCCTTCATCCATCACGGCCTCTCAGCGATGGTGCGGCTGGGGGAGCGTAACATGGGCGAGTTTGCGGTCCGGTATGCCGATGTGATCAAGATCAAAGGAGCCGACCGGCTCGCTTATAAGTTTAACGTCTATTACCTCACCGTCAATGACTGGGAAGCGGACAACCTCGATCCCGTGGACGGAGCTGAGGAGGGCCGCGACAACCCCGGCGGATATGATGCCGTCAACCGGTATGGGGACGAAAACCTTACGGGTGGTATCAACAATGCCACCAGCCCCACCGACCAGGTCTTGTACCCCGGCCTGAAGCGCTGGCACCGGACCGGATATGAAGAAGCCGACCTGGTGGACTATGATACCCGCAATATCAAGCTGGCCGGTGCTATCCACTATCGCCTGCGGCCAGAGGTAGAACTGATTGCCTCCAGCACCTTTGCGAAGGGTACGACGGTCCTGCAGGGGGACAACCGGTATAGCCTGAAGGATATTTTGTTTTTTCAGCACCGCCTGGAAGTGCGGCGCGAAGGCAAGTTTTTCATCCGGGCCTTCAGCACCAATGAAAACGCCGGCAACTCCTACGATGCGGTATTTACGGCCTATAAACTCCAGGAACGGCTCAAAAGTGACCTGGCCTGGAGCACAGACTACCGCAACTATTGGTCGGGTGGTATCCCCCGGACCCATCCCATGTTTGTGTCAGGTGGAATGCGGGGCAAAGTAAGGGCCCTGGAGGGTTTTCCGCCGACGGTGTTACCGTTTGATTTTGTGACGGCTGATCAGGTGCTGGCCGCCAACCGGGACTCAATCCTCAAATACCATGACCTGGCCCGGACTTTTGCTGACAGCTATCAGTATCCCCGGGCAGTACCGGGTACCCCTGCTTTTGACTCATTGTTTCAGGCCATTGTTTCTACGCCCCTTTCACAGGGCGGTACCCGGCTGGTGGACCGGTCCTCGCTGTTTCACCTGCACGGAGAGCGTAAGTTTACGCCTGACTGGGCCAAGTTTACCCTCGGAGCCAATGCCCGCCTGTATGCGCCTGTGTCTGAGGGCAATATCTTCAGTGACTCGCTCAGCTACCGGCGGGATACCCTCGCAGACGGGTCAGTCCGGATAGATACAGTCCTGAACCGTATCCTGAACTTTGAGTACGGCGTCTATGGCGGTATTGAAAAAAAGGTCTATGACGACCGCCTGATCCTGAGTGCGACCCTGCGGGTGGACAAAAACCAAAATTTCTCCTTTATCCCGTCGTATGCTGTCTCCGGGGTGTATGCCTACCGGCCTGACCACGTGTTTCGCCTGACGGCGTCAGCGGCGATCCGGAATCCCACCCTCGCGGACCAGTATCTCTACTATAATGTAGGCCGGGCCATCCTCCTGGGCAATATCAACGGCGTCACCCAACTGGCAGATACCGGCTCACTCCGGCGATACTTTGAGTCGTTTCCCCTCAACCGGGACACCATCGAGTACTTTGACGTGGCGCCGATCCAGCCGGAAAAAGTACAGACGATCGAGTTTGGATACCGGGGCACCCTCATGAACAACCGCCTGTTTATTGACGCGAGTTATTATTTTAGCCGCTACATAGACTTCATCGGGTATCAGATCGGGGCAGAGTTGCGGTTTTCACCGCAGTTTCCGGATCAGCTGATCGCTGCACAGGCCTATCGGGTAGCGGCTAACGCGCAGGATGTCGTGACGACACAGGGATTCTCAGCAGGCCTTAATTATTTCTTCGAAAAAGGCTACTCCCTTAATGGCAACTACTCCTGGAACGTCCTCAATACCCAGAGTGATGACCCGATTATTCCGGCCTTTAATACCCCGGCACATAAGTTTAATGTCGGCGTATCGGGCCGGGATGTGACCTGGTTTAAGGTCAAACACATGGGTTTTAGTGTCAATTATAAGTGGATACAGGGGTTTGTATTTGAGGGGTCGCCACAGTTTTCCGGAAGCATACCCACGTACTACCTGCTGGATGCCCAGGTTACCCGTACGGTACCCAAAATTCATACAAGCTTTAAGTTGGGGGCCTCCAACCTGACCAATAATAAAGTGTTTCAGCTCTACGGCGGCCCGCGGGTCGGCAGGATGATTTATTTTACGGTCCAGACGGACCTGACGGATCTTTGATTGTGTTTTTCTCTCTTTTTTGTCCTTTAACCAATTCACTTTTCACTTAACCTAACCGTTTTTCTCAACATGAGACGTACCTTACTACTCCTGACCGTTTTGGCATATGCCTGGCTCCCGCAGGCTGTTGCCCAGAGCCGTTACCTGACGCAGGTTTTCTCCGGGGTGACCCTGACAGAAAACGTGGTCTATGGCAACAATATCTCTGTGATCACGGGGGCGCCTGCTGCACAGGACCTCAAAATGAACATCTACCGGCCTGAGACGGATACCAACTCCAATCGTCCCGTTGTGATTATTGCCCACACCGGCAACTTCCTCCCGGCCATCCTCAACGGAAGCCCCACAGGAACCATGAAAGACAGCACAGTGGTAGAACTCTGTGTACGCCTGGCCAAAATGGGTTATGTCGCCATCTCCATGGACTACCGCCAGGGATGGGCTGCTACCAACCCCAGCCAGACGGTCCAGACCTCTACGCTGCTCATCGCTGCCTACCGGGGTATCCAGGATGCCCGTACCTGTATCCGTTTCCTCCGCAAGAGCGTAGCCGAAGGCGGCAACCCTTACGGCATTGACCCTGACAAAATTGTTCTCGGCGGGGTAGGAACCGGTGGGTATATCTCCCTGGGGTCTGCTTTCCTGGATGACTACGAAAAAATCAAACTCCTGAAGTTCAGCGACGTGACCACGGGCCTGCCCTATGTGGATACGACCCTGCACGGCAACGTATGGAGCACCAATACCACCCCGCTCAATACGCCTAACCACGTAGCCTACAACTCTGAGTTTAACATGGCCTTCAACCTGGGTGGGGCACTCGGCGACTCTAGCTGGATGGATCCGGGGGATATTCCTGTGGTGTCTTTCCACACGCCGCTGGATCCTTTTGCACCGTATGAAATCGGGATCGTCATCGTGCCTACGACCAATAACACCGTAATTGACGAGGCTGCGGGTAGCTATACCGTGGCTGAAGTCTCCAACACCTTTGGAAATAATGACGTGTTTGTGAATGCCAACATCAGCGATGTGTATACCACAGCAGCCAATAAGCTGAATGGTGGCAACGAAGGTCTTTTCCCCTTCGACCGTCCATTCACTCCTGGTCAGTCTATCGCTTGTTTACCAGGCGTAAACATCCCTTACGTACCCGAAGGCAGCCCCTGGAGCTGGTGGAATGAAGCTGCCTTTATCGCGACCTGGGATGCCGCTACCGGCGGGGTGCCATTCCCTGGCGTGGTGATGAACTGCCGCGAGCTGGCCAGCAACCCTGACATGTCTCCGACCAAAGGCCGTACCTATATTGACTCTGTGATCGGGTACCTGGCGCCCCGTATGTATGCTGCCCTGGACCTGAGCGCTACCAGCCTGGAGGATGACCTCCTCAACCAGGGCATCAGCCTCTATCCTAACCCTGCTGCTGACGCCTTTGTGATCAGCAACGAGATGGCCGCTAATCCGATCCGCGAGGTATATCTCCAGGATATGACAGGCCGGGTAGTGATCCGCAAGTCAGGCCTGAGCCTTGACGATCAGGAAATCAATGTCCGTGACCTCCCAGGCGGGGTATACCTGGTGACCATCCAGGCTGAAAAAGGACGCGTCACCCGCAAGGTGGTGATCCAGTAAACGACGAATGGTTGAACTTCACAGGGCACCTGTTTCTGACAGGTGCCCTGTTGTTATATAGAAGTTTACGTATATTGTGTACAGAACCATTTTTCTTGTACTCATTATATAATTTGCTCAGGACTATGAAAAAACTACTCCTTTTAGTCGGATATATCCTGTATGGGATCATGGCATCGGCCCAATCTATGCCCTTTGTCCCTGCCAGGCCCAGCTGGGACGGGCCTGTCCTTCGGGACCAGATAGATAGCCTGGTGCAGCAGGCTGAGACGGAGCTCCAGGCACGTATCACCCAAAACCTGGTCAATCTGCCTGACTCGGTACATTCCTATTTCAGGTATCAGGGCCGCAACACGTATGATTTTACAGGCCGGATTTTGTTTGCCTATGATGCAGACGGTAACCTGATCAACCAGACCCGGCTTGATGTTTTTTCCGGCGCGGGTGCCCGGGAGCTGATCACCTACGGGGCCGATGCCACCCTGCGGCGCGCGATTTTCCAGACACGTCCCAGCAGCCAGGGGCAATGGTCGGACCAGTCTCAGGTGATACGCAGCCGTGCTGCGGCGGGCAACCTTGTGGAAGAGGCCAACTTTGACTGGTCGCCGCGCTGGAAACGATGGAACCCCGTCACCAAGCTAAGTACCGGTTCAGATAGCACGAACCAGGGCAGCGAGGTTATTTTTTACGGCGGAGACAGCCTGAACCTCTCCTGGATCCCGCAGGAGCGCCGGCTGACGTATCCGGGGGACAATCTCCGGTCTTATGTAGATTATTGGAGCAGCGAAAAACAAACCTGGGTACCCACCTATCGGTACGAACAGCTCAAGGACCCCGCCGGCCTGCTCCGGCAACAACTAAGCGTAAGCTGGGACCCCTCAGTCAAACGCTACAGAGGTTATCTCAGCAAATTTTCATATCGGTCTGATAATCAAATAGATATTCGCCTAAATGAAACCCTGGACGGCTCGCAGATCAATGGCCCTGAGCCCTGGATTCCGAATACCCAGAACTTCCATTATTATAAAGACAATGGTCAGTTGCGGGAGATCATTACAGAGAGTTGGTCAGAACCCCAGCAAAGCTGGAGTCTCAGCTTCCGGGAGGAGTTTTTGTTTGACAGCCTTAGCCGCAATATCAGCACCGTGCGGTACTTCCGGTCAGAGTTTTTATGGATACCCTCGGAGCGGCAGGTAAGGGTGCTGGACATCAACGGCTATGACCGTATCAGTACCTATGAGACCTGGAATACGCAGCTTAATGTCTGGATCCCGCAAAGCCGGAACCTGATTGCGTATGATCCGCAGGGAACACTGTTGGCAGATACCGTGCAGTACTGGAACGGGGCCGGATGGGTCAATTTTTCGGCCATACAATACTTGTACGGCACCCCGTCTCAACCCTCCTCGGGTCAGATCAGCGAAGTCTGGAACGCGGGCAGCAACAGATGGGAAAAACAAAATCGTGCTGAGGTCATCTACAACAGCCAGGGGCTTCTGCTTGAAAGCCGTAGTGAACTCTGGAATGGATCACAATGGCGCTGTGCCTATTGCCTGAGACAAAACCTGGATACGGCAGGTGTCATACTGTCCACTTATGCGGATTTTGGGGATTATATGGCCCGTGATACGTTTTATTACAGCCTGCGGGACGTGAGCGAGAAGGCTCAGGAGCTGAATACCTGCTGGCTTGAAAACCCTCACCGGTTTTACAGCCCGGTGTATTGTCCTGGCTTAGAGACCGACCAGACCTACCAGGTTTCGCTGACTGACATGCAGGGCCGTATCGTTATGGATATGAACATAAGCGGAGGGGATATTTTCCAGTTGCCGGAGCGGATCGCGGGTGGAGTATACCTGTTTAGGGTGCGCTCAGGTGATACAGAGGTGTATCAGCAGAAAATCATACTTCAGCCGTAGCAGCTCTCACCCCCGCCAGTCAAACTGGCGGGGGTATTACCATCAGACCATAACGGCATACTGGCGGATCACTTCCTGCACAGGGCGGACTCCCTCAAAAAAACTCAGCAGCCGCAGCAGGACCCGCTCCACAATCGCATCCGGACAGGAAGCACCGCTGGTGAGCAGGATTTTGGTGGGTTTTTCGTAATTCACAAAATCAAAAATCACCCGTTCCTCATTGCGGTGAATGTCAAAATGCCGGATCTCGCGGGAAGTGATGATATCAAATTCGGAGGCGATGAAGTAGGTCGCCAATTGTTGCTCACAGAGCTCGACGAGGTGAGAGGTATTGGAGCTGTTGCGTCCGCCGATGACAATGGCCAGGTCTGCCTGCTCTTCCAGCAGCCGCAGGGTAGCACTCTGGTTGTTTTTGGTCGCATAACAAAGTGTATCCCGTGTATTGGCGATACGATACTCTATATCCTGTGACCCAAATCGCTCTGTCATAACCTGCCGGAAGTAATCCGCAATATCGGCGGTTTCGGTAGCGAGCATCGTGGTTTGGTTGACCACCGCGACACGGTTCAGATCACGAGCAGGCTGAAAACCAGCAGAACATTTCCCCCCAAAAACCTCAAAAAAAACGGACTCTGGTACTGTTCCCCCGATGATGCCGGCGAGGATACGGGCTTCCTCCATGTCTTTGACGACGACAGTAGGGGCATTCACCTGGCTATGGGAGAGGGTGGCCAGGGTCTCTTCATGCCGAAATTTACCATGTACGATGATGGTATATCCCTGTGTGCCCAGCTCGGCAGCCCTGAACCAGACATTTTCCACAAACCGGCAGGTAGCATTGTAGCGGTTGAGGTTGACGCCCAGTTTTTGGAGCTCAGCCTGGTCCTCCAGGGTAGCCCCAAAGGCCGGTGTGATGACAATATCCTCCGGCAGGAGTTCGTCCCAGGGGATCAATTGTTGCCCCTGAGCGGTTTTGATAAACCGCAGCCCCCGGGTATGCAGATCGGCGTTGACATAGGAGTTGTGGATCAGCTCGCTGATCATAAACACCCGCCGGCCTGGGTTATTGGCCAGGGTTTCGTAGGCAACTTCGATGGCGTTTTCGACCCCTTTACAAAATCCAAAATGCCGGGCCACCAGGAAGGTTACCGGGCCAAAATTGAGCTCAAAGGGCGACATACGATCCTGGGGGGGCGTCTGGTTTTTCAGTACCGAGAACAAATTGTTCTGATACAGTGGCGCGTACTGCCCCAGGTCATACTGTTTTTTGAAGTTTCTGGACTGATATTTCCCCATACCGCAAACAAGTTGCCTGTTTTGTTAATGCTAAAGCCTTAACTCAAAGCGGCCTGCGGTTGTTTACATATTCAAAAAATTCAATAAATAATCGATTTTTTACCCGGTAGCTTACCAGGTACCATCGGGTTTCATGCCTGCGATCCACTCACGGATCAGTGCCATGCTTTCGGTATGAACCATCTTCCGTCCCACCTCCGGCATCATGATACCCGGGTCTGTAGAGGCCATGCGAAAATACAGGATAGAGGCCTCCGGCTTGCCGGGTACAATCCCATATGTCAGGTCGCCAGCTCCCCTGCCAGCGGCTACAGGGGCTTTGTTTACGCCCAGCATACCCGGCTCAGTCTGGTGAATATCCAGGTACAGGCCCGTTGTGGAGGCCGGGCCTTTGGCATTGTGGCAGTGGGCACAATTGATGTCGAGCCAGGCCCGGGCCCGGGCGTTGAGGTCGCCGCTGCCGGGATCGCTCCATACTGGTACGCGAGGCACCTGGGCCAGCTCGGCGGGTAGTCCTGTCAGGATCCCCTGTGTTTGCCAGTGTTTGAGCTGATTATCAGCTCCTTCCGAATAGGCAAAAGTGCCATTAAGCTGACGAGCCGACGGGCCTATGGGGCGCATGGCCCCTTCGTAGCTGTGGCAGCCCTTACACTGGTTGAGGTTAGGCATCGTGTAGTCCAGCTTGCGCTTTTTGCCGCTGGCATCGGTCCAGGTGATCGGGCGGGTCGCACCTGCTACCTCCAGGGTGGCATCCTGCTGGTTTTCATCCCAATGGTAGGCCAGGGCTTTCCAGCCACCTGCCTCATGGATCAGGAGCCGGGTTTCCATCAGGGTCCGGCCCAGGGCAGGCTTGCGGGCGTCTTGTGGATAATAAAACGTCTTGATGATAACCGTCCCTACCGGGAAATGCAGTACCTCCTGGTCGTTGTACGGAACCTGCGCACCCGGCGGCAGCCTGACAAACCGGAGTTTTTCGGCATAGTCTGAAAACAACGGGGTATTCAGGGCATACGGCACGACACCTGGTGCAGGCACCTGATCTGCCAGGGAGCCTTGAAAAAAACCAAACTCCGAAAGCCGGACAGGGTACCCCGTCACCACCTCAGCCGGGGCTGGTCTCAGCCGGAGGCCGGTAGCGGTGGCAGCCAGGAGGATCAGCAGCCCGCCGGCCAGCATGCGGGGGGAGATCAGCGTCAATCGTATCATACCAGGTCAGTCAGGCAGTCTTTCAAAACGTAATCAGCGGATAAGCGCAAAAAAGGCCAGCGAAGGACATCCTTCGCTGGCGGGTATCGGGTATCAGCGGGGGGTAGGAGGATTGGCGCTGTCGAGCTGGTCGCGGGAGCAGTCGTACGCCTGGATTTCGCGGCTGATCGCCTTAAAGTTGTTGCCTGCATCCAGGTTGGCAAAGGTGGCACCACCATTTCGCTGGATACAGATCCGGTACTCAGCCTGAAGCTGGCCGTTGTCGCCCGCTTTGGCCGGGTCTATGATGCCGTCGTAGAGAATATCGGGTACGTTTTTCCCAAACTTCAGAAACAGAAGCTTGCCCATCCGGTTGCTGAGCGTTGGTTTGCCCACCTCGCGGCTATAGGTATTGTCATGGACATAGATAGAAGTAGGGTAAGGGTAATACGCCGCGTCCTTGATAGGGGTCTCCGTCATATAATAACTGATGATGGCGGTACCCGCTGTGATATTATTGATGATCCGGTTGCCATAGGCTTCGACATCGTTGGTGGCGAGGATCATGAGGCCCGTGCCGGGGGGGACGGTCGCTACGGTATTGCCAGGCGGAGCAAAGTTTTTGTAGTTGTTGTCGTGAATATAGTTGTTGAACACCCGTACGTTACCTCCTTTTTTCTTGGGCAGATCAGGCAGGTCAAACACCAGAATACCGCCGGTATTGTTGGTGGCCTCGCAGTCGTGTACATCGGCGAGGGTTGAGTTTTCAATTTCGATACCCGCCACATTGTAGTACGCTTTGCTGTGGCGCACGATGATGTTGTGTGACTGGCCCACGTAAATCCCTGCATCTGAGGCGCCTACGGCTTCGCAGTGGTCAATGATCACATGGGTGCAGCTCACAGGATAAAACCCGTATGCGCCGTTGGTTTTTTCGGGCTTGCCGGACCAGGAGGCACGGACATCATAAAAATAGATCCCCTCGGTCGCCATGACCTTGATACAGTCTCCTTTGGCGTCCTCGATGGTCAGGCCGATGATCTGGATATTGCGGCAGTTGCTCACCCGCAGGCCTTCCGCGCCGTCGGTTTGGTCTTTGAATGAGATCAGGGTTTCATTCATGCCGGCACCCATGATCACGATATCTTCTTTTTCGTCCAGTGAGAGGCTGCCATCTGACGTAAAGACACCGGCCGGGATGCGGATGGTATCGCCTTTTTCAGCCATGATGAGCTGGGTCTGGACTTCTTTCCGGATATTTTTTCCGCTTTCCTGCTGGGCCTGAAGCAAGCATGCAGGCAAGAGTAATAAGCTGAGCAGCAGTAACTTTTGCATAGAGAGGCAATTAGGTATAAGGCGAATATAGAGAAGTTTTATGAAATATTGAATGGATGCTCAATAAATTGAGTGCCTGCTCAAATATTTTTCTGCACACATCCTGCCGGGCTGCGTAACTTAGGCTTTTATATGAACTGCCTTATGCCCAAGACTTCCATCGCCAGCATTCGCCGCCTCGAAATCCTCGAACATTATTACAGCCTGATCCGGGAAGAAGGCCTGGAAGGTGCGTCTATCGTCAAGCTCGCCCGCCGGATGGAGATACCCTCCAGCCTGGTAATTCATTATTTTAAGACCAAGGATGAGCTGATTCAGGCCCTTATCACCTACCAGTTGGAGCAATATGAGCAACAGTTCAGGCCCAGGCTGCAGATGCTGGCACCAGAAGACCGGCTCTCAGCGGTTTTGGCAGCCTTGTTTAGCCAGGAGTGGATGGAATTGGCAGATGTGCAGGTGTTTTATAGCTGTTATCCCCTGATTTTTCGGAATACGGCCGTTCGGATCCGGTTTCAGGAACTTTTTGCCCGGTTTCATACCCATCTGACCTCTGAGCTGGCGTTGGCAAAAACAATCGGATTGATTCAGGTAGAAAATATTTCAATCGCTTCACATATGTTGATTGTTTGGGTGGAAGGGTTTAATTTTTATGCAAATATTCATCAGCAAGAATCGCTTTTTCGTCAGATAAGTACTGAGTTGTATGCGCAGGCATGCACCTATTTAGGCTTTTTTCCAACAAAGGAGTGACACGGTTGATGTTTTCGCATCTAAAATCCTGTTATAAGTCGTATATTAGGGCCGTGTGAAAATATGGGATGTTGCTCCGATATTTCGTATTATCATACATATTGTTTATTATATTAGGGGCACTGAAGATTTTTTTGAGGTCAGTCTTTCGATTTTCGTAATTGATATGGGGCGAAAAAGCAAAGCAGGCGTCAGGCGTCAGGAGATATTGTCCAATTTTTATGAAGTAATCATAGAAGAAGGACTGGAGGGGGCGACCATTGCTAAAATTGGTAAAAAAATGGGGGTAAATCCCAGCCTGATCCTTCATTATTATGCAGACAAGGCCAGCATGCTGGAGGAGTTGATCCGGTATATCGTAGATACGTATGCTTCTAATATTATTCCGGAGTTTGGAGATGTCTCAGACCCCCGTGAGCGCTGGGAGGATTTTATAGATGTGGTGTATCAGATCAACTGGGAGCGGTATATCAACTGTGGTGTATTCTACAGCTGTTATGTCCTCGCGCTGCGGGACAAAAAGATCAGCCAGCAGTTCAGCGACCTGTATGCCCGGCTGGCAGACCGTATGGTCCAGGAGATTGAGCATGCGACCCAGTCAGGTGTCATTGCCGTGACGGATGCCCGGCTGGCCGCCGAGACGATCGTCGCCCTGCTGGAGGGGACTAACTTTTACCAGTACTTACAGCAGGAGGCCCCCCGTGCAGATGAGAGCCGCACCAAACTCAAGGGCATCATTCAGGCCCTGTTTACACACCGTACCTTCTGAGGATCAATGGGTGCCGTGATCTGACTCCGCAGGCACAGCAGGCTGTGGCTGAGCAGGAGCGGATTTTTCGATCTCCGGCTCGTAGGCAATGTAGGGTGCTACCTGGTTGAGTACCCGTGCGGTACCTGCGTTGATGTCCTGCAGAAACGGCCGGGTATAAAAACCCATGAAGATCATCAGTACCGTAAGCGGTACCAGCACCAGGGACTCGCGGCTGGATACATCGGCGCGGGCGCTGTCATCAGAGGCGGCACCAAAAAAAGTCTTGCGCACCATATTCAGCAGATACACCGCTGCCAGTACCACGCCCAGGGCAGCAATGGCAGCAAATATCCCTGCCAGTACCCCGGAGTTAAAGGATCCGATCAGGATCATAAATTCACCCACAAATCCGTTCAGGCCCGGAAGACCGGCGGAGGCCATGGCTGCGATCACAAAAAACGTCGTCAGCACCGGCAGGTGGCGTGCGATCCCCTGATATGCCCCGATCTCATAGCTGCCGTAGCGGCTGTAGAGCATATCAGCCAGCAGAAACAAAGCGCCGGTGGTGATCCCGTGTGCCACCATCTGCAGTACCGCCCCGCTCAGGGCTTCCTGGGTCATGGCAAATATCCCGAGGATGATAAACCCAATATGGGAGAGAGACGAAAATGCAATCATCCGGCGGACATTTGTCTGTACCACCGCCATATAGGCTCCATAAATAATCCCGGCCACCGCCAGCCCGCTGATCACGGGAGCTGCGGCTACTGCCGCTGCCGGAAACAATCCGAGGCAATACCGCACCAGCCCAAAGGTACCCATCTTGGAGAGAAGGGATGCCATGACGACCGCACCACCCGTGGAGGACTCGGCGTAGGCAGGGGCCTGCCAGCTATGCAGCGGAAACAGGGGAGATTTGATCCCAAAACTGATCACAAAAGCGGCCAGCAGCCAGAGTTGTACCTCTATCCCAAAACGACCTCCGGTATTCAGCGCGACGGCCTCCCGGATGAGGTGATAATCTGTCGTAAAACTCACCCCCACAGGCGCAGCCTGTATGCCGACGTACAAAATGGCAATCAGCATCAGCAGCGACCCGGCCAGGGTGTAGAGAAAAAACTTCATGGCAGCGTCTTCGCGCTGTGCCCCACCCCAAAGCCCGATCATAAACACAGCAGGGATCAGGACCATTTCAAAAAATACATAAAACAGGAGCAGGTCAAGTGACGCAAAAAAGCCCAGGGTGCCGGTTTCCAGCAGGAGCAGGAGTGCATACCAGGTTTTGGGCTGGCGCATGGGAGCGCTGCCCTGATAGATCACCAGCAGCGGAAAAATAACGGCTGTGAGCATCAGCAGCCAGGCTGAGATGCCGTCTATGCCTACCATGTACTTCACGTCAATCCCGCCTCCGATCCAGCTCATCTCGGTATAGGCAATAAAATCGCGGTCAGCCAGGCTGATCGGGTTGGGATGCTGGTGGTAGATCACCTGTATCGCAATTCCGGCGACGAGGGGTACCAGGGAGGCAATCAGGGCCCAGATACGGCTCAGATTTTTTCCGGTGAGCAGGACGAGAATACTGCCGGCGAGTGGGGCAAGCAGGCTGATATTCAGGAGAGAGGGCAGCATCTCTGCGTTCATGTGGCGTAACGTTGCGGTCAGACGGCGTAAAGTACTATAAGTTTCAGCAAAAAGAAAAGTAAGGATACCGCTTAGGCACTAAGATTTTCCGTTTTGGGTGCTGGCAGACCGGGATCCGCAGCAGATGAGCGGGTCAGATACAGCGATATATCGGCGGACCTTCGGAGCCGGTGCGGGGGTAATGTGCAGCGCCGAGGGGGTGCCAGGGGTCTTTGGTCTGGTGTTGATCCCTAATCTCAGATGAATTATGCATACCGTACAAACTTTTCAGACACGTGCATGGGTGGCTCTGTGGGGAGCCCTGGCTTTTTTTGTGTTTTCAGGTCTGGCAGCCCAGGTGCCAGTGCCGGACCCGGTGCGGGGACTGGTGTACCCTGCGACCCTGGTGCGCACCCTGACGGAACGATGGGTATATCTTGAGGCCGACCTGATGCTGGGGGCGATCCTCCGGCTGCTGGTGGTATTTGGATGTATCTGGCTGGCCGGGTTTGCAATGCTGAATATCGGTCACGGCCTCCTGAAGGGACATGACGGGTACGGTGCCTGACACGGATGGTCAGGGGATCCGCACACCTGCTGTGCCACCCGTCACGGGTATTCATCGGCCCTAAACCCCCGCTCCACACAGGGCGTACTACTACCATCAACCTGATACAAACACCCTTTCAGACCATGAAGACACAAAGTACCTGACCTCAGGCCGACCCTACAGCTACCTGAAACACAAGACTCTCCCGTTCTTTTTGACAAGCAAACACCGTTAATAACAGCCATGCTACCCGAGCCTCCGGATACCCTTCCGGAGGCTTTTTGTTGGGGGGTATCCGCGGATCACCCCCCGCGTTTGGCGGCCAGTTGTTTGCGGAGGTAGTCCAGCAGCTTCTGGGTCAGGGCCGTGCTGTCAAACCGGCTTCGGGCAAACTGCCGTGCGTGGGCACCGATCGTATCACAGAGATCGGGGTGCTCGATCAGCACCGACACAGCATTGGCAAAGGCATCCGGCGTGTCACCGATCATGATCTGATCGCCGTGGGTGAGCCCGATCCCTTCGGCAGCCATAGAGGTCGCCACGATCGGTTTGCCATAGGCCATGCCCTCCAGGATTTTGACCCGGATCCCACTGCCAGAGAGGATCGGCGCGATCATGATAGCCTTTTGCTGGTAGAGTTCGGCCACGTCATCTATTTCACCCAGGGCCGTGATTTGCTGCCGGGTGAAGGTGCTGTACCGGGCAGGCATATTACGACCTGCGATGTAGAGGGGCACCTTGGGGTAATGGCTGTGTATCCGGGGCCATACCTGAGCCAGAAACCAGTCCAGCCCCTCAGCATTCGGTGTCCAGTCCAGGGCTCCCAGGTAAAATACCGAAGGAAACTCTACCTCCGCAGCCTGATCCGCCACCGTATCAAAGTCAATCCCCGCCGGACAGACGTATGAAGGTTTGGTCGCCCCGAGTTTTTTCAGGTTTTCCTCATCCCGGCCTGAGATGGGGACCATGACATCAAACAAACCCGCTTTCAGCACGGATTCCTCATAGGCCTTGATGCGGAAAGCCGTCTCGTCCAGGAAGTACTTCTTCAGCGGGTTGTCCATATTGGCGGCACGGCGCTCCCATATCTCGTGTTCTACATTGTGGGCCCGAAAAACAATCAGCGCATCCGGCTGCCCGGCCCGTATCTGCTGGATATACGGGGCCATGTAGAGGGTTTCGAGCTGGACAAAATCAAAGGATTTTTTTCGGAGAAGGTTTTCCAGTTCAATCCGGAAGGGCTTGGACGTAAATCGCTGGACGTGGTAGGACGTTTTGGAAAAAATAAAATTGGCGAGCATGTCCCGTGTCCGTACGTCAGTATTCACCTCGACGGCATAAAACTCCGCATGCTGCCGGATGTCAGCCGGGAGGGTTTTGAGCTGGACATAGTGACGGGACGTGTTCATGCACATGACCGTGACCTGGAGGCCTGCCTTGTGGTAGGCCCGGATCATGTTGAGCATCGCCAGGCTGCCCCCGTCCTTGGGGGGCCAGGGTACCCGTGTACAGAGGATCAGGATGTTTTGTTGAGACATGTCGGCAATTTGCGTGGTGTATGTATATTTGGCAAATGTCTGACCTATGTATCTGCGTGAAATCTGGGTTTATCCCGTCAAATCGCTCGGAGGCATCTCCCTTTCACACGCTGCCGTCACCCTGCGGGGCCTGCAGCACGACCGGCGCTGGCTGATCACCGACCCCGATGGGATGTTTATGACCCAGCGCCGGACGCCGCGTATGACCCTGCTGCAGCCGGAGATATTGCCTGACCGGCTTCTTATCTCACATCGGCATCACGATATACCCCCGCTGGAGGTGCCTTTTGTCCCGGAAGACAATACCCCTGTCGAGGTAAAGATATGGAATGATACCGTGACTGCCAGCCGGGTAGGTGCCTGGGCCGATGCCTGGCTCACGGAGCAGCTCCAAACCCCTTGTCAGCTGGTGTATATGTCTGACGAATGTCTGCGCCCTGTAGATCCCCGCTACGCGATCGGGGCGGATCATGTTAGTTTTGCGGACGGATACCCCTTCCTGATCCTCGGGCAGGCTGCACTTGACCAGCTTAATGCCCGGATGGATGCACCTGTGCCCATCAACCGGTTCCGGCCCAACTTTGTCTTTAGCGGCGGCGAGCCCCATGCCGAGGACACCTGGCGCGAATTCCGGATCGGCGGACATCCTTTTGTCGGCGTAAAACCCTGTGTGCGCTGTGAGGTACCAGCCATTGACCAGGAGACCGGCGTCAGCGGCAAAGAACCCCTGCGCACCCTGGCCACCTACCGCAACATAGATCACAAGATATTTTTTGGGATGAACCTCCTGACGCCAATGCCGGGTACTGTGGCGGTAGGAGACAAGATAGAGATCGGCTAACATTGTATTTTTTAATAAAACAAATATTGGGAAATTTCGGAATATATCTGGAATTACCCTGTATCCTGTCAGGCGGGTAGGGCAGCGTCGCAGATTTCTGGTTCACTCCGTTTCAGGACGGCTTCATACCAGGTATCGTGGCATTCATACCCCGGAGCGGTAACAGCAGGTGATCCGGATCAGTATAGGGAGACATATCCTTCCAACTGACGCACTTACAACAATCAACCTGTTTATGCAAAAGATGCTCTTCCGGGTTTTCACCCTCAGCCTGCTGGTCCTCGTTTCAGCACCAGCCTTTGCCCAGAAACTGAAGTTTGGCCCTCGTTTTGGCGTAGCTGCTTCCGGTATCCAGGCTGAAGAACTCATGATCAAAGACCTCAATGACGTGGATGCTCTGCGGCTGGAGCTGCAAAATGCCAGTCCGGAGGCCCAGCTGGGTGTATTTGGCCGCTTACAGATATTGGGCTTTTATGTACAGCCTGAGGCCCTGCTGACGACTTCCTCCGCGGAGTTTTTGGTGGAAGACCTCCAAAATGGCGGCACCGAACTCCTCAAGGAGCGGTACTACAACCTGGAGGTACCCCTGATGGCAGGTGTCAAACTGGGCCCCCTGCGTGCCCAGGCGGGTCCTGTGTATCATATGAACCTCGGCAATGCCTCTGACTTCACGACCCTGGACGGTTTTTCGCGGAGATTCCGCGACTCTGCTGTAGGGTTTCAGGCAGGTGCAGGGCTTGACCTCGGCAAAAAAATCGTGCTCGACGTAAAATACGAACTCGACATGAATGGTGTACGGGATGAGGTGACGGTATTTGGCCAGAGCCACCCCGTATCCCAGCAGGGAGGCCGCCTGATCGGCAGCGTAGGGTTTTCCTTCTGATCCTGAAGATTTTTTAACACGGCTATGAAGCCGGAGGCATGACAGCCTCCGGCTTTTTCTGGTTTTGATCAGCACTTCGCATCGGAAAAAACCGATATTTGCCAGCATGCATATCGCAGTGAATACCCGCTTGCTGTTGCCAGGCCGTACAGAGGGCATCTCCCGGTTTGCGGTGGAGGTCCTGAGCCGCCTCACCGTCCGGCATCCGGAGGTGCGGTTTACATATCTATTTGACAGGGCTTTTGACCCCGGATTTATATTTGCCCCGAATGTACAGCCCCTCGTGATCCCTCCGCCTGCCCGGCATCCGCTGCTCTGGCATGCCTGGTTTCATGTGATGGTGCCCCTGGCACTGGAGCGGATCAAACCGGATGTCTTTTTTTCACCTGAGTTTTACCTGAGCCTGCATCCGCGTATTCCCCAGGTACCGGTTTTTCATGACCTGGCGTATGAGCACTACCCGGAGGATATCGCTCCCTGGGCCTCCCGGTATTGCCGCACCTGGTCACCCCGGTACGCAAGGATGGCCCGGGAGGTGCTGACGGTATCCGAGTTTAGCCGGCAAGACCTGATCACGCGGTATCAACTACCGCCGGAGCGGGTACACGTGGTGTATAACGGAGCTGGCAAGCAGTTTTTTCCGGATGATATGGCCTCGCAGGCGCGTACCCGCGCCCGCTGGACAGACGGGGTTCCGTATTTTTTGTTTGTGGGGGTGCTGCACCCCCGCAAGAATATCGTCAACCTGCTGCGGGCCTTCGATCGGTTCAGGTCAGCGCACACAGGGGCGGTCCGGCTGGTGCTGGCCGGGCGACTGGGCTGGCAGTATGAGGAGGCCCTGCGCACGTATGAGGCCATGGTCTGGCGGGAGGAGGTGATTTTCACCGGATTTGTGGATGATGAGACCCTGCGGCAGTTATATGGGGCAGCGCTGGCGTTGTGTTATTTGCCGTATTTTGAGGGGTTTGGTATTCCGCTCCTGGAGGCCATGCAGACTGATACGCCCGTGATATGCAGCCGGGGTACTGTGCTGGAGGAGGTGGCCGGAGGGGCGGCCCTGCTGGCTGATCCCGGAGACCCGGAGGCCATTGCAGAGGCCATGCATCAGGTGGCTGCCGATCCGGACCTCCGGGCTGAGCTGGTCACCCGCGGACGGAAGCGCCGGGAAAATTTTGACTGGGAGCAGACCACCAGTGCGGTCTGGGATGTCCTGGCAGACGTCGCCCGCAACCCCGCGCTGACAAAATAACCACACGCCTGTTAGCCCGTAATGCACGATGCTTCAAGCGGACGAAACGCCAACCGGGCAGATCCGGTATAAGCTGTTATACGGAAAGGATCACTGCCTGCGGTTGAAGTTTTTCGTATGTTTCTAAAACGCCACCTCTATTTTTTTGCCTATGAAACGCGTATTACCCTTCTCCCTGATCCTGCTCGTTGTGCTGAGTGCCTGCACGGGTACCAAAAAATACTATGAGCAGGGCGACTACGAAACGGCCGTTTTTAACTCCATCGAGCGGCTGCGCAAAACCCCGGACAACAAAAAGTCCCGCGAAACCCTCAAGCTGGCTTATCCTTCGATGGTCGAGTACCTCACGGACAAGATCAGCAAGGCCAAACTCTCGGCAGATCCCCTCCGCTGGGAGCAGGTCGTGGCCGACTATGCCCTCCTGAACCGTGCGTATGATGAGATCCAGCGCTCGCCCGGCGCCCGTCAGGTCGTGTCCGATGCCCGCAGCTACCAGAGTGAGTACAATGAGGCCACCCTCAAAGCTGCCGAATCCCGGTATGCCCTCGGCCTCCAGCGCCTCGCACAGGGTGAGCAGGGCGACCGCGAAAGTGCCAAGCTGGCCTTCGAGCATTTTCGCAAGGCACTGGAGTTTCGCCCTAACTTCCGGGATGCTGAGAGCAAGATGCTGCAATCTCAGGACCTGGCTACCCTCTATATCCAGATTGAGCCGATCCCGATGCACTCCCGCACGCTCCAGCTTTCGAATGAGTTTTTTGAAAACCAGATGACCGAGTATATCCGTTCTGTGCAGTTTAGCCCTTTTGTGCGGTTCTACACAGCCAAAGAAGCCGGCCAGCGCACCCGCGAGCCTGATCAGATCATCCGGATGGTGTTTGATGACTTTGTGGTAGGCCAGGCCTATGTCAAAGAAACCATCGCCCAGCGGGTACAGGACAGCGTGATCGTGGGTACGGTGAATATCGGAGAAGACTCCGTCGTCAATGTATATGGCACCGTGAAGGCCGAGGTACACCAGTTCCAGAAGGAGATCACCTCCGGAGGCCTGCTGGACTTCAGGATCATAGACGCCCGCACAGGGACCTTGCTGTCGCAGCGCAAGTTTCCGGGCACCTTTGTCTGGACGGATCGCTGGGGGTATTTTAATGGAGATGAGCGCGCCCTCACCCAGGACGACAAACGGTTCACGACCAAACGCCGGGAGTCACCCAATCCCCTGCCTCAGGACCTCTTTATTGAGTTTACGAAGCCTATCTACTCACAAGTGACAGGATTTGTAGGGGAGTACTACCGCAATTATTAAGCCCGTCTCGCCCTGATACAAGAGGCACCCACCGGGTGCCTCTTTTTTTGTCAGGGATTTGTGTGCGAATTCATAAAAAAGGGTATATATTCCGGTTGGACAAAACACTACTTAAAACGCTGCTTGTATATGAATACCTTTTCTGTCATCGTGTTGCTGCTGGTTTTGGGCGGAGGCGGGTATGGGGTCTGGTTTTTGATCCGCCGTACCCTGGATGATCATACGAACGAAAGCCGCCGCCAGCGACGGGGAAACCGGCGGCGATAATTTTACCCGGCGTACACTCGTTTTCCCGCTATACCTTTTATATATTTGCAGGTTTTCCATGCAAACCTGCCCCGTATGCCTGACGTTTCGCCTATCAAACAAAAAGAGCGCGTAGAAGAGGTGAAATCCCTCTTTTCAGCCTACCTCGACCAAAAGGGGCAGCGCAAGACGCCGGAACGGTTTGCCATTCTGGAGGAGATATACAGCCGCTCTGACCACTTTGATGTGGAGTCCCTGTATATCCAGATGAAAAACAAAAACTACCGGGTATCCCGCGCCACGGTGTACAACACCCTCGATCTCCTGGTGGAAAGTAACCTGGTGAAGCGTCACCAGTTCGGGACGACCCAGGCCCTGTACGAAAAGTCATGGGGATACAAACAACATGATCACCTGATCTGCACCCGCTGCGGCAAGGTGCTGGAGTTTTGTGACCCGCGCCTGGGTGAAATCGAAAAAACCATGAGCGAAATCCTCGCTTTTGACGTAAGATACCATGCCCTCACCCTCTACGGAGAGTGCAGAGACGAGACCTGTACCGGCAAAAAAGCCTGATCCCATAGATTAAAAACCCTCCTACGTACCCCTCCATGGAATTTTCTTCTTCTCGCATCGGAAAAATTGTGATACTCCATCTCAGCGGCAACTTTATCGGAGAGCAGGACGGCGGCCCCATGATGATGAAAGTAGATGAGTTTATGGTGGAAGAAAACCCCCGGTTTGTCCTTGACCTGACCGGACTCCGCCACTGCAACTCTACCGGCCTCGGGGCGATGATCACGGTACTCTCCAAGGCCCGCAAGGCTGGGGGAGACGTGTTTCTGGCCAATCCCTCTGCCTATATCGGCAACCTGCTCCTGATCACAAAACTTAATACCATTTTCCGGGTCTTCAACTCTGTAGAAGAAGCGGCTCAGGCCCTTGAAGCCTGATGGTTCCTCTCTTAACCTGAATTATATGCTGGTGGATGTACTCCTGGGCCTTCAATGGGGAGATGAAGGCAAAGGCAAAATTGTGGACGTTTTTACCCCGCAGTACGATGTGGTAGCCCGGTTTCAGGGCGGTCCCAATGCAGGCCATACGATTATTTTTAATGGGCAGAAGTATGTCCTGCACCTGATCCCCTCCGGGATTTTTCATCCGGATACCCTCTGCCTGATCGGCAACGGTGTCGTGCTGGACCCGGTCACCCTCCGCCGCGAAATCCTCACCCTGGAGTCCTCCGGGGAGGTAGTGCGGGAGAAAATCCGGATTTCACAGCGGGCGCACCTGATCCTGCCTACCCATAAGCTCCTGGACGCTGCCTCTGAGCAGGCCAAAGGTGATCAGAAAATTGGGTCCACCCTGCGGGGCATCGGACCTACCTATATGGACAAAACCGGTCGCAACGGCCTGCGGGTAGGTGACCTGCTCCTGCCTGACTTTGAAGACCGGTACCGGGCCCTCGTCGCCAAACACCACGGCCTCCTGAAGGAGTTGTATGACTACGACTACGACCTGACCCAGTCAGAGCCGGAGTTTCTGGAGGCAGTTGAGTTTCTCCGGAGCCTGCACCTGGTCAACGGAGAGGCATTTATGCATGAGCATATCACACGGGGCAGCCGCATCCTGGCGGAGGGTGCCCAGGGTACCCTGCTCGACATTGAGTTTGGGTCATATCCCTTCGTGACCAGCTCCAATACCACCACGGCAGGTGCCTGTACCGGCCTGGGACTCCCTCCCGGCAAGATCGGGCGGGTGTTTGGTATCTGCAAAGCCTACTGTACCCGCGTGGGCAGCGGGCCGTTTCCCACCGAGCTGCATGACGCCCTCGGCGAGCGCATCCGCCAGGAAGGCCACGAGTTCGGGGCGACAACAGGCCGCCCCCGCCGGACCGGCTGGCTGGACCTCCCCCTCATGCAGTACGCGATCCGCCTCAATGGCGTCACCGACCTGATCATGACCAAGGCAGATGTCCTCTCCATCCTGGACGAAATCCAGGTCTGTACCGCCTACGAAACACCTGCCGGCATGACCACTGAGGTGCCCTTTGACCTGGAGACCGCCCGCCCGGTATATACCACCCTGCCCGGCTGGCAAACCGACCTCACCCATATCACCCGTCAGGAAGACCTGCCTGCCACGATGGTGCAGTATATCCGGTTTGTGGAGGAGTTTCTGGGGGTACCCGTCACCTACCTGTCCGTAGGCCCCGACCGCAACCAGATACTGGAGATGCAGAGATCTTAAGGGATAAGGACTGATCACCTTGTTATCGCAGGGTCAGGCTGTGACCTGGCCCTGCGATACTGTTATAGCCGGAGGGGTGTGCCTCGTGTCAGCTATCCAGCGGGTGCTGCCCGCCGATACCTTGTGGGGAGAGGGCTTCTTTTTACGCAATCAAAAATTGTCTTCCACAAGTTTTTCTATCCTATTTTTATGCATTGAATACCAGCCATTCCAAACATCTTCAGCCCATTCTCTTACTTTTATTTCATGCCATTCCCGATTTGTTGCCGCCAATACGTCGCTAACTGTTTTTTGTCCGTTAGGAACAGGTGGCTCTAACCACTCAAATGTTGGCTCATTTGCTAAAATCGCTCCCATTTTTTGGGTAGCTTCTTTTCCGCTTAGCTTTTTAACTAACACAAGGTAGAGACTTATTAAGTGTATGTTTACGGATTGGGTTGATTGCCTGCCAGGTTGTCCCGGATGTTGTATGGCATAGGTATCTACCGTAAGCCTATGTGTCAGCGCCGGGTAGTTGTATTCACCATATTCTTTTGCCAAAATTTGTCCGTATAAATTCCAACAACCTTGTGTTGTACCAAAATACTTGTGTGGTTGTCCTGCAATATTTTCCACCGTGGCGTTACAGCCATAACAGTTTATGGTTTCTACATGGGGTTTTGCCATCATCATTTCAGTTACCTCCGGGTTTATTGAGTTTTGCTGCCGCCTGATTGTTAATGGTTTCGGGCTTGGCGAAGGTGGCGATTTTCACCACAAATGCTGGTGCGGAGAACCAATGTTTGATAAACCACAACTGTGTCTGCGTAGCACTGAACCGCCACTTTTGTCAAACCCGTGTTATAGCCAGTGCTTCTTTCTCTGATAGTGGGTCAAAGTGGGTGATATCTACTTTTAAGATATTGAAAATCAAGTTATTAAAGGATTGCTTCAACTTGTTTGACCCACTACCCTTTCTCTGTCGTGGTTTGCACGTCCAATTTTACCTCTTGTCATTTGGTGTTTGTCGTGTCATTAATTGAATATTCTTTGAATACTTTTTCCCATTTTTGTTTTACATCTTTTGTAATTAAAAGTGATTCTTCATTCGCTACTTGTTGCTTTTCGTTTTTGCTGAAAGAAAGAAAGTTGAAACTACCAGCAATGTAAAAGTCGTTGTCTTTTATAACAAGTTTACGATGCGTCCCCGTTATTTTAGAGTGAATTGTCTCGAAATGTGTCGGTAAATGAATGAGTTTGAAATTGTCTTTGTGCTGCTGTTGCAATTCTTTAACTCTTTCAAGTGTCCGAATATCGTGTTCGTCCTTTTCGCTAATGCCGTAAAGAATTACCAACTGCTTTTTTGCTTTTAGTATTTCTTGAAATAGAGGGATGTATTCTTGGGTTGCCCTCTTAATCCAAGGGCTTTCAATCAAGATTTTTTCTTTCACGCTTTTCAAAGCGTCAATGAATTTTTGTTTGGTTTCCCAAATTGTCAAAGTGCTAAACTCTGCAACTTGAATTTCTTGTTTGATTGGTTCTTCAATTACGTCTCTCAACGCTTCAAATTCCGTTCTGTCCGAATTGCTCAAAGCATAAATGAAGTGTCTGTATTCAGAATTGAATTTTGAAGTAAGTTCCTTGTTGTCTTTCAAAGTTTGAAAATTTCTTACTTCCAATCGTGCTTCTTGGTTACTTTTTCTGTCTGGTATGTATTCAACAAGATAATAGTTGCACCATTCCTCATAGTCCTTTTTTATTTCGTCTGCCGAATAGCTTATGAGATAAGATTTACTTTCGTTCTCTTTCTTGTAAACATCAGCCAACGATTGAAATTTATTTTCCAAAAGGTCGGGACTTTTGATTGCAAGTTTTAACTCGCTTGGCAAATATTTTTGCAACTTGTTTCTTTCGGTTTGATTTTCTTTTGAAGAAATAACTTCGCCTGAAATTCCGTCAAGTAAAAAATCATATTCCTCTTCTTCCTCAATCCGTAAAATGCTATTGTCTTTTAAAAACTGTTCGCCTCCTTCTGTCAGCATCCACTTTTCAGAAATGATATTGATATAATCCTTTTCACGAAGTGAAAAGAGTTCTCTCAAAATAAATTCGTCTGTTGCTCCTAATCCTAAAAACTCAAAGAGTTTTTCTTGTGATTGAAAACCTGCTTGAATTGCTCTCAACAGAACATTATACACTTTCACCAATGAGCCGTCTGGTTGCTTGTTTACAAGCAACTCTAATTTTATTCTCCTAACAGGATATGAAAACGGAATCAACTCGTTTAACTTATAGCCAGTCGGTGATTGTTTTGATAACTGCTGATATATATCTTGCTCCGTCATTTAAAAAGTTCTTTTAACTGTTCTACTTTCACTATCCAATTTGGCTTTATTGCTTCAAGATATTTTTGCAAAGCTGCTTTTTCGTGGTTCAGTCGTTTGGTAGTTTTTGCGTTTACAATTCCGTGATAGTCGCCAACTATTATGAGCAACTTTTTTTGTCGTGATAAAGCAACATTGATTCTGTTTGGAACTTCAAGAAAACCTAAGTGTAAACCTGCTCCGCTTTTTACTAAGTCTACAATTATGATGTCCCTTTCTAAACCTTGAAAACGGTCAACAACTGAAACACTTAATTTTTCTTCTTGCTTGTTCCAACTACGAATATTTTTCAATCCTACTTTTTGAATCTTTTTGTTGAGTTGCCTTTTCAGCTCTCTGCATTGTGCTGTGTAACCTGTGATAACGCCAAAGGAATATTCTTTTACTTTCTCAAACTTGTTGAGTTCTTCTAAAATGTTGGGAATAATTTCAGCACTTACTTTATTGAGGGAAGATTTATTTTTCTCGCTGTCTGTTTCGTTTTTGTAATGACTTCCGATGTCAATGAAAAATATTGAACTGTCAATTGCCAAAGGCAAATTGTGTTCATCTTCAATTGGTCGGTTAACTGGTTCTATTGGCTCATCTCCTTCGGATTCGTAGAAACATTTTGAAGTTATTTTTACTTGTTCTGTTGATGAACGCCTACACTCAGTAAGTTGTGCTTTGTAATCGTCTTCAATATTTGTAATTATTTGCTCAAATAAACTTGGTCGGTTAAAATAGTCCTCCCAGTTTTCTAACTCGTCTGCTTCTTTCTTAAATTTTTCTCTCAACCAACTTTCAACTTCTCTTGTTGATGTCAGCATTGGTTTTAATTGTCTATGGTCGCCAACAAAAATTAAATTCTTACCCATAATGATTGGAACAAGTGCTTCGGCTGTTGTTGCCTTTCCCGATTCATCCATTATTACATAATCAAACTCAAAATTGTAACGGCTATATTTTTTTGCTGCAATATGATTACAGGTTGCACCAATAACACGAATACTGTCAATCAATTTTTGATTAATTGCACTTTTCTCGTCTAAAGAATTTATGGTTACAATCCAATCACGATGCAACGAATAAAGTTTGAGAAACTCTGAAAAATCTATTTCTAACACTTCATCAATCTTTGCAATGGCTTTTTCCTTTTCTTGCGGAAGTGAGTGAAGGTCTTTCAAGTTCTGAACTCTGCTCACTGCATTTTCAACTTTCTCCTTTGCTTTTTTCCAATCAGTAATTTCAAGAATAATGTCAGTAATAGAAACTGCAAAAGCATTTTTGCTTTGCAGTTTTTCTTGGAATTTCTTTTTCTCTTTTTGGAATTTCTTTTCGGCTGCTTCTCTTACTTGTTGTTTCCAACCTTCTAATTTTTTGTCAATCGTATGCTTGCGTATTGAAGGAATTTTGGGTGCAGTAATTCCGCTTAATCTTAAAATTGGGATTTCATTTTTAAGAAGGTTTTCTAAAACTTGGTCAACTGCGTTGTTGGTTTGCGAAGTGATTAAAATTTTTGCTTCGGGTTTGTGTGCTAAAATCTGAAATACAATTTCTGTAATTACGGTTGTCTTGCCTGTTCCTGGTGGTCCTTGAATTACTGAAAGTGGTATTTTTGTTAAAGCGTTTTGAATTGCTTTTTGTTGGTTGTAAGAATATGAAAGCGGTTTACCGCTTTTATCTCTTTGCCAAATCCTTTCTAATTCATTGTGCTCCGAATAAACAATTGGCAATTCATCTGGTTTGAAAACATAATAAATCAAGTCAGGATTTTGCACTTCGTTTTTATCAACCTTTCTGATTGCTTCAAGTTGTCTGTTTTTTTCTTCTTCCTTTTTATTGGTGTTTTCAAACAAGTAACCTGATTGAGGAATACTGTTTGGCTTCAACTTTTCGCAATCTTT
Organism: Bacteroidia bacterium; assembly: GCA_033762375.1. Classification (GTDB taxonomy): domain Bacteria; phylum Bacteroidota; class Bacteroidia; order J057; family J057; genus RDXT01. Next base: position 129,424 of record JANRLQ010000095.1, read on the forward strand.
TATTTTAATAATGTTGTCTTGCGTGTTAAACTCATAAGGTTTGCCTGCAAACTCAACTGCTTCTTTGTTTTGCTTTCTGTCTGCGTTAGCAGATAGAACATATTCAAAGCCCTCTGAATTTACATCATTGCCGTCCTCAATATGTCGCTGAATAAAACCTAATGTGCTGAACTTTTCGTTTTGCTTTATGTGAAATGAAATTTCATCTCCATTTATTTTGAAGTTGGTGTATTGCAATCGCAAAGAATTTTTAGCAATTACTTCTTTCTCTTTTTCAAGTAGCTCACGATAAAAACCTAATTCTTCTCTAACAGCTTTGCGGTTTTCACGAAGTGAAATTTGTTTTTGTTTTAACTCAAACCATTTTTGAAAGTAAGGTGTAAGGTCTGCTTTGTTGTTTGTGTATTCAGTTGTATAAGAAAATTGGAAGGGAAGTTTCTTTCCTTCCTTTCTTTTTCTTTCCACAATTCTTTGGTCAATTTGTGAAAGTGCTCTTACCCCATTAAAAAGAAGTTTGTCTTCCTCTTTCAACCAAATTACGCCTTCGCATAAATAATCGCCAATGATTATGTCCACTAAATAATTCTGTCCACCTTTTGGCGAAACATCATAGATGGGATTGGTTGAATTTAGTAATTCTAAAAGTCCATTTATGTTACCAGCACGAAAAGCAACTTGCACACTTTCAGCTTCAGAAGAAACCGCAAGGGTTCTTAGAAATTCTAAAACCTGTTGCCAAGATGGTCTGTCAGCAGGTGTTTCAGAAAGTAATTTTCGTAACTGAATATTTTGTTCTTCTGCAATGTCGTTTTGGTTTTCGTCAAAGAACCATTCAACAACTTTTCCTATGGAATAAATATCGGATTGAAAAGGGAAACCAGTGTTTGCAAGTTTGTTTAGCTTTTCTGGTGCTGCAAAACCTCTTGCAAAAATTTCAAGTTCTTTGCTTTGGCTTAAAGTTTTTGTGATGTCTGCAAGTCCAAAATCAATAAGGTAAAATTGTCCGTTCTTGTCAATAAGGATGTTTGATGGGTGAATGTCTCCGTGATGAATTTTATATTTTGAATGTAACTCCTGTAAACAATCTGCAAGGTCAATAAGTCCGCTTAATGCACCTTGCGTTTTAAATTCAAATATTTTGTTCTCAAAAGTTTGAACTTCCTCCAACAATTCATAAACGATTGCAAAAGTTTGTTGCTCCTCGTCAAAACCGTAATCAATAATGTCAGGTAATGCGTTGTGTCTTGCCTTTTGTAAATGTCGAAGTTTGTCCGCTAAAATCTTTGCTTTTGTGTCCGTCTTGTCAATACCTAAAATCCATTTGACCCAATAACCATTTCCTTCATCTGTGAAAGCAATTGTGCTTTGAGAATAACCTCTTTTCAGAAGTCCATTTGGGTTATATTGATACTTATTAAATAACATTTTTAGTTACTGTTTGTCGGTTCGTGTCTGTCTTTTAACATTGGCTATAACGCGGTGCAGCCGCAGCGCGTTGTGCAGAAGGCGAGCGAAGCGAGCCTTTTGCACAACTCCTAAATATACGCACCTCCCCCCCAATCTACAAATGTTTGCCTCAACTGTGTAGCAACACTTAAAAGGATTGTTAACATCTCATTTTTAACGTATAACAAGAAACATCTGGGTAGTCCGGCCATTTGACAATACAAAATGCGTACTTCGTGTTTTGTGTTGTAAGAGAGTGTGTCAATACAACATGCGCACTTCTGTCCCCCCTTTTTGTCAACCCTTGTGCGTTTGTATTGCCTCTCTGGTGTGACAACTTTTTACGGCTCCGCCGCACGCACTCCCATCCCGGAGTGACGCGCAGCAGACAAGTATAGCCATCCGCCACAAATCCACCAAATTTTCCCCCGAAAAATTTCCCCGTATGTACCACCAGCCTGTACATCCCGTCTCAACAGCCTAAGACAGGATGAACCGGATTAACAGGACCCAATAGTACCCGAAATCCTGTCCATCCTGTAAATCCTGTCTCAAAAACCTAAGACAGGATGAACGGGATGGATCAGACGCTCGCCTTCCTGTCAATCCCGTCTCAAGAGCCTAAGACAGGATGAACCGGATTAACAGGACCCAATAGTACCCGAAATCCTGTCCATCCTGTAAATCCTGTCTCAAAAACCTAAGACAGGATGAACCGGATTAACAGGACCCAATAGTACCCGAAATCCTGTACATCCTGTAAATCCTGTCTCAAAAACCTAAGAGAGGATGAACAGGACAGACCCTATTACCATCCTGTCCATCCTGTCCATCCCGTCTCAATACCTGCCCTGCCATCCGCCCCAACAGCCCTACCGGATCAACGTAATAGAGCCTGACCGGGTGATGACCTCACCCCGGTAGGTTTCGGCCCGGACAGCATAGGTATATACCCCCTCGGGTACGGTGACCCCGCTTGCCCGTCCGTCCCACCGGAAGTCAGGTGCCTGGCTGCTGAATACCTCCCGGCCCCACCGGTCGTATATCCGGATCTGGAAGACGGCAATGGAGTTCATCACCATATAAAAGTCATCGTTGATCCCGTCGCCATTCGGACTGAAGGCATTGGGGTAGAAGATAGTAAAGTCAAGGGCCTTGACAAACCGGTAGGTAAACTCCGCCGGGCATCCGATGTCATTGTCGGCGGTGAGGGTGATGGCGTATTCGCCAGGGGCATTATAGGTATGTACCGGCGCGGGACCTTCCCCGATAGTTCCGTCTCCGAAATTCCAGGTGTACCGTGTCGCAAACTGGCTTTCGTTGATCATGGAGACCTCCAGCGGATAAAATCCTTCTTCCGGTGTCGGACGGAAGCCCGGGATCGGCAGTTCACGGACTACGGTTACGGTGCTGAAGAGGGTATCCCCGGGACAGTTTTCGGGGCTGTAGGGGATTACCCAATAGGTAGTCGTAAAGGCCGGATCCACCTCAATGACGGGCAGGGTTTCACCTGTGCTCCAGCGGTAGGCAGGGGCACCCGACACGGTGAGGAGGGTACTTTGGCCCAGGCAAATAGAGTCCTGGGTATCTCCCTCGATGGTCGGCAGTTGCCAGACGGTAACAAAGACCGAGTCGCGGTTGCGGCACTGGTTGCGGTCGGTACCTTCCACATATAACCAGGTATCTGCTGTAGGGAAAGCCTGTGGATTGGCACTGAAAGGATCGGTGAGCAGGTTGGCCGGGCTCCAGACATAGGTATTGGCACCGGTGACCCGGAGCAGGGCTGTATCCCGGCGGCAGATGGCCGTATCCAGGCTGGCGGTAACGACTGGCAGGGGGTTAACGGTAATGGTAACGGTATCTTTTTCCTGACATTGATTTCCGTCGGTTACGGTCACAACATACGCCGTGCTGGTGATGGGCCACGCCAGCGGATTGGGGATGTCCGTCCGGCTCAGGTCCGGGTCGGGATTCCATGCGTACCGGATCCCGCCAGAGGCCCGGAGGGTAATCGTGTCACCGATGCACAGGGCCGTGTCGTTGCCCGCATTGGCGGGGGGAAGCGGCAAAACTGTGACCGTGACGGAGTTGGTGTCAGCGCAGCCGCTGGTGTCAGTGACGGTGACGGTATAGGTGGTGGTCACCGGGGGAAATACAGCGATGGTTGCCTGGTTCGGGTTAACGATAAAGGTGGCCGGTGCCCAGCTATAGGCCGCTGCCTGTCCGCCGATATGACTGGCAACAAGCTGGGCCGTATCCCGGAGACAGATGGTGTCTCCTATGCCTGCCTCCGCATACATGGCGCGGACACGCACGCTGTCCACGTTGACACACCCATTGGTATCGGTGACCGTGACGGTATAGAGGGTCGTGGAGTCAGCCCCGGCGAGGGGATTGGCAATGAGGGGATCGGAGAGTCCGGTCGCAGGTGTCCAACTGTAGATCACCCCTCCGCTGGCCTGAAGCTGGAGAGGGGTTTCGCCGCAACGGGTGACATCTGGTCCGGCATCTGCCAGGGGCAATGGATTGACAGTCAGCACCATCGTGTCCCGGTTCACACATTGGTTGGTGTCGGTGACGGTGATGACGTAGGCAGTAGTCGTCAGCGGAAATGCCTGGGTAAAGGACGAGTCAATGTCCCCCAGTCCCAATCCGGGGCTCCACGCGTACAGGACACCACCGGAGGCCTGGAGGGTAGTGGTGTCGCCGATACAGATCGCCTGATCCGGGCCGGCATTGGCGGGGGGAAGTACATTCACCGAGACCCTGACGGTGTCTATGTCGGTACATCCTTTGACGTCGGTGACTTCCACCACAAAATCCATGCTTACCGGCGGGTTCACCAGCGGAGTAGCCGTGAAGGGGTCGCTGAGGAATGGCGAAGGTGCCCAGCTATACGCCACGCCACCTGAGGCCTGTAACATAATGGTATCCCCAAAACAAATGGTGACATCCGGTCCGGCATCGGCTTTGATGACGGTCACCGTCACCGGCAGGGAGTCGCTGCACCCCCAGACGGCTGTTACGGTAGCGGTATAAGTGACAGTCGTATCAGCAAAGGCAAAGGGACTCTGTACATTCGTAGCAGAAAGCCCGGCCGCAGGTGACCAGCTATAACTCACCCCGCCCGTGGCAGTCAGTTGGATCGTGTCCCCGATACACTTGATGGTATCCGGGCTGGCTGTGATGATCGGCAGGAGCCGTACGGTCTGGGCCAGGGAGTCGTATTGCACGCACCCATTGGTGTCGGTGACGGTGACATAAAACATCACCACCGAGTCCAGGGAAGCCCCGCTATAGGTAGGAGAGGCAATCGGGCTGGCCAGGGTCGGATCATTAAACACAGCCGCAGGCGACCAGAGGTATTGTACCCCGCCAGTGGCATTCACGACCGTCCCGCCGCCGGAGCAGACGTAAGGATCTGTTCCGAAGGTACTGGTGACCGGCAGGGGATTTACGATAATCCGCACTGTATCCCGGTCACTGCAACCCGAAATATCCGTAACCGTCACGGCAAAGAGGGCGGTATCCGGGGGAAATACAACGGCCTGTGCCGTACCCGTGCTGATCAGAAACGGATCCGCATCCCATACATAAGCTACTCCGCCGGAGGCAAGGACTTGTACGCTGTCGCCGATACAGACGGGCAGGTCGGGTCCGGCATTGGCATACATGGCCCGGATAAATACACTGTCGGAGGCTACACAGCCATTGGTATCGGTGACGGCTACATAGTAGGTGGTAGAAGCGTCAGGATTGGCCAATGGATTGCTGATCAGGGCATTATCCAGACCCTGGACAGGCGTCCATGCAAATCCGATGCCCCCTGTTGCCTGAAAATTAACCCCAATGTTTCCACACTTGACCGTATCCGGCCCGGCATCCACGACCGGAAGCGGATTCACATCTACCAACACCTGATCGGTATTCACGCACCCAAATACGTCTGTAACCGTCACCGTGTAGGTAATATCAGCCAGCGGCCCGGCCAGGGGATTGCTGATGTTGACATTGCTGAGGCCGGTAGCAGGTGCCCAGCTATAGGACACCCCTCCGCTGGCATTAAGCGGGACCTGAGACCCGATACAAACCTCCGTATCCGGGCCAGCATTGGCAGGGGGGAGAGGGCGTACGACCACGGTCACCTGGGCAGTGTCAGAACAACCGGAACTGCTGAAGGCAGTCACGATATAGGTAGTCGTCACAGCCGGGAAAGCCAGGGGGCTCTGAGTATTGGGGTTGCTGAGACCTGTAGTGGGCGACCAGGTGTAACTCACCCCGCCAGAAGCCGTAATCCCGATCGTGTCTCCAAAACAAATCGCCTGGTTGGGGCCTGGTACGGCGTACATGGTTGTCACCAGGGCCTGATCACTCGCCACACACCCGTTGGTATCGGTGACGGTGACGGTATAGAGGGTGGTCAGGGCCGGGTTGGCAACGGGGTTGCTGATATTGGGGTTGCTGAGGCCTGTAGAGGGGCTCCAGCTGTAGCCCACGCCACCGGATCCCTGAAGGGGAATCCCCGTGTTGCCGCATTTGATGAGGTCGGGACCGGCATTGGCAGGGGGCAGGGGATTTACGTCTACCAACACCTGATCTGTATTTACACAGCCAAATCCATCCGTTACAGTCACGGTATAGGTGATGTCTGCGGCCGGACCCGCGATCGGGTTGCTGATGTTGACATTGCTAAGGCCCGTGGCAGGCGCCCAGCTGTACGAAACACCCCCGCTGGCGCTCAGGGGGACCTGAGACCCGATACAAACTTCTGTATCCGGACCAGCGTTGGCTGGTGGGAGCGCACGCACAAGCACCGTCACCTGAGCGGTGTCCACACAACCGGCAGCGTCTGTGACGGTGGCTACATAAGTGGTGGTAGTGGTGGGGAACGCCTGCGGATTGACAATAGAAGCATTGCTCAGTGAGCCTGCCGGGGCCCAGCTGTAACTGATCCCGCCGGAAGCCGTGATGCCGATGGTATCCCCCAGACAGATTGCCTGACCGGGTCCTGCGATGGCATACATGGGGGTGACGGTCACCTGGTCGGTGGCGGAACAATTGTTGGCATCCGTGACGGTGACGGTATAGGTAGTGGTCACCAGGGGAGAGGCCAGTGGGTTGCTGACAGCGGGATTGCTGAGGGTGGCAGCGGGCGTCCAGCTATAGCTGATGCCGCCGCTTGCCTGGAGCTGAAGGGGGACGCCGGGACACCGTACTGCATCAGGGCCTGCGTTGGCCGGGGGCAGCGGGTTGACTTGTATTTGTACCGTATCCGTACTGGTACAGCCAAATACATCTGTGATCAGCACCTGATACGTAACGGAGGCAGGGGGTGTCGCGACCGGGTTAAAGATCCCTGTGTTGGAAAGGCCGCCCGCAGGACTCCATTGATACGTAGTCCCGCCAAAGGCGCTGAGCTGAAAACTTTGTCCCTGGCAGATGGTCCCGCCCGGATTGGCTCCCGTAGCAGGCCGGGGTGCCACTACCACAATGAGGGTATCATACCGCCGCAGGTTACATCGGTTTGCATCCTGTACGGCGGTTATAAACGTAAATGTCTGCCCCGTCAGGGTACACCCCGGATTCCAGCAGATCTGACTCGAAATCGGGTTGATACCTGTTGTACTAATGGTAGCAGTCCCGCCAAGCCCTGCAAAGGGACCACTGATCGGGACCGTCTGGAGGGTATCACCCAGGTCAGCGTCGGAGCCTTGTACGGTATAACACAAGGTCTGAAGCGGATTGAGGTACACCGTATCCACATTGGGGACTCCATTGACCGTATGGTTCACAATGGGCTGTACAAAGGTGTCAATGACCACATAGGTGGTATCATACGAGATATTATATCCCGGACAGTCTGCGGTATCCCGTCCCCCCACGATCATCAGGAGGGTATCACCCTGGAGTTCGCAGGGGGCGCTCCAGCACACTTGCCCGATGGCGGGATTGGTGCCGGTTACGGACAGGGTCGCATACGGGGGCGGGAGGGTATTGCCAATACCAAATGTCGCACTCACCGGAAACAAGGTCACGACATCTGTGGGATTGGGGTCCTGCACGGTGACATTGTAGCAGAAAGTTTCGGTAGGTTTGGCATATACGGTATCACCGTTGGAGCCGGGCACCGGTGCCAGGTTGTTGCCGATGGCTGGTGGTGCCCCCTGCGGGCTACAAGTCACAACGTTGATCTGAAAGTCCCGTTTGTTTTCACTGAGCAATACCCCGTTTCGGTACTCTTTGACCGAGATCGCAAACACCGAAAGCCCCGTCTGGGTAGGGGTCAGGGTGAGCAGACCGGAGAGCGGGTCTATGTTAAAATTACCCGAGCCAAAAGGGTCAAACCAACTGTACCCCGGCAAATACTGGAGAAACTGGTAGGACGGGGGACCCATAGGGTTCGGAAAGGGTCCGGTATTGCTCACGACAGGGTTGGTCTGGGTGGCACCCAATCCGGCAAAATTAACCCCGGTATAAGGATTGGCAATGCTATATACCAGGGAGTCTCCGTCCTGGTCGGTGGCCGAGTGGTCAAAACTGAACGCCTGACCCACGCACAGAAACACCGGCGGGAGGTTGTTAAACTTAGGCGTACTGTTACAGCCCGTGATGTTGGTGCCTGGTACAGAGGCCAGTACCGTGATCCCCTGGTTGGTGAGAATGTTGGTGACGACGTTGTTACGGCAGCACCGGGCCCACCCGATATTGTATCCGCCGACCAGGTTGGGCAGGTTGATATTGGTGATATACCGGGCATACTCTACACATATATTGTAGGGTTGTCCGGTACAGGCAGTCCAGTCTACCGGGATGATCTCGACAGCGGTGCTGTTGAGGTTGACAGTGGCGGTGGTATAGAGGCTGTTATTGCTCCCCCTGAAAATAAAAAACTGGACGGAGTTGTCAAAAGGTGCCTGACCATTGATACAATCACGATACACCGTCAGGGTGACCTGATAGGTCCGGGAGATCGGGTTGATGCACTGGTAGGTGATTTCTGCACCGGTAATATGGGTGGCGAGCAGTCTGCCACCTGACAACACCAGCATCAGCAACACCAGGACACGCAGACAAGATCGTAAATAACAGCGCATAGGGTAATAAGATAGTAAGTATCCACCGCACTGCGGTGGATACTATGTATGTGGTTGGATAATAATGTTACCGGATCAGGGTAATGGTGCCGGTCTCTTGCACTTCCTGGCCCTGAAAATCTACTGCCTGCAATACGTATGAGTAAACACCCTCCATGAGCAGCCTGCCATCAGCACCCGTACCTGACCATGCAAAGTCCGGGCTGTTTGCTTCAAATACCTGCTGTCCCCATCGGTTGAATACTTTAAAAGTCATGCTGCTCAGGTTGTGCGTCCTGAGATAGAATACGTCATTCGTCCCGTCGCCGTTGGGTGTGAAAGCGCTGGGAATATAGGCAGTAACTACTTTTTTTACGTTTAGTGCGTCCGTCAGGCGGTGCTCACAACCATTGACATCACGATACGTGACCACTACCTCAAAGCGGCCTTCGTGATCATAGGTATGTACTGGTGTGGCCTCAGACGAAGTGGTGCCATCTCCAAAACTCCAGGCATAATCTATCACCTCGCGGGTGCCGAGTACTTCATAACGCACCTGTGCATCAGGCAACTCCACTTCATACGCACTCAGACGCAGCTCCCAGTCGCCGGCTTCATACACTTCAGATGTGACAGGTACCCGTGTACCGATACAGCCTTTGTCAGATACCGGCTCCAGGAAATACGTGACCGGGAAGGTCACAGGGGGGGTGACAAATGAATTAGCGGTGCGGAAGGGTGTCAGCGCATCTACGGACTCGTACCAGTGGACGATCTCAGTATGTTCGCCGGGAAGTGCCATGAGGAAGGTTTGGTCCCCAAAACAAGCCGTATCGTTCACTGCCTCAGGTGCTTCTGGTAACGGGTAGATCAGGAGGTTGCGGGTGGTGACATCCCGGCAGCCCTTGTCGGTGACGACAGTCAGGGAGACGTTGTACAGGCCATCGGCAGCATATGGGTGCAGTGCCCGGTCCAGGCTGCCCACGCTGCTGCCATCTGCAAAGTCCCAGGTCCAGGATACGATGCGGTCACCCAAAATCGGATTGGGTACCTGGCTCCGTGTGACAAATACCGCAGAGTCCAGCGCACATACCGGGCTCACATCAAAAATAGCCTCAGGCAGGGGATAGCTGGCGATGACATGTGAGATGGTGTCTTTGCAGCCAAACTCAGTCTCTACCTCCAGCGATACCGTATAAAAACCTTCCTCATTGTAGATAAAGGATGGATTTTGAGACGAAGAAGTCCGTCCGTCGCCGCTGAGCCAGTTGTATCGGGTGATGGCGGAGCCATCGGCCACCGTCGTGCTGCTGCGGAGCTGGAGTGCATCCAGCGTACAGACAGAGTCCGGGGTATAGGCCGCCTCCGGCAGGGCATACACCCGTACGCTTCCGCTGAAGTTATTGGTACAGCCAAAAGCATCGGTTACGGTCAGGCTGACGTTTTTGACCCCATACACGGTGTAGACGTGCTGTGGCGAAAAAAGAGACGACCCTGTGCCATCACCGAGATTCCAGGTATAGTTTAAGCTGGCATTGCTGCCGGGTTTGGTGGTATTAATAAACCGGATAGGCTCCCGGAAACATTCATTCTCAGCTGTAAAGGAAGGTGCGGGGATTTGGTACACAATGGCATCGGTCTGCATGCTGTCCACACAACCTTGTGCACTGGTGGCTACCAGGGTGACCGGATAAATCCCAAACGTATCATACACATGCGTGGGAGAGGGCAGGGTGCTCGTATTCCCGTCTCCAAAACTCCAGGCATAGGTGGTGCCGGGCCGCACATCGTTGACAAAGATACTGGTGGCTTCCTGACATACCGGATCCACCATAAAGGAGGCTATGGGCAATGAATCTACCAGTACCGGAAACAGCACCGTGTCCAGACAGCCGAGTGCGTTTTGGACAACCATGATCGCCTGAAAAGGACCGTCCTGCGGATAAATATGCACAGGGTTGGCCGTGGTATCAAACGTACCATCACCAAATGCCCAGCCCCATGCCGTAAGTTGGCTGAAGGTCGTGGAAGACGTAAAACTCGTCGGGGTACCAAAACAAACGGTATCTGCTGCTGCCGAGGCAAACTGCGCCGGATACACCACGGCCTGCATAGAGTCTATCCATAAACAGAATCCCTGGAAAGCCGTCGTGACAAGGTAAAAAGTACTGGTATCCGGCGTGGTTCCGTTGGTATTGTACAGGGTCAGGGTCGGGTTGGAGACAATGCTGGAGGACAGCGCAGGATCAGGCAACCATTGGTAGGTCTGGTTAGGCTGCGGCGCAAACCCAATCGTTGCAGGTGAAGCAGAGCAGACAGCCGTATCTTGCAGATCAGGTATAATGGGTGCATCCCATATCACCATCACAGCCGTATCCCGGTAGATAGAGTCCAGACAAAGGCTGGAGTCGGCATAATAAATTTCAATAAACTCTGTTCCCTCGGTCAGCCCATCGCTGAAAATAGAGATCGGCAGGGTATAGGAGGTCTGCCCGGCAGGCATAACAAAGCTAAAGGGAAACGGGGCATAGTCCAGGCCTACCTGGGCCGTGCCGCCTACGGTGTAAGTAAAAGTAGTAGAGTCAGCCAGGGGTTGGGGCAGGGTGAATATAAACTGGCCGGTGTTTACGCAGCCTTCGACGGCGACATTGCTGCCGAGGATCGTTGAGTTGACGGCAGAGAGTTGCAGGGTAGGGGTAATACATCCGATACCACCTGCCTCCAGAAATACCCCGGAGTCCAGAATCCCGTCCGCCGCATCTGCGATGGCGAGGGTGACATGGTACGTCTGGCAGGCCTGTACGGCGGCACGGGCTACGAGAGGGACCGTAAAGGCATCATACTGAACCGTAGCCCCGTTGGTATTGTCCTGGAAATACACACAGTTGGTACAAGGTCCGGTCGGGGGTACGCCGCCAGGGCTGTTGCCATTGTTGACATTGTTGATGGAGACAGGCAGGGGCGTGCCTGGCACGAGGGCGATATTCATGCCGGGTGCTGTGGCTGCGATGCCGGGACCGGAGATAAAAAAGGCAAATACGTCGTTGATGGAGTTGACGTACTCGTTGTATTCTTCAGAGGCAAATACATACCGGATGCCGATGCTGTCGCAGAGGGCCACAATATCAAACTGGATCACACAGGCATCAAAAGTAGGCTGCCCGGCCAGTGCGCTGAGCGGATTGTATCCCGGCCGTCCCTGGGCACCCGTGGTGCCGCTGGAACTGTTGGGGCCGGTAGCGTCTGCGGCCTCACCGGAAGAGAGCAGTACCCCCTGGCCTAAGCCCAGGTTGGTATTGGTAGCGTCAAACTGCGCCAGGGACAACAGGGTGTCGCACTGCACGGTCAGATTCGAGATTTGTACCCCGTTCCCAAACAAGGTCTGGATCAGTTGAAAGGTCGGGAGGGTATCCGTCACCACCAATTGGCCAGCTGCGGGTGTAATAAATGCTGCAAAAAGTATAAGAAGCAGGGTAAGGTGTTTGATCATGCGAATCATGTCTGACGCGTAATTAGGTATAATGTCTTGATTATCAAATGGTAAACGGGTGTGCGTTCCTGGACTATGCTATGGGTATCTAACGTGGGCGATTGTAAGGATATACCGTCTTTGGGTCTTTTCCTTATAGTGTACCCATGTAAGAATTACCCTACTTTTACTTCAAAATAGTAAGCGAACCCTCCCGCAGGACAGGATTGCCCCGGAAGTCAGTCGCCTTCAGCCGGTACATATACACGCCTTCGGGGACGGGCTGGCCATTGGCGCTCCTGCCATCCCACGTAAAGCCTGGTGTATTGCTGCGGAATACCCGCTGGCCCCACCGGTTGAATACCTCAAACTCCAGGGTGCTGATCAGCTCGGTGGAGATATAGAAGTAGTCATTGGTGCCGTCTCCATTAGGGGTGAAGGCCGACGGAATAAACGCTACGATCAGCTCCTTGACTTCCACCACCCGGCTGGCAATCAGCTCGCAGCCTTCTGCGGAGAGCAGGTTGGCGACGATCTCGTATTTGCCAGGGTAGGCATAGGTATGTACAGGGGCTGACGCATCAGAAAAATTGCCATCGCCCAGGTTCCAGCTCCATGCCTCGATCTGAGCCGTACCTGCGATACCCAGCCGCACGATCGCCTGCGGAATCTCAAGCACAGAATCACTCAGCACAATCTGCACCTGTCCGTCTTCATAGGGCATGGCGGTCACGGGCACTCGTACACTCCGGCACTGCTCCCGGGAGATCGCCTCGGTATAGTAGGTCACCGGATACAGGACCGGGGGTGTCACATAGCTAAAGGCCGTCTGAAACGGTACCGTATCCTGTACCTGATAAAACCACTCGACTGCCACTGCATCTGCGGGCGCGGGCAGGGAAGCTGTTTCGCCAAAACATACCGTATCATGTACCACAGCAGGCGCGGCAGGCAGGGGGTATATCTCCAGCGTCCGGCGGGCTGAGTCCACGCATCCTTTGTCGGAGGTGACAGCCAGAACCACTTCATACAGGCCCGGCTCCCGGTACCGGTGTCTGACCTCGTCGAGGCTGCCGAGTTGCTGGGCATCTCCCAGGTGCCAGCGCCAGTCGCGGAGATAGTCGCCGGTGACCTGGCCCTGGATGACCGAGCGGTTGATCAGGAGGGCGCTGTCACTGACACAGACCGGTGTCACCTGAAAGGCCACCTGCGGCAGTGGATACACCGTCACATCACGGGTCAGGCTATCAGTACATCCGTCGTCAGTGCGTACCCAGAGCTTGACCGGGTAGATACCCGGTGCCTGAAAGCGGTGAGCTGGCGTCGGGCTGGCGGTAGCATTGCCGTCGTTAAAGGTCCACTCATACCGCTGAGGTACGCCGGGGGCCGGTACGGTCGTCAGGTTAGTAAAGGTATGAACCTGCCGGTAACAAGCCGGGTCAACGGCAAAATCTGCTACAGGCAATGGATATACCTCTACCGTCCGGGTTAATACATCCCGGCATCCCTTGTCGTTGGTGATCGTCAGGCTCACCGGATAAAATCCATGCGAAAGGAACAGGTGGCTGGGATCACTCAGCGTACTGCCTGTGCCATCGCCGTAGTCCCAGGTATAGTTGATGTTGGGGTAGCTGTATTTGCTCTGGTTTTGGAAGGTCACAGGTACATGGTTGCAGGCCTCGACAAATGAAAAGTCAGCCTGCGGCTGGTCATATACCTCAACCGTCTTGACGATGGTATCCCGGCAGCCTACGGCAGAGCTCGTGAACAGCGTCACCTGGTAGTTGCCCCATGCTCCGTAATAATGCGCCGGTGCGGCATCCACGCCCGCGCTTCCGTCACCGTATATCCAGACCCAGTTCGCAGGCGGAAACAGCGGATCAAATTGTGTCAGGTCTGAAAACACCGTCGTATCCCCAAAACAAACCGGGGTATAACTAAAATCGGCTTCGACATTCGGATAAATGGTCACCTCCAGGCTTCCGGTACTCACACATCCGTTCTGATCGGTAGTGGTGAGGGTGATACTTTTGGGACCGGCACTGGTATACTGATAGGCAGGTGCGGCAATCGTACTGGTGGCACCCGGTTCACCCAGGTCCCAGGCGTACGCGCTGATCTGTGAGGGGCCGTTGTAGGCAAAACTGAAATCATTGCCTTTCAGGCACTGATTTGATTCAGGGGCGATAGACACGACTGGCAGCGGATCTACCCGCAGCGGGGTGCAGGTGACACTGGAGACACAGCCGTTTTCGGTCACAATAAGACAGATGTTTTTGACGCCGGGTGTGGCCCAGGAGACTTGGTACGGGCCGGGTCCTGTGCCGCTGGTGACGATCCCGCTGTCAAAATCCCACTCATAAATAGCTGATCCTGAGGCAGTCCCAGTGTAGGTGATAGGGGCGTCAAGCCCCAGGCACACGGCCTGGGGCGACGCAAAGTCAGAAGTAGGGATCGGGTAAATCGTAACCGGTACAGCCGTGACGGGGCTGCTGCATCCGTATTGAGAGACGGTGAGGGCAGGGGTATGGGTGCCTGGGGTGGACCAGCTCACCTGATAAGGGCCCGCCCCCGTGCCGCTGATCACAGTAGCGGAGTCAAAGTCCCAGTCAAAAGTCGCTACCGGCAGGCTTGTGCCTGTATAGGTCAGGGTCACCGGTACATCCGGGCATACGGCCTGGGGCACAGCAGTGAAGGTCGAGGTCGCGGGCGGGATAACCGTCAGCGTATAGGTGCCGCTGTAGAGACACCCTCCGGCGTTGGTGGCGCCTACGACATAGGTGGTTGTCGCAGCAGGGCTGACCGTGATGCTGGTAGCCCCGATGACCCCGTTGCTCCATCCATAGGTGAAACCTGGCTGAGCGGTTACGGACAGGGTGGCGCTGTTGCCGGTACAGATGGTATCGGTAGGGCAGGTGATGCTGATGGCTGGCAGGACGATCTGGAAGGTATCATTGGAGAATACAGCGACATTGCCGCAGTTGTCCTCGATCGTGTCCACCACGGAGATGATATAGGTGCCCGTCGTGAAGGGGGGGAAGGTATTGATCAGAAACTGGTTTTCGAAGGTACCCCCGAGGCTGCATGCCTGTCCCGTGACACTGGTGACCGTGTAGGAGTTGCCAGCCAGGTCGGTCACCGCAAAGTCACTGGGCTGTACCGTGCTGCACACGACATTTTCTGAGAATACGGCCGATATCTGCCCGCTGCAGTTGGCTACGATCGTATCCACGACAGGCGGGATATTGTCAAAAATCACAGCCGTCGAAGCGCTGAAATTGAGCGTATAGCCGGCATTGTTGCTGGAAAAATTGCTGACGTTGATCACGTAGGTCTGGCCTGCCTGCACCGGGATACAAGGGTTGTTTTGACCCCCACAGGAGCCCCCCACATTGCCGGTAGGACCTGTCACACCCCCGCATCCGAGGTTAGGGGCAAAGTTGCAGCTCACCTCCATCGCCGGCGTGGTGAAAATATCAGAGCAGTTGTTATTGGTCAGGTTATAGACGGCCCAGTCATAATCACTGAATCCGCCCAGCGGTGTGATCGAAAAACAAAGGTTGCCGCTTTGCTGAACCGTGAAGATATACCATACCGAATTTAACTCCCCGGAGCCGAGGCAGGAGGGGCCGGAATTGATTTCGTTTGGAATGGAACCGGAACCCTGGTAGGAATTGGTCTGCGAAAAAATATTCTGACAGACCGGCAGGGCATTGATACAGTCTTGCTCAGGCTGAAGCGGCGGCAGCTGGGCGCGTGTTTGTAAGGAAAAGACACCAAACGTAAAAACAAACACAACAAACCGGGGTAACAAATGTCTCATACGCTGTTTGGCTGATCGTGAGCAAGATTCTGTTCCGCTGTCTTACATATCCCTGGGCAACGGATATTGTCTTTCAAACGCTGCATTTCCCTGAAAAATTTCAGTTGCACGCAGGCAATGGCTGATTTTCAGGATGAAAGTTAGGGAAAAAAAATGCTTTTCAGAAAAAAAACTAACACGATACCATAGCACAGCCTCCTGAGTGGCAGGATCAGGCGGGTGAATTGTATTTATTTTTTCGGAAAGTATGGTTATGAAAAATTCTGCATATTCAAACTAAAAAAATCCCCTTTTTCGGAGGGTTGAATACGCAGCAGGCCCGCCCGGATCAGGAGGACCAATAATTCGGAGGTTTTACGGCGTGAGAGGGCCAGGGCGGCCTGTACTTCTTCAAAGGTGACACGGGACTGTCGTTCCAGGAGTCCCATGATTTTTTGCTCAGAACTGCCAAATGTCACGGTCACCCCGTCCCGCCGGTGGGCATACCGGAGGAGTTCTACCATTTCGCGGCTGGCGGTGACACTCATGTCCTGGACGCGGACATAGGCCGTTTTTTTATCGGTTTCGGTGACGGGTTTTACGAAGTGGGGCTTGCGCCTGCCTGCGCGCACATACAGCGCGATGACTTCCCGATGGGTTCCCACCGGGATGCGCTCGATCCGCACGGGGAGCCTGGGCACACAATAGCGGTCCAGAAACTGCGTGATGGCAAAAATATCTTCTTCCGGTGTTTTGGTACCGTGGATCACCCCATCATCATCCACACCTACCAGCAGCAGTCCCCCGGCTGTATTGGCAAATGCCACCAGCTCCCGGGCGATTTTGTCAGGGTGGCGGGCCTTTTGCTTAAATTCCAGCATTTCACCCTCGCCTGCGGCTGCTTTTCGCTTGAGTTCCGTTAGGTCCATGGCCCCGCTCTGGCAGTTTGTTCGGCTCCAAGATAGTACAATCTGCTTTCTGCGCGGTGGATGCAGCAAAAATATTACTGCAATGCTCCGGGCCGCCGTGCGCTGATCAGGGCATGTTTATGTGCCGTGAGGGTGCGGGACAGGCCGCTGGGATATGTATCAGGCGCGTGCAGGCGCAGGCACCCGGCGGGAAGCCCCGCCAGCTGAGCCGCTGCCCGTGCCCGGATCGTCTCCAGCGTGGGCAGTTCATATACCTGTTGCCCTTCCCTGAAGATGGGTACCAGCATATCCGTCCACGTATATCCGTCCAGCGGCACCACTTCCCCCTCAAACGTAACAAAATCAGTACCTGGCGCCCCGGTCTCCTCGCTGTAGATCACGTCGGCTACCCAGCGGGTGCCATCCTGGTACCGCCGTACCTGCTGGATCCCTGGATTAGAGACCTTGACGGGGTTTTCGGAGAGTTTGATGGCTGGTGACCAGGGTTGTCCCGGTGCCCGCATGGCAGCGAGTTTATAGACCCCGCCCAGCGCAGGCTGGTCATAGGCTGTCACAAGGCGGGTGCCCACGCCCCAGACATTGATCCGGGCACCCCGCTGGCGCAGGGTTTCAATTTCGTATTCGTCCAGGTCATTGGAGGCTACAATGGCTGTCTCCTCAAATCCGGCTGCATCCAGCAGGGCCCGCGCCTCGATGCTGAGGGTGGCCAGATCACCGGAGTCCAGCCGGATGCCGCTCAGGGTATGGCCCTGCACCCGGAGCTTGTACCCAGTCCTGATGGCCTGACGTACGCCTTCCAGGGTGTCGTAGGTATCCACCAGCAGCACCGTATTGTGGGGCATGGCTTCGGCATATGCGTCAAAGGCTGCGGATTCTTCTTCAAATGACATCACCCAGCTATGGGCATGGGTACCCCGAACGGGGATGCCGTATTGTTTGCCTGCAAGTACATTGGAAGTGGCGGCACAGCCTGCGAGGTAGGCTGCCCGGCTGGCACTCATGCCGCCGTCTGGCCCCTGGGCACGGCGCAGCCCAAACTCCAGGACGGCGTCTCCGCCTGCCGCCTGCACGATCCGGGCAGCCTTGGTGGCAATCAGGGTATTAAAGTTGAGGAGGTTCAGCAGCGGGGTTTCCAGGAGTTGTCCCAGGATCACGGGCCCCCTGATCCGCAGGAGGGGCTCATGCGGGAAGACCACCGTCCCTTCGGGCACGGCATCTACCTCGCAGGTCATCCGCAGGGTCTGGAGATAGGCCAAAAAGTCCGGCTCAAAAAGTGGCTGCCCATTACGGCCTGTGAGGGTGCGCAGATAGGCACAGTCTGATGCCGTGATCTGAAAATCTGCCAGCAGCCTGACCGCAGCCTCCAGCCCCGCCGCCAGGGTATACCCCCCGCCAAAGGGATGCCGCCTGAAAAACAGGTGAAACACGGCTTCCCGGTCTTGCATGCCCTGTTTCCAGTAACCATATGACATGGTGAGCTGGTAGAGGTCGGTGAGCAGGGTGAGGTTTGGAGAGGTCATGGGAAATTATTAATGTATTTTATACACAAATACGAAAAAAAAATCGCTGGGTTTCCGGTCAAGGTATTAATTTTGCCGCTGATCGTCCTGGTGTTAGGTGGGAATATATATTCTCAAACAATCCGGGCATCCAGATGCTTATTTCTTCCGGATCCCGTTCTGTCTTAGCGGGTTCTCATGTATGACGACTCAATCTGATTTTTCATGTCAATGGTACAAACCCAGTTTATTCCTTACAAAGTAAAGGACATCGCCCAGGCAGAATGGGGTAGAAAAGAGATTCGGCTGGCAGAGGCAGAGATGCCGGGCCTGATGGCACTGCGCGAGAAGTACCGCGACAGCAAGCCGCTGGCGGGTGCCCGTATCGCCGGATGTCTCCACATGACGATCCAGACCGCTGTGCTGATCGAGACCCTGGCAGAGCTGGGCGCTGAGGTCACATGGTCATCCTGTAATATTTTTTCTACGCAGGATCATGCAGCTGCGGGTATCGCGGCTGCGGGTATTCAGGTATATGCCTGGAAAGGCCAGAGCCTGGAGGAATTTGACTGGTGTATCGAGCAGACCCTATTTTTTGGGGAAGACCGCAAGCCCCTCAACATGATCCTCGATGACGGGGGTGACCTTACCAATATGGTCCTCGACAAATATCCGGAGCTGATACCAGGTATCCGGGGCCTCAGCGAGGAGACTACGACGGGTGTACACCGCCTCTACGAGCGCATGAAAAACGGCACCCTGCCCATGCCTGCGATCAACGTCAATGACTCGGTCACCAAGTCTAAGTTTGACAACAAATATGGCTGCCGCGAGTCGCTGGTGGACGCCATCCGCCGGGCGACCGACGTGATGATGTCTGGCAAAGTAGCGGTGGTAGCGGGGTATGGTGATGTAGGCAAGGGGTCTGCTGCCTCTCTCAGCGGTGCCGGTGCACGGGTGATCGTGACGGAGATTGATCCGATCTGCGCCCTGCAGGCGGTCATGGATGGATTTGAGGTGCAGAAAATGACAACCGCCATTCCCCGTGCTGACATTGTAGTGACTGCCACCGGCAACTGCAATATCGTACGCGGCGAGCACTTCCGGCTCATGCGCGACAAAACCATCCTCTGCAACATCGGCCACTTTGACAATGAAATTGATATTGCCTGGCTCAAAACCCACTACGGTGATACCCATGTGAATATCAAACCTCAGGTGGACCTCTATAATGTGGATGGCAAGGACATCATCCTCCTCGCAGAGGGGCGCCTCGTCAACCTGGGCTGTGCTACCGGTCACCCTTCCTTTGTGATGTCTGCTTCATTCACCAACCAGGTCCTGGCCCAGATCGAACTCTGGAACCATTCCGACCGGTATGAAAAAGCCGTTTATACCCTGCCCAAACACCTGGACGAAATGGTCGCCCGTCTCCACCTCTCCAAAGTCGGAGCTGAACTCGACGAACTCACCGACCAGCAGGCTGATTATATCGGCGTGTCCCAAACGGGTCCGTTCAAGCCGGAGTATTACCGGTACTAAGTCATTGTCTATATTCAGACCAAACAAGGCAGAGATTTTTTTCTGCCTTGTTTTTTTGTGCCCTTTCCTTCATTTTGTACGATCAATTATTCATCACCAACAACTATGAAACCGTACTGGCTTTATGTAGCTGTATCGTTGATAACCTGCTGGGTGGGCTGTATCCGGGACCAGGAGGTGTTTGAGCGGGAAGAACTCTATGAGGTGCATACACTTCCCTTTGAAAACGAGGTACTGAGGGTGCGCCGGACCGGTGCCACACTGCCTAATTTTCTAAACAGTATTTATTTTCTGGACAGCCTTACCGGAATTGCCACCACCTATATCAGTGAGATTTACAGAACCACCAATGGGGGTGTTTCCTGGGAATTAGTAGTACCATCAGGTGCCTTTGGGGTGACATTCCGGGATATATGTTTTGTCAATCCTGATACTGGATATGTGAATGCAATCTGGAATGTTCAGACTACGCAGGGCAGTATCTTGCGGGGAGCCTTATTCAGGACGTTGGATCGGGGGGCGACCTGGGACACAGTATGGCAAGCTGACGGAGTGGTATATATTACAATGACTTGCAGCCAGGAAGGCACTCCCGTAGTATTTAGAGACATAAACGCCAACACGGCTACAGTCATCAGCGAAGACGGTGGGATTACCTGGTCAGAGAAGGACTATCCGCAGACCTATATATATAAACTTTTTTCAGGGAGGGGTTACGTAATAGGGACGGGTATGTGGGAGGCTCGGTTGAGTGCAGACCAGGGACATACTTGGTCTGGCCTTGATATATGGGGAGACCTATCGTTGCGATACATTTCTGTTGCCGATAGCATCGCTTACTGCCTATTGGATGATAATGTTATGATGACAGTTAACCTTCATACATACGCCCTGGGCAAACCCTATACACCTATATACCACCAAGCGGAGGCCCATGCCGTATCAGATACTGAATGTCTGATTGCTGGCAGGGGCAATCTGGGGATCGTCGAGAATGATTTTTCGGAATATGGGATCCTCGCCTACAGCCGGGATGAGGGGCAGCACTGGCAGGAGTGGATGTTTTCAGACCTGACTAATTGGATATTCTGGCACAATTATACACCCCGCGCCGGGTATTGTGTCGTCGGACAACAACTGATCCATGTCCGGATTAAATAAAAGAGCCGGAGGCCAGTACCTGGGTCAGGACGGGCCTCCGGCTATAAGGATGGTGCGCTTACTGCCGCTGTAGCGTGAAGATGCCCGTTTTATCTCCGGCTTCCACCCGCAGCAGGTACATACCCGCAGCGAGGTCGCCGATTGACAGGGTCAGCTCCGAAACCTGCCGGGCATGATACACCTGCATCATGCGTCCCTGCGCGTCGTACACCGCTGCCTGAACCCGTGCGTAGGGTTGATCCAGCTGTAACTGTACCTGATCAGCAGCAGGATTGGGGAAAATCCGCAGATCAAGCTGCCCCAGCCGGGGATCCGTGCTCACCTGGGTGACGGCTGTACACGCGGAGGTATCGGTGCAAGCGCCTTTGGTGATCGCTACGGCATAACTGCCGTTGCGCACCGGCACAAAACTCTGGTCCGTAGCACCGGGTATCGGGGCGAGTCCTTGTCCGCAGTCCAGCCATTGATAGGTCACCTCAGACATGACGGCCTGGAGGGTAGGGGGGAAGTTAGGCACGAGGGTAATGGTTGGATCCAGCTCCGTCACCTGGAGGCTCAGGTTCACGACCGAGTCACAACCGGCGGCTGAGACGAAGGTCTGGGTATATTGACCTGCTTGCGTAAGGTTTTGATTACCAAATTGATAGGTTTCTTCTTTGCAAATAGTGGCGCTAAAGGACAAGGTCAGCGGAGCCGAAACCTCCAGGTGGAGGGTCACGGTCGAGTCACACCCTTGGGAAGCCGTAAAAACAGCTGTATAAGTCCCGGTATTCACCAGGGTCTGCCCGCCAAACAAGAGGGTGTCTCCCTGGCAAATGGTGAGGCTGTCGGTTGTTTCAAATTCTGCCAGAACAGACAGGTTTTGGGTGAGCGTGTCCGGGCATAGGCCTGTGCTGACATACGTTACGGTATAGGCACCTGCGGGGCTTGTGACCAGGTCAATGGTACCTGTCGCAGGATCAATGACCAGTCCCTGTGAGCCGCTGAATACCCCGCTGGCCGAACCACTGACTACCGGCACAGGAGAAGCTGCTCCATGGCAATATTCATTCGCCCCATATGCAAAGGACACTTCGGGTCGTACTACCACCGTGATGCTGTCACACAGGCCGGGTGTCACACATCCGCCCTCGGCCCGCACATAATAGGTGGTAGTGGTACCGGGGGCCAGGGTGAAAACTTCCAGCGTATCTGCGATGAGGCTGTTGCCGCTGCAGGCGCCGGTATAGATATGCCATTGGAGGGCATCATTGAGGGTGCCAAATACAGACAGGTCCACCGTCGCGCCGGGGCAGATGGTGTCCGCGCTGAGCACCAGGCTGTCAATGAAAGGTGCTGCGCAAGCTACTCCGTAGGTAACGGTCAGTTTGGGGCGATTGGCCGGGATGCTGGCCTCCCGGCTGTTAAAACGCTGGGTGGACTGGACGGATCCTTCATTTCCGATGACGATCCAGCCAAAGTTGGTACCAGGGTTGTCTACCCAGCCCTGGACATCTGCCATTATCTGGGTCGAAGTCCAGTTGTACGGACCAAAATTGCCTATAGATACGGTAGCCGAGGCTGTTGAGACATAGTCACCACCGGGATTGGTCCAGAACTGTCCTGGAAAAAAACGATGCAGCCAGGTAGCATCATTATTGGTCGCACCTGCGCCCATCCCGCCCCCGCCGGTAGTCGCCACAGAGGTACCTTCACCCCAGTCCTGGGTCAGCAGGTGTACCGAGACGGGATTGGGACCCAGCCCCCCGAGGCTTTTGGTCATGGTCAGGGTCGCGCTGGTGATGGTAGAACCTGCCGGGATGCCCGAAAGGTCAAACTTGAGCAGGCCCCTGCGGATCACACTGTTGTTCGTCACACCTGCATATATGTCAGCACCCGCACCATTTGAAAAAGCACCGTTTTCGTCTTCGTAGAGGGTATTGTCCTGAACCGGATTCAGGACCACGGTCACTTGGGCCGGCAGCAGCCTCGTCAGGGCGACCAGCAATCCTGTGAGCAGTAAGCGGTAGATGTTGTTCATCATAAGTAGGTTAGGGTTGAAAACCTGTATACGTATATCATAACATACAAAGTTTACAAACCCTACCTGTCACCTTCAAAAAGATGAAATAAGCCGTACCAATTTCCGGGCTGAAATATCAGGCGGTATCGAAACGTATGAGTTTAGGAATAAAAAACAGGGGATACAGGAACAAAAATAAGTTGGGTATCCACCAGGTCAGGTCGTAGTCGTGGCGCAGCACCCAAAAGGCGATGGCTTGTAAACCTGAGACACTCGTCAGCACCAGTGAAATAAGCGCCAGCGCCTGCCAGCGCGACGCCTGCCGCCGGTATAACCAAAGACTGCTCAGGCCGGTGGCAGATACCAGCATATCCAGCGGAAAGAAAGACCAGTTCCAATCTACCAGGATGGGGTTGGTGTAGTCGTTGTAGAGGTACTCGGCCGGGATCAGGTGCAGGACCGTGATACCCCAGTAGAGGAGAAAGCCGATATCTGTCACGAGAAAAAAATACCGGAGCGTTTGCATGTTCGGATAGCTTAGATTGGGAAAGGTCCTGGTTGAGTAGTGTCAGTGAAGCCATGCGGCTCCCGGCAGCCAGCGCCGGGGATCAGCGCCCGTGAAGCAGTGCATCCAGCCATTCTTCCCTGAATGCGCCCCCTGGTGTCCGGACCGTACCCGCCTCTACCCACGTAATATCCTCGTATCTGCGCATCCAGGTGAGTTGGCGTTTGGCATAACGGCGGCTGTTTTGTTTGATGCGTTCAACGGCAGCCGTCAGGTCTGTCTGGCCCTGTAGGAAGGCGATAAGTTCTTGATAGCCAATTGTTTGGAGAGCGTGGAGGTCGGGTGAATATCCCATATTCAACAGGCCTGTCACCTCTTGCAGCAGGCCTCTGTCCATCATCTCGTCCACCCGCCGGTTGATGCGGTCATAGAGCCGGTCGCGGTCGTCGGTAAGGCCGATGGTGATGACCTGCCAGGGTAATGCAGGTGATTTGGGGCCTGTCCTGAATGCAGAGATCGGGTGTCCGCTGCTGCGCCAGACCTCCAGGGCGCGTATGATCCGGGCGGGGTTTTGCCGGTCAACTACCGCATACGTGGCTGGGTCCACCGTCGCCAGTTCTGCCAGCAGGGGGGACAGTCCCTCCTGCTCAAACGTCAGTTTCAGGGCTTCCCGCACTTCGCCTGATGCGGGCGGTATAGCATCCATGCCATACAGCAGGGCGTCGAGGTACAGGGTGGACCCGCCGGCTACGATGGCTACCTCATGTGTCTCAAACCAGTCATCCAGCCACTGCCGGGCCTCCCGGGCAAAAAGACCAGCATTATAAGGCTGGTCCGGGGTCAGGATGTCAATAAAAGCATGGGGAATATCGCCCCGCTCTTCAGGCGTGGGCTTGGCAGTGCCGATGTCCAGGTAACAATATACCTGCCGGGCATCTGCGGATACAATAGCCGTATCGTATCGTTTGGCCAGATGCAGCGAGAGAGCTGTTTTACCTACTGCGGTCGGGCCTGCGATACAGATCAGGGTTTTCTGCGAAAAATAGCTCAATCCACAGGCTTTTGACGGGTGATCACCCAGGTCATCAGGGTGCTGAGAACCATTCCCCCAAACTCACGGGCCTCTTCAATATAGGGATAGTCATTCTGCATGCCCTCCGCAAATCCGATCCCGTCTTTATTGGTCAGAAACTGAATAAACCCCGGAAGATACCGCAGGAGCCCTGCCACACAAAACAGCAGGGTGGTAAAGGCAATTTTAGGATCTTTCCCAAAACCTGTACCCGATGCTACTACAGCCAGGACTACGTACAAGGCCGTCCAATAAATCCAGTCCGGGTCATTAAGCTGAAACCAGGCAAACAGTGCAAAAATGACCGTAAATACAATCCGGATGGGTTTCATATTTTTTTGTGGCCAACATACAGAATTTCAGGCGTTGTCCAATGCCTGCTGCTAAAAATCATCAATCCCTGCGGATCAGAACTCGATCCGGTAGTTGAGCAGCGGTATCAGGCCCAGTTGGTACCGGGTCACTACCTGGTCCTGCACAAAGTCCCATGCCCGGAAGGCAACATTCAGCTGGTTGGTGACATTCTGAATGTCTATGCCCAGGGTACGGGTGTATTTGGGTTTGTTGAGTTTAAAAGTCACCCGCAGGTCCGTCCGGAAGTACGCAGGCAGGGTCTCTGCAAATCCCTGTGTCTCATCATATACGGTGATGCGGGCGGCGCGGGAGGCGGCTGTGTCCACGGGCATGGTCCACATGCCACCCGCGTAGATGACCCTGAGGTTGACGCCCAGGGTGCGGTTGTTCTGGCGGCGGGTAGTACTGCTAAATTCCCGCCCGGCGGTCAGGCTGAGGGCATACCGCCCATTAAACCGGGTATCACGCCATACCTGGTCGCTGCCCTGGTACGCAGACTCGTACAGGGCCGAGCTGAAGAGCAGGTAATACTGGCGGGACAGGTATTTCTCGACGCTGAGCTCCAGGCCATAGTTGCGTCCGGATCCTTCATTCACCAGTGAGTCTGATACAAATCCCTCGATTTGGTTCAGGGCGGAGTAGGTGCCATGGGTCTGAGATACGGGTACGCCATAGAGCCACTGTGCATACGGTTCGGCGCGGAGGTGCAGGGTTTCGTTCAGGTGAAAGTTATAACTCAGCACCAGGTGATGCGCCCGTGTGAAATCCAGGTCCCGGTTAGGCTGGTAGGCAGTACCCCCTGGCTGGGTAAATACTGAAAAATACGTACCGGGAAGCTGAAGCTGGCTGTGATTGCCGTAGGAAAGGCGGAGATCATGCCGGGCGGCGGGTCGCCAGGTGGCAGAGAGGCGGGGCTCCAGGGAGCGGCTGCCATTGAGAAAAAAATACATCGCATGTAACCCCGCCTGAAGGTCGAGCCGGGGCACAGGTTTAAAAAGCAGTGTCGTGTAGGGCTGGAGCAGCCAGGAAGAACCTGTATGGTCTGCCAGGAGCTTGAGCTCGCCGTCGGGTGTGAGGGGGCGGAGTTCGATACGGGTGGTAGTGGCAGAGCGGGTCAGGTAAGCCCCGGCGGTCAGCGAGGCCCGGGCAGAGAGCCGGGTAGTGACCGAGGTGGTCAGCGAGATCCTGCCTTGTGTAAGGCGGTCATATTCAGCGGTTTCGCGTGTGCCATTGTCCTGAATAAAATCTCCCTGCCGCTCACTGTCTATCCCGGAGACCACCAGTGAGGACCGGATCAGGGTCCGCTCACCCAGGAGCAGGCGGTGGGTAATGCCACCTGCGCCCATATTGGAAAAAAAGCTGATATCATACCGGTCTTTGGCGGTCTCGGGCTGTGAGTCAGGCGCCTGAAACACATTGCTGCTCAGGCCCCCCATCCCAAACACCGTGAAGGTGCCGGCTTTGGCTGTCGGGAAGCTGAGGTTAAAAGCCAGGTCCTGAAACTTGATCGTTTCGCCACCAAAAGTGATCCCCATCAGGCCCAGCAGCCCCGTGAAGGAGTAGCGGTAGTTGACAAGAAATGAGCTGGAATGTTTGGCAGAAAGTGGCCCCTCCGCCGACAGGTCAATGCCGATCAGGCTGGCCTGGGCCGTGCCTTCGTATTGTTCATTGTTGCCCCGCCGGAGGTTGATGTCAAATACACCAGAGAGTGCATTGCCATACTGTGCAGCAAAGGCACCGGTCGAGAGGCTGGAGTTGGTCATCAGCTGAGAACTCAGCAGGATGGTTCCCCCGCCGCTCTGGCTGAGCCGGTCGGAGAAGGTACCAGCATTGGTCAGGTGGTTGGGATTGACGATGTCCACCCCTTCGAGCCGCCACTGGACACTGTTGGGAGAGTTGCCCCGGATGATGAGGTGATTGGCCTGGTCATGCGCCTGCACCACACCCGGATATGAGGTAGCCATACGGGCCGGATCAAAGTACACCGCTGCATATCGCTGGGTTTCCTCTACCGTAAATACCCGTGTCGAGACAGGCCCCGGGTCCCGGTTGATGCGGGCAGCTATCTCTACCGCACCTGCTTCAAACACCTGTGCATCCAGCGTGATGTCCGCGACGGTTTCTTTGCCGGAAATCACCACCAATCCGGGATCGGTATAGGTCGCAAATCCCTGGGCGGATATCGTCAGCACATACCGGGCTGCCGGTACCGGCGTCAGCCGGAATTCGCCTGCCGCATCCGTTTGACCTGCCAGCTCGACCCCTTCTGCTGAGAGGGTCACCCGGGCATCGGCTATGGGTTTACCTGTGACGATGTCTGAGACCGTACCCCGTACCGTCTGGCCTGTCGGCTGAGCTACACCAGCTATCCAGCATCCGACTATCCATACCCCTATCCCGACCATGCGCAGTATGCCTACCTTCATAACCTTCGTTTAATTATTGGGCCAAATTAACCCACAAATTAGCACATACACAGGCCAACCTTGCAAAGAATCTGTCGCTGGACACAATGATTTCAGTCACGTGCATTCGATTGCCGCTGCATCAGATCGCCTGATGATTGAAGGGCTGGATGACCATCTCCGACACAACCCCGGAGCTTGGCTGCTGGCACAGAAACCAGATGGCGCGGCCTGCTTCTTTGGCGAGGATAAATTTGTCCCGCTGCACCCGGAGGTCTATTTCGTCCCAAAAGGGTGTATCCACGCCTCCCAGGTAGAGGTTGGTGATGCGTATATCCGTGCGTTTGAGTTCTTCGCGGACAGACTTCATCATGCCGTTGAGGCCATATTTGGAGGCGGCATAGGCAGCGGCACCCGCCATAGGGGTTTTGCCCAGGACGCCGGGGATATTAATAATCAACCCTTTTTTAGCCTCCTTCATCTGCGGGAGAAAATACTTGAGGATCAGAAACGGTCCGACGAGATTGGCCTGGAGGGTCTGCTGGAAGTCAGCGAGGCTGAGGGACTCCATCGGCTTGATGATGCCGATCCCGGCAGCGTTGACGATCACATCGAGCTGTGGTACGAGGCGGTGAATATGGGCGGCAGCGGCGGCAATGTCGTCCTCGCGGCTGAGATCTGCCTGGATGAGTTGTTCCGGGGCCAGTCCCAGCTCCTGCCGGATGATCTGAAGTTTGTCAGTGTTGCGGCCCATGAGGTAGAGCCGGGCACCAGATTGTTTGAGCAGGCGTGCGGCCTCGGCACCGATACCGCCGGTCGCGCCGGTGATGAGGACATGTTTGCCCTGAATAGTCTCCATGTATTCTCGTCAATTAAGGAAAAAAAGGGTAGCGCATGGAGTAACTATAAACCGGGGGGCTTGTTTACGCGATACCCGAAAAAGCTGACCCAACGAAAAGAGGCTGTCTTGTTGAGACAGCCTCCAGGATGAGAGATCCAGTGTTCAGGAATACGCTAAAAATTACATTCCGCTGCTGACTCGATCTTTTGCACAAATACTGCGTCAGAAAAGGCCTCAGTTGGTTCGCCAAACTCGGGTTGCCTTCCTGGTCTTCGCACAAAATCTCTTCGCCAAATCCGGAGGTTATTTTTCGGGTATTACTTAGGATTCGCGGAGCGAGACGTACTTCAGAAATTCTGTCCGGACCTCCGGTTTCAGAAATTTACCAGCGTAGTCTGCGGTCACAGTAGAGCTGTTGACATCATGGATGCCGCGGGCGGACACACACATATGGTTGGCATCCACCACGATGGCCACATCCTCAGTCTCCAGCACCCGTTTGAGTTCTTCCAGGATTTGTCGGGTCATGCGCTCCTGTACTTGTGGGCGCTGGGCATAATATTGTACGATCCGGTTGAGTTTGGACAGGCCGATGACTTTTCCGGAGGAAATATAAGCTACATGCGCTTTTCCGTAGATAGGTACGAAGTGATGCTCACAGTGAGAGTGGAAGGTGATGTCCCGCTCCACGAGCATCTGGTCGTATTGATACTTGTTTTCAAAGAGGCGCACATCCGGTTTGTTGTCCGGGTTGAGCCCGCTGAAAATTTCCTTTACGTACATTTTGGCTACCCGGCGTGGCGTACCCTTGAGGCTGTCATCATCCAGATCGAGTCCGAGGATCGTCATGATCTCCCGGAATTTATCCGTGATGAGCTCGATTTTTGTGTCGTCATCCAGGTCAAAAGCGTCCTGACGTATCGGCGTATCCACGGAGGCAGAAAAGTGGTCATCGCCAGAGTCGTCTTGAGCACCGTGTTTCCCTGTGTGGTGGCCGTTGGAGGTGGTGTGGCCATTGTGGCCAGTCTGTCCGTCAGCGTGAAGGATATTCCACATAGTTTCGTTCGGTTTCGTAGAGATAAATAGTGAGTTCAAAAGAAGGGCCGAGCTTGGCCGAGAGGATTTCCCAGATTACCCTGGCGATGTTTTCAGCCGTGGGGTTGAGTGTCCGGAAGGCTTCGGTATCGAGATTCAGGTTTTTGTGGTCAAAATGCTCAAGCACATGCTCATGGATCAGGTCTTTGAGTACCTTCATGTCAATGACATAGCCGGTTCGGGGATCTACTTCGCCCGCAACTTTTACTACCAGTTCATAGTTATGACCATGATAGTTGGGGTTGTTGCATTTGCCGAAGACCTTGCGGTTAGTGGCTTCATCCCAGTCGGGATTGTGCAGGCGATGCGCAGCGTTAAAGTGTTCTTTTCTGTAAACGGCAACTCTCATCCAGGGTTGTTCTAAAAGCGGAGATGGTAAGACAGCGGACAAAGTCAGGGTATCTTTATAAGATGCATACTTGCCGCCATGGTAATACGCTAAACAAGTTCGCAGGGTTAATGTTTAATCATTGGTTAAAATTATTAAACAATACCTCTGACTTGTTCAAGCAGGGGTCAAATATATGCGAAAAAAAACAGATGTACTGGTCGTAGGGAGTGGTATGGCGGGGCTTACAGCGGCTGTTTTGTGCGCAGAGGCAGGTCGGCAGGTGACTATTCTGGAGCAAAACTGGCTTCCTGGCGGCTGCTCCAGTTCGTATCCCCGCAAGCACTATGTATTTGAGAGCGGGGCTACGACCCTGGTGGGCCTGGATCCGGGCATGCCCCTGCACTGGGTGCTGGAGCGGACGGGGATTGAGGTGCCTGCTACCGTCCTGGAGGTGCCGATGCAGGTATACCTGCAAGACGGTACCCGGCTGACCCGGTGGCGGGATCTGGATGCGTGGATCGCTGAGGCAGAGCGGGCCTTCGGACCGGAGGGGCAGCGGGCTTTCTGGACCCAGTGTTTTGACATCAGCCGTTTTGTCTGGGATACTTCTATCCGGCAGCGGGCTTTCCCGCCGTCAGCGCTGTCTGATCTGATATTTGCGGCCGGACAGTTTAGGCCCCGGCAGGTGGCTTTTGCGGCGCTGGCCTACCAGTCCATGGCCCAGATGCTCCGGCAGTATGGACTGCATGACAATGCACGGTTTGTGGCCTTTGTCAATGAGCAGCTCCTCATTACGGCCCAAAACTATGTGTCTGAGGTGAATGTACTGTTTGGAGCTACGGCCCTGTGTTATACGCAGTTCACCAATTATTATATGCCCGGTGGGCTGATCAACCTCGTCAATCCGATGGTGGCCTACCTGCGTGCACAGGGGGGTGAGCTGCACCTGCGTACACGGGCCGAACATATCACCCGCACCACCAGTGGCTACGAGGTCACAACCCCGGAGGAAACCTGGGAGGCCCGGCAGGTGATCTGCGCCATCCCCGCCAATAATGCCGTCGAGCTGTTTGATGATCCACGCATCAAGGCTCGCTACCAGCATCGGCTCTTGGATTCGTCAGACCTGTACAGTGCTTTTCAGATGGGAGCCGTGGTCCGCAAGCGGCGTGAGATGGCCTGTATTCACCACCAGATACACCTGACGTCCCCCCTGCCGGGTACCGGATCACACAGTATATTTCTCAGCCTCAGCCACCCGGACGATACCCAGCGCTGCGGTCCCGATGAAATGATCGCCTCGGTCTCTACCCATATCCGGGATCCGAAGACTACCTTCATCACAGACAAAACCGAGACCGAGGCGGCTATCTGGGCTGCGCTGGAAGCACATGATCTGCTGCACCGGGAGGACCTGATCTATCAGCACAGCTCTACTCCCCGCTCCTGGAAAAAATGGACCGGACGTGCCTGGGGATTTGTAGGCGGTTACCCGCAATATATGCGGATCAAACCCTGGCAGATGCTGGATCACCGGCTGGACCATCAGGGCGCATACCTGTGTGGTGACAGTACCTATCCGGGGCAGGGTATCCCGGGCGCCTGCCTGAGCGGGATTGTAGCATGGCAAAAAATGCAACTGGACAGCCACAGCGGGTAAAAAGTGTGGTTTTTACGGAAAAAAATCTTGACAGTACGGGGGTGAACATAGTAGCTTTCGGGATGGACTGTACGCGCACCCGGCTGGCACCTACGCCCAGCGGCTACTTGCATGTGGGCAATGCCCTGAATTTTATGCTTACCTGGCTTTTGGCCCGACACGCAGGCGGGCAGGTACGCCTGCGAATAGACGATCTGGATGCTCCCAGGGTACACCCCGCATACCTGGAGGATATTTTTCGCACCCTGGAGTGGTTGGGGATCACCTACGACGAGGGGCCAGCCGGACCAGACGATCATATACGCCAGTACAGCCAGCGGCATCGTCTGGAATTGTATGAAGACTTGCTCAACCGTCTGGTTGAGACCGGGCAGGTGTTTAGCTGCACGTGCTCACGGGCTGAGGTGCAGGCCCGCGCCAGCGATGGCCAGTATCCGGGCACCTGTCGCCACATGCGCCTGCCTGCGGCTGCGCGCCCCGGTGCGTGGCGGGTACTTACCCCTGAGTGGGCTGCGGTGACCTGGGAAGACCTGGCCCTGGGGCAGCAGGAGGTTTCTGTGTGGGCGCAGATGCGGGACGGTGTGATACGTCGCCGGGATACCCTGCCAGCATATCAGATAGCTTCATTGGCAGATGATATATTATATGGTATTGATCTGATCGTCAGAGGGGTAGACCTGTTGCCTTCAACTGCTGTGCAGGCATGGCTGGCGCGTCTGAGTGGGGCCGTTGATTTTGGGGCGGTGCAGTTTTGGCATCACCCGCTGATCCACCAGGCGGATGGTACCAAAATCAGCAAATCTCAGGGTGCTGCCTCATTGGCGCTGATCCGGGACCAGGGCAAAAGTCCCGCACCACTCATTCGGGCGGCTGCTCATATGTGGGGATTGCCCCCTGCTGATACGATGACCGAGTTGCTGGCAGTTTTTGACCCGGACCGGGTGCGGGCTGTACACAACTGGCTGCCGGAGACAGATCTCAAAACCCTGATACCCTGACCCGCGCCTCGTCTATCCGCTGCTGGATACGCCTGAAAAACTGAAACCTCAGCAACTCTGAAATAACACTGATCAGCTCAGACTTGGCCTTGAGGTTCTCAAGCCACCGGCGTGTATGCTGACAAAATCCCTCATGGGTGGCACCCATGTACTCGATGGAGTTGTTGATCACATACGTCATGTGTCCATGTGCCCACCGTGCGTATATGATATTGTCAGGTACGACCAACTCATTGATATACAGGTCAAAAGACCCTGGTGATGTGGGGCACAGGATGGTTTTTTTGCCTACCTGGGCCATGTCCCGCAGGTTGTTGAAGTAGAGCTCTGTCTGGTCAAAAAGAGCCTCGGCATCCTGTATCCGCTCAAACAGGCCCGCCTGGGCATAGTATGAAATCTGCTTAAGAATCGAAAAGGAGGTCTCGACATTCCAGATTTCGGTGGTGGGGAGTTGGCCGTACAAAGTCGAGATTTCACGGCAAAGCTCATCAAAGGACGCCTCATCAAAGATGGGAGCCTGGAGTGTGAATTTTTTATGGGCTACCGCAGGGTCATTCAGAATGGACTTTTGCCAAAAAAAAGTCTTGAACCGGATCAGCTCAGGATAGGCAAACAGATGAAGGGCCGGAATATCCTTGGCAGAAAAAATAGCCTCCTCAATCCGCAGGGCGATCAGATGCCGGAGTTCATCCCTGAGCTGCGTCAGGTAGTCATACATCTGTGCATTGGGGCGGGTCAGGATCGAAGATCGGAAGGTGACAATACCAGCCTGTTCCTGGTGGATAAGCTGGTCAAGGGATATCTGATAATGTCGGGCCAGGGTCACCAGTTCCTCCACCCGAAAGGGCGTCTCGCCCCGCATACGACGATAGGTAGCAGCCAAACCCAATCCCAGTACTTCAGCCATACTATCGGCCAGTTTGGTATGATCTGCGATTCTTTGTTGAATTTTTTCAAGCAGCAGCTGCTGAATATCAGGATGCTCCATGTACAGGCCTTAGCGTTGGAAAAAAGCAAAGGTTGTCATGGTAGTGCAGCGGCGGTCAGGCTATGGCTTCGCTTACTGCGACCACACGGGTGATCTCCGGGGCCACCCGGAATACCACCTGCTCGATCCCCGCCTTGAGGGTCATCTGGCTCATGCTGCAGGACTCACAGTTGCCGAGCAGCACAACTTCCAGCACCCCGTCAGGACGCAACTGGTGGATGCGCACGTCACCACCGTCTGACCTGAGATAGTCACGGATCGTATTCAGGGCCAGCTCTACCCGGTTAGTAATGTCTTGTTGTTCGTTCATAATACAATTAAAATGTATCAGTGGATACAGGGAGACTATCAGCTATTGATGCGTAACCAACAAACAAAAGTACATAAAAATCAGCCCCGATTCAACCCCGGTGTGAGGGAAGTTTGAACAGGGGTGCTTGCAGGTTGATGGGCATTTCGGATGGAGACCTGCTGGGCTACCCGCTGGGCCAGTGTCATAAAGACCGGCCCCAGGACCGGATCATCCTGTACGGACGACGGACTGCCCTGATCTGCATGCTGCATGATGCCCTCCCGCAGGGGAATCGAGCCAAGAAGCGGAATATTCAGCGCCTGGGCCAGTCGTTCACCTCCGCCTTTGCCAAAGACAAAGTACTGTTTCTCAGGCATATCATCGGGCACAAACCAGGCCATGTTTTCGATAACTCCCAGCAGCGGCACCCCTATCTGGGGATTCCGAAACATATCAGCTCCCTTATGTGCATCGGCTACCGCCAGTTTCTGAGGCGTCGTGACGACGATGGCTCCTGTCACAGGAAGGGCCTGTACGAGGGTCAGGTGGAGGTCACCGGTGCCGGGTGGCATGTCGAGGATGAGGTAGTCTATCTCACCCCAGTGGGTGTCAAATATCAGTTGGCGCAGGGCTTTAGAGGCCATGGGACCCCGCCATACGATAGCCTGATCCGGCCGCACCAGTACCCCGATAGACATCAGCTTGACCCCGTGACGCTCATAAGGAACCAGCATGTCGCGGCCTTCTACGGTCTCCATCTGCGGACGTTCGCCCTCAAACCCAAACAATATCGGCACGCTGGGCCCATAAATATCGGCATCCACGAGTCCCACACGGGCACCCGTGCGGGCAAGGGCTACAGCCAGGTTAGCGGCGACCGTGGACTTGCCCACGCCCCCCTTGCCGGAGGATATGGCGATGACATTGCGCACCTGGGGCAGGGCCTGGTTCTGCTGGTCGGCCTGTACCTGGGCACTCATCAGGATGTCCACCTCTGCCTCCTTGTCCACCATCATTTTGATGGCATTCAGACAAGCCTGCCGGATGGCTTCTTTCATCGGACAGGCCGGGGTTGTCAGCATGACCGTAAAACTGATCTTTTTGCCCGCGATCCGGATGTCCCGGATCATGCCGAGGCTGACGAGGTCGCGCTTGAGATCGGGGTCGTCCACATAACTCAAGGCTGCCAGTATTTTTTTCTCGGTGATATCACCGGAGGATGATTTGAACAGCATAGTAGACCAAACGATTTAAGGAGTAAAAGTGTTACAGGTCCGGGCCCCGATTGTGGTTTTGTTCAACATATAGGAAATGTCATGTCTTGTAATTTTTCAGGTATTATGCCGGGTGGAATGCTAAAAAAATCTCAGTAATCTTGCAGTAAGATTCTGCAAGATAACCATTGATCAGGAGAATTATATCCTTTGCCCGTGTTAATTCCCTTCAGCTACAGGCATGGGGAATTTTGCTCCTGCTTACGCTGGTGTGGGGGAGCTCTTTTATCCTGATCAAAAAGTCGCTTTATGTATTTCTGCCCAGACATATTGTGTTGTTGCGGATTATCATCGCAGGGCTGGTGCTGAGCTGGTACGTTCCGCGTGCTTCCACCCAGGTGAAGGGCAAAGACTGGCTGTACCTGGGTGTATTTGCTTCGCTGACCCTGCTGCTTCCCTCTATCCTGATGGTCACCGCCCAGGTGTTTATAGACAGTTTTGTAAACGGCATTCTCAACTCCCTGACCCCCCTGATGACCCTGCTCGTGGGGGTGGTGCTCTACCGGCAGCCCATCCGCAATCCTCAGATTGCCGGGTTGCTGATCGGCCTGGTGGGGACGGCTTTTTTTATGGGAGCCCTGGCCGACCACAGGTTTGCGGGGGTCAACCTGTATGCCTCTATGACCGTGATGGCGACCTTGTTTCATGCATTGGGGCTTAATGTACTACAGCGGTACCTGAGCCACCTGCATCCCGGGGTCGTGGCTACACTGGCGCATATCCTGCTGCTGCCGGTAGCCGTGGTGTTGTTTGTTATAGGGGGTGGACTGATGCAGGACTTTCACGACGTGGAGGTATGGCGGGCCCTGATGTATCTGCTTGTGCTGGGCGTAGTCGGCAATGCACTGGGGCTGACGCTCTACGGCCAGCTGGTATTGTTCAAGGGGCCTGTTTTTGCCAGTACTGTCACCTACCTGATGCCCATCGTCATCCTGATGTGGGGACTGGCCGATGCAGAGACGGTTACGCTCCCCCAGGTCCTGGCCACGGTGGTGATTATGGTCGGGGTATGGCTCACAGGCAATGGTCGTACGAGCCATAGGGGAAATTCTGCCAATAAACAGCCCGAGTCTGCCAACTGACGTAACAGCGAGCCGGATGCAGCGTAGGAAGAGTCAATCTCTCTATCTGCATGAAATCTTGTTTTACCTTCATTTGTTTTGCCGGGCTGCTGCATATTGCCGGACTGGCTCAGCTTTTACACCCCGAGCCGTACACGAATCAAACCCGCCAAAAGGCCTACCTCCATGTGGCGCATACGGCGACCCCGGTCAAAGCAGATGGCGTCCTCGATGAGCCCGTCTGGGCAGCAGCCGAAAAAACCCGTGACTTTCTCAATAAGTGGCCTGTGGACAGCGGGTATGCTGCATGGCAGACCCAGGTCCAGGTCAGCGCAGATGATGATTTTCTGTACCTGGCCATTATATGCCGTGACTCAGGGGACTACATCATCCAGTCCCTCAAGCGGGACCAGATGGAGGAGTTCTGGAACAGCGATGCCGTCTCGGTGGTCATAGACCCGGTCAATCGCCAGACCAATGGGTTTTTCTTTGGGTTAAATGCCCTCGGGGCCCAGTCTGAGGGACTGATCGGCACCGGCGACGACAATTTTTCATTTGACTGGGACAACAAATGGTTTTCGGGTGTCCGCAACTATGACGATCACTGGGTGGCGGAGATGGCCATACCCTTTAATACCCTGCGGTTTGATGCAGGCAGTACCGAATGGGGGATCAATTTTATCCGGAACAACATCAAACAAAATCTGTACTCGGTCTGGTCCTGGGTCCCTGTCAACTTTGAGGGGGTAGACCTGGGATATACGGGCAGGTTGGTATGGGACCAGGCACCAGCCCCTCCCAAAGGTAATATCTCGCTGATACCCTATGTACGGGGCGGACTGGCCTACGACGCAGAAAACGGTAAGCCGCCTGCGTTTAGCCGGGGGGTAGGGTTGGATGCCAAGGTAGCCATTACCTCCTCGCTCAACCTCGATCTGACGGTGAATCCGGATTTTTCGCAGGTAGAAGTGGACCGGCAGGTGACCAATCTCCAGCGGTTTGATTTGTTTTTTCCGGAGCGGCGTACCTTTTTTCTGGAGAACAGCGACTTGTTTAATGCATTTGGGATCCCTCCCACCCGGCCTTTTTTTTCGCGCCGTATCGGGCTCCAGGACGGGCAGGCAGTGCCGATCCTGCTGGGTGCCCGCCTGAGTGGCAACCTCACCGAGCCGATGCGGATCGGTCTGATGAGCATCCAGACCGCCGCCTATAACCAGCGGCCTTCTCAAAACTACACCGTAGGTGCGGTCCAGTACCGGGTATTAAAACGATCCTCGGTCAGCGGGATCGTGCTGAACCGGCAAGGGTTTGACGGCATCCAGCCTGTAAAAGGTGACTTTGCCCGCAACGCCGGCCTGGAGTTTGGGTACAGCTCACTGGATGGCAAGTGGACAACCTGGAGCGCCGTCCATACCTCCCTGTCAGATGAACAACACAATGACCGCAATTTTCTCTGTTTTGGTGGGATGTACCAGGGGCGTGCTTTTTCACACGTGACCTCTTACAGCTATACCGGTACCCATTTTGATGCGGAGATGGGGTTCAATTCACGGCAGGAAAACTATGATTTTCTGCGGGATACGGTTGTGAAGCTCGGGTATCAGATTATTTTTCAGGAGTTTGGGTACAATATTTATCCCAAAGTACAGCGAAAAATAGCCCGGCACGGTTTTTCCCTGACCAGTGTGCCCTTTCTCAACCCCGACAACTCACTCAACGAGTGGAGCATTGGGGGCAATTACGAGATCAACTTTAACAACCAGTCCAATATCGAGTTTTCGGGGGGGTATAACCACATAAACCTGCCATTTGCTACGGACCTGATAGGCAGCGGGAGCCCGCTCCTGCCTGATACCTACCGGTTTGCGAACGCAGCCATTGGGTTTAACACGGATACCCGCAAACGGCTTCTCTGGGCCATAGAGGGATCGTATGGCGGATTTTATACGGGTACACTGCTGTCCCTGGAGTCCAGCCTGACCTACCGGGCCCAGCCCTGGGGTAATTTCAGTATTCAGTTTGCGCAGAACAACCTCGACCTGGGTCCCGCCTATGGCAAGGCCAATCTGCTGCTGATCAGCCCCCGGATTGATATAGTCTTCACCCGGTCCGTGTTTTGGACTACTTTTTTGCAGTACAATACCCAGCAGGCCAACTTTAACATCAACTCCCGGTTTCAGTGGCGGTTCAAGCCGATGTCAGACCTGTTTGTTGTATATACCGACAACTATGATACCGGGACTTTTGCGGGTAAAAACCGTGCCCTGGTCGTGAAGCTCAACTATTGGTTTACGATCTGAGACACCTGATCCTGGTACCGGTTTCGAAATTTTTCGGTCACCGGCATAATCTGGATGGAATTGATTATATTTGAGGGGTATGTTGTCGGGGTAATAGTCCTACTTTTTTGATATGGCAAAGCAGCAAGACTCATTTCTGAAAAACCTGTTCTTGTTTGTGGTGGTGTTGGGCGCCGTGTATATGTTCTCTAAATCAGAGAAAGGCCGAACCTTTATCGAGGAGCGCTTCACGCATGACGAGCCTGCCGAGTCTGAAGTGGTGGAGGCGGAGCCATCAGTGCCGGTCATTGAGATTTCCCGGCACGACCTCGCCCGCAAACTCAGCCGGATCACGCAGTGCCTGAACCGGCAGTCAGACCGGGCTTTTTCCAGCTATGAGCGTTATCTGTCCTGGGCAGACTCCGCCAAAGGTCCGGATGGCTCAGGGACAGTATACGGGCTTTATACCATCTACGAGATCAGCTCCTGTCAGGAGGCCCTGAAGGAGTCCAGGGAGGAGTATCCCCCGCTTTCAACGGCATTTGAGGCTGCGGTAGACAGTTTTGAGACGGCCCTGATACGGCTGTATCCTACCCTGGAGCGTGCCAACCGCTACTACGACCATGAGGACTACCGCGACGATAATTTTGAGAAAGCCCGTCAGATGCACAAGCCCCTCATGGAGGCCTATGGTCGCTATGCACGGGCTGACCGTGAGATACGTCGCCAACTGGAGCCGATGGTGGACTCTTTGCTCCTGCTGGACTTTCAGGAACTGGACAGCGCAGAGAACAAAGGGGCCTATCATGTGTATGCCAATGTTATTACGGCCGGACATATCCTCCGGCTCGTTTCGGTTCCGATGCTTAGCCGTACAGAAAGCCCCCGGCTGGACAGCATGATCCAGCGGTTTCAGTCGGATGTGGAGCAGTGGGAGCAGGAGGCACAGGCTGGGGACGACCCGGATCGGTATTTCCAAAGCCTGGGCAACAATGCATTTGAGTTTCTGAAAGCAGCCAAGATGATGGCCCGTCGCCTGCGGGAGAGCAAGGGCGCCGGTATCAATAACCTGGATGTTCCGGCATACAGCTACTATGACAGCAATGTGGAGGCCCTGACAGACCGGTACAATGATCTGGTATCGTACTTTAATGGGCTGGAGCTTCCAGGTGATCAGGCTGAGATACCCCAGGTAATGATTTTTCATACCCTCAATCCCCGGTAAGTCAGCCCCTGCATGAAAGCGATTATTCCGGTAGCCGGGGTAGGCACCAAACTCAGGCCGCATACCCATACACAACCCAAGCCGCTGCTCCCAGTAGCAGGAAAACCCATTCTGGGACATATCATAGACAACCTCCTCTCAGCGGGGGTGCGGGAGCAGATTTTTATTGTGGGGCACTTCCGGGAGAAAATCCAGGAGTACGTAGAGACCTGCTACGGCGATAAGATTACCATGCATTTTGTGCTCCAGGAGCCCCGCCAGGGGCTGGCACATGCGGTCTGGGTAGCAAGGGCACATATCCAGCCCCCGGAGCCCGTGCTGGTCATGCTGGGTGATACGATTTTTGGTGAAGACACCCGCCGGGTCATAGATGCCCCTGGCTCTATCCTGGGCGTACATCAGGTGGATGATCCCCGCGTGTTTGGGGTGGCAGTGCTGGATGGCCAGCAACAGGTGCGCCGGGTCGTAGAAAAACCGCAGATTCCGACCAGTAATTTTGCCCTGGTGGGACTCTACAAAATAGCAGAGACCGATGTCCTGCTCCGCGTCCTGGATGAGATGATGGGCACTGGCGGGTGGCAGGAGCGGGAATATCCTCTGGCAGAGGCCCTTACCCTGATGATTCAGCAAGGTGTAAACATGAAGGCCCATATCGTCGAGCGTTGGTTTGATTGCGGGCGGCCAGAGACCCTCCTGGCTACCAACCGCATCCTGCTCAGCCGTATGCCGATGCCTGACCTGCCGCCTATGAACCATACGGTGATCATACCTCCTGTCCATATTGCGGAGGGGTGTGAGATATCCAACTCGATCATAGGGCCCTATGTGACCATCGCAGAGCATGCCCGTATCGAAAACTCCATCATCCAGGATACCATCCTCGGGGCTTACTCCCGGCTGGAGTCCATCACCCTCAAGGGGTCTGTGATCGGAAACGACACAACCCTCCGCGGCAAAAGCCTTAGCATCAACATCGGTGACAATACCGAGCTCAATTTTGATACCTGATATGCCCTTGATCTACCACCTGGTACCGGCTGATGAGTGGTCGCAGGTACTCAACCTCAATGTGTATCGCCCCGCCTCGCTGGCGACAGAGGGCTTTATTCACTGCTCCTACCGCGATCAGGTGCTGGCGACGGCCGCCCGGTTTTTTAGCGCCTATGATGACCTGGTGGTCCTGGTCATCAATGAAAAACGGGTCAAAGCCCACCTGAAGGCCGAGGCAGCTCATGAAGAGTTGTTTCCGCATGTCTATCGTGAGCTCACCCTTGACGATGTGGAGGACACCCATATGCTCCTCAAAGGACCGGATGGTGTCTGGGAATGGGTGTCTTGAAATAAATCTACGGTTAATACGCCTGCGTAAATCGCCGGTACTTCCTGAACTCTTCCAGGCCCTGCGGGGTGCAGATGCCCCGTACATATGGCCACAGGACATTGGAGAGCAGGGTCTGGCTGCTGTGGGTATGGTCAGGCTCCCGCTCAAACATAGACCGGAGCAGGAGGGTCAGGGTCTGGGCGCAGATATCGAGTGAGATATTCGGCATAAATATCCCTTCCCGCACGCCCCGCTCCAAAATCATGCGTACCTCTGCCGTCGAAAAAGCACCATCCGCCGACCATATATCCGGGAAATAACTCGCCAGGTCGTTGAAAAAATTGGCATTGATCCGCGTGAAGGTCTCCACCATCTTGTTATAAAACCGGATGAGGAGATCGGCTACGTTAGTGGACTCCATTTCCATATCCGCAAATGCCTGCCGGGAGCTATGAAGGTACAATTCAAAACACGCCCGGACCAGGCCTGTTTTGTCCTCAAAAAGCTGGTAGAGGGTTTTGCTGGAGATATTAAGCTGGCTCGTAATCTGCCCGATGGTGACACTGCGCACGCCATACTTCAGAAATAACTTCAGGGTCTCCTTTACATATAGCGACTTTCTGTCGGATATGCGCTGTGTCATACACCCGGTCTGTTTAGTATCAGGTTAAAGCTCAAACGGAGAGGCCGGCACCTCTCCCTGCTGCCGGAAAACGCTGTACATGGCCCGCCCTGTGGCAACCAGTTTTTGCTCGTTTTCCTGCCAGGCCTCCATGTCGGTGGCGATGATCCGGTTGCCGCTCCTGACCAGTACACCCTTGACAATCAGATCCGTAGGGCTTGTGCCCCGGATATAATCCACCCGCATGTCTATGGTGGCGAGTTTGTCCTCCATCGAGGTGAGTGTCGTGGAGGCTACAGCACCGCCCACGGAGTCCAGTGCTGTCGCGATGATCCCCCCATGCCATCGCCGTGCCCGGAAATTGCCCAGCACTTCCTCCCGAAACGGAAACAACATTTTGCAATATCCGTCCCGGATCTCCAGGACCTTGACCCCCAGAAAACGATGTACCGGGATCATTTGTTCCATAAACTGGATGGCAATGGCTTCAGAAACAATCATATACAATGATTTCAGGCAGATTTGGCGATCAAGGTAAGGAAAAGAAAGTAATTTCCAAATTTTCCATCCGGATATTCGGGCGAAAAATCTGCCCCATCCGCAGATTGACGGCAGCCACAGGACCATCTTGTCCGTACAGGAGTTGTCTGGCAATAAAATAAGTTGTATTGTTGAATCACCACTAATCTGAGGCATGATACAGAAAAGGCAGGTTGAGACGGGTATAGATACCCATATCCGGCATGGGCACGGATGGAGAAAGGTAATCCTCTGGGTATGCGGGTGTATAGTCAGCACAGGCTTACGGGCGCAGCAAGTGCCGGATGTGTGCCGTGATATTGTTCCGCTGCTCAAGACCATGAGCAGCACCCATATACGTCCCGCGAAGACGGATACCTTGCTGGGGACGGCATTTTTTACCCTGTTTATGGAGCGGATGGATCCGGAGGGATTGGTATTACACCCTGAGGACCGGGCTGCCCTGCTCCGC
This sequence comes from Bacteroidia bacterium, assembly GCA_033762375.1. Taxonomy (GTDB): domain Bacteria; phylum Bacteroidota; class Bacteroidia; order J057; family J057; genus RDXT01. Next base: position 171,661 of record JANRLQ010000095.1, read on the forward strand.
ACCCTTGAGAAAAGTCCGGACGACCCGGCTGTGCGGGCCTGTACCTTTATCCAGGCTTTTAGCACACGGTACCGCCAGGGATTGGTGACAGGTGACTCCCTGTTGGCAATCATTGCGGAGGCTTCGCTGGATTATCAGCAGCCTGAGGCCTGGATTTCATACGACAACCTGCCCGTACCCGCCCGATACACGGCGCCCCAGCGCTGGACCCAGCGGGTGAAGTTCAGGCTCCTCCGCCAATACATGGACAACCAGGACAGCACCCGCACCCTGGACCTCGATACCTTCCTGGTAGCAGAACCAGCTATGCGTGCCCAGCTCTGCCAGCGGATGCGCTGCCGGATCGGACGCGAACTTTCGCCTCCGGAGGGGTATGAAGCCTATATCAACAACCAGTTTCTCCAGCTCATCTCGCAGGGATTTGATCCGCATTCGCTCTATTTTTCTGTTTCGGACAAAAAAGCCTTTGAAGCAGAACTTTCTACCGAGGCCCTGTCTTTTGGCCTGGTGATGGGCGAAAACGCCAGCGGCGAGATCACCATCGAGCGGATGGTGCCCGGCGGGCCCGCCTGGAAGTCTCACCTCCTCAATGAAGGCGACCAGGTCCTCTCTTACCGCTTTGAAGGACGGCCCAAAGCCGATCTGGGATGTACTTCTGCCGACGAACTCAACGCCCTCCTCGTCAGCGAACCCGGCAACCAGCTTCAGCTGGAGGTACGCAAGTCCAACGGCACCCGCGAGTGGGTCATGCTGGCACGTGAAAAAATGGCTGTTTCGGATAATATCGTGAACAGTTTTGTCCTCGCCGGCGAGCGAAAAGCAGGGTATATCTACCTGCCAGGTTTTTATACGGACTGGCAGGGAGAAGATGCCCTGGGCTGCGCCAATGACGTAGCGACTGAGCTCCTCAAGCTCCGGATGGAAAAGATAGAAGGGCTGATCCTCGACCTCCGCAACAATGGCGGCGGCTCTGTCCAGGAGGCACTCCACCTGATCGGGATATTTGTGGATGAAGGTCCGCTCTGCATCGAAAAAGACCCGGAGGGAGAACTCTCCCTTCTCAAGGACCGCAACCGGGGTACAGCCTTTGACGGGCCCCTGATCATCCTTGTCAACGGTCACAGCGCCTCCGCCTCAGAGATTCTGGCAGGGGCACTCCAGGATTATGGGCGGGCGGTCATCGTCGGGGATACGACCTTCGGCAAGTCCACCGGGCAGGTGATTGTACCCCTGGAAGGCAGTCGCTCATCTTATGTCAAGGTCACCACAGCACAATACTTCCGGCTCAATGGCATCAGCAGCCAGCAGACAGGCGTCATCCCTGATATCAGCCTGCCGGAGCCAGGTGATCCCCTGATGGAGCGGGAGGCTGACGAGTGGTATGTGTTGCCGGCTGATACCGTCTCAAAAGAAATTGTGTATCGCCGGGCGGCCACATTACCACTGGCCTCATTGGCAGCCCTGAGCCAGACACGGCTGCAAACCCATCGCCAGTTTGAGGAGATCAGCCGGATCAATGTACAACTGGCTCGTCTGGAAGCTGACGAGTCCCCCTTCCCACTGATGCCCCTTGCTTTCCGGGACATGTATGCAGGGGTATATGCGATATATGACCAACTCGAAGGGCTGGATACCTATCAGGCGACCGCCTGTGAGGTGACTGTCCCTGGATTTCAGCAGGATATTCTGGACCTGGATACCTACCGTGCTTCTGCCAACGCGGAGCAACTCCGTGACATTCAGCATGATGCACATATCGAAGAGGCATACCGTATCCTGCTGGACCTGATCCGCCTCACGAGACCCTGATGTACGGCAGGCAGTAAGAAGTTTTGTGATTTTGCCAGCTGCGATGTGACATTTCGGACTCGTTCTCGTATGTTTATCTGAAACATTACACCCAACTACAACAATACCCTGTTATGAACTTCATCACCATATGCCGGATAGGGCTGGTATCACTTTGGCTTGCCGGATGGACCCTTCAGCCCGTCCATGCCCAAACCTACACATCCGGCGCGGCCTACATGAGTGCCATGAATGCACAGTACGAGCAGTTTGTCTCGGACATGTGGGCCTATGTCAGCACAGCCGCCCATAGCCGGAATGCCAAAAAAGTCGAAACCCAGCGCAAAGAATTGCTCTCCACCGTACTCCTCGTACAGCGTAATATCAAAAAACTTCCCCCCTATGAGGGAGATGCCAGCCTGCGGGATACGGCGGCGTCTTACTTTCGGCTGTGTTACTTGGTGCTGAATGATGACTTTGCCAAGATCGTCAACCTCGAAGAAATCGCCGAGCAGTCCTACGACCTCATGGAGGCTTATCTGGAAGCCCAGGAACAAGCCAATGACAAACTGGCCGAGGCCAGCCTTCGTCTGAATGCCCAGCAGGAGGTATTTGCCATTAATCACAACGTGAACCTCATCATTGGTGAGCAGGACAAAACCTCCCGCCAGCTCGAAATCGCCAACAAGGTCATCGGGTATCACAACAAGGTGTACCTGATTTTTTTCAAAAGTTATAAGCAGGACTATTACCTGAGTGAGGCCGTCAAAAAGGGAGACATCAACGGTATCCTTCAAAACCAGAGCACCATGTCCCGGTACGCGGCAGAGGGCCTGGCTGAGCTCGCCAAGGTCGGCAGCTACGAGGGGGACGCCACGCTCCTGGATGCCTGCAAGCGCTCGCTGGAACTCTACAAGTCTATCGGAGATGAAAAGGCTACCGTGCTGGCTGACTTTTATCTCAAAAAAGACAATTTTGAGAAGATCAAGTATTCTTTTGATGCCAAACCAGCAGGCAAGCGTACCCCGGAGGATATCAAACGGTACAATGATGCGGTGGTAGTCTTTAATACGGCTATCGCAGCCTACAATGAGATGGGCGTGCAGCTCAATAAAGCCCGGAATGTAGCCATTGAAGACTGGAACCAGGCCTCGGAGCGGTTCAAAGACCGGCATGTGCCCTGAGTGAGCGCACAGATCAGCATGCAGGGGCGGTTATTCCGCCCCTTTTTTGGGTCCGCCGGTATGCCTGCGAAAACGAATGTTCGGTTTTTCTTTGGGCTGGCACTTGATTACCTGCGTCCGGTAGCTGTATCTTACTACATTGAGATAACTACATAGGACTATGAACCTCACCCGAATCATGATGATGGCAGCCCTGACGCTGCCCGTTGTTTCTGCCTCTGCCCAAGACTGGGACCGCGAAAAGCAGGACCCCCGTGCTACTGAAGTTTGGGAACCGATCCCCCCCAAAGTCACCCCCGGCAAAAATGGCTCCGCACCCTCAGATGCGATTGTGTTGTTTGACGGCACCAGCCTCACCGCCTGGGCCTCTGACAACCAGAATGGCCCCGCTGAATGGACCGTCGAAAACGGCATGATGACCGTCAAGCCGGGCAAAGGTGGTATCCACACCAAACAAAGTTTTGGAGACTGCCAGCTCCATGTAGAGTGGCGCGCCCAGCAAAAAATCGAAGGCGAAGGCCAGGGCCGCAGCAACAGCGGCATTTTTCTCATGGGCCAGTACGAAGTACAGGTACTGGACTCCTACGAGAGCCGCACCTATTCAAACGGACAGGCGAGTTCTGTCTATAAGCAGTATGCCCCGCTCGTGAATGCCTGCAACAAACCGGAGGAGTGGCAGACGTATGACATTATTTTTTCAGCACCGGTATTTGACGAAAAAGGCCGCCTCGACCGCCCGGCTACGGTGACCGTCCTGCACAATGGAGTCCTGGTACAAAACCATGTGACCCTGCTCGGAGGCACCCAATACAAGGGACTGCCTGTGTATCAGACACATGGCAAACTTCCCATCGGGCTTCAGGACCATGGAAACCTGGTGAGCTTCCGCAATATCTGGATCAGAGAACTCTAAGTGCAGGTGTATGAAACCGATAACCGTGAGCCTGTTGCTCCTCCTCAGCGCCTTGTCAGCCGCCGCTCAACAGTACTTTGTGCACTACGAGACCCAATGTTTTCTCGATGGCACGTCTAATATCCACAACTGGACAGCCACGGTATCAGGGGTTTCGGGCGAATTTTGGTTGGGCAAGGAGTTTGTGAAAAAAACCGTCCCCGCCAAAGGCATGAAACTGGAAAAAGCTGTGGTGCGGTTTCCAGTCAAAAACATAGACGGCGGGCGTGGGGTGACCATGAACGACCGGATCACCGAAGCCCTGAAAGAACCGCAGTACCCCCAGATTTTGTTTAATATGGATGAAGGGATTGTCACCTCTGTGGAGGATGCCGTCCTGCGGACCTTCACCCTTCAGGTACGGGGTACGCTCTCCATTGCAGGCACTTCCCGTCCGGTCACCCTGGACCTCAAGGCCCAGCGTCTGGCTGACGGGCGGTACAAGTTTTCGGGGCAGAAGGCCCTGAAAATGACCGACTTCGGGATCGAGCCGCCAACAGCCATGTTTGGTCAGATTGAGACCGGAGATGACCTGATGTTTCGTTTTGACCTGATCATTTATCCCCAGGCATAACCCCCTTATCCGGATGAAATACCCGATCGTAGCTTACGGCCTCGTCACGGCACTGGCAGTCGCCCCTCCGGGCTCCCAGCCCCTGTACAAAGAAACCCTGCCCGGTACAGGGGGGGTCTCTTTTGATATGGTACTGATCCCGGGCGGAAAATTCAGGATGGGTACCCCCGGTACCGAGTCCGGTCATATGGCCGATGAGGCACCACAGGTATCGGTTGCCGTGGACTCCTTCTGGATGAGTAAGTTTGAGGTGACCTATGAGATGTACGAGGTTTTCCGGGAGAAAACCAAAGACGCCGACTCTACCCGTCATGCCTCCATGGCCTACAAAGCCGATGCCGTCACCCGCCCCAGCCCTCCGTATGAAGATCCGACCTTCGGGATGGGCAAACAGGGATATCCGGCAGCCAGCATGACCCAGTATGCGGCCCTCAAGTTTTGCAAGTGGCTCTGGATGAAAACAGGTGTATTTTACCGGCTTCCGACCGAGGCTGAGTGGGAATACGCCTGCCGGGCTGGCACGGAGACCGCCTATCCTTTTGGAGATGATCCTGCGCTGCTGGACGAGTACGCCTGGTTTGCAGACAACAGCGGCGAGGTGTATCACCCCGTCGGCACCAAAAAACCCAACGCCTGGGGGCTCTATGACATGCATGGCAATGTCGCCGAGTGGACCCTGGACCAGTATCAGGCTGATTTTTATGCTACCCTGACCGACTCCACGGGCGAAAATCCCTGGCGTAAGCCCGTCAAGCTTCACCCCCGCACCGTCAAAGGCGGTTCGTACCTGGACGAGGCAGAGGAGCTCCGCAGTGGCAACCGGATTCCCTCCAGCATGGAGTGGAAACGCCGCGACCCGCAGATTCCGAAGAGTTTCTGGTGGAATACCGACTCGCCCTTTGTAGGCTTCCGGCTTGTGCGTCCGGTGCGGCAGCCCTCAGAGGAGGCGATCAAAGCCTTCTGGAAAATGACCCTTGATGATTGAATCCGTTTTGGTTTCGCTTTCTTTTAATACTACTCGTCATGTCACAAGAATCTCAATCTTACTCACGCCGGGAGTTCGTCAGGACCTCGGCACTGCTGGCCGGTGGCCTGGCCCTGAGCCAGTTGCCCCTCCAGGCCGGACAGCCTGGGGCTGAGCCTATCCGCATCGGCCTGATCGGGTGCGGCGGACGCGGTACTGGCGCTGCGGCCCAGGCCCTGAGCACCCAGCAGAATGTCAAGCTTGTCGCAATGGCTGATGCCTTCAAGGATCGCCTCGACAGCAGCTACCAAAACCTCACCGGACCGGATGCCTCTGACTGGTCAGGCGCTGCCGGTGACATCTCAAACCGGATAGACGTGCCGGAGTCCCGTCGTTTTTTTGGGTTTGATGCCTACGAAAAAGTCCTGCCCCTGGTGGATGTGGTGATCCTCGCGACCCCGCCCGGCTTCCGCCCCATGCATTTTGAGGCAGCCATCAAGGCCGGCAAACACGTATTTATGGAAAAACCAGTCGCTACTGACGGCCCCGGTGTGCGCAGGGTCCTTGCAGCGGCTGAAGAAGCCAAGAAAAAACAACTCAATGTCGTCGTAGGCCTTCAGCGACACTACCAGACAGTATATCAGGAGTGGATCAAACGCCTGCACGAGGGTGCCATCGGCAAAGTCCAGACGGCCCGCGTCTATTGGAATGACGGAGGCGTATGGGTCAATGAGCGCAAGCCCGGCATGACCGAGATGGAGTACCAGATGCGCAACTGGTATTATTTCAACTGGCTCTGCGGGGACCATATCGTCGAGCAGCATATCCATAACCTGGACGTAGGAAACTGGGTCATGCAGGACTATCCTGTCCGGTGTCAGGGGATGGGCGGCCGCCAGGTGCGCACCGGCAAGGAGTTTGGGGAGATATTTGACCACCATGCAGTGGAGTATGAGTACGCCGACGGTCGCCGTATGTACAGCCAGTGCCGCCACATCAAAGGGTGTAATTCACGGGTGACGGAGGCCTTCCAGGGTACCAATGGGTCTGCGCCCAAACCCGGCCAACTGCTGGATGCTACCGGCAAGGTCATTTGGGAACACAAGGGCAAAAAAGACCCCAACCCTTACCAGGTCGAGCATGACGTGCTGTTTGAGGCAATAGCCAAGGGCGAATATAAATTTGCCGATGCTGAAAACGCCGCCAAAGCTACCCTGACAGCCATCATGGGCCGTATGGCCACTTACTCCGGCAATGTCGTCGAGTGGGACCAGGCCCTTAACTCGGATGTCAACCTCTTCCCGGACAAACTTGCCTGGGATGCCCTGCCTAAGTCACTCCCGGACGCCAATGGATTTTATCCGATCGCAGTACCCGGCGTATCTAAGGTATTCTGATCATGCTCATGGCCCGATGGCTCCTGCCACTTCCTGTATAGAACAGGAGGCATGGAGCTGTCGGGGTTTATGTATGTCCTATGGCTGATATCCTCACCCGACACGCCTTCACATACCCGCAGATGGGCACGGTGTTTAAGGCCGTCCTGTATGCACCTGACGCTGACCTGGCACATCAGCACTGGCGGGAAGCTACCCATCACCTGGACTACCTCAACCAGATGCTCAGCGACTATCAGCCGGATAGCCGCATCAACCAGCTCTGTGCCACGGCGGGCAGCGGACAAGCCCTGGAGGTGGAGGGCGTGGTATGGGACATCCTGGAGAAAACCCTGCATATCGCCCGCCTCACACGTGGCGCCTACGACCCTACCGTAGGTCAGCTCACCAAACTCTGGCGCCGGGCCTTCCTGACACGTGCCCTCCCGGACGAGCGGATGCTGCGTGCAGCCCGCGAGACCGCCGGGTATGAAGAGATACGGATGTTTAAGTCTAACCGGACAGTCAGAATCCGGCGGCGGGGCCTGCAACTGGATTTTGGGGGGAGTGGCAAGGGATACGCAGCCGATCAGTTGCTGGCGTTGCTTCGCACGCGGGGGATCACCTCAGCCCTGATAGATGCAGGGGGAGACCTCGCCCTGGGCGATCCACCCCCGGGCAGTGCCGGGTGGGAGGTGGCGGTAGATGACGGCACCGGCCTTCATCCCGTAGATCACCTGCGGCTGAGCGGGTACGGAGTGGCTACTTCAGGCGATTTTTACAAGTACCTGGAGTTGGGGGGCAAGCGCTACTCGCATATCCTCGATCCGCGCACGGGGTATGGTGTGACAGACCAGCGGGTGGTCACCGTCATTGCCCCTGATGCTACCTGGGCGGATGCCCTGGCGACAGTACTTTCAGTCTGGCCCCCCGAGGAGGGACTGTCCCTGCTGGACCGCCTTACGGCTGAGACGGGACAGGTATTTACAGCCCGGATTGCCGCTATGGCACACCTGCCTGTGACAGTGGTGACGGATGCCCGCTGGGCCACATTTGTTGCTGCACATGCAGCCTGAGTGTATGTTATTGACTACTACGCCTCTCATGTTATCTTATGAATCGCAGAACCTTCGTCAGACAATCTGTTGCTGCCGCTGCAGGCGTTTCCCTCGCGGGTCAGGCCGCCGCTCAGCCAGCTACCACCCCACCGCAGCCCTTCAAACTCCGGTATGCCCCACATTTTGGGATGTTTGAAAACCATGCAGGCAAAAACCTCCTCGACCAGCTCAAGTTTATGGCTGATGAGGGATTTACCGCCCTGGAAGACAATGGGATGCCGGGGCGCCCGGTAGCCGAGCAGGAAAAAATCGCCGCTGAGATGCAGCGCCTTCGCATGGACATGGGGGTTTTTGTGGTCAATGGAGATATTGCCTGGATGCCTTCGATGACTACCGGTGACCTGGCCATCCGGGACAAGTGGCTTGCCGCCTGCCGCCATGCGGTCGAGGTCGCCAAACGTGTCAACGCCAAATGGATGACCGTCGTGCCCGGGTTTTATCAGCGGAGCCTCCCCATCGGCATCCAGACGGCCCATGTGATAGACTGGCTGCGGCGCGGGTGTGAGATATTTGAACCACACGGCCTCGTGATGGTGCTGGAACCCCTGAGTGATACCCCGGACCTTTTCCTGCGGTACTCAGACCAGACCTTCATGATCTGCAAAGCCGTCAACAGCCCCTCCTGCAAGCTCCTCTTTGACATGTACCACATGCAAAAAAATGAAGGGCATATTATCTACAACATAGACCAGACCTGGGACGAAATCCCCTACTTCCAGATCGGCGACAACCCCGGCCGCAAGGAGCCCACCTCCGGCGAGATGAATTACAAAAACATCTTCAAGCATATCCACAGCCGGGGATATACCGGTATCCTGGGCATGGAACACGGCAATGCTGCTCCCGGCAAAGAAGGCGAACGCGCCCTGATCAATGCCTACCGCGAAGTGGATGGATTTTGAACAACCCGGCTGTATCAGGTCATATCCCCCTCATGACAAATAGGTTGTGAGGGGGATTTTAATAGTGAAAATATACAATAAGTGGCATAATGTATTTAATAAATTTTATACTAACACTTGAAATTAAATTATACTTTTTTGTAATTTTATAGCCGGTAAATCATTAAATAGGAAAGTGGTAATAAAAATTTTTCTTTATATGACAATGTAAATCTCATTTTTTTGTATATATTGTGCTACTGTTGTTGTTCTTTTTTTCAGTCTGGATATACTTTAGTACGATAGGCATCTTCCTTGTATGTAAAAACGCTAATATGAAGCCTTCTCTCTCTCTCTCTCTCTGCGGCTCATTGCAGGGAGTGTATTGTGTATGTTTATGATGCAGACGCAGGCACAGACTGCGCTCCAGCGTGACAATGAAACCATTCAAGCTATCTGCTCCTCGGTGGACCCCGCTGGCTGGCTGTATATCCGAGATGATATCAGCCTCGCGCCAGAAAACTTCTGGAGCCAGTACCAGGCAGCGATGGGACTCGGTCGCCAGGATGAAATGTTGCTGAAAAAAAGCAACCGTGACGAACTCGGCTATACCTATGACCGGTATCAGCAATATTACGCGACGCTCATCGTCGAGGGGGCTGAGTACACCCTGCAAAGCCTCGACGGCAAACTCAAGGTAGCACATGGCAAACTGGTAGAGGGACTTGATCTTAATCCCCGCGCCAGTATCTCTGAGGCCGAAGCCCTGCAACAGGCTCTGGCATCCATCTCTGCTGAAGTGTATGCCTGGGAAAGTGAAGAGTGGGAAAAAGACCGCCAGATCATGACCGGCGACTCGCTGGCTTCCTGGTATCCGCAAGGTGAACTGTTGGTAGGATTGGTAAGGGGTGATAAACTCGTAAAAGATAACTATGCTCTCACCTGGGTATTTGAAATCAAGGCCCTCGCCCCCGATATATCTGTGGCGGTATATGTGGATGCACAAAGTGGTGAAGTGCTCAAAACCAGGTCCAAGGTACATAACTGTAACGGGGTAGCGGGTACATTCAATCCGCTGTATAATACCAATCTGAACCCTGAGCCGTTTGCGATCAGACAAAGAGGTTGGCCTTATTCGGATTTTGTATTGGAAGATTGTAATAAAGGACAGGGCATCGAAACACGCAGGACACAGTTTCATACAGGCGGTATTTTTGCCGGAGAACCCAGAACTTGGAACAGTACTGATCGGGTCATCAATCAGACCGCCAATTGGGATAATAATCGCAGAATTGAGGCTTCAGCACAGTGGGCACTCGAAGAAACCTGGGACTATTTTAAGAACGTGTACGGACAGACAGGGTTTGATAACCTGGGGGCGCGTGTAAATGCGTTGGTGGAGTATCAGGGATTCCAGGGAGTCGTTTTTGCAAATGCTGGATACGATTCTGATAATAATATGTTGGTTTTTGGGAATAATCCCAACGATAACCGCTCACTAGTGCCCCTGGACATAGTAGGCCATGAATTTACCCACGGGGTTACGAGATATATGAGTGCCACGCCAACTAATCTTGGACTCGTGTATGAGCGTGAGCCGGGAGCACTTAACGAGTCTTTTTCAGACATCTTTGGTACCCTGGTAGAGCGAAATGTGGAGGGAAGTGGATTTAACTGGACCATTGGCGAGGATGCATGGCTCCTGCGAAACATGCAATTCCCCAATACCCTTTTGCAGCCTGATCGGGTCGGTGGCAATTTTTGGTTTGATCCATCTGTAGCAGCTTGTCCCACGCCTGATGACAACAATGACGACTGTGGCGTACATATCAACTCGGGGGTACAAAATCGCTGGTTTGTGTTGCTATCTCAAGGAGGTTCGCAAAATGGGGTAACTGTCTCCGGAATCGGCATAGATAAAGCGGCTCTGATCACCTGGCGAAATCTTGTCAACCAGATGCAGAGCCAGTCCAATTTTAATGACGCCCGCAATGGGTCTATACTAGAGGCCACCAATTTATACGGAGCCTGCTCTAATGAACAAGCTCAGGTGCGTAATGCCTGGGCGGCCGTAAACGTAGGAGCGGCCAGCGTATTATGCGCCAATATTGTAGGTCCTACCGCAGCGTGTACAGGTGACGGAATGCCCCTTGTTTTTACGGCTAAAACTACTGCCGGTGCCACTTGTACCTGGTCCGGGATTCCGGCCAGTTGGCCCCGCACCTTTTCTGGACCCGGCAACCAGACCGTGACTCTTACGCCGGGTACCACGGCGATTACTTTTAATCTGACGGCAAACGTATCTCTTAATGGTCAGACTGCCAGTGATAACCATAATTTTGTCCTAAGTGCCTGTCAGCCCTGTCAGGTTTGTCCACAGCGGCTCGCTGCACCTTCCATCCGCATTTACCCACAGCCTGCATCAGAGTCTTTTACGGTAGAGGTACCGGAGGGGGAACTCCCAGCGTATATCGAATTGCTGGATCTGAGCGGTCGTCGGCTGTTGGCTTATACAGCTACCCAATCACGCGAGCAGATAAAAGTCAATCTTCCGGTTGGGTACTACTACCTGAAACTTCAGGGTCAGACTGTTACATCTAGCCATCCGCTTCAGATTGTCCTACCTTAAATTATTGTATCGCATGAAAAAGCAAAATTTGCTGCTTTGTCTCAGCGTTATGCTGATCTGCGTCTCGCTGCACGCCCAGCCGTACCCCCGGCAGTGGCTGGAGTTACGGCTGACGGGGTATCATTTCCCCGATTTTACAGCCCGGCGGCTGGCATTTGGGTATGACCCTGCGCGTGCATTTCCGCTGTATATGCAGGGTCGGGGCGCCTCGCTGGTGCGCGTATGGGCTCAGAGCCGCCTGCTTACGCGCTTGGGATACGACTATGTCTATGCGTCAGGAGCACCGAGTCGTAGTCCTGAGCCAGAGCCTTATATCCGATATAGACGGTATCACACGTTTACGGCGATGGCCGGTCCTGCCTGGCGGCTCGGGAGCCGCCAGCGACACCTGGTAGCGGTGACAGTTGGGGGGACATACCGGCGAGGCAACGAAAGTTATTTGTTGGGATGTAGCACGATGGCCAGAGAGTGTCACTTTACTGGGCGCAGACCCCGGGACTGGGGGGTGACAGCCAGAGCAGAGTATCATTTTGTGCCGGTACGGTTTGCGCAGATAGGGATATTTGGGCAGTACCAGCGTTATCTCAAGATGGGGGGCCTGGAGTTTTATGGATGGCCAGCGGGGCTCGACATACCGGGTCTCTGGACTTGGGGGGTGAGCCTGGGTATCGGATACTAAACATTGCCTGCGGAGGGAGTTGATCCTCCGCAGGTATTTTTCATGTAATCTGCTTGCTGATGATGAAAACAATATGGATTTGGATTGGGCTGATTATCATTGCCTGTCCGGTTATCTCCCAGCCCTACGCCCGGCAGTGGGTGGAACTGCGGCATACCAGTTATTGCTTCCCGGAGTGGACCGCGAACCGGCGGGCGACAGGGACCGACCTGGGATTTGATCCTTTTCGTACGGACGGGATAGGGCTGGCCGTATCGCGGCTCTGGTACCATGACCGGCTGCTGACCCGGTTTGGGTATGATTTCTTTTTTTCAAGAGAAGGTTTTCCGTCTTCTGACTACCGGGATTATTTTGCCTACCGAAAGTATCACCAATTCCTGGCAGAGGCAGGTCCGGTGTTGATGCTGGGGGCACAGAAGCGGCATTTTTTTACAGCGACCCTGGGGCTGCTTCACGTACAGGGCTGGGAACAGTATATCAAGTACCGGTATGAGGAACCCGTGGGGAGCGGGTACTACTCAAGTGTCTTTGCAGACCGATACCCCGCAGACTGGGGGCTGGCGACCCGGCTGGAGTATCATGTATCTCCTGTTCGATTTGTGCGGGTGGGGGTATTCGGACAGTACCAGCGGTTTATCTTCCGGGGCAATCAGGTGCAGTACTTCTGGCTGGAGGAGGTCGAGATAGCAGGTCGTCTGAGTTGGGGGGTGATCCTGGGTCTGGGGTATTGACCTGCCTGATAATTGCCCCTGCTGCTGCTGAGCAGCAGGGGCTGTTTTTAGCGTCCTAAAAATCTATCTTATAATAAAACAGCGGCAGGAAACCCAGTTGGTACTCCTCCTGGATCGGGTTGCCACTGGGGTGCTCAGGCACATAGGTGAGGGTGAGGATATTTTGGGTGTCAAGCAGGTTGACAAAATCTATCGCCAGCTCATGGGAGACCTTGGGGCGGTTCCAGGTGATGGCGGTTTTGAGGTCTGCCCGGAAGTACGGCCTGAACTGCTGGGTATTGACGGTCTCGTCCACGTAGATGATCTCTGACTGGATGACCGAGAGGCTGTCGTCCACGGGGCCGTACCAGCGCCCGCCTACATAGGTGAGTTTGCCGCCGATATTAAAGGCAGAGCCTTGCCCAAACTTAAACTCCTTGGCAAACAGGCCATTAAAGGCAAAACGGCCATTATAGACTGTATTTCGGAGTACCCCATCGCTCCCCTTGTATTTGGCATCAAAGAGGGAGCCTGTTGCCAGAAAATAATACCCCTTGCTGAAAAACTTCTCCAGCGTGAGCTCCAGGCCATAGTTGCGGCCTGTGCCGGTGTTTTCCAGTGCCTCCGGAAACAACCGGGCAAAACCTGTACCGGCATTCAGCACTGAAAAAGAAGAGGTGCGGACCGAAACCGGGATTTGGTAGAGGTATTGATGGTAAATTTCTGCCTTCAGGCGGATTTTTCGGGCAAATACATAGTCATACGAAAGTACCGAATGCAGGCTTTTGCTCAGGCCCATGTCCCGGTTGTTTTCCTGCGGGTCGCCGTTGATCTCCGTCGGGCCGTAGAAATACAGGTAGGGTGACTGAATCTGGGAGTGCAGGCCCCCGCCGAGGCTGAACTTGTGTCCGCGTCCGGCGGTATAGGAGAGGCCCAGGCGTGGCTCAATGGGCGAAAAACTATTGTCATTCACCCCAAAGTACAGGCTGGTGACCCCTGCTACCAGGGTGAACCGGTCCTGAAGTTTGAGTTTGTACTGCACAAAAGGTTGTAGCAGCACCGCTCCTTCGTTGCTGTCCCAGCGGGTGCGCCAGGTGCTCAGGAGGGAAGGCTGGTCGCCCGGCTGGGGGATGACCGTCCGCACGCTGTCAAAGTACTGCATCTGGTACCAGTCTGCATACAGACCAGCCTGAACCGAGCTGCGGACATTCAGCTTGCGGTTATACGTGACGTAGCTGTGTACCTTGGTTTCGCCATAAAAATAGTCGAGGATTGGCGGCAGGGAGTCCACCACAAATTTTTCGTTCACGACCCGGCGGAAAATCTGCTCGTGGTAGGTGTCAGCCGTCTGACGGGAGAGGGCCACGCTGGCTTTGACAAAGGTATTGGGGTTGATCGGATACCGGTACGTCATGCCGACGATGCTCGTATTGGTCCCGAAGTACTGGTCCCGGTCCTGGTCCGCGGCATAGAGGTCCGGGTCATCGCTGGGTGCCTCCTGTTCGCTGAGGATAATATTGATGTCTGAGATACCCCCCATGCCCCAGATGGCAAAGCTGGATCCGTTTTTGCCCGGAAAATTCAGCCTGAAGGCCCCGTCCTGGTACTGGGGGATGGCATTGGTGCCGACATCCAGCCCCAGAAATCCAAACAGGGCCAGGGTAGAGTAGCGGTACATGGCCAGGTAGGAGGAGCCTTTTTCGCGTGAGATCGGTCCCTCGGCCATGAGCTCGGTGCCGAGAAAACCAAGCTGGGCACTGAACTCCCGTTTTTCGTTGTTGCCGTTGCGCATGCGCAGGTCAAAGGTCCCGGCGATGCCATTGGCAAACTCTGCCGGAAACGCCCCGGTATAAAAGTCAGAGTTGGCGAGAAACTTATTGTTGAGAATGGTCACCGGCCCCCCGCCTGTGCCGGGGATGGCAAAATGGTTGGGGTTGGGGATATTGATGCCTTCGAGCCGCCAGAGGACGCCACTGGGGGAGTTGCCCCGGATCACGATGTCATTGCGGGAGTCATCTGCCCCCTGCACCCCGGCATAGTTGGCGGCCATACGGGCGGGTTCGCCCCGGCTGCCTGCATACCGGTTGGTCTCTTCGATCGAAAACATCCGGGCACTGACCGTTGCCATTTCATTGGAGACCTGTCCTTCCTGTTGTGCTACGATCTCAACAGTCTCCAGGGTAGAGTTTGCCAGCTCGACGTGCTGGATATACTCTTTGGCTGAGGTCAGGATGACCGTAAACTCAGCCGATTGGTAACTCACAAAGGAAATCCGGAGGGTCTGGCGTCCGAGGGGGACCTTATCTATTCGGTATTCGCCCTGCTCATTGGTATTGGTCCCGGCGATGACCTGGCCAGCCTCAGAGATCACGGCTACGGTGACACCCGTGAGCGGAAATTTGGACTCAGCATCTGCGACGGTGCCCCTGATAGTCTGGGTAAGCTGCTGTGCGGGGAGAAACAACGGGCTGGCCGTTAATAGCAGCAGGACAATTTTTGCGACAATACGCATACGGAAGGGATTCATACAGTAAATGGTTTTGATGATTGTGAACAAAAAGCCGGATATTTTTCGCTTTCGGAGTAAATATCCTGTGCGAATATAGGGGGAAAAAACAATCTGCCAAATGACAGCCTCCCACAAATACCTATATCTTCACGCCCCGGGTCGGCTGATGCCCCGAAGTGTCTGAAAACCAGACGATACAGGCTGACAGGTGAGATCAGTCAGGGGGTGGGGTGATCGGGTGGCAGGAGAAATCAGGTTTGTATCAGGGCAGGCAAGCCTCCAGGAGAGAGGCCAGCTCAAAGTCCTTGTTTGTCAGGCCGCCTGCCTCGTGGGTGCTGAGGCGTATGCTGACCCGGTTATAGACATTGCTCCACTCAGGGTGGTGGTCGGCTTTCTCGGCGAGCAGGGCCGCCCGCGTCATAAACCCAAATGCTTCATTAAAATCCTTGAAGCGGAAGGTTTTTTCGATTCCGTTATGGTTGTATTCCCAACCCGGCAGTTGCTGGAGGCGAGAGGTAGCTTCTCGTTCGGTTAGGGTTTGCATCGCCAGCATATACGTTATGAGGTTCATATAAGGCTACAGGAGTAGGGTTGGGAATGCGGTTTAGCCAGGGTAATGTACAGTGTTTTTCAGTATAAATTACCGATGTATCATTATTTTTCTTCATACCTTAAGCGCGAATTAAGTTCCGTAGTCGTTTTTGCTTTACCAAGAATCTTACAGTATGAAAAAAATTCTCACTGCGCTGTGTATATGCCTGGCCGTACAAACCCTATCGGCGCAAAAAACAACGCTGACCGGACTCATCCTGCACCCCGCCGGAGATGTGGTGACGATAAGCTGGGAACCGCAGGCTGGCTGGATAGAAGAGGAGCCTGTGGTCTATCAGGCTGAGGTAGGCAGTGACGGCAAGTTTCGGATTGAGTTTGAACTGGACCGTCCGCGTGAAGTCATCCTCGTACATGGGCGTGAGCGCACGACGATGTACCTCTATCCCAGGGAGCAGGTGAGCATGAAGGTGGATACAGAACAGTTTGATGAGACACTGGAGTATAAAGGGGCAGCCCGCAGTGCCAGTGCCAGCAACCTCATGGCCCAGATGTTTTTGTTTGAGGAACAACAACCCGACAGCCGTGCCCTGGTGGCCCTGATCCGCAAGGCAGAACCCCAGACAGTCATAGACTCCCTGGTCCGGTGGCGGGACCGTGCCGTGAATCATGCGGAGGGGCTGGCCCGCAAGCTCAGCACGTCTGACGACGGCGCGCAGCGGCTTGTTCAAAACGCGCATTATCAGTTTGCTTCTCGCATGCTGGAGTACCCGATGTTTTACCGGTATTTTCGTCCGGAGGATACCGACGGCCCGGCACTGCCGGAGGGGTACTATGATTTTCTGAAAAAATATCCCGTGCAGCAGGAGTCGGCCCTGGACCTGGTTTCTTACCGGGACTATGTGCTGACGTATCTCGATTACAAGTATTCTCAGGCAAATGAGGATGCGGATATGACTACCTTCAAGCGGGCCGTCATCACACAGGAGCTGAAAGGGCGTGTGCGCCAGCTCGTTGAGGCCCGTCTGCTCTCAGCGGCGCTGGACGGCAACCTGACCAAAGAGGTGGAGAACTGGATGGCAGAGTTTGCCAGCAATGGTGATAATGCTGCCATGGCCCGGAGCCTCAGCGCCAAGCTGGCCCTGGCCCGCCGGCTGGCCCCCGGACAACCCGCGCCGGTGATCTCCATGCAGCGCCGCGATGGCACCAGTGTCACCTGGGCTGACCTGGCCGGCAAGGTGGTGTATCTTGACTTTTGGGCCAGCTGGTGCGGACCCTGTCGCCAGGAGATGCCGTACAGCCATGCCCTTATCGAGCGGATGGGCGAGGAAAACGTAGCTTTTGTCTATCTGTCTATTGACCAGGATACCAAAGCCTGGCGTAAGGGTCTCAAGGACCTTGGGCTTGAAGAGGCTGGTGTTCAGCTCTGGACCCCGGAGATAGAGGAGACAGGCACAGCCTTTGCCTTTGACGGGATTCCGACCTACTATATCCTGGACACCAAGGGTAATATCTTCATGCGCAATGCACCCCGTCCCAGCGACCCGGAAGCCGAGGTGCAGATACGGGCAGCCCTGGAGATGAACCGGTGAGATGCCTGATACCCTTGCTGCCCCCGTCGTGACACAACGGGGGCAGTCTGGTTATTTGCGGATCGTCCGGTAGGCCAGGCTGCTGCCGGTCTGAATGACACAGCGATACTCGCCGGGAGGGAGGCTGTCCATGTTCAGCTCAATGGCGTGGTCTCCCAGGCTGGTATACCGCGAGTAAACTTGTGCAAGGTTCTGCCCGCTGAGGTTTTGGATGCGGACAGATACGTTTTGTGGGGTATGCAGGGTCAGCAGGATGGTCGTGCCGAATATCAGGGGATTGGGAAACATCTGGGTGATATGGTGCCCCCCGCTGAACTGCTCCACGGCCAGCATCCCGCTGCAGGCGACATTAATGCGGCCATTCTCCTGACAAAGCCGGTAATAGGTCACCCCTGTCAGGGGCGTATTGTCTACCCAGGTACACGTCAGCAGGTTGTGTGTGCCGCTGGAGCCGGAGGTCACCCCGGCGTCCTCCCAGGTCTCACCGTCAGGACTGCGCTGGATGGTGTAGAGGGATAACGCGCGGGTAGGCTCAGCTTGCCAGCTCAGGCTGACCCGCTGGTGGTCTGTGACGACGGCCGTGAAGTCTGAAAGCGGGACAGAGGGTGCCTGGATATTGTCAACAGCAGCAGACAGGGCCGGGTCAATTTCATTTTCCATGATATATACCTGCATGCCGGGCACATTCAGGTCGGTGTCACGCATATCTATGCCTTCAAGGACAGCGCTACCGGTGATTTCCCAGGTGTCAGCCAGATGAGAGCGGATATGAACCCTGACATCTGCTGCGGCTACCGGGGCTGAAGGCTGCGCCAGGGCAGAGGAGAGGCCGCAGCAACAAAATAAGATGAACAGAAGCTGGTACTTCATACAGAAAGTGGATAAAAGGGTAAGAAGCCGGTATAGCTTAAATTCTAAGGTTTGAATAGTTGTTTTCGGGTAATTTTTTGTCGGTAAGTATTGTATACAAAAAAACAAAAAAGACATGCAGGATATGCACCAACCTCAGCCCTGATCTTACATGTATCATATTTCCCGGATTTATCCCGTAAGTTTGGCGCATGCGTGCTGGGAGCGGCATATGGCACCGGGACCGATGGCTGACCCTGCTGTTGATGGCAGGGGCGGTATGTCTTCGCATGGAGCATCGCTGGCATTACCGCAACTTGTTTCTGGACACCCAGGTACAATTGGCGGCCATGCAGCAGGCCCTTACAGGTCATGGATATACAACTGCGACAGCACATGGAGCCGGGGTGGTGTATGAGCCGGTGCTGGCCCTGTTTCCGCCGGGTTTTCCTGTATTTGCATGGCCCTGGTTTGCCCTGACAGGAGACTGGATATGGGCTGCCTGGCTGGCTGAGGGTGTAGCCTACCTGGGGTTGGCGTTGGGGTGGGGGGGCATCATGACCCTGCTGACCGGGACCTGGTATTCTGCCGCTGCCCGCTGGCTGTGGGTTTTTTGGGGCGTCTCGCTGGCTCCGATGCACTATCTGGCTGCCGCTGATACGCTGGGGCTGATGCTGCTCAGCGGGAGCCTGGCCGGTATGCTCCTGTACTGGCGCACAGGGCGGGCAGGCGTAGGGTGGGGGAGTCTCCTGCTGCTCTGTCTGGGTATCTGGGTACGATCGGCCTATGTGCCCCTGCTGATCCTGCCAGGTATCATGGCCTGGCTGAGAGGGTATTTCAGGCGCGAACGCCAGGATTGGATGCTCGGCTGGCAGATGCTGGCTGCGCTGACCCTGCCCCTGTACGGATTTTGGCTGGGACAGCAGACGGGCACCAGTTTTATGCAGGCTCCGGTGCGGGGCTGGTATCCGGCGCACCTGCTGCATACAGATGTTTTTCCGCTGAAGACATTTTTATACTACGGCATCCCCCACGAATTGGCTGCCTTTCAGCGCTTTCCCGCCCTTGAGCTACCCGTCCGGACGCTGGCCTGCCTGGTGGCAGCCGGTCTTATGGTGGGGTGGGTTCGCTCCTGGATCCGGCAGTTGCAAGACCCGGCATCGGTGGCGGGTGGCTGGGCCATCCTGCAGGCCGGGGTGCTGGGGCTGACCCTGATTCCGCTGGGGTGGCTTTCACTGACATGGCCACCGGACGACTGGAACTGGATCGGATTCTGGACCTGGGTGATGGAGACCCGGTACTATGCACCCGCCATGGGGTGCCTCCTGCTGAGTACCTGCCATGCTGCCGGGATGCCGGGCCGGCCAGGCCGTCTGGCCCGCGTATGGCTGGGAGGTATCTTGCTGGTAGCTGTCCTGGGGGCAGGGTACCTGCGGGTACGGTGGTATGCGCTGCGTGATACCAGCGGTACATTTGCCGCTGAGACCCCCCTGGCTGCCCTTGACTGGATTACATCCTGGCACCCAGGCGCGGCACTGGGTACGATTTTTATTGCCACTCCGGCTGATACCCGGCTTTTTGAGATAAGTGGTGCTGCACGTGCCGACTGGGATACGCTGTACCGGCAAGACCAGTTGGAAACCAATGTTACCTATATGGTCTGGATACCCGCAGGCGCTGATACCCTGACAGCGTGGCTGGATCATCATCAATTCCGGCCGGAATATGAAGATGGTCAGGGGAAATGGTTCTGCAGGCAATAAGGTTGTACATAACCCCAGTCAACCGGTCGCTTGTGGATTGCAGGCAGGTAAGTCGTTTATTTTTAGCATAAACAACCTATCCATCATATCCGCATAGGCGTTTGGCAGATAGGCCGGGCAGCGGCAGATATGATGCGTTAATTTAAGATATATCACAAATAAAATGCAATCGGATAGAGGAGATACTCAGCAAAAAACAGGCCCCAGAAAAACAGGTAAAACCGTTTTACGGCGCCATCTTGTTTTACCTGAAGGCGGGATGCCTGCCACCAGAACAAACCCAGGCACAAAAGGTGAACGCTGATCATGTAGGCGGGCCGGGGCAGGTACCCGGCCCAGCCTGCCCAGCACACATACAGATACGCAGCAGACACGACTATTACCCCATACAAAAAAGCGCGCCCCCGTCCTGCCTGCACAGCCAGGGTGCCAAACTGATACTCAGCATCGCCAGCCGTATCAGGGATGTCCTTGAACCACGCGATGCCGAGGCTGAATGCTGCCACAAATACAATCAGTGGCCACATGGCCTGGTGTAACTCGATCGCGCCGGTCAACTCATACCGGAAATGTACATAAAAACCTGCATTGACCAGGAGGCCGCGCACCAGGGTAATGGCGCTGGCGGCGGCAATATGGTTTCGCTTAAACTTCAGCGGCGGGAGTGAATAAGCAGTCCCGATCAGCACAATCAGCAGAATAAGCCCGAAAAAAGCAGGAGACAACATCGCTGCGGTGCCCAGCGAGATGATACCGGATACGATGACAATGACCAGGGCCTGTGCGCGGGTCAGCCGGCCGGCCGGAATCGGGAGCCAGGGTTTGTTGATCCGGTCCACGTCCACGTCGGACCATTGATTCAGGCCGGTGATGTAGATATTACACCCCCAGGCACTGATCAGGCTGGGCAGGAGCAGCGTAAGCACCCCCCGCAAGGTTGGGATGTCATGGACCGCGATCGCAAACAAAGCGACAAGACTGACAGTACTACCTATCAGGGTATGCGGACGTGAAAATTGCCAGAGAGTTGCCAGAAAACGCATGAGGCAAAGGGGATGAAAAAATGGGATAAATTTCTCCACAAACTACTGATTTGCTCCCGATAAACCCATTACCTTGCAGGAAGAAATATGGACAAAGATACGCTGATCATTGGACTCCTCGGAGTATCAGTTCTGGTTCTGGCCCTGGTCATGGAGTTCAGCGCCAGGTCTGGCCGCTTGCCCCAATGGCTAAGCCGAAAGATCCTGCACCTCGGAGCCGTAGGGGCTTGTGCTGCAGCTCCGGCACTTTTGTCCTCCTCCGGCCTCCTGATCCTGATTTTGATCGTTACCATTGTCGAGCCTATATTGTTGTGGCTGGTGGCGACCCGTCGTCTCTTTAGCGAGGCTAGTGGCCGCAGGAGTTGGGGGATCGCCCTTTTTCCAGTCGCTTACCTGCTCCTGCTGCTCCTGAATGTCAAAAGCCGGGAGCTGATCATCTGGCCGATGGCCATCCTGGCGGTAAGTGATGCCCTGGCTGCTACGGTGGGTACGTTGCTGGCCCGCCGGTATTTTGTCCTGACCGGAGACCGTAAATCATGGATAGGCAGCACGGTATTTGCCATATCGGCGTTGGGGCTGCTGATCGGGTGGGCGCTCAGTACCGGTGGTCATCCCGCGTGGATATGGGCGTATCTGGTTTGGGTAGCCCTCGTACTGGCGGGCATAGAGGCCCTGGGCTCCAATGGGTTTGACAATGTGTGGATCCCCTGGGCGGCTGCCTGTCTGCTGCACAGTGTGCATAAGTTGGATGCCGGATCGGTAGCCGGATTATGGCTGGCCCTGGGGTTGGGTATTGTATTTGCCCGGTTTACGATCCGTAAAAAAGCCCTCAGCCTCGATGGGGCTGTCATGGCTGTACTCGTCGGACTTTGGGTCATGCGGTTTGCCGGACCGCTGATGCTCGTGCCCCTGTTTTTCTTTTTGGGGAGCAGTACGCTGCTGGGGCGGCTGGTCCGTCAGGCTGATGCTGCTGACGCCAAACACGGCAAAGCCCGCGACTATTGGCAGGTGATCTGCAACGGGGGCATATATGCCGGACTGGCGACGCTGATGGGAACCAACGCTTTCAACGATGAAACATATGATGGTATCGTCGCAATGGCGATGATAGTATCGCTGGCGATTAGTACCGCAGATACCTGGGCATCGGAGATCGGGATGTATTATAAGGGCGTCACGTGGGACATCCTCCGCAGAAGGCCCTTGCCCCCTGGTGTCTCGGGCGGGGTGAGTTTCGAGGGGAATGTGGGCGGAGCTGTCGGCGCGGGCTGTATGGCAGCCATGTATTGCCTGGGAATAGCCTTCAAGACTCGGGAAATATTGCCATATTTTGATTTGATGTTTATGTTGCCAGCCTTTGGGGTGATCATGGTCGTGGGGGTCATGGGGATGCAACTCGACAGCCTGCTCGGAGCAGGCCTCCAGGCCAGGTACAGAGACCCTGTGACTGGCGACCTGGCGGATACACCCGCGCCAGGCAGAGAGCTGGTATCGGGGTTCAGGTGGATGACCAACGATGCGGTTAATTTGATCAGCAACCTGGTGGTTACCCTGGTGTTTTTGGTCTTGCTGCTGTCGCTGGTACCTTTTCACATGGATTAACAGTTGTGTTTCGCAGCCTAAACACGGATGTTTGTATGGCTGATCCGGTGTGGTTGTCCGTTATCGTCTCGCACAGGTGTTACATATAGTGTCTGTTTTTTATCTCTGACTTAATCTGATTTTGTATGCGTCTATGGATTTTTCCGCTGGTGATGATAACCGTTTTGGCTGGCTGTCAGACCGCTCAGCCCGTAACAACAGACGTGCGTCCCAGCCGCAAAGCCAAAAATATCATCCTCATGGTGGGTGATGGCATGGGGCTGACCCAGGTCACAGCCGGGTTGTACGCCAACAAAAATCACCTCAACCTGGAGATGTTTCCGGTGGTGGGACTCTCCAAAACCAGCTCCGCCGATGACCTTATTACAGACTCAGCTGCAGGCGCCACAGCATTTTCGGCTGGCGAAAAAACCTACAACGGTGCCATAGCCCTCAGCGTGGACTCATTGCCCCTGGTGACAATCCTGGAGCTGGCAGAGCAGGCCGGCAAATCTACCGGGATGGTGGTCACCTGTGAGGTTACCCACGCCACCCCGGCGTGTTTTATCGCACACCAGCCCAGCCGCAATATGCACGAAGCCATTGCTGCCGACTTTCTCAAGACCGACATTGACCTGTTTATCGGGGGTGGGATGAATTATTTTGCCAGACGGATAGACCAGCGCAACCTCATCGCCGAGCTCCTCAGCAAGGACTACCTGGTTATGGACTGGACCGTTGACCTGAACTCCCTCGACAAAACCACCCGAAAAAACCTGGCGTATTTTACAGCAGCCGACAAGCCCCTCCCCTACAGCAAAGGACGTACCTACCTGCCCGATGCTTCCCGGTTTGCGGCAACGTTTCTGGACAACCGCAGCAAAGAAGGGTTTTTTCTCATGATCGAAGGCTCACAGATAGACTGGGGTGGCCACGAGATGGATGGGCCTTACGTCATCTCCGAGATGCTGGATTTTGACCGGGCCATCGGGCAGATCCTGGAGTTTGCGGCAGCAGACGGGGAGACCCTTGTGATTGTCACCGCCGACCATGAGACCGGCGGCCTGGCCATTACAGGGAAGGATGATGCAGGTGACCTGAAAACAGCCTTTATCTACGATCATCACACCCCCGCGATGGTGCCGGTATTTGCCTTTGGGCCTGGCGCGGAGGCATTTGCAGGTATATATGAAAATACGGCCTTGTTTACCAAGATGAAAAACGCCTACGGCTGGAAGTAACCTGCCGAACCGCTGACATCAGCCCACGGTTGACGTGGGCTGATGGTTAGTGAAAGCTGAGGAGAGCATTAATGTAAATTATTGGTAATCAATTTTTTATAAAAAGTATTGAAATACCCAAAAAAAAATTTGCAAATTTTATCTTAGTCAATTATAATTGTAGTGTTTCTGAAGAATTGCGATAATCTACTCATTTAATTGTATAAGCTATGTGTAATCACATGGTCTATTATACTCTTAGCACCATTTTTTACTCTTATTAAGCGTAATTATAGTGCTTGACTTTTCAAAATTGATAACACGTTTGTTATCTCGTTCACTTGTGACAGTAGGTTTGAATTTCATTATTGTTACTCTTTAATGAAAGAGGCAAAGTAAAGTTTCAAGCTTTGCATATTTTTCTATTTATTTTTTATACAATATGGCAACTAAAATTTCCTCATCAATCAATTTTTTTTACTTACGTATAATATTCTTGTTGATTACTTTGAGCATAAGTTGCTCCAGCAAACTTTTTGCAGATGATGTTTCATTTTTACCTCCTATGGCATGGTCTGCTAAAACAAGTATTTTAGTGGGTAATAGTACACGCCAGATCACACAAAAGCTAAATACTGCTTCTTTGATAGTAATTGAATGGGGGGACGGTAGTCAGCAAATATTTAACGCAGGAGTCACTTCGCAAAACTATACACACACATACAATATAATAGGAACACCTGAGATAAAAATTTATGTTTGTCCTGATTTTGTTCAGGAGATTTCTATAAACAATCAAAATATTACTCAAGTAAATGTGGCTTCTCTTACAAATTTAGAAATTTTTTCGGCTTACACCAACAAAATTCAGGGATTAGTAGATTTTAGTGGGTCACAATATTCACTTAAGTCTTGTAAAATAAATAGTAATAATACTGCAATAGGGCCTGCTACAATTGATTTAGGCTTAGCCGTCAATCTTGAGTATTTGAATATTGAAAATAGCAAATTTACTGGTATATTAGATTTAGGAGGAGCATCTAAACTTATTAATTTGTACGCGAACAATAATACATTTACATCGGTAGTTTTCCCTGATCAATCAATTCGACCATCTCATCCATTAATTGATGTATATCTACAAACAAATAATATTTCAGGAGTATTAGATTTTAGTAATTTTCCTAATCTCAAAGATGTTCATATATATTTTAATCAAATATCAGGCCTCCTAGTAAGCAATTTACCAGTTTTACAAACACTTAGGGCAGAAAATAATAAAATCAAGGGTTTTGTAGATCTTAGTGGATCGCAAGTTTCACTTAAATCATGTAGAATAAATAATAATAATACTGCAATAGGGTCTGCTACAATTGATTTAGGTTTAGCCGTCAATCTTGAGTATTTGAATATTCAAAATAGCAAATTTACTGGTATATTAGATTTAGGAGGAGCATCTAAACTTATTAATTTGTACGCGAACAATAATACATTTACATCGGTAGTTTTTCCTGATCAATCAATTCGACCATCTCATCCATTAATTGATGTCTGGCTACAAACAAATAATATTTCAGGAGTATTAGATTTTAGTAATTTTCCTAATCTCAAAGATATTCAGATACATTCTAATCAAATATCAGGCCTCCTAGTAAGCAATTTACCAGTTTTACAAACACTTTGGGCAGAAAGTAATAAAATCGAGGGTTTTGTAGATCTTAGTGGATCGCAAGTTTCACTTAAATCATGTAGAATAAATAGTAATAATACTGCAATAGGGTCTGCTACAATTGATTTAGGTTCAGCCGTCAATCTTGAGTATTTGAATATTCAAAATAGCAAATTTACTGGTATATTAGATTTAGGAGGAGCATCTAAACTTATTAATTTGTACGCGAACAATAATACATTTACATCGGTGGTTTTCCCTGATCAATCAATTCGACCATCTCATCCATTAATTGATGTCTGGCTATTTAAAAATAATATTTCAGGTACGCTTGATTTTAGTAATTTTTATAATCTAAAAGTAATTAGAATTTATACTAATCAAATTACAGGTGTTAATATGACTAACTTGCCACTATTAGAAGAATTTACTGCATATTCAAATAAGATAGAAGGAGTAGTTGATCTAACTGCTTCACAAAACACTTTAAAAGATTGTAATATTAGCTCAAATAATGCTGCATCAGCAAATGCTACTATTGCATTGGGTTCAGCTTCAGCCCTGTTGAATATTAAGTTACATAACAGTAAATTTGAGGGTGTGTTGGATGTAAGTGGTGCTAACTCTTTAACCTCCTGCGAAATTACAAATAACCTTTTTACTTCATTTATTCCTCCAGCTTCGATAAATACGGCTGTAATTTCTAGCCGAAATTTTTTACTAGCGGGAAATAGTTTTAGCTCATCAGCAATAGATGCTATTTCTACAAATTTTCTCAGCTTGACAAATGCCCCTTCGGGATCAACACTCGTCTTCACAGGATATGGATCACTTATATCAGGTTCTGCTCTAACTAATTTTAATTTATTAGCACCTAACTGGGTAGTAACCCTGTAATTCACTTTTCTCCCTATGAAAAATTTCTCCTGCATTACTCATGATTCAAAATCAGTTCAACTTCGGTTGCTTCTGATGACGATTGCGTGCAGGAGTATGACTCTAATAGGACAGTCTGTTGTGATCCTTCCGCCACCAGATTTGGATAATAATTTTGAAATCGTATCACCATGGCAAGGAGTGATTCACAACAGAAGCGGGCAAGTATTACAACTGAGATTCGGCTTAGAGGTGATCCTTAGCGGAGAGAAATTATTGAGTATTTCAACCCAAGGAGTATGGGTGGAAGCAGGTAGTCAGGATATGTCGTTTTTAGATATTATTTCGGTAGAGACCGTATACCATTGGGATACAATTCCGGCAGGTAGTTACACAATCTGCACAATTGCATATGATCAGGTTAGTGGAGTTGCTTTGAATCGAAGCTGTCGAAGTATGTTTATCAAGGAGGAAATAACGAAGGTTTCTACTGGAAGCCAGTATCCACAATACAAAAATTTCCCCAAAAGATGGGGGCAGGGTAGTACTATTCGTATAACGAATCAGGTAGGTGAGCTAGTCTACCCTCAGTCCCGCATGCCTGCTGAATACTATCAAATACAAGGTAATATTCCGGTTACTATTCATGAAATTCCGATTAGCCTCACAATCAATTATGCATCTTTTCGGGATTCAGGCCAAAATTTGGCCAATGTATTTCAACTACATTTTGACCGTAATCTACTCGCATCCAAGGCTGTAGAAAGCTCAATGTCTGAAACTAAGGGAGTTATTGATGATGCTTCCCGGAGGATGTTTTTCTGGCAAGATACAATAATCAGTGAAGATGTTATCCGGAAAAAAATAGCTTCAATTCCATATTATCAGGAAAAAATTGAAAGTGATTTCTACAAAAGTATAGAAGAGGAAAAAGTCTATTTTAAACAGAAGTATGGTTTGGTTGATTTTGAGAACCGTTACGCGATAGATCATCTTAAAGATTCTTTGTATACGACCAATTGGATAGAATACAACAGACTTAATCGGTTTGCTGGCTGTTGGGAAACATACGAAAAAATTAAGAAAGAGTACCAATCGCTACAATCGCTCAAAAATTTATGGGAAAAAAAGCTGCTTATGGCAGAAATTAAGGGGGAAGAAGTGCGGTCAGTAGTAAAAACAAAATATCAACCCCAAGTTCAGCAATTTCAGATAGGTACAGCTTATCCACATTTTTCAACCCTCAGTTTGGATGGTGTTATTCTACAAGGTATTTATACAACCACTAAAATAGGATCATGGGAGTTGTCCTTTGCTGGAGGCAGATGGGTTCAACCTTGGTCTCGTACAGATAGTATTAAAGCACAATCGATCATATCTGGCCCCATTCTTGTAGGGGCTCGGTTTCGTTACAATGCAAAAAAAGAAGGTTTTGTGGGAGTAAATTTTGTACAAGTATGGGATAAAAGAACAATCCAAAAACCGATTGGTTCATATGAGAAAAATACATATCAATTAGTATCATTAGATATAGGTACCTCTTTTTTAAACAAAAAAGGAATGATTACGGGTGAGTGGGCAATATTACCAAATTTTGCATATTTAGTTAATGAAACTACTTTCATAAGTCAGGCTGGCCGCATATCACTAGAATACCAGCCTGTAGGAAATGTCAGATTTGTCGGCCATTACAGCAAAAAAGATGAAAATTTTGCATTATTAACTAATCCTTTTCTTTTCTTGCCTGAAGAACAATACCGGGCAGAGGTAAGAACAGGTTTCTTCAAGGGTAATTTGGACTTCAGTAGTTTTGTTCAAAAAGATCAGTTTGCGTCATATACTTCAGGTGCTCTACGAGATTATGAAACATTTACATTCGGTAGTAATTTACGTGCCTCAGTTGCTGATATGGGTTTTATTGGCGTACAATATGCGCCAGTATTTATTTCACGCTTTCCAACTGATACGATAGCGGCGCATGATAAAAATAATATGATGCTCAGTTCTTTTTGTTCAATAGGCATAAATATTAGAAATTTATTGTATTTTCATACAGAACTATCGGCATCTCTACAACAAGTTAAAGATACTATAGGTTTTGGATATGTGCCTATGGTTAGTTGGCACCAATCTGTGTCTTATAATCGCAGGTTAAACTTAGATATTTCTACTAGTTATTTAGGAGAGGAATATCTCAAAAATCAAGACCGTCAGTTACAGATAAAAACACAGCTTAAAGGGGGTGTAACTCAAAATGTCGCATTAAGCGGCATGTTTGAGGAGATTTTGAATGAGGTCAAAACGGTTATTTTGGTAGGCCAGTCGTAGCTTTATCATATTGTCGCAGCCCGTATCAGCCCAGCGCTGCCCGCTTCTTTTCA
>JANRLQ010000096.1:0-132904 GCA_033762375.1 Bacteroidia bacterium
GGTGTATGGAAGCCAGGGTCCGGGTGTTTACGCGGTTGTATTAACCCTATACGTACCCTTTTGTTTTGCGCAAGTCCTGTGATTGGCACCCTATTGGGAGGTATGCTGAGTAGCGTGCAGAATGTGGAGTTTCACCGATCACTTCAGCGAGATGTTCCCCGCTTGGGCGGGGTAAGCGTGGGTTCGGTGTTGGTTTTTTCGCAACATACGTACGACTCAGCGAGGCTTCATGTATTGTAATGGCTGAAGACCACCCTGCGATACATGGTTAGCGATGAGCGGAAGTAGATCCTCTGTGTATCTCCATTGCTGCCTATCCTTCACACAGAGAGGTACAGAGGAACGGAGCCTCACAGAGAGCAGACAGGACTCCCTCCCTGCCTCTGTCTACCTGCTTCATACGGAGA
Organism: Bacteroidia bacterium; assembly: GCA_033762375.1. Taxonomy (GTDB): domain Bacteria; phylum Bacteroidota; class Bacteroidia; order J057; family J057; genus RDXT01. The sequence goes on from JANRLQ010000096.1 coordinate 408, forward strand.
TACAGAGGTGCCAACCCTCCGTGCAACTCCGTACCTCCTTGTCGCTGTGAAATACCTCACCCCTCTCCGCAGGAAACACACAGCCACTACTGCCTTGCTGCCCACAACAACCTTGTGCTTTTCACCAGTCTTCAAATATGTAGAGTAGTATGGCTGAAGACGTGTTTGACGTGGCGATGGGGTGGGTTTTGGGCACAAAAGTCCATGCAGATAACCAAACTTTGATTAATCCCCAATGCGCTTGTGCAGCAACTGTGCCGCCAACTTCGTGCAGGGGGTGGTATCGCCAGTTTGGTTATCCATCTATTTTACACAGTCTATAGAACGTAAGTCCTTTCCGGGATTTGGCTACATGTCCATTTTCTGAAATTGTCCAAACGTTGTGAAAGGGTTTACCGGAGCTGTTGTCTGTTAAAAAGACTTTTTTGCCTTGTAATATCCAATTGCCTTTAACAATTACTTTTTTGTCGGGGATAGACAGGTCCTGGTAATAAAAAGTGTTGTCAGCGTTAAGCGTCAGCGTAATCTGGGAGGGGTCTGATGCAGGAACACCATATGTCCCGATAAACTCACTTGCGTTTTTGCCAGTAAATGAAGACAACAAAACAATTGTCATCCATGCTGTTAATAATTTAACGGAGGTTGCCATGTTGTGTAGGTTTTTAATGGGTTATCGTTTGTCTTACATGAGCACACAACTAGCGAGCGTTTACGCTGTTGTCTTAGCAACATACGTAAAGATTTTGTGCTGCGCAAGGGTTCCTCGGAGGGCATCGGCGGGCCTGCGGGATCGGGGTTGTGTCGGGTGGGAGATGGTGATTGTGGGGGAAACGTCAGTACAGACGCCGTGCTGACCGACGGAAGGTATGTGTGATGAGGAGACGCTGGTAAAAGTGTCGCAGCAAATCTACTCGCCCGATAGCCACTAAGGCAATCAAGGGACTGGCATCTGAAATGACGAGATATTCAGGCATTGGCCATATCTTCTTCGATCTCGTCCATATTGTACTGAAAGATGGACACCTTATACTTGCCCAGCAACTCAATGAAGGCATGCTTGGAGAGGCCCACCATTTCGGCTCCCTGCCCGGAGGTGATCAGCCCCTCTTCAAATAGCTTGACTGCAAACAACATGCTCAGCTCAAATTGACTGACTCGAAGCCCTTCGGGTAATTGGAGTTGAATGCTCATCGTGTATGAAAATAAGTTCTTCTCAAAGATACACATTTCTCTTCACTTGGGCCAGGGCAAAAGCATGTGCAGGTTTTCGTACTAACAGGGGCTGACGCAGGCCCCAAAACCTTTATGGGGGGGGGCCATTGAGCAGTCAATGGAATACAGATTGGGGATAAGCCAGGTGGTGGTTTTTCTCAGGCTGTTAGAGTCCTAATTTATCCATCATAGGTTTTTCGTAATCCCCATCTTCCGCTGGATAACGCAGCACTTTTTCAAATTTCCCTGATTGCTTAGCCAAAGCCCATATCAAACTTTCGCCCGCAGGAACATTATTAGGGATTTCATCATATATGCTGTCTTTATATGCCTTGTCAGCATCAATAATTTTCCATCCGTTTTTTTCAAAGTGGTCAATTAGATCATCCAAAAACAATGCTGACGCTAAATTGTGATGTAAAAGCAAAACATGGTTTATCCGTCTGCCTGTCAACTGATATGCCAATGAGTCATAATATAAGGCACGATTAAGCAGATGATTTTTATAATAATCTCTGAAGCCAGAAATGTCTGAATCGGGATTTGCTTTAAGTTGTTTGATGAGTCGGCTGTCTATATACCAATCAGAAGCATCAATTGAAACGTGTCCATTTTTGTAACCTTGTTGGGTCATAAAAGCTCTGAAGCCATCAATTTTTTCCTTTGAATTTCCTTCTTTCAAATAAGGAAATCTAAAATATGGATAAAAATTAGCGTATTTTTTTATGATAGAATCGTTTTGTAGTAATTCTTCCTTAAAAGATTCTAAACTTATATTTTTGCTATTAAAATTAGGGTGAGAGAAAGTATGATTTGCGATGAAATGTCCTTCATTGTTCCACGATGTCAGGACGTACTTTCCTTTTTCTGATAATTTGTTTGCGCCGTAAGAAAATAAGATTGCTTTTACATTGTGTTTTTTTAAGTTGTCCAACAACATTTGATTCCAAACTTCTAATTTATAGTTACCAATATCATTAGTTTGTCCATCGTCAAATGTAAATGATATTTTCGGCTTTTCTTTTTGAGTGTATGTATGGCTATGGTAAAAAACTGTCAGTCCCCAAACTGGCATTAACAATAAAAAAGTCAGCGTTTTTTTCATTTTTTGTTTTTGGCTTGGGTTGTCATAAACACCCTGCAAGAGTTAGGTGCCTCAGCAATATACGTAAAGACTTTGTGCTGCGCAAGGTTTCCTCGAAGGGCATCGGCGGGCCTGCGGGCAGGCTCTGCGCCGGGTCGGAGATGGTGCTTGCGGGGAACGTTACGCTTTACGAATGTGCAACGCTTAGGAGCAATTTTCGGAAAGCGATTGTTCGTGGCCTTTTACAGTTCGTCTATTTCGTCAAGTGTCAAACCAGTCGCTTCGGAAATTATATTTCTATCTACTCTTTTGCTTTTCATCACGCTGGCAATTTTTTGGTTCATTGCGTTTAATAGTGGAAAGGGTTATCTTCGGTAATGGATCAAGAACTGCCGATATTTACCGCCGCCTTAGGATTGTCGTCCCCTTGGAAGATAGTTCGTATAGAGTTTAGTGAAGCCCAAGCGCTTCATATCTACGTATCTCACCCCCGTGGTAGCCGGTTTGAGTTTGAGGGACGGCTCTACCCGGTATATGACCACCAGGAGCGTACGTGGCGTCACCTAAATTTTTTTGAGCATACGTGCTACCTTCATGCAGCGGTGCCGCGTGTGCGTACCCACGAGGGAGAGACCTGTCTGGTGGCAGTACCCTGGGCCTCAGGCGGGAGTTCATTTACGCTGCTCTTTGAGCATCATGCGATGAGTCTGGTACGGGGCGGTATGAGTATCTATCGTGCCGGTTTAGCGTTGGCTATAGACGGTCGGCGGATACTGGGGATCATCCGCAACCGGGTACATTATGCCCTGGCGACCCAGCCCCTGGCCCCGGTTGAGGAGCTCTCCGTAGACGAGACCAGCCGGGCCAGGGGACATGATTACCTGACGATCCTCAGCGACCGGGAGGCCAAAAAAGTAGTCGGCATCGCCCCCGGCAAAGACCAGGCCGCGATGTCTAATGCCTTGATAGACATGGAGGTACGCGGAGCTGACTCTGAGGCGGTAAAGACCGTGACGATGGACATGTCCCCGTCTTTTATAGCAGGAGCTGAGGCGCATCTGCCCGATGCCGGCATCGTATTTGATCGGCTTCATATCGTCAAGCAGCTCAACGAAGCCCTCGATAAAGTCCGTCGTAGTGAGCAGGCCCAGCACAAAGAAGAGCTAAAGAAAACGCGCTACCTCTGGCTACGAAACAATCCCCAACTCAAGCCCGATCAGCAGGCCCGGGTAGCCACCCTGGCCGAGGCATACCCCACCCTGGGTCAGGCTTATCGCCTGAAAGAACTCCTGCGGGACATCCTCGACCAAGCCGCCCAAGACCAGTCCCTCAAACCCCTGAAGCCTGGGTGACCGAGGCCTGGAATAGTGCTATAGCCCCCATCCAAGACTTTGTCAAGATGATCTGCCGACACTGGTATGGCATCGAGACCTATTTCAAAAAAACAGTCTCCAATGCCTATGCCGAGCGTGTCAACCTCAAGATTCAGGACATCAAAAGAACCGCCAAAGGATACCGAAATATCAACAACTTCATCGCTATGATTTACTTCCATTTAGGAGGACTCGATCTCGAATTCCACTATTAAACGCGATGAACCGTCTTTTAAGCTGACCGCTAACGTTTGCACCCCCGCCCGTGCCGCCCTGCGTTGGCTTTTGCGGGTTGGGCTTTGGGCGGCATGGTCGGGAGTGCGTTGTTATCCCCTTTTTATTTTATTGGTCTGGTCGGGCTTTAAAATTTCATCTTCTGTATCCGCACCGCATTCAAAATCGCCAAAAGTGCCACCCCAACGTCCGCAAAAACCGCTTCCCACATGGTCGCCAAACCGCCCGCACCCAGTAGCAAAACTACTGCTTTGACGGAAAATGCTAATGCAATATTTTGTATAACAATGCTCCGGGTCGCCTTCCCGATTTTGATAGCCGTGGCAATCTTTGATGGCTGGTCGGTCTGAATGACCACATTCGCAGTTTCAATCGCTGCATCGCTACCCATTGCGCCCATGGCAATTCCCACATCACTCAAAGCCAAAACGGGCGCATCGTTGATGCCGTCGCCGACAAAGGCAATGACTTTGCTTCTGTCCTGTTTCAGTTCCTCTACTTTTTGGACTTTGCCTTCCGGCAAGAGGTCGCCGAAAGCCGTGTCAATCCCAATCGCCTGTGCCACTTTTTGGGTGATGGCATCTTTGTCGCCACTTAACATAACGGTCTGGAGAACGCCGTTTTGGTGCATGGATTTCAGGGCTTCAACGGCATCTTCTTTGATTCTATCGGCTATTAAAACGTAGCCAACGTATCGATTTTCAACCGCTACCACGACAATCGTTTCCACGATGCCGTCAATCTCCGGGGGGTATCCGATGCCGAATTTTTTGAGCAATTTGGTATTTCCAGCTAAAACCGTTTTGCCGTTGACCGTGCCTTTCAAGCCATGCCCGGAGATTTCTTCGACCTCCATCGCTTGATAGGGCGAGGCGTCGGTTTTGGTAAAATCCGCAATCGCTTTGGCTATCGGGTGCGTGGATTGGCGTTCCAATGCCGCCAATATTTTGATCATTTCATCTTTGTCCATGCTCGAACTGACTACTTCCTGAACTTTAAAAACGCCCTCCGTCAAAGTCCCCGTTTTGTCCATAACAACGGTGTTTACCTTTGTCATCAAGTCCAAATAATTCGAGCCTTTGAACAAAATGCCGTGCCTCGAAGCCGCCCCAATGCCGCCGAAATAGCCAAGCGGAATGGAAATCACCAAAGCACAAGGGCAGGAAATCACCAGAAAAACCAATGCCCGATAAAGCCAATCATTGAACACATAATTGCCGACTACAAAGTACGGCACGACCACCAGCGCAACCGCCAAGAAGAACACAATCGGCGTATAGATTTTGGCAAAACGCCTTATCAAAAGTTCGGTCTGCGCCTTGCGAGCGGTGGCGTTTTGAACCATGTCGAGGATGCGGGCGAGCGAACTGTCGGCATATTTTTTCGTCACCCGCAGTTCGATGACTTTGTCGAGGTTCAACATTCCCGCCAGCACGGTTTCGCCTTTTTCGATGGTTTTGGGCTTGCTCTCGCCCGTCAATGCCGCCGTGTTGAAACTACTTTTTTCGGAAATCAACTCGCTGTCCAGCGGCACTTTTTCGCCCGAACGGACTTGGATAATGTCGCCGATTTCAACCGTTTCGGGATTTACGGACTGATAACTTCCGTTTTTCAACAGGTTGGCAAAAGCCGGGCGCACATCCAAAAGCGCCTTGATATTGCTTTTTGCTCGATTGACCGCCGCACTTTGGAACAGTTCGCCGATGGCATAAAACAGCATCACCGCCACGCCTTCCGGGTATTCGCCGATGGCAAATGCGCCGACCGTCGCCAAAACCATTAAAGTAAATTCTGTGAAAAATTCGCCGTTGACAACCGCCCCGAACGCCTCTTTCATTACCGGGAAACCGACTGGCAAATAGGCAACTACATAAAAAGCCACCCGCAACCAGCCATTGAAAAATGACTGGGGGATGTAATGGTCGAGCGCAATGCCGAGCAAAAGCATGGTCAAACTGACGATAGCGGGCAAATACTGTTTCCACGCTGCGCCTTCGCCGTGTTCATGGTCGTGGTCATGCCCGTCGTCGTCGCTATGCTGTTCTTTCAGCAAGTTTTGGGCGTTGGCGTTGGTGTAGATTTTTTCTTCGAGGGTGCAGCAAAGTTGTTTGCCGTCTTTGTCGTAGATGTGTTGATGTTGCATTTTTTATAGAAAAAGGATAAGCCGCTCTATTGAAAAACGGCTTATCCGAGTTAAAGTAATTTGTTGTGGTTCAATGCGAATGCCCCCCGCCCCCTTCCGATTTCGTCAGGTGCGATTGCAGGTAATAAGCCCCTTTGACCACGATGTTTTTCGCCGTTTCAACGGGCTGCAAAAAGGTGGTTTGCACAAAGCCGAGTTGCGAAGTCCCGGTTTTCACCTCGATGCGCTGAAAGTGAAACTCCGTGCCTTCGGCGGTTTTTGCTTCTTCTTCCAAAATGAAAACAAATTCCCGCCCTTCGGCTTTGATGATGGCATCCACGGGCAAGGCATCCACCGTGTTTGCGCCCACGTCCACGAGCGCATTGACGTACATGCCGGGGATGAGCATCTGCCGCTCGTTCAAAATATCGGCGTGGACGGCGACCGATTTCGTCTCGTTCTCAAACGATTTGCCGACGCTGAAAATCTTGCCCCGAAGTTCCGAGCCGTCCTGGTTGGTCAGGATGAAACGCACGTTCTGCCCCGGCTTCACCTTGAACAAGTCTTTTTCATAGACCAGCAAATCAACGTGCATCTTCGAGTTGTCCACGATGCTGAAAAGCGGTTTGCCGACCTCCGCCGCCGCTCCAATCGTTACGTTGATGTCGGTGATGTTGCCTGAAATCGGGGCAACAATGTTGATAATCGGCGACGTGGAATTGCCGCCAATCTCAATGTTCTGCCCTAAAATGGCGATTTGGCTTTGCAGAGTCTTGATTTTCGCCTCCTCCGCTTGCAGGTCGGAACTGACTTTTTGGAAGACCTTTTTGGCGTTCACGTTCTCGTCCGAGAGTTCTTTTTGGCGGGCGAATTCGAGTTTCAAAAATTCCAAATTGGCTTGCGAAGCAGTCAGTTCCTGATTGAGTTTTTCCCGGTCGAGGCGCAGGTTGTTGTAAGCCATGCTCTGCATCGTTGCCAAAATTTGCCCCGCTTTCACGGCTTGCCCTTGCATGACTTTGATGGATTGGATAGTCCCGGGGAGTTGAACGCTCACTTGCGCCTGATTTTGCGGCGGCAGTTTGGTGTAGCCGTTGGCGTTGATGACCTCGCTCAAATTCTTCTTTTCAAAGTCGCCCAAAACCAACCCCGTCGCTTTGTACTGCGCCTCGTTGAGGTGAACTTCCTTCACGCCGGGCGTTTCCTCGTGGTTGACTTCTTCGTGGGCGGCTTCGGTTTTTTCGCCCTCGGCATGGTCGTGGTCGTGACCGTCGCCTTCGACGTGTTCGTGCTTGAAAAACAATGCCCAGATGATGACTCCGAGGAGGGCAGCGAGGGCGATGCCGCCGTATATTTTTACATTCTTGTTCATTTTTATTGAGTTGATAGACTTTTCAAGTTTTTAAAACTTGGAAAGTCTGGGTCATTATTGATTGATGAGAAATTGAACGGAAACCACCGTCTGGTTGAGGCTGTTGACCGCCTCCAAATACGAGCGTTGGATTTCCAGATTGGTCTGCAAAGCCTGTGCGTACTCGACATAGCCGATGTCGCCGCCGAAATAGGCTTTCGAGGCGTTCTCGACGATGGATTTTGCGTTTGGCAAAGCCGTGTTTTGGTAGTAAGCCACCTTGTTTTTCCAAAAAACAAACTGCCCGGCTTGCTGCTGCAACTGGTTTTGTAACTGCGCCTCGACGTACTCACCTTGCTTTTGCTGCGCCATGATTTGCAGGTCGGCGGCTTGGGTTTTTGACCGGTAGCCCTTTGCCCCAAAAATCGGAACGGAAATGCCAAGTTGAACGCCCTGAAAACGAGGCACAGCGTTGTAATTGACCACCTGACCGTCCACGTCCTGCGCCCCGGCGATGGATTGGATGAAATAGCCAGCCTTGAAATCGGGCAGCCGCTCGGCATTTGTCAAGCGTTTTTCGGCTTCGGCAAGGGTGATTTGATTTTGGACAAAAAGCAAGTGCGGGTTGTTCCGCACGAGGTTCGAGTCCAGAATTTCGGAAAAATTGCTCGCTGAAAACGCCGATTCCGGTACGGAAAAATCCCCCGGAAGATTTAGCCATTGCCGGAGGCTGGATTTTTCCGTTTCAATCAAGACCCTGATTTGAGCGATGTTTTGCAGCAAATTTTGCTGACGTGTCTCGGCGGTCGTTTTTTCCAAAAGAGTGCTTTCGCCCGTTTTGAATTTCAGCGAAGCCGCCCGCACGAATTGCTGCAACAGGCTGTCTTCCCGCACCAAAACATTTTCCAACGCCATTAAATATTGGATTTGAAACCAAGCCTGACGAACATTGAAAGTCAGTTCGCTTTTTGAAATGGCGAGTTGCGATTGGGCGACACCCGTTTGTTGGACAGCCAGATTGCGCCTTGCTTTCAACGTTCCGGGGTTCGGGATTTCCTGCGAAACGGAGAAATTTTCGTCGAAACGGCGGCTGTTGAACTGCCCCAATTGCGCCCCGAAATCTGTTTTCGGGAAAATGCCCGCCGCTCGCTGCATGGCTTCGTGAGACTGGATTTCCAGCGAATTGGATTGCAGCAATTGGTTGTTTTTGTAAGCCGTTTCCAATGCTTCGGGCAATGTCAAAACTGGCGTTTGGGCAGTTGTTTTTATCGAAAAACAAAAACAAAGTGCCAGCAATGCCGTGGCTACCGGGGCTTTTTTGCGCCTTCCTTTCAATTTTTCCTCGAAAAAATAATACAAAATCGGCAGCACGATGAGCGTCAAAAGCGTGGCGGTAATCAAACCGCCAATGACGACCGTCGCCAGTGGTTTTTGCACTTCTGCGCCCGCCCCGGTACTCAACGCCATTGGCAAAAAGCCGAGCGAAGCCACCGATGCCGTCATGATGACGGGGCGAAGGCGGACTTTCGTGCCTTCTTTTATCCTTTCCCAAACGTCAGACATACCCTCGCTTTTGAGTTGGTTGAAATAGCCGATTAGCACGATGCCGTTCAGAACCGCCACGCCAAAAAGTGCGATGAAACCCACGCCCGCCGAAATCGAAAACGGCATTCCCCGCATCCACAAAGCAAACACGCCGCCGATGGCGGAAAGCGGGATTGCGGTGAAAATCAGGAGCGATTGTTTGATGCTGCCAAACGTGAAAAACAGCAAGACAAAAATCAGCGCAAGCGCAACGGGGACGGCGACGGAAAGCCGCTTGTTCGCCTCGACGAGGTTCTGGAACTGCCCGCCGTAGGTAGTGTAGTAGCCCGGCGGCATTTTCAGTTTATCGTCCAGATTTGCCTGAATTTCGGTCACGACGCTCTTTACGTCCCTTCCCCGGACGTTGAAACCGATGACGATGCGCCGCTTTCCGTCCTCCCTGCTGATTTGCGAAAAACCGGGTTCGAGGGCGATGTCCGCCACTTGTTCGAGCGGGATTTGACTGCCCGAAGGGAGCGAAACGAACAGGTTTTTGAGGTTGGAAATGTCCTGCCGGCTGTCGTTTTGGAGGCGCACGACGAGGTCGAAACGTTTTTCGCCTTCGTAAACCACGCCCGCTTTTTCGCCCGCAAAACCCGTGCGGACGATTTGGTTGAGGTCGCCGACGTTCAAGCCGTACAATGCCAGTTTGTCCTTGTTGTATTTTACGGTGATTTGCGGCAAGCCGCTGACGGCTTCGGGGCGGGCATCTTCCACGCCTTTCACGCTTTGAATGAGGGGCATGGCTTGCTCCGCCAGACCTGCCAAAAGGTCAATGTCCTCGCCGAAAATCTTCACCGCCACGTCGCTGCGCACGCCCGTCATCAGTTCGTTGAAACGCATTTGGATAGGCTGGGTGAATTCGGTGGTCACGCCCGGAATGTCGTCGAGTGCGTGTTCTATTTTGGACATCAGTTCTTCTTTGGTCTCGGCGGAAGTCCATTCTTTTTTGTCCTTCAAAATCACCATTGCATCGGCGACTTCCATGGGCATGGGGTCGGTGGGGACTTCTGCGCTGCCGATTTTGGAGACAACTTGCCGCACTTCCGGGAAGTTTTTCAGCAAAATTGCCTCGGCTTTGGTCGTCGTCTCGATTTCCTGCCCCAGCGAACTGCCCGGCGGGATGATGATGTGCGTGGCAATGTCGCCTTCCTCCAACGTGGGGATAAACTCGCCGCCCAGCCGCCCGAAAATCACCAGCGAAAGGGCAAAAAACAAAACAGCCAAGCCGACAACAAGGGCTTTCATTTTCATGGCACCTTCCAAAATGGGCGCATAAATTCGGTAGCAAAAGGCGATGATTCGGTCGGAAATGTTCTGCGTATGCCCCGTTTTTTTGCTCAAAAACAAGGCGGACATCATCGGGACGTAGGTCAACGAAAGGATGAACGCCCCCAAAATGGCGAAGGAAACGGTCTGCGCCATGGGCTTGAACATCTTACCCTCGATGCCGACCAACGCCAAAATGGGCAGGTAAACGATGAGGATGATGATTTCGCCGAAGGCTGCGCTGCCCCGGATTTTGACGGAAGCCTGATAAACGGCGTCGTCCATTTGGGCGGTCGAGAGCCTGCCCTTGTCCGTGATTTGCAATCGGTGGACGATGGCTTCGACGATGATGACCGCCCCGTCCACAATCAGCCCGAAATCAATGGCACCGAGGCTCATCTGGTTGCCGTAAACGCCGAAGAAATTCATCTGGCTGACCGAAAAAAGCAAGTAATGCGGGATGACCGAAGCCACGACCAAGCCCGCCCGCAGGTTGCCGAGCAACAAAATGAGGATGAAAACGACTATGAGCGCACCTTCGAGGAGGTTGGTCTGGACGGTTCCGATGGCGTTGTTGACCAATTTTGTGCGGTCGAGGAACGGCTCCACGTCCACGCCTTCGGGCAGGGATTTTCGGATTTGCTCCATTTTTTCCTTGACCCGCCCGACGACCTCTGCGCTGTTCTCGCCTTTGAGCATCATCACCATGCCGCTGACTGCTTCGCCCTTGCCGTCCTTCGTGGTCGCCCCGTAGCGGATGGAACTGCCCAACTGCACCGTCGCCACGTCCCGCACCAAAATGGGGATGCCGTTTTGGCTTTTGACGACGATTTTTTGGATGTCGTCAATGCCGTTGACCATGCCGATGCCCCGGATGAAGTAGGCGTTCGGTTTTTTGTCAATGTACGCCCCGCCGGTGTTCTCGTTGTTGTGTTCGAGGGCTTCGAGGATTTCGGGCATGGTAGTGTTCATGCTCCGCAACTTGTCGGGCTGCACGGCGATTTCGTACTGTTTGAGCATGCCGCCGAGGGTATTGACCTCCGCCACGCCCTTCGTGCCGATGAGTTGCGGTTTGATTATCCAGTCCTGCACCGTGCGCAAGTCCATGGCGTTGTACTTGTCCTCAAAACCGGGCTTGGGGAACACGACGTACTGGTAAATCTCGCCAAGACCCGTGCTGATGGGCGCCATTTCGGGCGTTCCCATACCTGCGGGGATATTGTCCTCGGCTTCTTTGAGGCGTTCGGAAATTTGGGTCCTCGCCCAAAAAATGTCCACCTCCTCCTCAAAGACGACGGTCACGACGCTCAACCCGAAGCGGCTGATGGAGCGCAGTTCGACAATTTTTGGGATGGGTTTTACCGCCTGTTCGATGGGGTAGGTGATGAATTTTTCCACTTCCTGCGCTGCCAAAGTGGGCGAGGAAGTGATGACTTGCACCTGATTATTAGTAATGTCAGGCAATGCGTCAATGGGCAGTCGAGACAAGGAGAAAATGCCCCAGACGACCAAAGCCAGCGTGAAAAGTCCGATGATGAACTTGTTCTTTATGCTGAAATGGATGATTTTATCAAGCATTGAAAGTTAGTTTAGATTGAACAAAACGCCGAAAAGCGGTGGCAGAGCTGCCGCCTTTTGGCGGGGTGCGGCGAAGCCGCACCGGATTTTTCCTTTGTTGAAATCTAAACTTGGGGAGGGCGGAAGATGGAATCGGGATGCCCGCTTTGCCAATCAATAGCGTAGTGGAATACGCTTTTTTCCTCAATTACCAGAGGGATTGGCTTGAAGTGCCATTTGAAGGCTTTGGGCTGGGCAATGAGTTGTCCGCAGCAACTGCATGTGCAGAAGGGAGAGCAATGGTCGGCACCCGTTTCGTGTGGGCAGTTGGAGTGTTCGTTGGTGGAAAAGTTTGCCAATTCAGCACTTGCCGGGGCATTCGTTGCGTGAATGTCGGTACATGGCATTGCGCTCAATGCCAAGAAGTACAGGCTGAAAATTAAGCAAAAGGGCTTCATTGCTGTGTATAACGTGGTTTGGGGTGGTTTTGTTTTTATTATTTTTATTTTATTATATTTTTATTTTTTTAATTGGGGATAACGGTTGCACTCCCGCCCGTGCCGCCCTGCGTTGGCTTTGCGGGTTGGGCTTGGGCGGCATGGTCGGGAGTGCGTTGTTCAGCGCATTTTATTTTTATTTATTTCATTCATTTTCAGTAGGTTATGGTCAATCCTGCCCCTATTCCCATGTCGCTGTCATAATGCGAAGATAAAGACAAATTCTTCGATAAAATGTACCTTCCGCCGAGCATATACTCCTTGTCCGTATTGACCATTAAATTCATCCGCAAACGCTTGGAGAGTGGAATATCTTCCCGGCTCAATTGAAAACGGAATTTGCCGTCGCCGTCAATTCTTGCATCTGCTATAAACAGCATCGGCAATGTATAGGCAATGCCAACAACGCCCGTTTTGCGGTCGTTTTTATTGCTTTTTTGCCCGAACATATTGGTTTCCTCCCCGCCAAAAATGTTGTTTTCAGAAGGGTCTTCTTTTTTGAAATGATAATCAAAACCTGCGTAAGCGTACAGCCATTGCATCTTGCCCAAATACCGCCCGAACATGGTTTCGCTCTCGTAACCATGCCGTGCGTGCAGCCCCAAATGCCAAATCGTTTCAAATTTCCAGCGGGTGTTTGCCAGCATTGCCCCGCCGTCGCTGCCATTGCTTTCCAGTCCAATCTCCGCCATTGCATGAAACCGCCTATCGTCGGCAAATAACTGGCGTTGCGCCAATTTCGGATTTGGAATTAAAGGATTAGGGGCTTGGTTTTCATAAGTAAATACACGTCCCATACCGCTCATCATGTGGTAAAGGATATGGCAATGAAAAAACCAATCGCCTTCCACGTTGGCATTAAATTCCAAGGTATCGGTTTCCATGGGCATAATATCTACAATGTTTTTTAAAGGCGCATATTCGCCCTGCCCATTGAGCAACCTGAAATCGTGTCCGTGCAAGTGCATCGGGTGGCGCATCATCGAGCCGTTGTAAAGCACGAGGCGCACGTTTTCGCCTTTTTTAATCAGGATTTTATCGGTTTCCGAAACCACTTTGTTGTCCAAACTCCAAACGTAGCGGTTCATGTTTCCCGAAAGTTCAAAATACAGTTCCTTGACCGGAACACTTTTGGGCAGCGTTGTTTCGGTCGGCGATTTCAGCATGGCGTAATTCAAAGTAACAATGTCCGAAAGCGCATTGGCATCGTATTGTTCCGCTTCGTTTTTCATGTCCTCCATTATCATATCGCCCATGTCATGCTTGTGTTTTTGCTCCGCTTCGCCCGTGATTTCTGGGTACATCACCACATTCATGTCCATTTGGTTGAGGCTCATATTCATGCCCATGTCATCCAAATCCCCATTCATTTTCATCATGCCGTTCATCATTTTCATACCCTCGAAATATTTGAGTTTGGGCAATGGCAAACTCAATTTCTTCACGCCCGCACCCAAAAACAGCGAAGCCGATTTGGTGCGGTCTTCCGGGGTTGCCAAAAATTCATGGGAAAAACCGTCGGTCGGGATTGTGACAATCACATCATACGTTTCAGAAACGGCGATGATTAACCTGTCAACTTCAACGGGTTCAACGTCGTTGCCGTCATTCGCAACTACGGTCATTTTGCCGCCGCCATAAGTTAGCCAAAAATAGGACGAGGCACCACCGTTTGAAATCCTTAATCGCACTTTATCTCCTCTTTTGAACTGCGTGAGTTGGCTCTCGTTTTTCCCGTTTATCAAAAACTTGTCGTAATAGACATCGCTCACGTCCATAGCGTTCATGCGCTTCCATTCATTGGCTACTTTGGTCTTGAAATGCCCCTGTTTTATAGCCTCGCCATAACTCTGCGTAGTCCCTTTTTTGATGGCAAACCAATCGGTCGCATTGTGCAACATCCGATGCACATTGTCGGGGTTCATGTCCGTCCACTCGCTCAAAACGATGGGAACGGTAGGCAAATCGTCAATGCCTTTCCTGAACCCCGCCTGTTTTTCCATGACGAAAGAGCCGTACATCCCGATTTGTTCCTGCAAGCCCGAATGGCTGTGATACCAATGCGTACCGTGCTGGATTATCGGAAACTTGTACAAATGCGTGGTGTTCGGCTCGATGGGCATTTGGGTCAGGTTCGGTACGCCGTCCTCTTTGTTTGGCAAAAACAGCCCGTGCCAATGCAGGGAAGTAGTTTCGTTCAATTCATTGTGGACATAAATTTCGGCGGTATCGCCCTCCGTAAAAGTAAGTGTGGGCATTGGGATTTGCCCGTTCACGGCGATTGCCCTTTTGGGTTTTCCCGTAAAATTCACCGTCGTGTCCCTGATATACAGGTCGTAGCGCACCGTTTTTTGTGCAAAAAGCGGTTGCAGCAAAAGCAAAAGCACCGCTATTGACAGCACTTTTTGATGAATATCTTTTTGAAAAGCCATTTTAGAAAATTTCATTTTTTATTTGATTGAAAATAGGAGAATGTGCCGATTGCGGTATTGATTGAATTTTTGACAATCACATTTTGGAAACCAGCCGCTTCGATGAATTCGGGCATCCGTCCATTCACGTTGTCGTTGGTGGTCTTGAAACCGTCCAACATTTGAACCAAGCCAAATGAAAGGCGCATCAACCTGTTTTGTGCCTTGCCCCAATCAGCAATTATCAAATTGCCGCTCGGTTTAAGCACCCGATAGATTTCCCTCAAACAGTTCAGTTTGGTTTCCGCATCCAATTGATGAAAAACCAGACAACTATAAACCTTATCGAATAGGTTTTCCTGATAAGGGAATATATTGCCGTCGTACAAATCCAAAGGAATATCAAGGGCGTTTTTCGCCAATTTGTAGGCTGCGATTTCTTTGACTTTTGGGTCAATGTCCAAGCCCCTCAAATCAATATCGGGGTTTTGCTTTTTGACCAAAAGCAAGTTTTGACCTGTCCCAAAGCCAAATTCCAGTATTTTCTCGCCTTTTTGCGGATTGACTTCCTCAATCAACAAACCCCTGAATTTCTTTTCGGGCATCGTCAGTTTGATGGTCAAATCGTAAAATGCTGTCAAGAAGTCGTAGCCCAGAGCGGGGATGAATTCTTTTTTTTCCATTGTTCAATGATGGTGGCGGATGCCTTTTTTTATGAAATAAAGATTGACGGGAAACGCCGCTACAAAGCCGACTGCCAAAGCAAGGAGCATCCCGAGCCAAAAAATGGGCTCGTTGAGGTGGGCGCTCATCACGCCGGGCGTGAAAACCTCGGTCAAGACCTCGAAGCCCTCCATGACGGCGATGCTCAACCCTTCTGCAATCAGTACCGTTTTGAAGGCATTTTTGAAGGGAAAACCCGCCCGGAGCAAGGGGCGCATCCCCAAAATGAACCCGAACAGGAAGCCCAAAGCCACGGCGAAAAGTATGCTCGGAACATTGCCCCAGCCCAATGCCGTTGCGATGACCATGCCCAACACTTCGCCGATGCCGCAACCAATCAGGCAATGCCATGTGGCTTGGAAGGCAAGGCGGACATTGTTTTCGGTGCCATTTTGTGGGGTGTTTCTGGGTTCTGCATGGTGGTGGTGGTGATGATTTTCCATTGTAAAAAAATTGGGTGGCAGCCATGAACATATAGCATGGCTGCCACTTGTTAAATGATTAGTTCAACGTCTCCGTCACCTTCCCGCAGGTAAGCATGGATTTGCCGTAGTACGGGTTTTTCACGCCCTTCTCCTTGCTAATCCAATATGCCCCTTTTCCGTCCCTTGCCATTGGGCAAAACTGTTGGTAGGCTGGCTCGGCATTGACATTGAAGGCTTTGACGACCTTAAAAACGTTGTCGGAAAGCGTGTCGAAGTGGTCACGCTGGTGCGAGACATCTTTTGTTTCCTCAATATGCTCGGCATCGAACTTGATTTTTTCGGAAAGCGGCATATAAACGCCGTGCTGTTCCCCGCTGAAATTTGCCATGTCCACCTTGCCCAAAGCCGTGAGCAATTCCTTTGCTTTTGCGCTGGCGGTCTTGCCGTCGTCACCGACCAATGCGTTTTTTACCGCATAATAGGCGTTCAAAACCTCCCCAAGTTGGCTTTTCAATTGGTCGGGATTGGGTTGCATGGGGGCAGCCTCCTCCGTTTTTGTCGCAGGTGCGGTTTTTTCCGCAACGACGGGCGGCACGACGACGGGCGTTTCCGTCGCAGGTTTTTCCACCACTTCGGCGGTCGTAACTGCGGCAGCCGTTTCCGCAGGCACGGGACGCTCGTATTGGCAGCAAGTGTGCAGTTTGGCGAACACGGCATCGGGTGCGGCGTATTTGTCGCTGTCGTAACCCGCAGCGGCGATGCGCCTCAAAATCTCGTCGGCGTTGGTCTTGTTGCCGTCGAAAGTGAGGGTCGCCATTTTGGTGTCCACGTTCCAATCGGCTTTGGACAAGCCTTTTTGGAAGGCTGCGGTTTCGATGTTTTTTTCGCACATCCCGCAGTTGCCGTAAACTTTTACGGTCTCGGTTTTGGCGTTTTTAATCTGCTGGGCGCAAGCAATTTGCGTGATGGAAATGATTGCGGCAAGCGCAAGGAAAATGATATTTTTCATCGTTGAAATTTGATTTGAGTGAATGGTTACTGTTTCAAAACAATGCCGTTTGGCTTGCTGCCTACGGCAATGTCCTTGATTTTGGTGTGGTCGCTCAATTGGATGACCGACACCGTCCCCGCACCTTGATTGGTGACGTATGCTTTTGTGCCGTCTGCGTTGAACGCAATGGCATGGGCATCCGCTCCGGTAGCAAACTCGCCTTCCTGCGTCCATGTTCCGCCCACCAATTTGTAATAATGGATTTTGCCGTTGTCGGCATCGCTCACCCAAAGTTCGGCGTGGTGGTCGCTGTACGCCACATAGCCCGGTTTGTAGCCGAGGTCAATAGTGGCGGTAATGGCATCGGTGGCAACGTCAATTTCCATGACGGTTTTGCTCGTTTCGTTGTCCACGTACATTTTGCCGTTGTCGGCTGTCCAAGCGCCGACGGGTGCTGTGCCTACGGCAATAGTTGCCGAAACAGTTTTCGTTGTCGGGTCAATCACGGATAACGTGGCTTCGTCCGTATTGGCGGCATACACCTTTGAGCCGTCGGCGGAAAAAGTCACTTCGGAAGTCAAATGCCCCACCTCGACTTCGTGGGTTTGCGTCCAATCGGAAGTGCGATAGACCAAAACCTTGCTCGGCGTATCGGATTGCGGTATCCAAAGTTCCGTCCCGCTTGGGCTGAAAACGGCATTGTGCGGCAGTTTGGAAGTGCTGATTTCCTTTTCAATCACGCCCGTTACGGTGCTGATTATCTGCACTTTAAACCCGCTTGTTGCGCCGCCATGCCCACCGTGTCCGCCGCTCAAATCGGTGTTGGTGATTGCCACCGCCACCTTTGACTTGTTGGGATTGAGGTAAATATGGTGAGGGAAAGTAGCCCCGTTGAGTTCGATGTCATGGACTTTGGTATCGTCCGTCAGGTCAATTACGCTTACGGTGTTGCCTGCACCGTTCACGACGAAAGCGGCAGGGTGGGTGATGTTGAGGGCTTCCATATCGTGCCCTTTGTGGCACGAAGCCACGATTGCCAATGCCGCAAATAGCGACATTGACAAAACGAAATGATGTAATTTCATTTTGAAAATTGTTAAACCGTTGAAAGATAGTGAGTTGCGAAACGGATGCGTTTCTCATGGACAGACCTGTGGCTGTCAGGTGGTCTAACAACTTATTTTTGGCGGTAGCCAAATGGAGAGATAGACGGCTTTGGGTATTTTAATGAGATAATACCAAGCCGCTTTTTTGGGCGGGCAGAAATTGGGCAACGCTAATTTTATGGCAATCGGAACCGCAATTTGTGCGGTTGAAAAAGTGGTTGGGCAATGGCATCCTTTCTTGCCGCAATCTCCGCCGCAATCTTTTTCCTCGTTGCAGGGGCTTGAATTTTCCGTTTCGCTTTCGCAGCAAGAATTTTTCGCTTTCTCCTGTTGTCCTTCCTTTTTACAACAACTTTCATTGCCACCGCAAGCAAGGGCGGTGTTTGTCGGTGCAGCCACAAAAGCAAGCATCAACGCAACTGGTAGCAATATGGAAGTCAAAAGTTTCATTCTTGTCTAAAACGCTTTCTTGCTTGATTTTGTTTTTGGCGGCTTTGCCGCCGTTTTTTGGGCGGCGCAGCCGCCAAAAAAACAATTTATTTTATTTTTATTGCGCTGAACGGGCCGAGTGTTTGCGCTGTTGCGTCAGCAATATACGCAAATACTTTGTTCCGCGCAAGGCATCCTCGAAGGGCATCGGCGGGCCTGCGGGTAGGCTCTGCGCCGGGTCGGAGATGGTGCTTGCACGGAACATCTGTATTGACGCAACTCCCAATACTGCCTCAATATACGTCAATATTTCCCCTGTACGCAAGAAACATGCGGCAACCTCGTGCATGTCGGGTGTATTGCCGCAACTTAGAGGCCTAAGTCGTCAAGCGGCGAGGCAGGGCGGTGGGTGCGGGCTACGTGGGTGTAGCGCTCGGTGGTCTTGAGGCTGTTGTGGCCCAGCATCTCCTGGATATAGCGGATGTCGGTGCCGCCCTCCAGGAGGTGGGTGGCGTAGCTGTGCCGCAGCATGTGCATCGTGACGGGCCGCTGGATGCCTGCACGGGTAGCGGCCTGCTTCACCACCATCTGGGCGCTGCGCTCGCTGTAAGGCTCGCCTGCTGTTTCGCCCTCGAAGAGCCAGGTGAGGGGCTGGGCGGCGGTCAGATAGGATTGTACCTCCGCAAGCAGGCGGTCTGGCAGCGGTACTTCCCGATCCTTTTTCCCCTTTCCGCGCAATATATAGATGCACATCCGCTGCATATCGAGGTCTTCGGGCCGGAGGGTCAGCAGTTCGCCCAGGCGCAGGCCGCCGCCATAGGCCAGCATGAGCAGGCAGCGGTGCTTGGGATTAGCTGTCCGCTGGATCATGTCCCGCACTTCCTCCTTGCTCAGCACCTTGGGGTTTTGGAAGGCACGCCGGGGCCGGGCGATCTCGTAGTATTGCCGGGGCTGTTGCTCGACTACCTCGTAGTAAAACTTGATGGCGTTGATGATACCGTTCTGGTAGGACTCGGAGATATGTTTTTCGAGGATCAGGGATTCCAGCCAGGCGATGATGTCAGCCTTGCCGACCTCCAGGGGCAGGCGCGGCGCGATATGGGCCAGAAACAGCCGGAAGGCACTCTGGTAGTTTTTGGCGGTCTTGAAGCTGTAACGGCGCACCGTCAGTTGCTGCGCATAGCGACTCAGCAGTTGGTGATGCGTCTCGGGCAGAGGCTCCTGCTGTGGCGGTTGCGGGGCGGGTGCTTCAGGTGCCTGGGCAGGCAGTACGAGTGCGGCCCGCAGTTGGGCTGCCCACTGCTCGACCGGCTGCCCTTCGAGCACGATGAAGTAGTAATACTTCCCCTCCGGCGCCCAGCGCATGCCCAGTGCTTTAAGCCGCTCTTTGAGTGCTGCATCTGCATAGGGAAAATTGATCCGCAGACAGGTGTAGATTTTGCCGGTTTGGGGGGCGTGATAAGTGAAGGTTGTGAGGTTGATATACATGATGTGCAATATAAAAAGTCGGTGTCATTTTACACGCTCAAGTAATAGGACTTATGTCCCGTTATAACCGAAAGCCGTCACCTGCTTTGAAAAGCAAACGCAAGCGTCTCCGGTTGAGTGGTATTTTGACCGGGCAGGTCCTGAAGGCTGATATTAAAAATCTCCTGACCCGCAGGGTCACCCCCCACCGCCCATACGACTTTTCTCGGCCAGTGCCTGTTCATTTCGTCCGAATCCCCTACCTTTGGGGTATGGTGCAGGCCTGTCAGATCGAAATCACCCCCGAGTATATCGCACAGCCCGACGAGATCCGCCGGATCGCGGCGCGGCAGGCGGGCGTAGACCTGTCGCGGGTCACCCACCATACCATCCTGAAGCGGTCGGTAGACGCGCGGGGGCGGCAGGTGCGGTATGCGCTGCGGGTACAGCTTTGGGTGGATGAAGTGCCCGTCCCGGAGCCGCCGACGGCGTTTCCGTTGCAGGATGTCAGCCATAAGCCTGCGGTCTATATTGCGGGGCTGGGGCCTGCGGGGCTGTTTGCGGCCCTGCACCTGATCCGGCTGGGGATCAAACCCATCATCCTGGAGCGGGGCAAATCGGTGCGGGAGCGCCGTCGCGACCTCGCGCACCTCACCCGCGAGGGCGTCGTCAACCCCGAGAGCAATTACTGCTTTGGCGAAGGGGGGGCCGGTACCTTCTCTGACGGCAAGCTCTATACCCGCGCCGACAAGCGGGGCGATGTGCGCGGGGTGCTCGACACCCTGGTGCAGTTTGGGGCTACGCCGGAGATCCTCGTGGACGCCCACCCCCATATCGGCACCAACAAGCTGCCCGCCATCATCCAGGCCATGCGCGAAGCGGTGACCGCCAGCGGGGGCGAGGTACATTTTGAGACCCGACTCACCGGGCTGGAGGTACAGGACGGGCGGCTGCATGGCGTGATGACCTCCGGCGGGCTGCGGGTACCGGCCCAGGCCCTGATCCTGGCGACCGGTCACTCGGCCCGGGATGTTTTTGAGCTGCTGCACCAGCACGGACTCGCCATCGAGGCCAAACCGTTTGCCCTCGGGGTACGGGTGGAGCACCCGCAGGCCCTGATAGACAGCATCCAGTACCATTGCGGGCCCGCCCGCAGCGAGTTTTTGCCGGCTTCCTCTTACAGCCTGGTACGCCAGGTCGAAGACCGGGGGGTGTATTCGTTTTGTATGTGTCCCGGCGGCATCATCTGCCCGGCTGCTACGTCCGGAGATGAGGTCGTTGTCAATGGCTGGTCACCTTCCCGCCGTAATTCGCCCTTTGCCAACTCCGGGATTGTGGTGCAGCTCGATCTGGCAGACCTGGGGCGACCCGGTGACCCGCTGGCAGGGGTGCGGTTTCAGCAGCAGGTCGAGCAAAAAGCCTTTCAGGCAGGTGGGGGCAAGCAGGTGGCACCCGCCCTGCGCCTGACAGATTTTGTCAACGGCAACCTCTCCCGGGACCTGCCCGCCACGTCTTATCTCCCGGGCATCACGCCGGCAGACTTCCGGGCTGTCCTGCCGCCTTTTGTGCATAAACGCCTGCGGGAGGGATTTCGGCAGTTTGGAAAAATGATGCGCGGATACCTCACGGAGGAAGCCATCGTCGTGGCGACGGAGTCCCGGACCTCTTCGCCCGTGCGCATTCCCCGCGATCCCCTCAGCCTGATGCATCCCCAGGCGGCAGGGCTTTTTCCTTGTGGTGAAGGGGCAGGTTACGCAGGTGGTATTATGTCGGCTGCCCTCGACGGAGCCCGGTGTGCGGAGCGGGCGGCGGCGTATGTGCTGACCTGATCCCCGTATCAGCCTCACAGGCTCACCCACCCGCTGCCGGGAGCGCATGTAGGGCTTGCAGCGGCCATACGGTGACCTGCGCGGAGAGCGAATACTGCTTATTGCCGGGGTAAATGACCCACAGGTGGTCCAGTGACAGGTCAACCAGGACTTGCTGCATGGATTGGGTCATCTTAGGGGCATCCATAAACTTAAATTCTGCCCCCAGTTTTTTTCCCTGATCTTGCCAGTACAAGTCAAGTTCGCTGCCTCCGTGTGAGGCATAAAAAAATACTTCGTTGTCCCGCTTGGCCAGATAGCTGACCAACTCCTCCAGGGCAAATCCCTCCCAGGATGCTCCCACTTTAGGGTTGACCCTGAGCGCCTCGGAAGTGTTGATATGTTGCAGGGCATGAAAAACACCTGAATCGCGCAGGTAGAGTTTAGGGCTTTTCACCAGACGTTTGCCTGTATTGACGTACCAGGGCAAGAGTAACCGCACCATAAAGGTGTCTTCCAGGATCGCCAGATAGTGCCTGACCGTTTTATCACTGATACCGAATGAACGGCCCAACTCGCTGAAATTGAGCGTTTGTCCGTGGTAGTGACTCAACATCAGCCAAAAACGGTACATCACCGGAGACGGGATGTTGCTGCCCAGCATGGCAAGGTCTTTTTCTAAAAAAGTAGCAATAAAGTTATTTCGCCACAGCAGGCTAAGTTGATCATCCGCTGCCAGAAATGAGCGGGGAAAGCCGCCTCTGAGCCAAAGCGTATCCAGGTGGGCCGGTCCGGTTTCGGTAAGATTAAATCCGGTGAGGTAGTAGTAACCGATTCGTCCGGCCAGGGATTCGCCGCTTTGTTGCCGGAGACTGGAGGAGGCGCTGCCCAATATCAGGTAACGCTGTGCGGGGTGGGTATCTACCAGGTACCTGATCAGGGGGAAAAGCTCTGGTTTTCTTTGTACTTCGTCAATGACAATCAGGCCCTCCAGTTTTTCCAGCACCAGTTGAGGGTTTTCCAGAGCAGCCATGTCGCGGGGGTTTTCCAGGTCAAAAATATGCTGAGGGTCAAACACTTTTGACAGGGTAGTCTTACCCACCTGACGCGGACCCAGGATGGCAGTTACCGGAAAAACTTGCAGCAATGAGGTGATCTCCTGGATACACCTCGTCCGTTCTATATAGTAGCTCATATATTTATCCTTGAAAATTCGGAGTTAATATCCGAGTTTTCAAGTCAAAATCCAAATCGCTGTATTGGGTAAGCAGGGTAAACGCATCTACGAGTTTTCGTAATAATAAGCTGGTTGTTTACCCTGATACGTATGCAAGTCGCCGCTTCATCGCCCTGGAAGGGCGTTATCTTGGTAGACATGATGCGGTAGCTTGTAGTCCAGCGTTCCGTAGGAACGCTATCTCGCCAGTGCCCGTTCCGAAGGAACGGGCGGCGGATGGTGAAACGGATCGTTGCTACCAAGATGCTGTTCCTACGGAACAGGTGTTTTCAACTCAAAAATATTTCTATTCTTGGAAATGCGTTTGCCCTGCGTTGGGTAAGGTACGCCTAATCTTCAGGCAGGCTACATACCAGGATCAGAAAACACCGGATACCGATACAGGAGTCCCTGGGAGAACGGTATTTCCTGAAAGGTCGGCGTAATATTATTCAACAATACGTATTTTATTGTAAATGTATAATGCCGTATTTCGTATTAATAAATACAAATATCCATGAGACGTTTATACGTGGCAGGATGGTTACTGGGGCTTATCGCCATTTCCTTGCCGGTGGCGGCCCAGCATTTTAAAGTCTATTATGAGTTTCGGCCCGGACAAGTGCCGCAGCACCTGGCGGTACATGGACTCACCGCCTCCGCTGATGGCAAAACCCTGGCCCTGGCCGGGGAGCTCAAGGAAGTTGCCCCTGTTAATACGGCAAGGGGCTGGACCCTGCGCCTGAAGCCTGGCACTGAGCTGCTCCGGGTATCATCTCACTACACCAACTTCAACAACGCCCAAAATGGGATCGCCGTCCGGGACATCGCCCTGGACAGCCGGGCCAATTTGTACATTGCCGGTGCTTCTGTCCAGCATTTCGGCTCGATCGGTGGTGGAAGCGAACGGGTACTGTCGTCAGAAGACCTGAGCGGCCGTATGCGCTGGGGGCAAATGCAGGCCAATAACACCTTTGAGTCTGTCGTCGTGGATGATACACGGCAGGTGATCACAGCACTCTCCGGCCCTGCTCAGGCCATATCGCCCCTGGGGGTTGTGGTGACCCAGGTAGATGCAGGCGGACATTATCTCCGGGACGTGGTCCTGCGGTCCACCGCAGATGATGCGCCGGTCCGCATCCTGCTGCAGGAGCGCTCCGGTGAGTTGATCGCAGTCGCTGTACACGATACCGCTACCCAGGCCAAACCCTGGCTCATCTGGATGGACCGCGAGCTCAATGTCACGGCCTCGCTGGCCTATCAACTCGCCGGGTACGAACTCCTGGCGGCTGATGCGGCCCTGGCACCCGATGGGCGTGTAGCGGTAGCGGGTACTGCCATCCGGGGGGGGATTTCGCAGCCATTTATGCTCCTGGTACAACCTGACGGTACTCCAGAGGCATGCTGGCTGTATGCCGTCGCAGGGGGAGCGGCCTGGGGTACTGCCGTATCAGCGGTCAGCAACCGGCAGTATGAAGGGTTTTTTGTGGGGGGATATACTGAGACAGCTCCGGGCAGGCGCGAGAGTTTTTTGCTGCACGCGGATATAAGTGGCGATGCACACATGGCCTGGGACCTGAGTGAATTTCGTCCGGGGGACCATACCTATGATGAGACCCTGGCGCGGGTCTTGTACATGCCGGCGCTGGACCGGGTCGTGGTGACCGGTGATATGGCCCGTTTTCGCCCTAACGGGCTTGTGGATATGCGTTCCGTTTGGGTGTTTCAGTCCACCCCGGACGAACTGTATAGTGACCCGGTCCGGGAAGGATGTATGCAGGGCCTCACGGTGCGCAGCCAGGCGGTCCCCGTCGGCATCCGCGCGATCGGGCGCGTTACCCAGGGGGTGAGCACGCTGGCGTTTGGCTGGCAGCAGCAGGAAATTTCCTTTCGGGGGACGTACTGTTTTTACGAATCACAGCGTACAGGTCCGCTCGCTACCCCGCTGGAGGCTGGATTTGCTCCCGAACTGGTAGGTCCCGGCCATACAGATATATTTGACCTCTCTGGTCGCCTGATTTTGTCAGTTCCATTTGTCCAGACCCCGGTACGTCCTGAAAACCTGGCTCTTGCTCCCGGTTTGTACCTGATTACCGTCAATACCCGGGACGTACCGCCGCAGACCTACAAGTACCTGCAACAGTAATCAGGCTTGTCGGTCGGCTACTAACACCAACGGCGCGGGAATCCCGCGCCGTTGGACTTGTATAACCTGCAGATGTACCTCAGGAGAGGGTTTCTGCCTCGGTGATCTGCACAGTAGGCTGTGAAGCATGGCCCTGCTGGAGCTGACTTTGTTTCATTTCCTCGCCCATCATGTTGGCGGTCGTCAGCGAACTGATCATCTGGGTCATCAGATCTGTGGCGTTGGTGGGAGAGTTGGGGAGGAGGATGAGGTTAGAGCGGGTATGGGCACCCAGTGACTGGAGGGTATCATAGTGCTGGGTGACAATGATCAGGGCAGATGCCTCGTGTGAGTTGATCCCCACTTTGTTAAGGGTGCCGACAGACTCTTCGAGACCACGGGCGATCTCCCGGCGCTGGTCGGCGATACCCTGGCCCTGGAGTTTTTTGCTTTCTGCCTCTGCCGCTGCGATGGCTACAATCTTAATGCGCTCAGATTCAGCTTCATACTGGGCAGCTACTTTTTCACGCTCAGCAGCATTGATCCGGTTCATGGAGCGTTTTACCTGCTCGTCCGGGTCAATATCCGTTACCAGTGCTTTGACAATGCCATACCCGTAATTGTCCATAGCTTCGCTCAGCTCAGACCGGATAGCAATGGCGATATCGTCCTTGCGGGCAAATACCTCATCAAGTTTCATTTTAGGCACTTCTGCCCGTACCGTGTCGAATACATAGGCCGTGATCTGGGTTTTGGGGTCCTCCAGTTCATAAAAGGCGCTGTACACGTTACTTTTCAGGGTTTGGTACTGGACGGACACTTTCAGGTGTACAAATACGTTGTCGCTGGTTTTAGTCTCAACTTTCACATCGAGCTGCTGGACTTTGAGGTTTACCTTCCCGGCTACCTGATCAATAAAAGGCAGTTTCAGGTGAAAACCAGGTTCGCACACGCGGTGAAACTTACCAAGACGCTGAATCACAACAGCCTGCTGCTGCCGCACGATGACCCAGCCACTGCGGATCATGGCCAGACCGCCCATAATGGCGGCTGCGGTAAAAATAATAGACTCTCCCATGAGTTTGGATAATTGGGTGAAGGTGAATGCTGTTTTTCCTGCTGCCAGGGCAGGAGTTTAAGTTCTCTGGCTAAAGATGCGAATAATCTTCGAAGGTTTAAACAAAATATCCTTCGCCCAGTCCCTATCCTTGTTTACTGAAAAAGGTGTAAGTTGCAACGGATTTGCCCAGAGAGGGTACCTGTACGATTATGAAAGAAAAACCTTCCATTCCGCAGGGCACGCGTGATTTCCTGCCGGAAGTGATGCTGCGCCGCGAATTGATATTTGATACAATCCGCCGGGTGTTTCGTAAATATGGCTATGCGCCGATTGAGACGCCCACCATGGAAAAACTCTCCGTTCTGACCGGTAAGTATGGAGAAGAGGGCGACCGCCTGATTTTTAAGGTACTCAACTCCGGCAATTTCCTCGAAGGCGTCAGCCTGAGCGATGATGTGCGGGCGCTGACCCCCCGGATCGCCGAGAAGGCCCTGCGATACGACCTGACCGTGCCTTTTGCCCGGTTTGTGGTGATGCACCACCACGAGCTGACCTTTCCCTTCAGGCGGTACCAGATCCAGCCGGTATGGCGGGCAGACCGTCCCCAGAAGGGCCGTTACCGGGAGTTTTATCAGTGTGATGCAGACGTGGTCGGTTCTGACTCCCTCCTCCTGGAGGCTGAGTTCATTGCCATGTACGACGAGGCACTTTCCGGGCTGGGGATACCTTCCTTTTCGGTCATGATCAATCACCGTCAGATTCTGAGTGGATTTGCCGAGCTGGCAGGTGCCCCGGACCAGGTGACGGAGATTTGTATGGCCATAGACAAACTCGACAAAATCGGAGAAGACGGTGTGCGCAAAGAACTCGCTGAGCGGGGGCTGACCGCTGAGGCCGCTGACCGGATTTTTGCCCTCCTGGCAGTAAGCGGTGATACAGCGGCCAAACTGGCTTTTCTGGAGACGCAGTTTGCGGATTCGCCTGCGGGGCTGACGGGTGTACGGGAGCTACGCGAAATGTTGGTACACTACCAGCACCTGCCACGCTGGAATGCCCAGGTTGAGTTGTCCCTGACCCTGGCCCGGGGGCTCAATTATTATACCGGAGCCATCTTTGAGGTCAAAGCACATGGCGTGAGTATCGGCAGTATCGGGGGAGGCGGGCGATATGCAGACCTCACGGGTGTATTTGGGATGCCAGACCTGCCCGGAGTTGGGATTTCATTCGGAGCGGACCGGATTTATGACGTGATGGAAGCCCTGGGCCTGTTTACGGCAGAGGCGACCAGCCAGACCCGCGCCCTGATCATACATTTT
The DNA here is from genome assembly GCA_033762375.1 of Bacteroidia bacterium. GTDB lineage: Bacteria > Bacteroidota > Bacteroidia > J057 > J057 > RDXT01. Next base: position 27,765 of record JANRLQ010000096.1, read on the forward strand.
GGGCCGGAATATCTCGCCCATACCTTGCCCCTGTCTGCCAGCCTGCGCCAGGCGGGTATAGCCACAGAATTATTCCCGGAGCCAGCCAAGCTCAAAAAACAATTTGCCTACGCCGACAAAAAAGGCATTCCCTATACCCTGATCGTCGGAGAGACAGAGGCTGCGGCAGGGATGTGTCAGATAAAAAACATGACAACTGGTACCCAGGTGACCCTGCCGCTGACAGCGGTGGCGGACTGGTTCCTGCAACAGCACGTATAAAAAAAGCCGCTCCGGTCTCCGGAGCGGCAATATATGGGGCGAGATATGCCTTATTCGGCAAATTCGCTGACAAAAAATATCCGGTTGGCAATCACGTCCAGGGCCGCACCGGCATTTTCGGCATTACAAAGCAGGACAACTCCGGTATGATCAGGCATGTCCAGGTATATACGTGAAGTATAGCCTGTATCATCTCCGGCTGAATAGGTCAGGAGCCGGAAAAAGGCTTCTTTTTTGCGCCATCCCAGGGCTTGTTCAGCATCTATGTCTGGAAACTGGACCTTGGTCAGTTGCTGGATATCCTGGGCACTGAGGAGCTGCTGGTCGCCATACACCCCGTTTTCCATAACAGCCAACCCAAACCGGGCAAGGTACTCTACGCTGATCCGGAGCTGTCCGCTGGGATACATGGGATATCCGTACAGGGGAGCCGCCACCTGCTGAAGTCCGGCATAGGTATAGGGGGTAGCGATTTTGTCGCGCTGGAGGTCATTCAGGAACCATGATACGCTGGAGTAGCCGAGCTGGTTGAAGTACCGGGTTTTACAGAACAGGTCAAACTCCACGCCGGTAACCGCCTCTACCAGATAGGCTGCAAGGCTGATGCCGATCCGGGAGTACTCAAATGTTTTGCCGGGGCGGGAAGCCGTGAAGTTGGAAGACTGGTAATTGGCATTGTTTTTCACCAGGTAGGACTTCAGAAAATCCCGGAGCCTGCCCGGAGCATCCCCTTCCCGGTATAGGCTGGCCAGTTTGGCAGAGTCATCCACGATGCCGGCCGTATGGGTGAGCAGCATGCGGGGAGTGATCACCGCATTGGGGAAGGTCGGGTGTTTGACGCTGAAGGGCAGAAGGGTATTGATGTCGGTATCCAGGCTGATATTTTCAGAAGCCAGCATTTGCATAACCGCTACGGCTACAAAGGGATCGGCTGCCTGGTTGAGCATAAACCGGGTGTATTTGTCAACCGACGTTCCGCTGTTTTTGTTGGCCACCCCAAATCCTGCATTCCACACAATCTCACCGTCCTTGATCACCCCGACTGCCAGGCCGGGGATATTGCTGCTACTTCTGACTGAGTCAACAAAAGTATTCAGGTAATAGGGCAGGTCTTTGACAACAACGGGTGGCGGCGGTGGGGTAGGGGGTGTTTCTTCACAACCGGTACCTATGGCCAGCATCAGGGATAAAATCAGGAAAAAGTATCTCATGAATTTGTTTTTAGGCAGAAAGTAGAATTTGGTCTCATCAAATATATCCCAGCCGTTTCATTTACCCAAATTTTTCATGTAATCCGGATCAGGCAGATGTAGCCCGCAGCCTGTTATACAAAAGCAGCCACCGGGGAGGGTGGCTGCCATTGTGAATATAAAGACTTGCAAGATGCCAGATCAGCGGTGTTTGACGACCCGGAAAGCCCATACATACCCGCCTGTGGTGAGACGGCCGGTATAAACCCCGTCAGCAAGGGTATGCAGGTCCAGGGTCAGCGTCTGAAGGCCCTGCCGGACAGGGGCCGTCATGGCGTATACCGTTTGTCCCAGAGAATTGTGCAGGGTGATATCACACAGGCCCGCCTCCGGCAGGGTCAGGTCCAGATACACCAGTCCGGATGTGGGCACAGGATACACGAGGACTGAGCCGGGACCCTGCACCGGCAGGGTGGCAGACCGGCGCGCTGACGGGCTGGACGCTCCCTGTACGTCTATCAGGATTACCTGATACCAGTAGCGCACGCCTGGTACTGCCGCGTGATCCTCAAAGGAGTAGGTGGCCAACTGAGCTTCCTGCCCGCTGGAGGGAATCCAGCCGATCGGGTCAAAGGTGGTTCCATCTTCGCTGCGGAGGAGCTGATACCCGGCTACTTCGCCATCTGCCTGTACAACCCACCCGAGCCGGATATGGTTCCCGGCGGGTGTTGCTTCCAGCCCGAGCCACTCGACATCCAGGGGGCATACCGGCCCGATATTGACGCCGAGTACGTCTGTACATCCATTGGAGCCGGTCGCCGTGACGGTGTAAAAATCGGGTATCACATTGGAGATCGTGGGACCAAATACCGGCGGAGTGGTCTGCCACTCGTAGGTGATACTGCCCCCGCTCCCGCTGGCGATTACGGTCGCGCCTGCATCATTGGTATAACACGCTGTGCCGGGGATGATGTTGACGAGACTCAGGGATACCGGTGATTGGGTGCCGGGCACAACAACTGCCATGGTACCCGGGCATCCGGTCTGGTCGGTGGCTGTCACGGTATAAGTTCCGGGTGTGAGGCCTGTTGCGGTATTGCCGGTCTGAACCGGGACGGTATTCCAGGAGAAGGTATAAGGTCCGTTGCCCCCGTCGCCGCTCACCGTGGCTGTCGCAAAGTCAGTACAGTTGGAGGTGGTTTGTCCCTGGAGGGATACCAGTACCGGGTCGGGGTTGCCAATCTGAACGGTTGCGGTTGTCTGGCAGCCGTTGGTATTGTCCGTGACCTGTACGCTGTAGTTGCCGGGAGCCAGTCCGGTAGCACTGGCGGCTGTGCCGCCTGCTGGTGACCAGGCATAACTCAAGGTGCCGACAGCACCGGAGGTCGCGATACTGGCCTGTCCGTTGGTGCCTCCGTTACAGGTAGGTGTCGTCGCAGCATTAACCCAGGCAGAAAGTGTCCCCGGTGTTTTGTTGACCGTGAGCTGGGTAGAGTCCTTACACCCGGTGATATTGTCCGTGACACGGACCTGATAGCCGCCATTGGGAAGGTTGGTGGCGGTGGCCGTAGTCTGGACAGGGGCAGTGGACCAAAGATAGGCATAGTTGCCGGAGCCACCGGTGGTGACAACGGTAGCCGTGCCCGTAGGCAGACAGCCCGCATTGGTGGTGTTGCCGTTCACGATCAGGTCATTGACGGTGACGGTCTGGGTAGCTACATCGTAGCAGGTACCCTCGGTATTGTAGGCAACGACGGTGTACTGGGTCGTGGTGGTCGGATTGGCGATCACACTGGTCCCGGCTGTGGATGAAAGACCCGCCGAAGGCTGCCAGTCATAGCTATTGCCGCCGGAGGCTGTCAGGGTCACCCCGCCGGTACCCGCACAGAAGGCCGCCGGGCCGCTCAGCACCAGGGCAGGCTGCGGATCTACGATCAGGGTGATCGTGTCAGGGTCTGAGAGCCCGCAGCAGTCTGTCTGATACCTGAGCTGGATATCGTAGGTGCCGGGTGTAGTAAAGGTGACATTGGTTAGGCTCGAATAGGTCGTGCCGGAGTACGTGCCCGGTGTCGCACCTCCATCCAGGTCCCAGCTGATGATATTGCCTGACTGGGCATTCAGCGCGGCAAAATCTACTGCACTGCCTGCACAGATCCGATATACCCCACTCACCAGGGGGGCTGTCGTGGCTGCATCCGGCAGGAGGGCGTCATTGAGGATGATATTGCCAAAGTCCTCATAGATATTGCCCGCGTACTCAATATCTTTTCGTCCGATACTGGAGTAAGACGTCACCGGGTTTTGTGCTGTCACGATCTGAGGAGACGCCCCTGTACCGAGGTTCCAGAGGTTGGAGGCCGCAGAATAGCAGGTGACATTGGTGTTGACGCAGGAGATATTGTCCATGCGGATGGTGGGTTGTCCCGCCAGGTTAAAGGTTGTATTGGGGCCCGTCGCATTAGGTGCCGTGCCGCCATTTTGGTGGAGGGCGATAGACTGCCCGGCAGCACCGGTACCGCCGGTACCGCCATTGCCACCATCCCCGCCGTCGCCGCCATTGCCGCTTTCGCCGATCTCGATACTGGTATAAGATGATCCGAGGCCGCCGGTACCACCATTTCCACCCGAGCCGCCAGCTCCTCCAGTCCCACCTGCGCCAGCCGTGCCGGCTACGAGACGGCACTGGGTAAACTGTCCGCCCGTACCGTTGTTAAAAAGGTACGCAGCGTAAGACGAGCCGCCGCCGCGCCCGCCGGTGCCGCCGGTACCACCCTGACCGCCGCCGCCGCCGCCGCCAGCACCATTGCCTGAGCCTTGATAAACAGCCAGCATTGCGCTTCCCCATTGACCACCACCGCCGCCACCGCCGGAGCCACCAGCCCCACCCGCTCCGTCTGCGCCAGTCCCGGCCACAGCACCCGGCACCCAAAATCCGCCTGTGTGCGTTCCTGCGGCTCCGGCAGCTCCTGCTGCCCCGTTGTTGCCGTTGTTGCCATTGTTGCCATCGGTTCCATCCTGTGAGTTGCCCTGGCCATTAACTTCACCATTACCGGTGAGGCCCCCATTGCCACCCGCCAGGGCAAAAGCCCCGCCGCCACCGCTGCCACCGGTTCCCCCATCTCCCCCATTGGTTCCTGTGCCGCCATCTGCGCCTGCTCCGCCTCCGCCCCCGCTTCCACCGGTCCGTAAGGTAGCACCAACTGTGCCATTGGTACCATCTCCCCCGGTGTTGCAGCATACATTGGCACCATTAGGGTCTATACCGCCAGTGCCACCAGCAGCACCGCCGCCGCCGGTTCCCCCACCACCTCCCAGTCCTCCCGTACCACGGGAGTTAGGGCCGGGGGTATTGTTATCATAGTGGCCATTGGTGCCGATGACTCCATTTCCCCCATTCACTCCATTGGTACCGGGTGTCCCGTCAGCGCCCTTGCGGGCAGCGCCTGGCAGGATCTGGCATCGCACAAACTGATAGTTGGAGCAGTTGGTGAGGTGGACACCGTAGGTCGAGCAGCCGTCTGTGACGGCGTTGTCGGTGGAGATGGTCAGGTCCTGAAAGCGGAAGTTGCTGGCATTGCTGATCTGGAAGGCTACCAGCCGCTGGGCATTGGCGGCTCCTTCAGGGTTGAGGGTGCTGCGCCGGATGGTCGTGGCACCTGCCAGGCTGGTTTTGCGCCACCCGTTCAGCCGGTCAAATCCCCCCTCCAGGGTCATGTTGTTGCTGACATTGGTGATGGTATTGTTGATGACATAGGTCCCGATGTCCAGCTTGATGACCACATCTGTACAACTCGCCAGCGAGAGGGCTGTCGTCAGGCTGGCCGGACTGGCTGCGGTCCCTGAGCCGGTACCCGTCGGGCTGGCGTAAATCACGCTGCAGGAGTTGGTACCAGGGGTGTTGACATTGACCGTAGCTGTGGCCGTGGCATCACATCCCGCTGCCGTGGAGGCGGTCAGGGTATAGGTAGTGGTGGCGACCGGTGTCACAGAGAGATTGGCTGTGGTCGCGCCGGTGTTCCAGCTATAGGAGGTCGCACCTGGCGCATTGGAGGTCAGGGCTACCGTGCTGCCAGGGCAGGCGTAAGATACGGCTGGTGAGATGGATACACTGGGTGTATTCTCCACGGTGACGGTCACAAACTCATCAGCTGAGCAGCCGTTTGAATAGTCAGCCGTTACGGTGTAGGTCGTCGTGACGGGTGGTGAGGCTGTAGGATTTGAAATATTGGGATTGGAGAGGCCCAGTGACGGGGTCCAGGTATAGGATATGGCGCCAAATCCAAAGGAGGTCAGATTGACTGAGCCCCCCTCGCAGATCGTCTGGTCTGCACTGGCAGTCAGCGCGTTGCTGGTGTTGGAGACATTAACGGTAAAGGCATAGGTAGCTGAGCCGCTCAGGGGGCAGTTGTCATCAGTGACGGTTACCGTGAAAAAGTTTACCCCCAGATCAGATGCGGTAGGGGTCCAGCAAAATTCTGCCGCAGGGCTTTGGGTGCCATTGCCCGTCACGGTGAAGGTACCGCCGGGGATACCATTGTTCCAGGTGGCTGTGATATTGTCTGCATCTGCATCCTGCATGATAATATCAAAACACAAGGGTCCGTTGACGCATATGCTGATATCAAAATCGGTGCTGTTGCCATTAATACCTGAGGCAACCGGGGGTGTATTGGTGCAATTGATAACACTAAACTGCATATCCCGCACGGTTTCCCCGATTTTGATCCCACCCCGGTACTCCTCGACTTTGACGCAGATCACCCCGATCTGTATCTGATTGGGGGTGAAGGTGATCTGTCCCGTCACAGGATCTATCGTAATGGGGGAAGCAGAGGCAAGCGGAGTAGTGGCAGAATAACCGGATGCATACCCCACGGACACACCGGAGCCCTGCTGGCAGGAGGTGAGCGAAAAAACCAACTGGTCACCGTCCGGGTCCGTGACCCCGTGGTTATACGTTACGGGCTGGTTGACGCAAACGATAGGGGTCGGGATATTGTTAAATACCGGAGAGTTGTTGCAGGGGGTAATGGTATTGTTGAGCCGGGCAGAGAGGTAGGTGGACTGGTTGCCAGGGGCGCTCAGGGTAGTGATAGCGTAGTTGCGGCAGCAGTCGGTCCATCCCAGTATCCAGTCATTGCCACAGCCTACCGGGAGCTGAATGATACCGGTGTAGGTATATTGCTGGATCCCAAATGAAGTAGCTCCTCCCTCACAGGCACTGAGCTGAGAGGGGCAGAGGGGGGTTACGTCTACGGAGGCATAGGGCTGGGTCAGGTTCGTTACGCTGTTGACATTGCAGGTCGCGGATGAGTAGCTGATCTGCTGGGCAGTCGCAGGCAAGATACCCGCACAGTCCCGAAAAAACGTCAGCGTAATGGCATACTTGCCTGATCCGATGCAGGTGTACGTAATGTCCGCCCCCATCGTATGGGTGGCCCGGAGGGAAGCCGCAGCAAAAAAAAGTGAAATCAAAACTACAAAACAACGGAGCAAGGCAGAAAGGTTGGGTAAACCTAGTTTTTCCATGTGCAAGTCTTTTGTGAACCAGAAGCTACGAAACAAAGATCCCTGTGCCCGCCGGGGGACGGCAGGAAAAGGCTGGTAGGGATAAAAGCACATCAGTATGGGGAAAACGCAATAGCCAGGTCTAAATATATATCATTTTCCGTTTTATACCGTTTATTCCGGATAAAATTTGATAAGAGGTGAAATTACCCACATCTACAAAATAAACACCGGCCCGTAAGCGTTTATACGGGCCGGTGCAGCAAATGGGGTGTTATATGCTTCAGGCGGGTTCCTGCTGGCTCAGGCAATGAAAACTGCCCAGCCCCCAGATCAGGTCGGTCGAGTCGAGGCCTACTACCTGACGGTCTGGAAAACATTCTTGCAGGATGCTGAGCGCCGTGTTGTCCTGCCGGCAGCGGAAGGTCGGTACGACCACCAGGTTATTGGCAATGTAAAAATTGGCATAAGAAGCCGGGAGCCGCTGGTCTTCCCAGATGACCGGATCGGGCATGGGCAGGGAGATCACCCGAAGCGGAGAACCATCCGGGAGCCGGAAGCTGTGCAGGAGCTCCAGGTTTTCCTGGAGGATAGGGTAGTTTTCGTCTTCGGGCCGGGTCTCTACGACCGTCACGACGGTATCCCGGCTCACAAACCGGGTCAGGTCGTCCACATGCCCATCCGTATCATCGCCGATGATCCCATCCCGGAGCCATAATACCTGGGTTTGCCCGTAGTAGGTTTTGAGAAAAGCCTCAATTTCAGTGCGGGTCAGGTGGGGGTTGCGGTTGGGGTTGAGGAGACAAGCCTCAGTGGTGAGGAGGGTTCCGGCACCATTCACCTCAATAGAGCCCCCTTCCATCACGATCCCCGGTGTGAATACAGGTAGCTGCCGGTATGCAGCAATATGATGCGGGATTTGGTTGTCGAGGTCATGCGGGGGGTATTTTTCACCCCAGGCATTATAGTTCCACTTGACGACGGCTTTAGGAGCTTGTGCCCGGGGATTTGTGACAAAAGCAGGGCCGTGATCCCGGCACCAGGCATCATTGGTCGGATGCAGGTGGAGGAATATCCGGTCCATACGTACACCTGCCCGACGCAGGCGCTCACGTACAGAAGCCTCCATCTCAGCATCCAGGACATTGATATGGACTTCTTCATGCCGTGCCAGGAGCCGGATAAACTGCACATAGGGAGCATAGATCGTTTCGATCTTGCCAGGCCAGGAGGCTTCCTTATGAGGCCAGCTCAGCCAGGTCGCAGCGTGGGGTGCCCACTCCGCCGGGAAAGTATATCCCAGTGACTGGGGGGTGTCGTTTGGAGATAACTGCGTCATGCGTAGGTACAGGCAGGCCTTAATCAATAAACCGCTGCAAAATAGGCTGATACGTCTCGATCCGGCGGTCGCGGAGGAAAGGCCAGTGTGTCCGGTAGAAGTCAGTATCGGCCAGGTTGATTTCCTGCACGTGTACGGCTTCTTCCAAATGTGGTGCTACATAGAGGGTCTTGCCAAAAGGATTGGAGATAAACGAGCCGCCCCAAAACTGCATGCCAGCCTCCACGCCGGTACGGTTGACGGCGACCACATGGACGCCGTTGGCGATGGCGTGGCTTTGCTGCATCGTGCGCCAGGCATGGTACTGGTCCTGATTCACCTCTTCCGTCTGATCCAGGGCCCAGCCAATGGCCGTGGGATAAAACAAAATTTCAGCTCCCATCAGGCTGGTGATACGGGCGGCTTCGGGATACCATTGATCCCAGCATATCAGCACACCGATGGTAGCATAGGCGGTCTTAAACACCCGGTACCCGGTATCTCCGGGGGTGAAATAAAATTTTTCGTAATACCCGGGATCATCCGGAATATGGTTTTTACGGTACTTGCCCATATAGGTACCATCGGCATCGAGGACGGCAGTGGTATTGTGGTACACACCGGGGGTACGCCGCTCAAACAACGAGGCGATGATGACAACTTTCAGTTCGCGGGCCAGGGCTGCGAGTTGGGTGGTACTGGGACCGTCCGGGATGTTTTCGGCCAGGTCAAAGTTTGTATAAGCCTCTACATCACAGAAGTACAGGGATGTAAAAAGCTCCTGGAGGCACACGATCTGGGCCCCGCGGGCAGCCGCCTCCCGGATACCGGCGATGGCTTTCTGCCGGTTTTCTTCAGGGTCGGCCGTACAGGTCATCTGTACAAGCCCGATTTGTACGCGTTTTTCTTTCATGGATCTGTTTCAGAAAACGGAAAATACAGACTAAAACCTCAGAGTTCATTGTAAACAACCGTCAGGAGCGTCTGCCCGACTGCCTTCAGGGTCTCACGGGAGATGGTACGCATATCGTCTCCGTGGGTATGCCAGTGTTCAAAAAAACCTCTTCCTTCCGGCTGGTCTATGATGTCCACTGCCGGGATTCCGCCTTTGGAGCTGATGTAGAAGTGGTCATCAATAATCGGGTCTGAGCGGAAAGCGGCAAAATACTGGTTGTATCCCAGGCGCTCGGCTGTTTTCCAGATTTTATCTACGGTGCTGGCAGCATACTGCATGGAGTGTCCTTCGCGCGGGAAAAAAGCACCTGCTGCACCCACCATATCCAGGTTGACAGCGTACAGGGCTACATAATCCAGGGCATGTTTGTTGGCCGCCCAATATTGGGAACCCAGGCAATAGGAGTCTTCTACAGAAGAGTTGCCGTAGTCCTCACCATCCCAGAGGATGATGTCCACCCCGATGGTGGGAGCCTGCTGCTGGAGAAGCCGGGCAATCTCCAGCAGAACGCCTACCCCGCTGGCGCCGTCATTGGCACCGGGGATAGGCTCTGATTGGCGTTCGTCATCCTGGTCAGCTACCGGACGGGTATCCCAGTGGGCCGTGAGCATGATCCGGCGTTTCTGGGCCGGGTTGTAGCTGGCGATGATGTTTTGTATCTGGAGTTTGGTGCCGTTATAGGCCGTTACGGTCGCGGGTTGGGTGATAACCTGGGCACCCGTAGCCTTGAGCCGGTTGATGAGCCAGGTCGCACAGGCACGGTGCGCAGCTGTATTGGGCACACGGGGACCAAACTGTACTTGCCGTTCGGTAAAATAAAACGCACTGTCTGCATTAAACACCGGCACGGCGACTTCTGCACGGATGATCGCAGGGGACTCTGCTGGTTTGGAGGGTGTCCGCGTATCGTCCTGACAGGCAATCAGCCCTCCCAGAAGGACACCCATACAGAGGCCTGCGATCCGGTAAGCACATTTTTTCATATAGGCAGAAGCAAAATTGGCATTAAACAATATTCCGGACTCAGCTCTCATAGTACCAGTCAGTACCCTGCGCCGTGTCTTCGAGTTTGATCCCGAGGCTGGTAAGTTGCTGGCGTATCTGGTCTGCTACGGCCCAGTTTTTGGTCTTGCGGGCATCGGCCCGCACGTCTATGACCAGTTTCATCAGGCCATCCACCACCTGGTTGTTGCGGGCACCTTCTTCGTTGTCGGCGATCAGGCCCAGCCATTCACTGAAAACAGTCTTAAAATCGGTTCTGAAAGCCTCAAAAGTAGCAGGATTGACCCCAAAGGTAGCCGTATCGGTTTTGTACAGTTGGTTGACGACCCCGAGGGCATCAAACATCCGGGCGATAACTTTGGCCGTATTAAAGTCATCATTCATGTATCCCCTGACATCCTGCATGAAGGTGCTGAGGTTCTGCTCAAACTCAGGATCCACGGCGACCGGTTTGGCATCCGGATCGAGGGTCTCCAGCCGTTTGAGGGTGTCAGTCATCCGCCGGAATGCTTTTTCGGAGGCTTGAAGGGCCTGATTGGAAAAGTCCAGCGTACTCCGGTAATGGGCAGTGAGCATGAAGTACCGGATGGTCATGGGGGCGTAGGGCTGCTCCAGGAGCCGGTGAAATCCCGAGAAAAACTCCCGGAGGCCAATGGCATTGCCCAGGGACTTGCCCATTTTTTGACCTTCGTAGGTGATCATGTTGTTGTGCAGCCAGTACCGGGCTTCATCCGGGCGAGCATCCGGCTGCCCGTGGTTGCAGGCATTAGACTGGGCGATCTCTGCTTCGTGGTGTGGAAACAGGAGGTCCATGCCCCCTCCGTGAATATCGTACTGTTTGCCCAGGTACTTGGTACTCATGGCCGTACATTCGATATGCCACCCCGGAAATCCAACGCCCCAGGGAGAGTTCCAGCGCATGATATGGGTAGGACCTGCTTTTTTCCAGAGGGCAAAGTCAGCCGGATTTCTTTTTTCGCCCACGCCCTCCAGGTCTGTGCGGGACTCCGCCATCATGTTTTCGAGGTCACGACCGGAGAGTTTGCCGTATCCGTAGTCGCGGTTATAGGCTGCCACATCAAAATACACCGACCCATTGGAGACATACGCAAATCCATTGTCCAGAATCTGCTGTACCATCTCGATCTGCTCTGAGATATGGCCGGTGGCACGGGGTTCAATGGAGGGCCGGAGGACGTTGAGGGCGTCCATGTCGGCGATATAGTTGTTGGTATAAAACTGGGCCACTTCCATGGGCTCCTTTTGCTCCAGGCGGGCCTGTTTGTCAATTTTGCTTTCGCCTTCATCGGCATCATGCTCCAGGTGGCCCACGTCTGTGATATTGCGCACATACCGGACCTTGTAGCCGAGGGCCATCAGGTAGCGGTAGATCACATCAAAGGCAATGGCAGAGCGGGCATGGCCCAGGTGCGCATTGCCATATACGGTAGGGCCGCAGAGGTACATCCCCACAAAAGGCGGTTGCAGGGGTTCGAAGACCTCGCGGGTGCGGGTCAGCGAATTATAAACGGTTAGTTGGTCCATATGCGTTACGGATGCTGCAAAGATAGGGGAAGAATTGAAACAGAAAACCCGCAGCAGCGGGAAAGCAGGCTGGAATCAGCAACTGCAACAACAGCATCCGGACAGGAGAGAAAGGCGGATGTACATGTTTCTGAGGCGAAAATAGGTAAGTGGTTCTTATACGAAGGTCGGGGGCAAATGTTGTCCCGTGGGTATTTTTTTACAGGAAAATCTATTACTCCGGTTTGGCAACCGGCTCCAGGGTATAGGTCACCACGATGGGGTAATGGTCGGAGAGACGCTTGCGGATGATGCGGTGGCTGAGTACATGAAACTCCGGGGTACAAAACTGATAATCAATCCGGATGCCCAGCGGACCCAGTACCGGATAGGTCCAGCCGATCCCGCTGCCCTCAGCCATAAAGGAGTCTTGAAACCGGGAATTAAACTCCGAGACAATCCGTGAGTGCGGGACTGCATTAAAATCGCCGGTCAGGACGATCGGGTAGGGATACCGCCGGGTTTTGTCCAGGATCTGGTCCACCTTGATCTGCTGGCGGCGCAGCACCCGTCCTGCGATCCCCATGAATGCTTTGATCCGCTCCTGCCAGGACTCATTTTCCCGGAAGAGCTGCCCCACATGGTATGAGCTCAGGTGAATATTCCCGATTCCGACCGGTCCATATCCGGGTACCTCTACCGTAGTCAGAAAACCACTGTTGATCTCCTCCCGGGGCAGGTAGAGGGTGTCCACCTCCGTGATCGGAAACCGGGAGTACATCACGACCCCGTGTATATGGATAGGCAGGTGGATAAACCGGTAATACGGCATCCCCAGCCGGGCGGCCAGGTGCTCCAGGGCGAGCGTGGAGTCGTTCATCCGGTGATTCCGAAACTCCTGCAGGGTGACCACATCAGGGTTTTCGCGCCGTATCAGCTCAGCTATCTGGCCTATTTTTTCGGATTTATAGGCAAAGGTTCCCACGTTGTAGGATAAAATCCGGATAGAAGCCTTGCCAGGTGTGGTATCGTCGGCCCATCGTATATCCTTGGTCGTGACCCAGCCCGAAGCCAGCAGTGCCGGCAGGATCCAGATCAGCCAGCGGGCAGGTCTGCGCAGGAAGATCACCCAGAGCAGGGCGATAATATGGCCAATAAACAGAAACACAAAGGCAGGTGAGACAAACTGGATCACCGGCAGCCAGGAGACCTCCATCCACGGAGCAAGCAGGCCGGGCCAGGTGAGGAGCCAGACGACCCGGTACAACCAGCCCGGTATACGCGAAAACCAGCTTCGCTTAGCGGGTTTCATCTTCTTTGTCAATGGAAGCTTTGAAGAGGAGTTCTTTTTCCTCGCGGGAGAGGGACTCATATCCCTGCGCTGAGATTTTGTCCAGGATCCCGTCTATGGTTTCCTGCGGGATCTGGCCGGGGCCGGACTGCCCCCTGCGGGGGCGTGGACTCTCGCCTCGGCTGCCGCCCTGCTTGACCGTCATCCTCGGCTGCCGGGTCCGCCGGTTTTCAAAAAACCCCCATAGGTCGGCTGTCAGATCATGACCGTTTTTGAGGAAATACACATGCAAAAATCCGAGCAGTGCCGCTACCATCGCCGCAATGGCTACAGGCGAGAAAAACCCTCCGCTGGCAATGGCCAGGAGCAGCAGTACGATGCCGATCCATACGATCCTGATCTGTCCGAGGATAAACAACTGGATCGGATAGTCTGGTACCAGGGTGATACTTGAAAATACCAGGACCAGGGTCAGGGTTCGCAGGCCTGATACATATAACAGATACGGAGCTGCCGTAGGACCTGCCAGTTGAATCCCGGCCGCCAGGCCGTCTGCCACGGTGCCTCCACCCGCAGGGAGGGACCCCGCCGCACCTCCAAATCCTGATAATACCGACAGCAATACCGTCAGCAGCCCTACCAGCGGGATCGCCAGGACCACCAGCCGCTGCGTACGCAGATCTCCCAACAACTGCTGATGTATCTGCCCAAAGGAGTACATCACCAGCGCACTCACCAGAATCCCGATCACATCGTACTCTATCCAGAAAAAAGGATAGGTCACCAGGGACCAGGGATGCCGGAGCAGCGCACTGAAAGAGGGAGGAAGGGTCACCCCGGTGATAAAACTTGTATAGAGTTCGCGCTGACCCGTAGCCGTGCAAAAAATAAGCATCAGAAGCTGTATCAGCATTCCGCTGCCCATAAACAGCAGGAGCCATCCTGTCGTCTGGTACTTAAGCAGAAAGTCATTGATTGTTTTTCGGATATCCATGCCGCTCAGCCCAATACAAAGTGATACAAAAAGAATTTCATGTGCAGTAATAACGGAAATATTCCGGACTGGTTTGTGGTTTTTTTACGGCCGCCTGCGATCCTGCAGGAAAGGCATGTAGCGTTCCAGTACCAGATAGAGCATTCCGGCACCCATACCCGCCAGGTGGCCGAAGTGGGAGATCTGGCCTCCCCAGGCAGGATTGCGCCAGCCCATAAACATGAGGACTACAGAACCCGTCGCATACAGCAGCACAAAATCCCGTGCCGGAAACTGGACCGGAATAAACAATACTCCCAGCCGGTGGTCCGGAAAGTAGTACGCCACCGCTACCAGCACCCCGGATAAGGCCGTCGAGGCCCCCACCACGGGTACCGGACTCGGGTCAAAAAAGGCCAGCAGGACGCCAGCCATGACACCTGAAAACAAATAATACAGCAAAAAACGCCGGGCACCCAGGGCCATCTCCACCAATGATCCCAGGCTGGCCAGGAAGAGCATATTAAACAAAATATGAAAGAACGAATAGTGGGAATGGTTAAAAAAGCTCGTGACAAGCTGTATGGGAATAAAAGCATCTGCAGCCAGTATCCGGAGATTAGCGGCAAGTTGTGCGCCAACTGAAGGGTCAGCGGCTATGAGCGTATCTATCATCTCCTGATCCGGACGCACCCGTTCACCCGTCATATCAGGTATCCGAAATCCCTCCGGTACAAAATACGGCCGGTCGTCTACCTCGATCGTGGGGCGCTGGAGGATCAGGTTTTGTTTGTGCAGGACAAACCACTCATCCCGCACATAGCCCGGCAGCAACATCAGCCCCACAAAGATCATGACATTGAGGATGACAAGGTGACGGACGGTATCAGTTAGGTGAGGCCGCATGGGTTGGTTGGATTCAGGTGAAAAACGTTTCCAGTTCCTGGGCTGACATTTCCTTATAAACCGGTTTTCCGGCAGGCGAATAAGCAGGCACCTCACACCGGAACAAGTCCCGCACGATGGTCTGCATTTCTTGGGTATTGAGGCGCTGCCCGGCTTGTACGGCGCTGCGTACGGCTACGGCCCGTGCGAGGGTCTCATACCGCCTGCCCGCCTGGGGGCTTCCTGCTGCCTGAATATCCGCCAGGACCTGGTCCATAATATCCCGCACCCGGCTGGTCGGGATCCCGGAGGGCATCCCATAGACGATGAGGGTATTTTTGCCAAATTCTTTAATCTCAAATCCCATCTCGGCCATCACACTGTCCACGGACCGGATCAGCTCATAATCAGGCGCCGACAGTGCCACGGTCTGTGGGAATAACAGGTGCTGTGAGGGCCAGGGATTACCTTTGCGGAGGTCCAGAAACTTCTCGTACAAGACCCGCTGGTGGGCCAGGTGTTGGTTGATGATGAGCAGCCGCTCACCACGATGGGTCAGGATATACCGCTGGAGGTACTGGATGATAAATCCTTCTTCGGGTTCGTCCCGCTGGGTGGCAGCGACCTGCCCAAACAAGTCCCGGCTCACAGGGGGTGTTACAGGTGGCGGGGGCAGGGTAGGGGTGTCCCGGCGCTCAGGCGGTGCATACAGCGCGTCCCAGTCACGACGGGCAGGAGGTGTGTCACCCCAGCCCCGGTCCGGAGGGAGGTGAACCCGCCCGACAGGCTCATTTTCAGGAGCACCGGACCGGTAGATAGCTGCCGCCACCTCATTAGTGGGGCGTACAGGCGCAGGCGTATGATGCAGGTCGTTCAGCCCCTTGCGGATCACACTCTGGAGCAGGGCGTACAGGGTCTGCTCGTCGTCAAACTTCACCTCTGTTTTGGTCGGGTGAATATTGATGTCTATGTGCCGGGGATCTATCTCCAGAAACAGACAATAAAAAGGATGGGTATCTTTGGGCAAAAAACCCTGATACACCGTCGAGATTGCATGGTGCAGGTAACCAGAGCGGATAAACCGGTTGTTGACAAAAAAGTACTGGTCCCCCCGTATGGTGCGGTGTACTGCCGGGCTCCCGATGAATCCACTGATCTGGACATACCCAGTTTCTTCTTGTACCGGGGTCAGTTCACCCTCCAGGTCCTGGCCCAGCAGGGCGATGATCCGCTCCTCCAGGCTGCCCGGGACCAGGTCATGGACCAGGGTATCGTTGTGCGTGAAGGTGAGGTGCACATGGGGATTGGGCAGGGCGACCCGCAGAAACTCCGTCAGGGTGTGGCGCGTCTCTACGGGATTGGTTTTGAGAAAATTACGCCGTGCCGGTACGTTATAGAACAGGTTTTTCACGGCAAAAATACTCCCCGGCGGACATACACACGAGCCCTGGCGGCGTACTTCACTGGCTTCGATCTCCAGCTCCGTACCCAGTTCCTCTGAATGCAGGCGGGTACGCAGGTGCACCTGTGCCACGGCCGCGATAGAAGCCAGGGCTTCGCCCCTGAACCCCAGGGTGCGGATATTGTACAGGTCGTCCTGGGTCCGGATTTTGGAGGTGGCGTGCCGCTCAAAGGCCATGCGGGCATCAGCCGCTGTCATACCGGCCCCGTTATCAGCTACCTGAATCAGGGTTTTGCCAGCGTTTTTGAGGGTGACATCCACCCGTGTGGCACCCGCGTCTATGGCATTCTCCATCAGCTCCTTGATCACTGACGCAGGGCGCTGTACCACTTCGCCCGCAGCGATCTGGTTGGCTATAGCATCAGGGAGGAGTTGGATAATATTCTGCATGTAATCAAAATGCCGCTCAAAATACAACTAAACACCGTACAAAATGATAGACGATCCGGTTATTGACGTAAATTATTGTTTCTTGTATAACGGATGGTCTGTACTTTAGTTTTTCCAACTGCTGCTGGTTATGGTATATGTACGGATATGTTGGCTGCTGTTGTTGTCGCCGTGTTGCCTCTGTGCTCAGGACAAGGCGCTCAATCAATGGCATAGCCGGAATGCTTTTTTGGCAGAAGCGGGTGGACGTGGGCTCCTGTACTCGCTGAGTTTTGAGCGGCGACTGGCGCTGAACGAACACTTACACCTATGTGGCCAGTTAGGTGCAGCCCCTCTGGTGCAGGCGCTGGTGATCCCGGCGGGTATCACCCTCACCTATGGCCCCCGGCGTCATCACCTGGAGGGAGGGGCAGGCCGTACCACGGTCTTACCCTCTGGCCTCAGCAGTGGTCCGGTGATCCGCCCTCAACTGGGACAGGCCGTGTCAGCGCCGTTTTTTGGATATCTGGGATACCGGTACGAAGCCCCTGAAGGTGGATTGGTGGTGCGGGCAGGGCTATATACATTTATGGGCACAATATCCGCCGGCTATGTACCGGACAGGCTGACCTCGTCAGGGCTTCTTCCATGGGCAGGGGTGTCCGTCGGGTACGCCTTACCCCATGCCGGGGTGCAGTAAGTCAGCCGGCTTCGCCCCGTTCGTAGGCCAGGTCCGGCAGGTGATGGGTACCCCGTGCAGCTGATGTCGCGAGCTGATCGCAGCGTTCGTTCTGCGGGTGGCCTGCATGGCCTTTGACCCACTGAAAGGTCACCTTATGCCTGCGATAGGCCACCAGAAACCGCTTCCAGAGATCCGGGTTTTTTTTGCCCGCAAATCCCTTTTTTTCCCAGCCAAAGACCCACTTTTCCGTAATCGCCTTCTGGACATACTGGGAGTCCGTGTATACCACGACGTCCAGTCCGTCACGGGTGAGGGTTTCCAGGGCTACGATGACGGCCAGGAGTTCCATCCGGTTATTGGTGGTATGCCGGTATCCGGCTGAAAGTTCCTTTACATGGGTACCCCAGGTCAGGATGACCCCATAGCCACCTGGTCCGGGATTGCCGAGGGCAGATCCATCGGTATAAACGATCACTTGCATGGGACAAAGTTGGGACAAATTCAGGAAAAATCCGCTCTCGCGTGCTGCCGGATGAGCCAGTCCCCGATCCAGATCAGCAGGGCGTAGGCTGGAACCAGGAGCGGGTAGAAGATAAATACGAGAAAAACATACCCATGCCTCCCACTCGCAGCATCTCCGATCAGATAATCTATCAGCGTGAAACTCGACACATACCCCAGCAATACCAGAAAAGGGATGAGGATGACGGCTGCGCGGTGGAGCCAGACCGGGAACCGCTCTCGCATCCAGAAACGCCCCCCGAGGTGCATCAGGGCCAGCAGTATGCCTGTACATACACCCCAGACTTCAGGCCCTACCCATATCGCCGCCCGGGCGGCCGGTGGCAGAGCAGGCGCATACTGGATCTCAAGTATGTCTGAAGGTAGGTAGTCAAAATGCCAGCTGGTATCCTGTCCGGGAGCCGTGGCATATCCTGCGCCCAGGTTAGTGGACAGGGCTGTAGGGCAATCACTGCCATCAAGCCACACCGTCAGGCCTCCAAAGTCCTGCCAATACTGAGCAGGTGCCAGCAGGTACCGAAAACTGTGCCGGCTGATCCAGTCACTGTTGTCCGTCCATCGCCGGGCCCGGTACGTGACGGTGATCTGATGCGGACCCGCAGCCATATCCGTTTCAAAAAACTTCAGGTCCCGGATATCTACCAGCATCCCATGTAAGACAGTATGGGGCACTGTTTTTTTACTCATGCTGTCAGTAACCGTAAACAGACCTTCATACGTACGGAGAAGCAGGCCCTGCATCTCTTCGTACCGCGCAGGGACATCCTGGAGGTGAATGGGGATACCATCTACCGCCACAGAAAAACTATCCTGATAATCAACGGCATAAAATAACAGCGGTATCTGTACCCCGGATTGCTGGGCTTCTATCTGGTACTCAATCCGGAAAATAGCTGTTTCAAAATAACTATCAGGCCGGATGTGCAGGGTCTCATGTACAATCCGGACATGGGTACCCACAAAAGCCGTAGTACTCTTGGTGCCTTCCTCTATGGGAGAAGCCATATTGGCCCGGAGCGGCATAACGAGCAGGATCAGGCAAGGGAAGAGGCAGTATTTCATCCGCAACAGATTAATTGCCCAGTTGAACAGGGGCTGTCAGCGAAAAAGGTACCCGGACCATTCCATATCCGATGTCCACGTTTACGCTGCCTTTCAGGGTCGGGTTTTGGGGCAGGACCTGTCCGCTGAGCAATCCCGGCAAGGTGAAGGTATCATTCCAGTTGAGTTGCCAGGAGAGGGTCATGGTCCGGTCCTGCCCGGCGCCGATGATCCGGCTGCCCGCAGGGTCTATTTCCATCGAGACAGGCTGGTAGGCCGTATTCAGTTGAAAAAGCGCATGCATCTCCGGGCTTTCGATCGGGAAATCATTGGGATTGCGGATGACAAACGGGATCGTGACCCGGAGGCCGGTAATATCTTCGCCAGGGTACTCTACGACGGGTTGTGCCTGAAAATCAGCCCAATGGTCCTTAAAATTATCCCAGGCATCCGGGGCATCCGGTGCTACCGGACTCAGCAGGGTCATCATATGATCCGCAAAATTGACCTCGACGGTCCTGAAGGGGTTGGTCATCGTAGGGGCATATACCAGTACTTTGGTCCCGGTGATGAGGTTATAGAAAGGTTTCATGCCATTTCTGAGGGGGCTGAAATCAAGTTTTTCCATCTCTCCCACCAGTTGTATCCGGGCTTTCGTGGCCGAGGGGAGAATGACGGGCATCAGCGGGAGCCGGATGCTGTCTCCATACGCCAGCCGGATATCCCGCTCCGTGTCCCCGAGCGCAGCCGAGACCGCCTGCCGCAGCGCACCGCCCGGGAGGTAGTCCTGGAGGTCCAGGGTAATGTCAGACCGGAATTCATAATAATTGTCCCGCCCCAGAAAGTCCTTCATTTGCCCCAGCGGATCCAGATCCAGCCGCAGGCTGTATTGTACTACCGTATCCCCATCAGCTGGCACCCTGAAGGCGGCCTGGTTGCCCTGGAGGTGCGACAGTTCCCGGCCATTGGGGATAAACCGGTTTTTCATGTGGAGGCTGAAAGTATGTGCTGGAATCAGGAGCGGTCTGCGGTAGGGATTGCTGTACCTGAAGGAGAGGACGAGCGTGAGCTCAGCGCGCACCTGTCCGGTCTGGAGGTTTACCTGCGGCTCCAGGCTTCTGATCCTTGCGCCGCGGTAGTCTACTGTCGGCACATAATCAGCAATGTATCGGTTGCAGCCGGGGTACAAAAGTGCCGCCAGCCAGACAGAGATGAGGACAACCTGCTTCATAATCAATGAATTAAGAGGGTGGCAAAAAGGTATTGAGCTGTCTGGCTTCAGCCCGCAGGGCCTCCCCGTGTGCATCCAGCGCCGGTGGCGGAGTGAGGGCGACCGGTGTCAGGCAGGTGCCTGTGGCGGCCAGGGTTCGTACGCCTGCCACACCGGGGGCCTGCATGATGAGGCTTTTGGCCAGCGATTGTTCAAATACTGCCGGCATCTCATACACGGCTCCCGCAGGAACCTGCCGTGCCAGGAGCGCCGCCAGCAGGCTGTCCCGGTCTCGGGTGGCGATGGCACGGGCCAGATACGCCTTGACTGCTTCACGGTGCTGTACCCTTGCCGGATTGGTGCGGTAGGTGTCGGGAACCACCAGGCCCAGCACCTCACAAAGAGCGGCAAACTGGGCATCATTGCCAATGGCCAGTACGATCTGTGCGGCGTCCCGTGTTTGAAACAGCGTCCCGTACGGGACTATATTGGGATGGTCAGAGCCTTGAGGCTGAGGGATATGGCCAGCCATGAGCCAGTTGCCGGCCTGGTTGACGAGGGCAGAAACACCTGCTGCCAGCAGGGATGCATGTACCCGGCTGCCTTGCCCCGTCTGCATCCGGTGGATCAGGGCGATCAGGAGGGCTTCTTTGAGCTGGTGGGCCGCGAGGACATCCATCAGGGCCACGGGCATTTTGGAGATATGGCCCGGCATCCCGTTGAGGGCCGTAAATCCTGCTTCGGCCTGGATGATGGCATCAAAGGCGGCACGGGATACATCAGGCCCGTATCCGGATACTTCACCGATGATCAGCCGGGGATTGAGGGCCATCAGGGTATCTGCGTCCATACCGATGCGCCGGGCGGCGCCCGGGATATAGCTGGTGATGACTATATCAGCTTTCCGGATCAGGGCCCATGCGATTTCCTGGTCTGCTGGCTGAGTCAGGTCAAGGGTGATGGATTCTTTGCCCCAGTTTACGGCACAAAAATAGGCCGGCCGGTCCGTGTCCCGGGGTTCTGCGGGCAGTTTCCAGGTGCGGGTGACATCCCCTCCTGTGCGGGCATTTTCGATTTTGATGACACGGGCCCCTAATTCGGCCCAAAACATGCCGACCGACGGACCCGCCAGCACCGAAGCCAGCTCGACAACAATCAGGTCTGAAAAAATCATCAGGTTATAGAGAGATTAATCAGGACAATACCATCAGGCCTACATCGCCTTGTCGGATCCAATATGTAAAAAAATGTGACAAAGTCGTATATTAGGGCTATGATACGCAAGATAGCCTTTCCGCTGTACGATGTTGTATTTAAGTACCTGATGGAGGACCTGGAGGTCGCCCGTCGGTTTATAGGGGGTATTATTGGACGTGAGATTATCTCCATCGCTCCCCGTCCACAGGAGCATACGCTGGTACTGGAGCAACTCCCGATCACAGTATATCGGGTGGACTTTGTGGCGGTAGTCAGTACGACACCCGGCAAGTATGAAAAAGTTACGATCGAGGTTCAGAAGTCACACGAGGCCCCCGATATTTTGCGGTTCAGGCGATACCTCGGCGAACATTATGCGAATGCAGAAACGCTGGGAAATGGGATCCGGGAGGCATTGCCCGTGATTTGTATTTATATATTGGGATTTGACCTTCGGCTGCCTCACGCAATCGTGCATGCACGTAAAGATTTTCGCAACCTGGTGACGGGTGAGGAAGTATTTCCGACGCATGATTTTGTGCAGCTGTTGACCCATGAGAGTTATTTTATCCAGGTATCCTTGTTACCAGATGTATATCAGCACAAGGTAGAGCGGCTTTTGTCTGTATTCAGCCGTAAATGGGTGCATGATAAGGATCACAGGTGGATTATTTCGTATGATGATGCAGTGGGCGTAGGTGATGAAGACCTCCGGCTGATCATCCGGCGGTTGGAGTTAGCCATAGCCGATGCTGAAGTCCGTAAGCGGATTCTTGATATTGAAGATGCTGAGCGTGAGATTGAGCAGCGAATGGGGCGTATGGAGCAGACCATTGGTCAGATGGATAAAACTATTATGGAGAAAAATAAAATAATCAGCGAGAAAGATCAGGCGCTCAGCGAGAAAGACCAGGCGCTCAGCGAGAAAGACCAGGCACTTCAGCGGTCTGTCAGGGCACTGCGGTCTGCAGGTTTGTCAGATAGCGAGATTGCGGCTACCCTGAACATGGCTATTGAATGGGTAGCCGGGGTAGTATAAGGACGTGCCTACTCAGTATGCCCGCTCTTGCCCCCTTAGCAACCCCAGGATGGTCTGAAGCACAATTTTGATGTCCAGCAGGAGACTCCAGTTTTCGATATACCAGGTATCATACTCTACCCGCTTCTGCATCAGGTAGGGGTCTGTGATCTCGCCCCGG
The DNA here is from genome assembly GCA_033762375.1 of Bacteroidia bacterium. Taxonomy (GTDB): domain Bacteria; phylum Bacteroidota; class Bacteroidia; order J057; family J057; genus RDXT01. The sequence continues at coordinate 50,354 of JANRLQ010000096.1, forward strand.
TATCCATTGACCTGGGCCAGTCCCGTGATGCCCGGCGTGATAAAATGCCGGAAAAGAAACTTATTGATGGTGACGGCATACTCGTGGGTATGCTGGATCATGTGTGGGCGGGGCCCCACGACGGACATATCACCCAAGAGGACATTGATAAACTGCGGGAACTCATCCAGGCTGCTGCGGCGCAGAAAACGCCCTAATGGCGTCACCCGGCTGTCATGACGGGTGGCTTGCCGGTGTTCCTCATCGGGGTTGACGCGCATCGTCCGGAACTTGTAACACCAGAATTTGCGGTTGTTTTTACCGGACCGCAACTGCTTAAAAATCACCGGCCCCGGCGAGTCGAGTTTGATCAGCAGCGCGATCAGCGGAAACATCACCGGAAATACCAGCAGGATCACAGCCAGCGAAAACACAAGGTCAAATCCTCGCTTTAACATCTGGTTGAGCAGGTTGCGGAGAGGCTCCTGCCGCAGGGAGATGATCGGGATATGCCCCAGAAAGTCAACATTGGCCCGTTTTTTTCGCAGTACCTCAAACTCCGTCACCAGCCTGAAGTATATAAAATGGTCGTCCGAAAAGTCCGCCAGCTCCTCAATCAGCTCTTCTGAAGCCAGCGGAAGACTCACATACAGCTCATTGACCTGCTCCCGGATACAAAAGGTTTTGAGCTCCTCCATGACCTCGCGCATGGCCTCGTGACGCTCCTCGGCTGGCATCCGTAAGGAGACATCCTCCAGGAACCGGTATATGGTGGTATTTTTGGAGCTAAAAAAACGGTAAATATCTGCCATTGCCTGCTCAGGCCCTACCAGCACAATCTTGCGCAGGAAGTAGGTCATGTTGTTATAATACCGGTAGGCCAGGATCAGCAGTGACCGGAAAGCGATCACGCTGCAGATGGTCGCCGTGTAGTTGTAGATCAGGTAATACCGCGAGAGGTACTGGGCCTTGATGCTGACGATATACACGAGGATGATAAAAAAGTGAATAAAGGCCGTCGTGAATAAGTTGCGGAGAAATGACCGCAGCGACGCCAGGTGGGATAGGTCGTAGGAGTTGTTGAAGAGAGAGGCCCCGATCCAGGCCAGGGTGAAAATGATAAAAAAGGAAATATAGTACTCCTCATAGTTATCAAACTCGCCGTATTTGAGAAAATAGGCAAGTTTACACGAGAGGTTTATCAGGATAAACTCCGTGACCAGGGCAAAAATCCGGAAGAAGTACTGGTTGGTCTTCATGAACCGGGCCAGGCAAGGCTATCGTAAAGGTGAATGAGGGTTTGAGCCGGAAACAAAATACGTGTAAATATACAGTAACATACACATCAGTTGTGCCCGGCAAAAAGCCAGAAGTCTTACCTGACCCGAAATAAGGGTGAACCGCAGGTTTGGCGGGGCCAATGGCATCTTTGGATGGATGCGCTGGCGGCCCTCCGGGTGGGCCGGCAGGAAGTATTAGCCTGTGACATGATTTTTTTACGGGTCTGTATCAAAGTTGTCCCGATTACCCCTTATATTTGCATGAATTGAGCATGCAAAACAACATGTACACCTTCACAGAATCAGAACTGGCTGAGATACAGGCTCATGCAGGCAAGTACCCTGAGCGTCGCTCGGCGGTCATGCCGGCACTCTGGATCGCGCAGGAAAAGTTTGGATGGCTCTCACCAGATGCTATCAAGCTTGTAGCAGAAACCCTCGACCTGCCCTACGCCCATGTGTATGGGGTGGCTTCTTTTTATACCATGTATTTTAAAGAAGAGGTACCCCGCCACCTGATTGAGGTTTGTACGTGTTTTTCATGCGGTGAGACGGGAGGCCGTGAACTGTATGACCATGTCAAAACCCGGATCGGGGCAGATGGCAAAGGTTTTGGGACAGGTGAACACGCCAATCTCTGGGTCAGACAGGCCGAGTGTCTCGGCGCCTGTGATACGGCACCCGTGTGCCAGATCACCAACCGACGGTATGTACACCGGTGTACGCCGGACAAGATTGACGAGGTAATCGGAAAACTGGTCCGCGACGAAGAAATTCCTTACGAAAAAATTCCACTCTACAATCAAAGTTTTCAAGACTGACGCAAAGATGAAATACCTCCGCAAAGAGCCTGCCTGTCTTCTCCTGGAAGATGGGCTTTTTTTTGAAGGTACGGCCATTGGCAAAAAAGGGATCACCACCGGCGAGTTGTGCTTTAATACCAGCATGACCGGCTATCAGGAGATTTTTACGGATCCCTCCTACTATGGCCAGATCCTCATTGAGACACATACACATGTGGGTAACTACGGCATTCACCGGGAGGACTACGAGAGTATGTCTGCCAAGATTGCCGGCCTGATCGTGCGCAACTATGCCCGTATGTTCTCGCGGAGTGATGCCGTCGAGTCCCTGGATTCTTTTCTCCTGCACAATGACATCGTCGGGATCGCCGACATTGACACCCGTTCCCTCGTGACCCATATCCGGGACAAGGGGGCCATGAATGCCATCATCGCCACTGATGGCACCCCGCGCAAGGAGCTGGAAAAACTGCTGAAAAAATGCCCGCCTATGGAAGGCCTGGAGCTTTCCAGCCGGGTGAGCACTTCACTTCCGTATTTTCACGGGGATCCTTCTGCTCCATACCGCGTGGCCGTCCTCGATACCGGTATCAAAACCAATATCCTCGACTGCCTGGCCGCACGCGGATGTTACCTCAAGGTATTCCCGGCCCAGACGACCTATGAGCAGATGAGCAGTTTTGAGCCGCATGGATATTTTATCTCCAATGGCCCCGGCGACCCCGCTGCGATGCCCTATGCGATCAAGACCGTGAAGCGTATCCTGGAAGCAGACAAACCCCTTTTTGGCATCTGCCTCGGGCATCAGATCCTGGCCCTGGCCTGCGGGGTGAGCACGTACAAAATGCACAATGGCCACCGGGGGGCTAATCACCCGGTCAAAAACCTCCTGACCGGCAAGTGTGAGATCACCTCTCAAAACCACGGATTCTGTGTGAACCGGGATGAGATCGAAAAATCACCCCTGGTGGTTGTCACCCATATCAACCTCAATGACAACACCATCGAGGGCATCCGGGTGCGCAACAAAAAAGCCTTTTCCGTGCAGTTTCACCCGGAGGCATCTCCAGGCCCCCATGACAGCCATTACCTCTTTGACGAGTTTGTACACCTGATCGAGTCAGATCGGGTGATGGCGTGAGATATTCGCCTGCCAGATGTATATTTGCCTGATCAGCCGGTAGTTGTGGCCGGTATGTTGTTGCGTTTGACCAGAGATAAGTCATGAAAGTGCTAAAATTTGGAGGCTCCTCGGTAGCCTCTCCCGAACGGATTGATCATGTAGCCCGGATCATTCAGGCTGCCGTCCGTACCGGTGACCAGATCGCCGTCGTGGTATCTGCTATGGGAGGGGTGACGGATCGTCTGATCCAGATGAGCCGCATTGCCGCCAGCGGGAGCGAGGCCTATAAAGAGGATCTGGAGCGGTTTTTCAACCAGCACCGGGATGTTGTCAACCAGCTGATTCACTCAGATCACCACAAACCCGCCCTGGAGGAGATCATCGAGGGACAGATAGAGCTGGGCAATCTGCTGCATGGCCTCTACCTGACCCGGGACCTGACGCCCCGCACGATGGACTATATCCAGAGCTTCGGGGAGCGGGCCAGTGCCTTCATGCTGACCGAGGTACTGAGGTGTTATGGCGAAAATGCTTTGTATGTAAATGCCCGTAACCTGATCAGGACCAATGAAAACTACGGATCGGCCAAGGTATATATTGAGGAGAGTTATGCCAATATCCGCGCCCTGATGGAGCACCATGCCGGGATGGTGCCGATCATCACAGGATTTATCGCTGCGACCCGCGAGGGGATCACGACGACCCTGGGTCGGGGCGGGTCTGACTACACGGCTTCACTCGTCGGGGCGGCACTGGATGCAGATGAGATTCAGATATGGACCGACGTGGACGGGGTGCTGACCGCAGACCCCCGCCGTGTCAAGCAGGCATTTCCCCTGCCGAGCATGAGCTACGAGGAGGCACTGGAGATGTCACACTTTGGGGCAAAAGTCATCTATCCCCCCACGATCATTCCGGCGCTGGAAAAACGCATCCCGCTCCGGATCAAAAACACCTTTAATCCGTCGGCCCCCGGCACCCTGATTTCGGATCACCCCGATCCCTACCACCAGACGGTAAAGGGCATTACCTCCATCGGGAATATCTCCCTGCTGACCTTCCAGGGAAGTGCACTCTATGGTGCCTCCGGGGTGGCAGCCAGGTTGTTTCAGGTATTGGCCCAGAAAAATGTGAACGCCTTCCTGATCACCCAGGGCTCCTCCCAGCATGCGATCTCGCTGGCGATGATGCCTGCGGAAGCAGATACTGCCCGTGAGGCCCTCGAAGACGAGTTTGAGCTGGAAATCCAGTCCCGGCTGGTAGAGCCGATCCGGGTGGACCATGACCTGGCCGTGATCGCCATTATCGGGGACAACATGAAAGCCAGGCCGGGTATCTCGGGCAAGTTTTTTACGGCCCTGGGCAAAAACGGGGTGAATGTCATCGTCACCGCACAAGGCTCTTCTGAGCGCAATATCTCCGTCGTCATCCGCAAAGAAGACGAGGCCAAAGCCCTGACGGCGGTACATGATGTATTTTTCCTCTCGGATTATTATGTCCTCAACCTCTTTGTGGCCGGGGTCGGCCTGATCGGGCGGACCCTGCTCCAGCAGATCCGGCAGCAGGCTGATTTTCTGCTCCGCACCCAGTTTGTGAAGCTCCGGGTCGTCGCCCTGGCCAACACCAAAAAGATGGTCTTTGATCCCAATGGGATAGACCTCGACCGCTGGCGTGACACCCTCGACCATAGCGAAACCTCATCTGACCTCCGGGGGTTTGTGGACCGGATGAAAGCCCTCAACCTGCCCAACAGCATCTTTCTGGATATGACCGCCGACAATGATATCCGGCATTTTTATCCTGAAATCCTGGAGGCTAGTGTGTCTATCTCCACCCCCAACAAGGTGGCGGTATCCAGTGACTACGAGAGTTACTGCCGGCTGCGCAAGATCGCCGATGAGCGCAGTGTGAAGTTCCTCTACGAGACCAATGTCGGGGCGGGCCTGCCGGTCCTCACCAGCCTCAACGACCTCATCAACAGCGGAGACCGTATCCTGCGGATCGAAGCAGTCCTCTCCGGGTCCCTGTCGTTTATTTTTAACTCCTGGAAGGAAGGCATGTCATTCAGCGAGATCGTAGGACAGGCCCGCACACATGGATATACCGAGCCGGACCCCCGCCTCGACCTCAGCGGGATGGATGTGGCCCGCAAGCTCCTGATCCTGGCCCGCGAGTCCCGGGTAGAGATGGAAATGGCTGATATTCACGTACAAAATATTCTACCCCAACCCTGTATTGAGGCCCCGACAGTAGAGGCCTTCCTGGCAGAGTTACCCCGGCATGATGCCTATTTTGAGTCGCTGCGGGCAGGGGCTGCCAGCCGGGGCAAGGTCCTGCGGTATATCGCCACCCTCCAGGGAGGCGAGGCCCGGGTTTCACTCCAGGAGCTGGATGAGTCGAGCCCCTTCTATAACCTTTCCGGCAGTGACAACATGATCGTCTTTACCTCTGAGCGCTACAAAGAGCGCCCCCTCGTCATCAAAGGACCCGGCGCCGGGGCTGAGGTGACGGCTGCGGGGGTATTTGCGGAGATCCTGCGGATCGGGTATTATCTCTCATAACCTATGCCCTGCGTGGTAGGTAGATACAAAAACGGCGGGCCTGTAGTTCCGCCGTTTTAGGTGAGTAGCGCCTGAATTGGTTAGGTCATCAGGGTCGTCGGGCGAAACTGCCACAGGTATTTTGCGTAGTGCTTGGACATCAGTGTTTTGAGTCCGTCCTCCGGGGCTTCCTGCTTGATGGAGATGCTGTCATCTATCTCGACACCCCCATCGATGCATACCGGATATCCGATGACCTTGTGATCTGCTCCGTAGGTCAGCGCGACCAGGAAAAAGGGCTGGCCGACTTTGAGATTGGATTTGCTGCCGTAGGCATGAGGATCGTAGATGATATAGTCCCAAAATCCACCTGCTACGACGGTTCCCGTCGTTTTGCCATTTTCAGGTGCCATAAAAAGGGGATCGCCTACGGAGTTATTATGCCCCGGAAACTTCAGCTTGATCAGATCCTGGAAGGGGAGGTGCGTACCGTCAGCATAGTCATCTTTGTACCCTTCCTCCCGGTATTTGTCATAATGCAGGGAGGCATAGGCTTTTAGGGGCTTGACAGGGTTGGGGGTAAGCGTCTGGCCGAGGGCCCGATCCTGATCCAGGCACCAAATATAGTAGCAGGTATCCATGTGATAAAGAGCGTACTCCGTACCGATGGTGATCAGGCGGCCATCCCCAAAAAAAGGCAACTTCAGGGAGTTTTTGAGCCGGATACGTACCTGCTTGACCACATATTCTTCCATTCCGGGGACGGGGCCAGGGACAAATGAGATACCGTTGATGGGGGCCGCAGGCTGGCGCGGGATAAGACTACCGTTTTTATCATAGGTGATCCCCCCTGCCAGGTTGTGCATGATCCGTTGGACCTGCACATATTGGTCGCTGTACTCTTCTACTTTGGTTTGGTTTTGTGCATCAGGTCCCGGAAGAAGACCGCCCGGACTCATCAGGGCGGTGGTGGCTAGCAGGTCAAACCAAGTAGTTCTCATACCTGCATGAGCCCCCCACTGAGGCTCATAATTATCCACCCCCCGGAGCCGGAACTGCAATCCGGTGAAGGCCGCATGCCCGATGGCTTCTACCTTGCTGGTGTCAAAATAAATCTCAGGATCATAAAAACTTCCCCCCGTCCCGCTGGTCAGGATATCTACATTGTTGTGTTCATTAAAAGGAGGTCCATCTATATGAATGTCTGTCGGATTTTCCTGCGTGCCAGGGACTCCACTTGAGATACCCATACCGCCTTGCCACAGCGCAATCCCAAACCAGGCCCCTGTGAGGACATGACCCCAGGGTGCCCCTTTGTTGTCCATGCAGATATTGCGCAGATCATCCTTACGCCCGTCCGCAAACTCATTGCTGCTCCGGGCATCCTTGTCATAAAACCAGGTAAAATCTTCCTGCGCATGCCATTTTTCGACAATTTTCTGATACACTTCTGCCTGCGCCGGAAACTGCGTCTCGACCATCTGGGTCAGGTGCTGCTGCGCAGTGATCTGGTGGGTGTCTCTGGGCGGTGCCACTGCTGCATAACAAATAATACCTCTCAACTGGACGGCATACAGATACCTGATTTCCCGGTACGCCAGTTCGCAGACAGAGGTCGGGAGGCCCTGGCTGAGTGCCGCCTGGCGGGTCATCAGTTGGGAGATGTAAGCGTCAAGCCAGGATTGATTATGATCATTTTCAACCCCGGTCACAGCGTTGTGAATGGCTTCCAGATGGGTGAGGCAGTGTGTGTAAATGTCTGCCCCGGTACCGGCATCCGCAGACAATAATGCACCTGTTTTTAGCTGCTCACATACCAGCCCAAACCAGTCATTGATGGTACTGTCAGCCTGATGGGTGGCCGCATAGATCGCCTGCATGTCTATCTTGGCACCGAGGGCTTCCAGCTGGTTGTGGAGTTGCTGTATGTCCTTCTTGATGTCATTGAGACTGGTGATGATCGAGTCCTCCTTGTCAGGCGCGGGAAAAAGTTTGTGGTAAAAGTCCAGGCCGTCACTGACATATGATGCCAGCTTGCTTGTTTGTTCAAATAATTCCAGGGGTTCCATTGAGCGGACAATAAGGGATTAAGGGTAACAAATCAGGGATGCGCCCGACGGATTGATATCAACTCATCCATGTATCCGATACCACCCCGCTGCCAGATGCCCTGTTCAGGCTCAGCCAGCTTGTAAGTGCTATAAACAGGGATAAATGATCAATACCTGTAAGGGCATCGGCTCAAATAAATAAAAACTGTTCATAATTTCAATATTTTTTGATTTTCGGAAAATATCAACAGATGTATGAATACATGCCGCTTTTTGAATATGCAGCAGAAGGGTACCACGTCATACGCGGAGACACGTTCCTTGCTGGTTTTGCAGTGAGCAGGGTCCAGGCTAAGGCAACAGTCAGTACGGGCAATTCCTTACCAGATAGTTACGGGGAGGTGGTTATCTCCATAGCCCACAGGTCATTGTCATAGCGGAAGTCGGGGTGATTAGGGGTTCCGCCGTATTTGCCGCCTGTAAGGTAAATTTTGTGCTGGTGTACGGCTGCTGCTACCCCGCCGCGTGGGCGCCAGGGTGCCTGATGCGTCTGCCAGGTTTGGCCATCGGCGCTGTACAGCACCTGGCTGGTGAAAGTACCCGTGCGGTTACAGCCCAGCAGCCATATTTTTTCCTGATATACCAGTGCCGTGTATCCGAATATCTGCTCTCCGGGCAGGATGGCTTCACAGATGCGTGTCCAGGTGATCCCATCTGTTGAGCGCCAGACATCATGGTCCAGCAGGTAAAGCGCACCATTGAGTACCACGACCTGCGCACTGCTGCGTTTGCCGAAGGGTAATCTGTCTGCTACCTGCGTCCAGTGGATGCCATCAGGTGACCGCCATATGTCCTGATACGCCGTACGGGTGTCCTCCCCGCCGATGATCCAGATATGGTCATTAAATACAAACGGGTGATAAAAAAAACGTTTCGGAAGATTGGACTGAGTTGTGAGGGTATCCCAGGTCCTCAGGTCACTGCTGCGGCAAATCATCGGGCTGAAATCGTATCGCTCGATATTACCTCTGAGCGAACCAAGACCATAGAGGGCACCTTTAAAACAGACATAATCCAGGAAAGCCTGATTTTGTACGACATTGGGTAAGGACGACGGATGCCATTGGCGGGCATCGGCGCTGCACCAGGTACCCCGTGGGTGAAGAACCCATAGCGTATCCCGGATGCTGAACATCTGATAGTTATAACTTTCAGGCCAGGGGGCATGCGGGGTGAGTTCGGTCCAGGTGATACCGGGATCAGGCGCCGAGGTGCCAGCCGGAAACGGGTTGATGCAACTCAGTAGCAGCAACGTACCCAACAGGTGCAGGATACCCATAGTGGTAAGTGATAATACGTATATATACTAAATGACCTGAGTTGTAAAAGTTACAGTCGGCATATTGATACATGGTGAGAGGCGGTGTTTCTGCTTTGGAAAATCCCCGACCCGTCTGTATGTTGTACGCCTGTCTGCTAACACCTGCCTATGATCCGATTTATCCAGTATGCCCCCCAAAAATACCGGTGCGAAACGCACGAGATACCCGAGACGGTCCTGAGCCGTCTGGACCGCAGTGCGATCAACTGGCTGGATATAGACATAGGCGCAGAGTGTACCTGGATCAACCAACTGGCAGATCATTTTCACCTGCACGTGACACTCCAGGATGATATTCTGCATCACCGCCACCTGCCCAAGAGTGAGATATTTGACGATCACCTGTTTATGACCCTCAAAATGCTGCGCCTGGACCGGGAGACAATGCAGGTCTCGGTAGAGCAGGTGAGCATGGTCCTGGGCGGCAACTACCTGCTCACCTTCCAGGAGGAGTTGCAGGGGGATGTATTTGACGAGGTGCGGTACCGGATTGAGCACGCTATGGGCAAGGTACGGCAGGCCGGAGCTGACTACCTGTTTTGTCGCCTGATGGGAGTGGTCGTGGACCACTATGTAGAGATACTGGAGTTTTTTCGGGAAAAAATAGATGAGCTGGAAGACATTGTGCTGGGGCATCCGCAGGAAAAAAATGTGAAGCAGATTGCCCGGCTCAAAAAAGAGGTCAACCGGGTCCGGCGCTATATTTTCCCGCTGGCGGCTGAGGTGGCCCGGCTGATGAGTGATGGAGATCCCTGGATCCAGCGTGCGACCCACACCTACCTCCGCAATATCTATGACCATGTCCAGACCGTCTATGCCGGGATGGAAAACCTCGGCGACCGGCTCAAGGACCTCATGGACCTCCACCTCTCCCGGATCAGCCATGACATGAACCGGGTCATGAAAACCCTGACCGTGGTGACGACTATTTTTATCCCGCTGACCTTCCTGGCCGGGATATACGGGATGAATTTTCGGTACATGCCAGAACTGGAGCAACCCTGGGGTTATCCGGCATTGCTGCTGCTCATGCTCGGGATTGCGGCCGGGATGAGCATCTGGATGTGGCGCAAAAAATGGTTTTGAGCACCCGGCAGCCTCGTCGCCGATGATATTAGCCTTCGCTGAGGTATTTATGGACAAAACTGATGGCCATAGCCCCCTCGCCTACGGCAGAGGCGACCCGGTTCATGGCAGTTGCCCGCACATCTCCTGCTGCAAATATTCCCGGCACGCAGGTTTCGAGCAGAAATGGCTCCCGGTTTTTTTTCCAGACTTTGGGATATGACGGGTGCTGTACGAGGTCTCGCCCGGTGACAAGGTATCCCGCCTGGTTTTTGATCAGGTCCAGCTGGAGCCAGTCTGTACCCGGGCGGGTGCCGATAAAAATAAACAAGGCACCGGCATCCACGACGCGCTCCTCACCAGACTCCGTATGCCGGAGCCGCAGGCACTCCAGCCGGTCGCGTCCGTCTGCTCCTGTGACCTGGGTATAAGGAAGCAGGGTAATGGTAGGGGTGGCCTGAATCTGCTGGATCAGGTACTGGGACATGGTCGCTTCCAGGCCTTCCCGCCGGATGACGATATAGACATTCCGGGCAAATGCACTCAGGTACATGGCTGCCTGCCCGGCAGAATTACCCCCGCCGACGATATATACGTCCTGCCCCTTGCAGGCGTATGCTTCTGTGTTAGCGGCACCATAATACACCCCTCCTCCCGTAAACCGTTCCAGTCCATCACCCTCCAGCTGCCGGTACTCCACACCCGTGGCGATGACAATGCTGTGGGTCGTGATTTCCTGACCGCTGGAGAGGGTCAGGATTTTGTACCGGTCTTCCAGCCGGATATTGACCACCTCGGCCGGGGCATGAAACTCCGTCCCAAACCGGGTCGCCTGGGTGATCGCCCGCCGGGCCAGGTCAGCTCCGCTGAGACCCGAGGGGAATCCCAGGTAATTTTCAATCCGGGAACTGGTTCCCGCCTGTCCGCCTGGGGCTCTGCGCTCTACGAGCAGGGTTTTCAGCCCTTCAGATGCACCATAGACAGCGGCTGAGAGGCCGGCAGGGCCCGCACCGATGATGACCACATCGTACACATCTTCCCGCATCTCCAGTTTGCGGCCCAGGTGGTGGGCGATTTGTGCCGGAGTAGGATTGGAGAGGGTAAGTCCATCTTCAAATATCAGCGCAGGCAGGGCCGTCTCTGTAATCTGGTGCAGGGCCATCAGCTCCCGTGCGGGTTCACTCACCTGCACGTCCAGCCACTGATACGGGATGAGGTTGCCACTCAGGTAGTCCTTGATCCTGTGTGACTGAGGTGACCACTGATAGCCGATCATGCGAACCCCCTGAAAGTCAGGCTTATGTGATGCTTCCCACGCCTCCAGCAAGTCCGTAAGGACGGGATAGAGTTTTTCCTCCGGCGGGTCCCAGGGTTTGGTGAGATAATAATCAAGCTGTACCTCATTGATCGCCCGGATCGCAGCATCAATATCCGAGTAGGCTGTCAGGAGGATTCGTTTGGCGTCCGGGTAGATATGCAGGGCCTGCTGCAGAAAATCTACCCCCAGCATCTCAGGCATCCGCTGATCTGATATAAAAAGGGCTACAACTTCTTGCTGTTTTTTGAGTTCCAACAAGGTGTCAAGCGCCTCGCGGGCTGAGTCTGTAGCCATGATGCGATAGTCTTCCCGGAAACGCTGTCGTACATCCCGGCGTATGGCGCTCAGCACCTGCGCATCATCGTCAAGCAGTAAGATGATGGGTTGTTTCATAGGATAAAGAGAATGCCTAAAGGTACAAGAATTGTCCGGAAATACTGCTATCAGACGAGGTGACACTTCAGACGGTCTTTCTGTGACAGCTGGCAGCGAATAGGTACGCACTTCACGAATAATATTAACTTGCAAGCCGAAAATCAGCGTATGGAAATTATTGTGCTCTGTATAGCCGCAGTTCTCCTGGCAGGTGGCGGTTGGTGGATATACCAGCGAGGGCAAACATTTTTGCAGGATGAGGTTCGCCACCAGAAACTCGCCCAACAACTGGGGGTGCAGCTGGCCTGGCAGTCGCTGCGGGAGTACACAATATTTGGGACTTATCGCGGTTATCAGATCGCCATCCAGCCCGTTATATACCCGGTAGCCGGTATGTCGCGCTTATGGATGGGCACCCGGATTCTGCTGCCCATGATCAACCCCAACCGCAGGGCCCTGCGCATCAGCCGCCATCTTGTGGAGCATCGGGTCCTGGAGCGTATCGCCCCACTCGACAAACCCCTCTATTTCAGTCATCAGATTGCACCCTGGCTGGAAATCACCACCAATGACATGATGTTCAGCAGCCTGATCTTAAGTGAAGAAATCAAGATCACCCTCTATGAGGTATTCTCCCGGCTGGAGGCCGGAGTGGCCTGTATTTATGACGAAGAGTTATGTTTTGTGATGCCCGGACTGATCCGCCATGAGGAAGCCGCCGACCTCTGTCTCCGTGCGCTCAACCTCCTCTGTGATATCAAGGACGAACTTAACTAAGTAGAGCGCTGGTTGAAGCAATTGGATTTAAATAGGTGAAAATCAATATATTAATTCCATTCAACTGTTTGGGTCCGGGATCCATTTGTGTTTCATGGCCAGCTGTACCGCTTCCAGTTTTGAGTGTACCTGGAGCTTGCGGTAGATGTTTTCGATATGGTTGCGGACGGTTTTGGGGCTGATAAACAGCGTGTCTGCAATCTCCTGGTAGGTAAGCCCTCCGGCTGTTGCAGACAGGATTTCCAGCTCACGGGGAGTGAGGCCATAGGACTCCGGGGTTGCTGCCTGTGCTGTTGCCTTCAGGGATTGAATCCGGATGAGTTCCAGCGCTTTAATCGCGATGCCAGGTGACATGGGGGCCCGGCCTTCCACTGCGTCTTCGAGAGCAGAGACGACCCGTGAGGGTTTTTCGTCCTTGAGGAGGTACCCACAGGCACCCGCCAGGATCGCCTCAAAAATCCGGGCCGGATCGTCAAATACAGTCATCATCACGATCCGGATATCAGGCAGGGCTGCCCGTATCTCGCGGGTAGCCTGTATCCCGTCCATTTGGTCCATCTCTATGTCCATGAGGATCACCTCTGGCAAGGGGATTTGTGGATTGGCAAGTTTTTCCAGGCACTCGTGCCCGCTCCGGGCCGTAAACACAAGTTCTACCTCGTCAAAACAAGCCAGGGCCTCTGTCATAATCTGCAGGAGCCGGGGTTTATCATCTGTATAGGCGTATCTGATCCGATTCATGGTCCTAATCTACAGGTATCTGCGTACAAGTGCATGAGGCATTTGCCCTAGATCTGACGTGTCCGCAGCAAGGCCAGCGGGATCAGGCCATGGGGGAGGCGCACCAGGGTCTCCGGCAGCCAGCGCACCCACGTTGTGATATCCCCCGGCTCAGCATAGGCCCATACCCGGGCGATCGCTGTGAGGATCCCCCAGCAGGCTGCATATCCCAGGGCATACCGGGCAGTGCGCGGCCACCAGACCAGCATACAGACGAGCAGGTCCATGCAGCCCGCCGCAGCCAGAAATATCCGTGCCTGCGCCTGGCTCAGGTGGAGCACAGACATGACCATGGTAAGAAAATGCTGGGGGACAGGCACACCCGCTCCGAGTGCATACAACCCATGCCCGAGAAAGGTCATCACAACAGCCCAGGTCAGCCCCCTGCGGTATCGGGAGGCAGCAGCCTGAGCCGGGGTCCAGGCCATCGCTGCGACGATCCATGGGAGAAAAGCCTGAAGGCTGTTTTCGATGAGTTCGTACAGTAGGCCATGTGCCGCTATCCACCGCGTGATCACCCAGGCAGTGGTACCTGCCCCGCAGATGATCCATATCACCGCCCGCCTCCGGTCAGGCATACCCAGGCAGGCCAGGGCACCGGCGGCCCAGACCAGGACCAGGCCGGTGGCCGGCAAGGCGGATACCCCGTCCCATCCGCTGAGCTCGCCCCGTCCCAACTGCCAGGCCCGGACGCTGAGCATCAGCATCAGGCTCAGCCGGAGGAGGTACCAGTCAGGCGCAGGGGAGATACGGTCACGCATGGGGATCAGAGCCGCCGCTCCAGGACGGGCAGGATTTCTTGTTTCCAGGCCGCAAAGGTATTGTCGAGAATATGGGCCCGCGCCTCCCGCACCAGCCAGAGGTAAAAATACAGATTGTGAATACTGGCGATCTGGTAGGCCAGGATTTCCTCTGCCTTAAACAGGTGCCGGAGATAGGCCTTGGAGTAATACTGGTCCAGCGGACAGTCGCTCAGCGGGTCCAGCGGCGAAAAGTCCATGGCATATTGCTGGTTTTTGATCTGCCGGATGCCTTCCCGTGTGAAGAGGTGCCCGTGGCGGGCATTGCGGGTGGGCATGACACAGTCAAACATATCCACACCCAGGGCGATACACTCCAGGATATTGGCCGGAGTCCCTACGCCCATCAGGTACCGGGGTTTGTGGGTGGGCAGGATGCTGCATGAGAGGGCCGCAAGCTCGTACATGACCTCATGCGGCTCCCCTACGGAGAGGCCTCCGATGGCATTGCCGGGCAGGTCCAGTGAGGCAATATACTCAGTGGAGGCCCTGCGCAGGTCTGGATAGGTACCCCCCTGAATGATGGGAAACAGGTGCTGCCGGTATCCGTACAGGGGGGCCTCTGCCTCATGGTGGGCCTTGCAGCGTGCGGCCCAGCGGTGGGTCAGCTCCATGGATTGCCGGGCGTACCCATACTCGCAGGGATATGGCGGACACTCGTCCAGGGCCATGATAATGTCTGCCCCGATGGCCCGCTGGATGTCCATACAGCTCTCCGGGGTGAGCAGGTGACGGGCTCCGTCTATATGGTTGGCAAAGGTGACACCTTCTTCGGTGATCTTGCGTGTATTGGCGAGGCTGTAGACCTGATATCCGCCGCTGTCCGTCAGGATAGGCCGGTCCCAGTGCATAAACCGGTGCAGCCCCCCGGCAGCCTGCAGCACCTCTGTGCCGGGTCGTAGCATGAGGTGGTAGGTATTACCCAGGATGATCTGGGCCCCGATCGTCTCAGCCAGGTCTTGTTGTGAAACAGCCTTGACGCTGGCGACCGTACCGACCGGCATAAAAATAGGGGTCTCAATGGACCCGTGATCCGTCACGATCCGTCCGGCACGCGCCTGTGACCCTGTATCCGTATGGAGAAGAGAAAACTGCATATGACCGGCAAAAATAGGGATTCATGCCGGACTCAGGCAGTTTTTTTCGAGAATATTTGCCCGGCAGGCTCAGGTCTTTTGTTTTTTCTTCCGGGCAGCCGGGAAGAGGATATTGTTCAGAATCAGGCGGTACCCGGGCGAATTGGGGTGGAGGGAGAGATCAGTGGGCTCCTCGCCTACCAGGTGCTGGTAGTCCTCCGGGTCGTGGCCCCCGTAGTAGGTCCACATCCCCTTGCCATAATTGCCGTGGATATACCGGGCTTCATTATAGGCTTTTAATTCGCCCATGACCAGTACTTCTTCCTTGAGGACGGACCGGCGAAAGGAGGTCGTCTGGCCCATGAATCCCTTGACAGTCCGGGTATGGTTCTGGCAGAGCATGGTCGGCACTGGATCCCATTTGGCCGAAAACTCAAACAAGGTGAAGTAGTCCATGTGCTGCTGCACAAACCGCCCTACGTTGGAGTCAATATTCGAAAACTCATACTGAAGCGGGTCCATTACCAGCTCAAAGTTCTCAAAAGCCAGGGAATAGGAGAAATCCAGCTCGTCCTGCGCCGTGGGATGTGAGGGATCTCCGTCAAACATGGAGGCGCAGATGTCCGTACCTTCTGCTGCCAGGGCTATGTCGTAACTGTCTGTCGCAGAGCACATGGCAAACAAAAAACCTCCGTTGTTCAGGTACTCCTTGATCTGCTTGGCTACTGCCAGCTTCATCTGGCTGACCTTCGTAAAACCGTATCGTTGTGCTATGCTTTCCTGGGCCTGCACCTCCTCCTGGTACCATTTGTGGTTGCGGTAGGAGGCATAAAACTTGCCATACTGGCCCGTAAAGTCCTCATGGTGCAGGTGGAGCCAGTCATACTCCGTGAGTTTGCCATCGAGGACCTCCGGATCATAGACCGTCTCGTAGGGGATCTCCGCATAGGTGAGGACCATCGTCACGGCATCGTCCCAGGGTTGTTTATTTTTAGGCGAATAAACAGCAATCTTAGGGGCTGTCTCCAGCTTGACCGCATCCATATTGACCCCGTCAGAGGTGACATAGGCCAGGATTTCGGCAGATTTTCCATCGGCAATCCGCTCATACGTTACGCCCCGGATGCGCAGCTCCTGCTCAAAAACAGAGGAATAACGGAACATAAAACTTCCCCCCCGGTAGTTGAGCAGCCAATCTACATCCACCTCGTGCTCGATCACCCAATAAGCCATCCCGTAGGACTTGAGGTGGTCGCGCTGGGTATAGTCCATCGGGATCAGAATATAGTCGGCCTGGACCCGCAGTACCGCCCCGATCATCCACAGCAGGAACAGAAGACGCTTCGTCATAACCAAAAATTAACAATCATTAAAAGGCCTACCAGATCAACCCGATCCGATACTCGTTAAAGATACGGATTGAGGCTATAATTTTGGGTCAGGTGCTGAAAAATACACGGAGATTCCAAACAAAATCCAGATATTTCACGTCATACTTAACGTTTAACCCGACCAAGGGTTGCACCCCCTGATATGAACCCGATCCAGTTTTTGACCGAGGGCATCCGCATCGCAGTAGGCGCCATCCGCAGCAATCGTCTGCGCTCCATCCTGACCATGCTGGGGGTCGCTACCGGGATTTTTGCGATCGTGGGGATCCTCACGATGGTCAATTCTATGCAGACGTCCGTCACGGAGAGTGTCGCCTCGCTGGGCAATACCACTATATTTGTCCATCACTGGCCCTGGGCTGAGGGGGGAAATGAATGGTATAAATTTATCAACCGCCCCAAAGTTTCGTATCGGGACTACCAAAAACTCAAACAAAATCTCTCTGCCGTGCGCGGGGTATGTTATCAGGTGACGGTACCGGGGCAGACCATCAAGGCATCAGGCCGGAGCGTGAGCAATATACAGGTCGTAGGCACTACCCACGATATAATCCGGGTCTCAGATATTGACCTGAGCAACGGACGATTTTTTTCGGAGGTAGAAAGCCGGAGAGGGGCCTCTATCTGTGTCATCGGGCACAATATCGCCACCAACCTCTTCCCCAATTCAGACCCCATCGGACAACACCTGGTGGCAGGCGGCAAACGCCTGGAAGTCGTAGGGGTACAGACACGGCAGGGGGCGCCACTCTTTCCGGGGCCGCCCAGCGAGGACGACCGTATGTATATCCCGTATGCGGTCCTCCCGGCCATGTTCAACCAAAATATCCGCAGCCTGGACAAACTCATCATCATCAAGGCCAATACCTATGAGGATGTCCCCCTGATAGAGAGTGAGATCGTCGGCAATATGCGGGCCGTACGGGGGCTCAAGGCTGGCACAGACAATAATTTTGCGATCAACAAGCAGGAGATGCTGATGAATAGTTTTGCCCGGTTTTTTGGATTCCTCAAGACCGGTGGCTGGGTTATCAGCATTTTTTCGATTCTGATCGGAGGATTCAGTATCGGCAATATCATGTACATATGCGTGCGGGAGCGCACCAATGAAATCGGGGTTCAGAAGGCCCTGGGGGCGACCCGTGGGTTTATTTTGTACCAGTTTGTGGTGGAGTCCGTGCTGATATGCCTGAGCGGAGGGCTGGTAGGGATGGGCGTGGTCGTATTGCTGGGGTTGTTGGTCCAGGGCATCATGAGTGCCGCCGGCCTGCCCTTCACGGTGAGTATCGCACCGGGTGATATGGTGCTGGGGCTCACGCTCTCAGTCGGCACCGGACTTGTATCGGGGATCATACCCGCCTCCATGGCTGCCAGTACCGATCCGGTGACAGCGATTCGGCACGCCTGATATTGCCTGTATATTTGGCCCTGAAAAGGAGAATTGTACCTTTGTGGCACATTTCGCAACGTATCGTACATGCGCGTCATTGACCACTTGCAGACCTGTCAGAACCCCAGCGTAAGCATTGAGATCATCCCCCCCAAGCGGGGCAGTCAGATCCAGCAGATTCACGCTGCCATTGAGTCTATTATCCCGTATCACCCGCCCTTTGTGGATGTCACCAGCCATGCGGCTGAGGTCATCTGGGAGGAAATGCCCGATGGATCTTACAAGCGGAAGGTCAAACGCAAGAGCCCCGGTACCTTCGGACTCTGTGCTGCGATCAAGTATAAATATAACCTCGAACCCGTCCCCCATATGCTCTGCAATGGGTTTACGCGGGAGGAGACGGAGGACGCCCTCATTGAACTCAACTACCTCGGGATCGAAAATGTCCTCGCAATCCGGGGCGACAAGGACAACCCCCGTCCGATTCCCCACGACCGCTCAGCCAATAACTATGCAGGGGACTTGGTGCGCCAGATCGCCGGGATGAACTCCGGCCATTATCAGGACGACCTCATAGACGCTGCCCCGACCAATTTTTGTATCGGCGTTTCCTGTTATCCCGAAAAACACTTTGAAGCCCCCAACCTGAAGTTTGACCTCCAGGTGCTCAAAGCCAAGCAGGATGCTGGCGCGCACTACGCGGTGTCTCAGATGTTTTATGATACCCCAAAGTTTCTGGCGTTTGTGCAGGCTGCCCGCAACTATGGGATCACCATGCCGATCGTGCCGGGGCTTAAGATCATGACCAGCAAAAATCACCTGACGGTACTACCTTCTATTTTTCATATAGATATCCCCGAGGAACTGACCGACCGGATGCTGGCCGCCAAGACCCGTCAGGAAGAGGTCGAAACCGGAGTGGAATGGGCCATGCGGCAGTCACGCGAACTGCTGGAGGCCGGTATTCCGTACCTGCATTTTTATATCATGCAGAATACCGGCCCCTTCAAGCGGTTTATGGAAAAATGGAAAAAACTGGTGTAAGCAGGGCTGACAGGGTATCAGGCCCGGTTACAGGCTGTACACGACCAGTCCGCTGCGGAGTTTGGGCTCAAACCAGGTGACCTTGGGGGGCATAATAAAGCCGCCGTCAGCGATATTCATGAGTTGTTTCATGCTCACGGGATACATGGAGAAGGCAACCTGCATCTCGCCGCTGTCCACCCGCCGGGCCAGCTCGCCCAGGCCACGCATCCCCCCTACAAAGTCTATCCGCTTGTCGGTGCGCTGGTCGCCGATCCCGAGGATAGGCTCCAGTATCTGACGGCCCAGGATGGTCACATCCAGTACGCCGATAGGGTCCTGCGGATCAAAGGTGCCGGGCCGGGCCTGGAGCTCGTACCACTTGCCTGTCAGGTACATTCCGAAGGTATGGGGGCGTGAAGGCCGGAAAACATCTGCCTGGGGGATAACTTCCATCTGCTCCCCTATGGCTGCCAGCAGGCTCTCGGGCGTGTGGCCGTTCAGGTCCCGTACCACCCGGTTGTAGTCCAGGATACGGAGCTGGTTGTCAGGGAAATGTACCGCGAGGAAATAATTATACTCCTCATTTCCGGTGTGGTCAGGATTGGCTTCGCGCAACTCTTGTCCTACCCGGGCTGCCGCTGCGGTGCGGTGATGGCCATCGGCGACATAGGTAAAGGGGATTTTTTCGGCAAAAATCCGCACAATCTCCGCACATACAGCCGGATCGTCCACCACCCAGAGGGTATGGCGGATCCCGTCCACGGCCGTGAAGTCATATACAGGGATACCCGCCTCAACGCCTGCTACGAGCAGGTCCAGCTCCGGCTGGGCCGGATAGGCAAAAAATACTGGCTCAGCATTGATCCGGGAGATACGGACATGGTTTTTGCGGTCTTCCTCCTTGTCGGGCCGGGTGAGCTCGTGTTTGCGGATGACCTCGTTCAGGTAATCGGCGACAGCGGCGGCAGCCACTATCCCGGACTGGGCCTGGCCGTCCATTTCGAGGCGATAGATGTAGAGGCTGTCCTGGCTGTCCCGCACAAAGGCACCCTGGGCGACGAGCTGCTGAAAATTATCCCGCCCGGTTTCGTACACCACAGGCGCATAGGGATGGGTATCAGCTGGCAGGTCTATCTCAGGTTTGACCACGTGGAGGAAGGAGTGCGGATTACCCTCCGCCTCGGCACGGGCTTCTTCTGTATTGATCACATCGTAAGGACGGGAAGCCACTGCGGCAGCCAGGGCGGGCAGGGGGCGCAGCCCCCGAAAGGTTTTGATGATCGCCATATCGTAACCTGGGTTAGGAGGGGATTATGCAGTATATCGGTGTTCAAACTCAGTCATGAAACCTACAAGGGCCTCGACATCGGCCAGGGTCACGGCATTGTAGAGACTGGCACGCATCCCGCCAGCACTTCGGTGGCCTTTGAGCCCCTCAAAACCAGCGGCCTGACTCGCTGCGACAAAGGTCGCCTCCAGCTCAGGGCGGCGCAGCCGGAAGGTGACGTTCATCCGGGAGCGGTGTGGCGCAGGAATATTGGGGACAAACAGGGATGAGCGGTCCAGGTAGTCATACAGCAGGGTCGCCTTTTGGCTGTTGAGGGCGTGAGTAGCAGGTATGCCACCCAGGGCCAGGGCCCAGTCAAATACCAGTCCCGCGAGGTATATCGCAAAGGTCGGGGGGGTATTGTACATAGAGCCATGCGCAGCATAAGGCTGATAGTCCAGGACCAGGGGGGTCCCGGGCTGCGCATGCCCGATCAGGTCCCGGCGGATGATCACTACCGTGACGCCGGAGGGGCCCATGTTTTTTTGGGCACCTGCATAGATCAGCCCAAACTGTGATACTTCGTAGGGTTCGTCCAGGATATTGGAGGACATATCTGCGACCAGCGGTACCGGGCCTACAGCTGGCAGCGTGGTGAGCCGGGTGCCATAGATGGTATTGTTGGTGGTGATATGTGCATAGGCGGCATCCTGAGGCCATGAGACCTGCGTCAGATCAGGAATCTCCGTATAATCAGCCGCCTTGCCCGAGGCAACAACCGTTACGTCGCCGTACCGGCGGGCTTCTTCAATGGCTTTTTGAGACCATACGCCTGTATCAAGGTACGCAGCCCGGCGCCCGGCCCGGAGCAGGTTGAGGGGTACCATCGAAAACTGCTGGGTAGCACCACCTTGTATAAACAATACTGCATACGTATCCGGAATCCCCATCAGCTGCCGCAGCGAGGCCTCTGCCCGGTCTATTACGTCCTGAAACAAAGGTCCCCGGTGGCTGACCTCCATGATAGACATCCCGGACCCACGATAGCTGGTCAGCTCGGCCTGGGCCTGAGCCAATACAGAAGCTGGTAAGCGGGCCGGACCCGCAGAGAAGTTGATCATCTGGCGTATGGGTAAGGGGTGGGTTAGGAGGGATCCTGCTTGCGGCGGGTAATATACTGCTCTACCCCATATACCGCTGCAAAGACAGCCAGTACAACGATAAATTTAGCGATGCCATCCAGTGGGAGTGGTAACTGATATACCAGGGTGATGGACAGGATGACGGCTATGATGGTTGACAAATACTTCCTGAAGGTACTCATAGCCGCAAAACTAGTAAATTCCGGATTCAGGTCAAACGCCGGGATCAGGATAAAATACCGGAAAAAACATCAGGAAATACGTATCGGGCGCAGCCTCCGGCGAATGAATGCATTATTCTATCCATCTGTCCGCAGATCGTTGTGCCCACGGCAGATTATGCGTATCATCGCATCAATTGAGCGAAGCTCCTTTGGTAAACCCCTTTTTCTCATGGCAAAAAATACCCTTACCCGTATCTGGGAACTCATCGGCCTCCGGTATAAGTCGCACCCCTGGCACGGGGTTCACATCGGCGAAAAAGCACCTGAGCTCGTCACGGCATTTATTGAGATGGTGCCTACGGATACCGTCAAGTACGAGATAGACAAACGCTCCGGATACCTCAAGGTGGATCGCCCCCAGAAGTACTCCAACATTATCCCGGCGTTGTACGGATTTGTGCCCCAGACTTTCTGCATGGACCATGTAGGTGCTTATTGTTCTGAAAAAACAGGCCGCGAGGGCATTGTCGGGGACGGAGACCCCCTCGACATCTGCGTGCTCACCGAGCGCAATATCACCCACGGTGACATCCTGGTGCCGGCCATCCCTATCGGAGGTTTCCGGATGATTGACGGAGGAGAGGCCGATGACAAAATTATCGCGGTACTCAAGGGTGATGAGGTATATCAGGAGTGGAAAGATATCGGAGACGTACCCGCCTCTATCATCCAGCGCTTGATGCACTACTTCCTCACCTACAAGGTCATACCGGGACAGGATGCGACCAAGTGTGAGATCACCCATACCTACGGCCGCGAGGAGGCCATGGAGGTCATCAAACTCAGCATGAAAGACTATCGCAAAAAATTTGGTAAGCTGGAAAACAAACTTTCGCTTGCCACGCTGGAGATGATCAACTTTGGACAGAGCTGGCAGGAAGCGATGCGGGAAGAGGAAGATTTTGGTAAATAAACGACCCGCAAGGACTGAATAAGTACCTGGGAATGATTCATGTCATAGCAGCAGACGATTGTCTGCTGCTATCTTGGCTATCAGGGAAGGTGAGTCACCGGATAAATAATCTGCACATTTATATATGTAGATATTTGTACAATTGCCGGATTGGCTATATCTTTCCCCCACAATGGACGCAGGCCTCTGCTGCTGCCATTCTTTATTACCGCTAACTTACTACGCTACTCGTTATGGCAACGCGCATCCGCACTTTTGAAGACTACCAGCAGGCATACCGTCAGAGTGTCGGGGATCCTGAGGGATTCTGGGCCGAGCAAGCCGAGACTTTTTCCTGGCACCGCAAGTGGGACAAGGTGCTGGAGTGGGATTTTGTCAAACCCGAGATCAAGTGGTTTGCCGGCGCTCAGTTGAACATCACCGAAAACTGCCTTGACCGCCACCTGGAGACACGGGGCGACCAGGCTGCCATCATCTGGGAGTCAAACGACCCACATGAGCCCTCCCAGACCCTCACCTACCGCGAGCTCCACAGCAGGGTATGCCGCATGGCCAATGTCCTCAAAGCCCGGGGCATCACCAAAGGAGACCGTGTCTGTATCTATATGCCGATGGTGCCGGAGCTGGCCATTGCCGTCCTGGCCTGTGCCCGGATCGGGGCGGTTCACTCAGTTGTATTTGCCGGTTTCTCGGCCCAGTCCCTTGCAGACCGGATCAATGACGCAGCTGCCAAAGCTGTCATCTGCTCTGATGGCAACTTCCGGGGTGCGCGTCAGGTACCTGTCAAGGCCATCGTGGACGATGCCCTGCAGATGACGGCCACCATCCAGACGGTCCTCGTGCTGCGCCGCACCGGCGAGGCAGTAGGCTGGCACCCTGAGCGTGACCACTGGATCCACGAGGCCCTCACCGAGGTGGATGACCATTGCCCCGCGACGGTCATGGATGCGGAGGACATGTTGTTTATCCTCTATACCTCCGGCTCTACTGGCAAACCCAAAGGTGTCGTCCATACCTGCGGCGGATACATGGTGTATACCGACTATACCTTCCGCAATGTATTTCAGTATGAAGAAGGAGACGTCTATTGGTGCACCGCCGATGTAGGCTGGATCACCGGCCACTCCTACATTGTGTATGGTACCCTCCTGGCAGGTGCTACGACCCTGATGTTTGAGGGCATACCGACCTGGCCTGACGCAGGCCGTTTCTGGCAGATATGTGAAAAACACAAGGTAAATATCTTCTATACCGCGCCTACTGCCATCCGGGCCCTGCAAGCCCTGGGCACCCAGTGGGTAGAGTCCTACGACCTCTCCTCCATCCGCATCCTGGGATCTGTCGGAGAGCCGATCAATGAAGAAGCCTGGCACTGGTATCATACCCATATCGGCAAAGGACGCTGTCCCATTGTGGATACCTGGTGGCAGACGGAGACGGGTGGCATGATGATCTCTCCGCTGGCAGGTATCACGCCCCTCAAGCCTGCACACGCCACCCTGCCCCTGCCGGGTGTACAGCCGGTGCTCGTGGATCAAAACGGACAGGAGATCGAAGGCAATGACGTGGAGGGTATCCTCTGTATCAAGTTTCCCTGGCCGTCTATCCTGCGCACCACCTACGGTGACCATGAGCGCTGCCGCCAAAACTACTTTGCTACCTTCCATAATCTCTACTTCACGGGAGACGGAGCCCGCCGCGACGAACATGGCAACTACCGCATCATCGGGCGTATAGACGACGTGATCAATGTCTCCGGCCACCGCTTAGGTACAGCCGAGATCGAAAACGCCATCAACCAGCACCCCAATGTCGTGGAGTCTGCCGTCGTCGGATACCCGCACGAGATCAAAGGCCAGGGCATATACGCCTATGTCATCTGCCAGCATATGCCGGCAGAGCATGACCCCCTGCGCCGCGAGATACTGGAGGTAGTCACCCGGGAGATCGGCCCTATCGCCAAGCCTGACAAAATACAGGTGGTATCCGGCCTGCCCAAAACCCGCTCCGGCAAAATCATGCGCCGCATCCTCCGCAAAATCGCTGAAGGCGAAACCTCCAGCCTCGGGGATACCTCCACGCTGCTCGATCCCGCCGTAGTGGATGAGATCAAAAATGGCGCCCTGGTCTGAGGTCTGCTGTTGCGATATGCTCAACGGTTGATATTTTGGGTACCCAAGAGGCTGTCTCAGCAGGACAGCCTCTTGGATTTTGTTGTGCTTACAGCTCAGCATCGAGGTGCTATTATGGCCTGGTGGTTTGGATGACAGCGTCTTGGGGCGGTACGGGGCACCCCCCTTCAATCTTGACCGGGGAATAAAAGGGGGGTGCTAAAGTGACTTGTAGATGTCTGACAAATTGACTTGTCAGGGTTGTTTGTTTAAATGATTGCCTACTCAAAGACAAAATGACAATTACGAAAAATGCCTTGGACATTTATATTGTAAACATTTGATTATTAGTGAATCAGTTGGCATTTTACTGTATTATTCGAGTGATTAGTTGCCAGAGAATCACTTTTGTTTATATTTGTACATAAGGGCAGGAAAAGCCTTGTATCTCCCAGTCAACGTAACACCTACATAGTCACCGGCAATGCATAAACAGCAGGCTTATATCAATGTCTTTAAGGGACTCATATTAGTCCTGATTGAATTTCATTATAAACTTCCCAAATCCATCCCCATTCAAATTGATTTAATCAATGACTTTCTCGGAGCGATCATATACTTGCGTTCGGTTTCATGGTTAGCCAATCATGTGGATGAAAGTTTCAACAGTTGGAAAACACTTGGGTATCTTTTGGTGATTTGGGGAGTGGTTGATTTTATAAGGATAGATGCCATTACCTATTTTTCATTTTGCCCTAATGCACTCGCAGTAGTAGCTTGGTTTTTATTTATCCATAAAATTATAGGGTTAGAAGCCGAAAAACTGCACGATGCCGGGCGTCTGCGTGCACAAATAGGTATATCGGCCATCTGTTGGTTAGCAGGGTTGTTTTTGTTTTTAATGCCCAGATTCACCCCGTTTTTTACTTTTGGCAGCATGCCGGCTTTTTTATTGTTTGTGTTGGTGGTAAACCTGATATATTCGATCCCCTATTTTAGGATAAAAAATATCTTACAAAAGGAGACCTTGTCTTAGCCTGCCGCGTTTACCAAGGAGACCTGCGCCAAACAAAACTTTTGCCTATCTTGCTGGGGGCAGCAACGCAATAAACTTAGATAGGAGCCTTCAGCCATATGAACGACGCCGCATACCATCAACAAGCGCTCTCTGAAAACGGATTTTCTGTCATACATGACCTGTACACAACCGATGAAATCAACCATATACTGGCTGCCATACATCATGCCGACACTGCGAAGGATACTTTCAGAAAGTCAGCCGACTTGTTTGCCATCAGGCAGTTTTTTAAAGAGTTGCCGGAGACCGTTGAGCTCGTTTTTAATGACAACCTAAAAGAAACAATCCGGCAGGTAGTGGGCGACAATTTTTTTGTGGTTAAGAGCCTGTACTTTGACAAACCAGAAACTTCAAATTGGTATGTTGCTTACCATCAGGACTTAACCATATCCGTTGACAAAAAACTTGAGCTTGACAAGTTCGGGCCCTGGACAACGAAGCAAAATCAGTTTGCAGTCCAGCCACCAATCGAAATATTGGAAAATATCGTGACAATCCGAATTCATCTCGATGACACAGACGAGCAAAACGGAGCCTTACGCGTAATTCCAACCTCACATCTGAAAAAGATCTACAGGCCAGAGACCATCAACTGGGACCTTGAGACGGAAACAACCTGCTGTGTGAGACAGGGCGGGATTATGTTGATGAAACCGTTGACCTTACACAGCTCCGGCAGGACCACCAACCATCAGAAAAGACGGGTGATACATATAGAATTTTCAAGTATGGAGCTACCGTCAGCTCTCCAATGGGCAGAGCGGCTTAGCTGGCGCTAACCTGTCAAACGGCTCGGTATGGTACTGCCAGGGGAGGGCACATATGGTATGTTTTACTTTTTCGCTAAATATTCGGAATGGCTGTATATTGGGAGACCGTTTTTGTGGCGCCGGTAGTTGTGTACCAAACCAGCCCTACAGGGACCTGATTAGGCTCATGCAGATACGGACTTGGTTTTTGACCTTTTATCTAACCTAACAACGATGCGTACCCTATCTTTCATGTTGTGTCTGGCCCTCAGTTATTTGTGCGGTGTACGCCCGGCGTGGGCCCAGACTGGCAGCACCATTGCGCCCTGGCAGCTGGAGTCACCTGCTGCTGAGGCTGACAAAGCTGGTACGCGCCTTATCCTGCCCAACGTTTATCAGGTATTTTCACTGGATATACATACCCTGCGCACCCAACTGGCCCAGGCACCGATGGAGTTTAGCCAGGCTGCGCGGGAGCGGGCTCCCATACTGGAGATTCCCCTCCCGGACGGAAACATGGTTGCATTCAACGTATGGGAGTCACCCGTCATGGCACAAGGCCTGGCAGACCGTTATCCGGGTATCCGTACCTATGCGGGGCGCGGGCGCCAGGATGCCACCATGACAATCCGGTTTGACCTCACGCCACAGGGGTTTCATGCGGTGCTGTTCACACAGGCGCATGGCAAGGTATTTATTGACCCGCTGTACCGGGATCAGGACGGGCTGTACCAGGTGTATGCCAAAAAAGACTTTGACGATCCGGCACAACCAGCCTTTTCCTGCACGTTTTACGATCATCCCACCCGTGACCTGGTAGATATCCAGCGCAGGGGGCCAGAACTTTTTGGCGACTGCAACCGGCATATCTACCGCCTGGCCCTCTCCTGTACCGGCGAATACGCCCAGTTTCACGGAGGGACGGTCCCATTGGCGCTGGGGGCAATGGTGACGACCATCAACCGGGTAAATGAAGTATTTGAGCAGGATTTTGCGGTGCGGATGGAGCTGATCGCCCAGACAGACACCCTGATTTTCCTTGATCCTCAGACTGACCCCTTTGGCAATGACCTGATCGGTGAAAACCTGGTCCTGACAGACAGCCTGATCGGTGATGCCGGGTATGATATCGGGCATGTGTTTGGCACGGGCGGGGGTGGAGCGGCATTTTATGCCGTGGTCTGTGAGCCGTTTTACAAATCGGGTGCTTTTACGGGGCTTTCGGCACCTGTGGGGGATCCTTTTGATATTGATTATGTAGCCCACGAGATCGGGCATCAGTTTTCGGGCAGTCATCCGTTCCGGGGCTGTGGCAATAACGGCGATCCCTCGCCCAGCGCTGTGGAGCCCGGGAGTGGTTCCACCATCATGGCATACGCCGGCATCTGCGGAGACAATGTCCAGAATAACTCCGATGCGTATTTTCACGGGTACAACCTGGAGGAAATGTCCCGCTTCATTGTGCTGGGCGGCGGGCAAACCTGTGGGGTACATACCTCCTTTAATAATACCGCGCCTGTTGTAACCAGCAGCGGGCATTCGTATGTGATTCCGGCGGGTACGCCTTTTTTCCTGACGGCACAGGGGAGTGACGCAGACGGGGATCCCATCACCTACTGCTGGGAACAGTTTGACGCGGAGCTAAGTCCCCAGCCGCCTGTATCCGGCAGCACCGGCGGACCTAATTTCAGAACCTTTTTGCCTACCCCAAGTCCCACCCGGTATTTTCCGGCGTTGGCGGCCCTGGCCGGCGGAGGGCCATTCACCTGGGAGGTATTGCCTGCGGTCGCGCGCGAGATGAATTTCCGTGTTTCGGTGCGGGACAACGCAATCGGGGGCAGCTGCACGGCCCAGGACAGTGTCAGGGTCACCGTGCAGGATCAGGCGGGGCCGTTTGTCGTGACCCATCCCAGCTCAACAGGCATCAGCTGGACGGCAGGTGGCCAGGAAATGGTGTATTGGGACCCCGCCAATACCCAGTTGGCACCTGTTGCCTGCCCGGAGGTGGACATCCTGCTATCTACGGATGGAGGATTGTCTTATCCGGTTGTGCTGGCCGCTGGTGTCCCCAACGATGGATTATATCCGGTACTGGTCCCCAACCTCAACACGGACTCTGCGCGGGTGATGGTCGTGTGTGCGGACAACATTTTTTTTGATGTGTCCAATAGCAACTTCAGTATCAATACCTCCAGCCTGGGATTTGTGCTGAATACCGTGCCACAGGCTGCTGCGGCTTGCGGGGCAGATACCCTGGACATCGGACTGGCAGTGGACAGTACAGGCGGTTTTGCGGGGTTGGTAACCCTGACGGTATCGGGCCTGCCGCAGGGGGTGGCAGCTGCATTTGATCAGTCTCCGGTCGCAGCTGGTACTCAGACTACGCTCACCCTCAGCGGATTGAGCAGTGTTATGCCGGGATTATATACCCTTGCCATTACCGGAGCCGGAAACGGAGGGGCTGATACGGTTTCCTTTGTGCTGAACACCACTCAGGCCTTACCTGCTAC
Organism: Bacteroidia bacterium; assembly: GCA_033762375.1. Lineage (GTDB taxonomy): Bacteria > Bacteroidota > Bacteroidia > J057 > J057 > RDXT01. Next base: position 79,503 of record JANRLQ010000096.1, read on the forward strand.
GCCGATCCTGCCGGTAGTCCCCGTGAACGGTGCTGTCCAGGTGCAGCCTGCTCCCTGGCTGGTGTGGAGTATATTGCCGGGTGCCAGCACATACACGGTACAGATTGCGGACAATCCGGGTTTTGCACCGGTGCTGTTTCAGCAGGCAGGTCTGAGTACCAGCCAGTACCAGGTGCCGGTTGTTTTTCCCCTCCAGACTACCTTGTATTGGCGGGTCAAAGGCAGCAATGCCTGTGGCGAAAGTGAATATGGGCCTGTATCTCAGTTTAATACCATCGGTTCGGTCTGCACGACCCTGGTCAGCACGGGCCTGCCGCTAAACCTGGACCCTGTTTTTCCCGATACGGTATTGGCTACCGTAACCTTTCCACTGGCTGGCAGCGTGACGGACATTAATATCCCCGTGCTAAAAGGAACCCATGACTACATGCGGGATGTGCGTTTTTCGATCATAAGCCCTGTTGGCACCCAATTACTGGTATCGGGCCCCGTCTGTGAAGCCGAGCGAAACTTTAATATCCGTTTTGACGACCAGGCAACTGCGCTTTATACCGCCATTCCCTGCCCGCCTACTGACAGCGGGCTGTATCAACCCAGAAACCCCCTGGCGGTTTTTAACGGTGAAAACGCGACTGGTACCTGGACGCTGGAGTTGGCGGATGTCGAGGCACCTGATGGGGGCTCCCTGACCGACTGGTCACTGGAGATATGTTATGCGCCGCCTGCCAACAGCGGGTGCTCGCTCAGTGCTACCCCGGTCCTGAGTGGCGCAGCGTGTGGCCCTTGTGCGGCTGATGTCAGCTTTACCCTCGCCAATGCCACCGGCGCAGCGGCCTACGTATGGGACGATGGCTCGACAGGCGCCCCGCGGGTACAGGTGTGTGAGGGGACTTATACCGTGACCATTGTGGACGCCGCCAGTTGCTCGACGACGGTATCGGTAGCCGTTCCCCCTGCCTTCCCCGCCCTGACAGCCAGCGCCAGCGCAACCCCTGCCCAGGGCCCCAATGATGGCACCGCAACGGCTGTCGCCAGCGGCGGCCAGGCGCCTTATACCTATCTCTGGAGCACCGGCGATACCACGGCCACCCTCCAGCAACTGGCCCCTGGCCTGTACACCGTCACCATTACCGATGCCAATGGATGTTCGGATACAGCCCGTGCCGTCGTAGAAGTGTTTGTGGGCGTCGGGGATCGCCTGGGGCTGACGGTCTTCCAGCTCATGCCCAATCCCACCAACGGGCAGTTGCGGGCCGTGATAGACTTTGAGCAGGCAGAAGAAGCCCTCGTGGAGGTCTGGGCCCCTAACGGGCAGTCCCTGCAGCGCACCCGTCACCACGGCCAGCACCTGGACATAGGTATTGACCTGACAGCCCAAAGTGAGGGCGTGTATTTTGTGTCGGTGCGGACTGCCAGGGGCAGTGTGACCCGGCCGGTGGTGGTGCGGTGAGGTTGTAGACCTACAACAACACAGCTCATTATCCGGCTTCTGCGGACTTGCATACCATCCGGTGGTTATGTATATAGCATACCCATCGGTTCACCTGTTTTTCGCCTACTATGCCGCCGCCATTTCGCATTGAAGCTGAATTTAGTCGCCAGGACCGGGTATATACGCCCGGGAGTGCTGTCGGGGTTACGCTTACCCTGAAGCCTTCTGCGGCTGTGATGGTAGGGGTGACGGCAGGCCGGTATGCGACCCGCAGTGACAACCCCGAGGCAGCGCATCTCCACGAGGTCTCGGCAGATCTGGCACAGGCCTGTCAGTTGGAGGCGGGGAAAGCGGCTGCGTTTCCGTTGTTTTTTACAGCACCCGACCTGCCGGTGCATGAGTTGCGGCAGTTGTACTGGTGGGTATTTGTCACGGTAGTGCTGCCGGAGGGGGAACCGGTCACGGAGGTGTACCGGTTTCAGGTGATGTCACCCGCTGACCAAATCCGGCAGGCCAGATCGGCAGGGGCTCCGGTAGATACCTCCTTACGATTCAAACGCTGGCAGGACATTGCCGCCCGGCTAACCGGGCAGCTGTTTTTTTCAGTATTTACCCTCGGAGGCGGTTTGGCAGCGTTTGGGGCTGTGTTTCACCCGTACTGGGCTGAAAACCTGCCTTTTGCCGGGATGCGGTGGTTTGCCGCGCTGGTTGCCCTGGGCGGGCTGGCTGTCGGGCGTAAGATATGGGAAGCCGAAGATCCTGCCCGTCACGGACGTGATGCAACATCGGTTTTTTTTGGGTCCTTGTATAGTTTGCTGGCAGTGATCTGCCTGTATAGCTGGGGGTTACAGCCAGATTTTGTGCTGATGTCCGGGCATATCACCCCTCATCCACCGACCCCGCTCCGGCATATCCTGACAGCCGCAGGACAGGATAACGGGTACCAGTTGGTGTCACTGGTGCTGGGCGTGTGTTTGTTTCACCTGGCCGGATTGGCGGCAGCACCACGCGACACGGGCAGTTCTCCCTTTTTTACCCATACCCTGGCCGTTCTGGCGGGATTGGGGGTAGCAGCCAGCCTTTCAGCAGGGGTCGCTCAACCGTCAGAGCTGGCAAATCCGGGCCTGACCGCGGTAGGGGTGATCTGCACAGGGCTGTTTGGGTACCTCTGTTACCGGCCCGACTGGGCTAACAAAAATCCCCGTTTTTTATTCATGGGCCTCATGCCGGTGGTGGTACTGAGTTTATTGGCTTTTCAGGAGCCGTCCGGTACCTCAGGTGCAGGGCTGACGGGGGGCCTGGGGTTGATGGCAATCGGGGGAATCATGGCGTATATCGGCAACCGCAACCTGCTGGCAGCCCTGCAAGTGGGCACGATCCAGGCCCGGCTGCTCCAAAACCCGGTATCCAGAGGCCAGTCGGTCGAGGCAGAGGTGACAATAGTGCCTCGCCGAGGGGTAACCCTTGCTTCCTGTTCCCTGGAAGTCTCATGCTGGCGCAGCAGGCGACAGACCACCGACCAGGAAACCGAGACCTGGCGCGAATGGAAGCAGACCACCACCCACAAAAGCATCACCCTCACAGCCGGTGCCCCCTGGCAGACCACCCTGCGGGTGGTATTGCCGATAGATGCCATGCCCTCCGCTACCGGCTCCAGCGGCGTCTGGTGGGACGCCTACGTGTTGCTCAGGGTTGAGGGCAAACCCGACTGGAGTATGGCCTGCCAGGTGGAGGTGGTATAGGGGGTGGTAACATGGGAGCGGATACAAACAGCTGCCGGACGCCCGGCAAGTGAAAAGGGGCGTCTGTAGATTCATACCAGAAAATCCCTATATTTGCCCTGCTACTAATAACGTTTGCCCTACTACTATACGCTTGCATGGAACGTACCTGGCTTAAACATTACCCCCAGGGGATCGCCCACGACATAGATCCCGACCAGTATCAAAACCTCTCAGAGGTGATAGACACCTGCCTGACCCGCTACGCGAGCCGTCCGGCTTTTGCGAGTATGGGGGTTTCGCTGACCTATGCGGAGATAGATACACGCTCCCGCGCCCTGGCGGCTTACTTACAGTCGCAGGGGATGAAACCCGGTGACCGGCTGGCCATCATGCTCCCCAACCTGCTTCAGTACCCGATCGCTCTGTTTGCGGCTATACGCGCGGGGCTGGTCCTGGTGAATACCAACCCACTCTACACGGCGCGGGAGATGAAACACCAGTTCAAGGACTCGGGGGCTACGGCGATTATCATCGCAGAAAACTTTGCCCATAACCTGGAGCAGATTCTCCCGGAGACAGACATCCGCACCATCATCGTCACCGGAGTCGGTGACCAGCTCGGTGGCCTCAAGGGGATGATCACCAACTATGTCGTGCGCAAGGTCCGCAAGATGGTCCCTGCCTGGTCCCTGCCGGGCAGCATTACCTTCAACCAGGCCCTGAAGTCTGGTGCGGTTATGTCACTCACCCGGCCTGCGGTGAGCATCGGGCAGGTGGCCGCCATTCAGTACACCGGCGGCACCACCGGTGTCTCCAAAGGTGCCATGCTTTCCCACCGCAACCTCATCGCCAATATGCTGCAGGTGCGGGCCTGGATGGGACATTTTGTACGTGAGGGCGAAGAGTACCTCCTCACCCCGCTGCCAATGTACCATATCTACTCCTTCACCGTCAATTGTCTCTGTGGGATGATGATCGGAGCCTGCTGTGTCCTTGTGGTGAACCCCCGCGACCAAAAGGCCCTGATTGCCGACATGAAACGATACCCGATCTCAATTATGACCGGGGTGAATACCCTCTTTAATGCGCTGAACAACAACCCGGAGTTTGCGAAGGTCAACTTCTCCACCTGGCGCATCGTCTCCGGCGGAGCCATGGCCATCCAGCAGCCTGTAGCTGACCGGTTTAAGGAAATCACCGGCCTCTCTCTCTGCGAGGGGTACGGCATGACGGAGTCCTCTCCGGTCATTACCACCAATCCCTTTGACGGGTCAGGCCGTATCGGCACCATTGGTATCCCCGTACCCGGCACACTCGTGCGCATCGCCGACGAAAACGACAACCCCCTGCCCAATGGCGAACGGGGCGAAATACAGGCACAAGGCCCGCAAGTGATGCTCGGCTACTACAACCGGCCCGATGAAACTGCCAAAACCATCACGGCTGATGGGTGGCTCAAAACCGGTGACGTAGGCATCATGGATGAGGATGGATATGTGAAAATTGTGGACCGGATCAAGGATATGATCCTGGTTTCGGGCTTTAATGTGTATCCCAACGAGATCGAAGAGGTCATTGCCAGCCACCCCAAGGTCCTGGAGGTAGCGGCTATCGGGGTGCCTGACCCGCACTCGACGGAGGCTGTTAAGGTATTTATTGTCAAAAAAGACCCTTCGCTCACAGAGGCAGAGGTGAATGCTTTTTGCCACGAAAACTTCACCAACTACAAGCGCCCCCGCTACTTGGAGTTCCGGGAAGAGCTGCCCAAAACCAATGTGGGCAAAATCCTGCGCCGTGCGCTGCGGGATGAAGTAAAAGCTTGATAGTCAGTATTTAAACAAAAAAATCCCCATACACTCGTCTGAGTTGTATGGGGATATTGTTGGGGGGAATCTAGCGTCACCTGACGCTCCAGAGCGCATCTGCAAACCAGCCCCGGCTGTCATAGTACAAGCCTGTATGGATAAACCCGGCTTCACGCGCCAGGGTCTGGATCATCTGCGGGTCAAATTTCTGGGAAAGCTCTACCCAGATGGCTTCCCATGCCTCAAATGACACCGTAAGGTCCAGGGCTGAGAGCCTGACATCCTGCCGGGCGGTGCTGACCAGATAACTCCGGGTCTCGCCGGTGAGGGGGTCGTAGGTGGGATAATGGATAAACTGATCCAGGTCAAAATTGGCTTCGAGTTCCCGGTTCAGGCGGGTGAGCAGGTTGAAGTTAAAGGCGCGGGTGACACCTTCAGGGTCGTCGTAGGCGCGGAGGATGATGCCGGGGTCTTTTTTCAGGTCAAACCCGATCAGGAGCTGGTCGCCGGGTGCCAGGGCATCGCGGAGCTGCCGGAGAAAAACAGCCGCATCAGGCAGGGTAAAATTGCCAATATTGGACCCGAGAAACAACACAACCTTTCGGCTCCCGCTGGCCCCGATCGTGCGCAGGCCCGCTACGTATTCACTGGCGACGGGGGCGACAGGCAGGGTCGGATAGTCCCGCTCAAATGCCTGTGTCAGGCCTGTCAGGGCGTCTTCAGAAATATCTATAGGCTGATACGTGACGGCGGCCTGGCGGCTGAGCAGGGCTTCCACCAGGATCCTTGTTTTATATCCATCACCTGCGCCGAGGTCTGTCAGGCTGAAAGGACTTCCGTCACGGGTAAAAGCAGCTGCCAGGCTTTCATGGTGTAAGGTCAGGGCATCGTATTCGCACCGCGTCGGGTAGTAGGCCTCCAGCCGCATAATGTCCTGAAACAACCGACTGCCTTGTGCATCATAGAAGTATTGTGACGAGATACGCTTAGGGCTGGCCAGCAGTCCCTGCCGGATGTCCCGCACCATCTCAGGAGAGACATTGAGCGTGGTTTTCATAACGGGAAATTACAGGTGAGCGGCCAGCCGGATGCCGGAAAATAACCATTGCAGGTGTGGGTGAAAAAAATTGCGGTAGGTGGGCCGTATATGGTCCCGGGGCGTAGCGCAGGACCCACCCCGCAGGACCATTTGGTTGACCATAAACTTGCCGTTGTACTCCCCGATGGCACTGTCCTCGGCCGTAAAGTACGGATAGGGCAGGTAGGCGCTGGAGGTCCACTCCCATACATCTCCATAAAACTGGTAGTCGCCTGCCTGCCGGGGCGCCGGACGGTAATAGCCGGTGTCCGTAAAGTTGGCAGTCGCAGGTACGGCAGGGCTATGGTGCTGGCAGGCAGCCTCCCACTCAAACTCTGTCGGCAGGCGCAGCCCCCGCCACCGGGCGTAGGCATCTGCTTCGTAGTAGTTGACGTGGGACATTGGCGCTGACAGGTCCAGGGGTTGCAGGCCATGATGGGTAAACTGGTACCACTGTCCATCCTGCCTGAACCAATAAAACGGGGTATCTATCCGGTGGGTATTCACCCATTTCCAGCCTTCTTCCAGCCAATAGCGGTAGTTTTGGTACCCTCCGGCCGCCACAAATGCGGCAAACTCCCCGCACGTCACGAGGCGATCCTGTACCTGATAGGCCTCCAGGAATACCCGGTGGCGTCCTTCTTCATTATCAAAATGAAATCCATCCCCCCGAAACCCAATTTCGTAAATGCCCGCCTCCATCTCCAGCCAATTCACACCCTCCGTATCTGTACCTGCCGGCAGCAAAACAGCGGACTCGTCATAGGCCGGAAACAGCGGATTGTGTCCGAGGATGTACTTGATGTCGTACAACATCAGCTCCTGGTGTTGCTGCTCATGCTGGAGCCCCAGGGCCATGAGTTGCTGCTGGCGGGGTGTCAGGATGGGTTCTGTAGCCAGCCACTGGTCCATATGGGTATCCACATAGGCACGATAGGTGCGGATTTCGTCGAGGGTAGGCCGGGTCATATTGCCCCGCCAGGATCGCTGGATACGCTCCCCGGCTCCTTCGTAATAACTATTAAAAAGATACGCAAACCGTGGATGAAATACCTGATAATCAGGCACGTAGACACTCAGGAAAAATTGCTCAAAAAACCAGGTGGTATGCCCGAGGTGCCACTTGGGAGGGGATACATCCACAACCGGCTGTACCACGCTGTCCTCCGGGCGGAGCGGAGCTGCCAGGGACAGGGTTTGCTGCCGCACATGATGATAGTCCTGGCGGAGGCTCGTGACCAGGGAAGAGGTAATTGACATAGAGAAGCGTTTGAATACGATACGGATATGCACTCTGTGAAGATACAGCGGCAAGAATCCGGGTTCAAGAAACTTCCCGCCAGTCTTTAGTGTTGTAACATGGCCGACAATCCGGGGATATGTTGATTATTCACCAGCCCATGGAGCCGGCTTCACCTTTGAAGGGGCCGCAGACCCAGCTATTGATCCAGCCTCCGTAAAATGAGCCGGGTTGTGGGGTCACTTGTTCTCCGTCCACATAACAGGCATCCAGTTTGCCCGCATAAAAAGCCAGGGCATCCTTGATCACCAGGTAGGCTGGCATGAGGCGGTGATAACTCCAGGCTGCTGCCGCCACGGACGCTGACGGCAGGACCAGGTCGTAGTACATGGCTACGCCCTTCCACTCACAAAAGGAAGACTTGCCAGCTACTGGCTGCAGGTATGCCATCTGAATATCATCCTGCGGGATGTAGTAGACCGGGGGGTGGCTGGTCTCCAGGATCCGGTGCGCACGGGTCGTCTCCGCCAGGACAATACCAGCATGTACGATGCGGATATGCCGGTTAGCGGGCTCCAGCCGCGGGGGCCTGGGATAGTCCCATACGGACTCCTGGCCTGGAGCCGGTATCTGGGCAGTGGGTGGGTAGTGTTGGGGTTTCATACAGATGCAGAATGGCCTCTCAGGGATGAGCAAGCAACATACAGACCTAACAGGAGAATGATAAGTATATCAGCAGCGGGGTAGTCAGGTTACGATCCTGACACCTTTCCAGAAAGCAATATATCCTTTAATGCGGGCAGCCTCTTCAGATGTCTCAGGATAATACCAGGCTGCATCCAGGTTGAGCGTGCCGTCCACGTGCAGGTGATAATAAGAGGCCGTACCTTTCCAGGGGCAGACCGTGTGGAGTTCGCTGCTGCGCAGGTACTCCGGATGCACCGATTCCGGTGGGAAATAATGATTGCCTTCGACCACAACGGTGGTTTCGCTTTCGGCGATTACGGTATTGTTCCAGATTGCTTTCATACTACAGCGTCTAACATACGGAGGAATAAAATGTTACCAGGCTCCAGTATTTTCATGTACTTTTGATACGTAAAAGCGGGAAATATGATTAACTACGATTCAAAAAACTGGTTTGAAGCCATAGGGCATTTTAAAACCAGTTATGTGATCCGTCGTACCATGCGGATGTGTCTGGGGGCCGGGGGGTACGCTGCGATGGTGGCAGTAGTAGAGCATCTGCTGGAAGCACATCCCAGTTTTGCACAGTTAAACATCAGCATGGGGCTGGAGCCGGGGATATTTTCGCTTCTGGGGGTATTTCTGAGCCTGATGCTGGTCTTCCGGACCAATACGGCCTACGACCGCTGGTGGGAAGGGCGCAAACTCTGGGGCAGCCTTGTGAACCATACCCGTGGGATTGCGGTGCGCTGGCATGGCCTTTTGTCCCGGGAGGACCACACCAACCGTGTGTTTTTTGCCCGGGCCCTGACCGCCTATGCCAAGACGCTGAGTGACCACCTCCGGGGACAAGCCGTACCCGATCTGCTGATGACCTACTCCGGCGAGAGCCGGGCAACCCTGGCTGGTTATACCCACCTCCCCAACAAAATCGCCCGCGACATCTGGGAACGCGGCGAGTTTCTGTACCGGGATCAGTTTATTGATGGGTTTCAATACAGCCAGGTACAGCCGGAGGTGCAGCACCTGCTCGATATTCACGGTGCCTGCGAGCGAATCCGGGCCACGCCCATTCCTTTTGCCCACAATTTTTTTATCAAGCTGTTTATCCTCGCCTATTGTAGCCTCCTGCCCTTTGTGCTGGTACCGGTCGTGGGGTATTATGCCATTTTGCTCACCATGTTTGTGGTGTATGCCCTCGTGGGACTGGAGTATATCTCGGTAGAGATCGAGGAACCCTTTGGGACAGACTGTAATGACCTCCCCACCCACGACATGGCCCTGCGGATCGGCAAGCAGGTACACGAAATCCTGGAAGTAAGCCAGGAAGAAACTGAGCATGAAGTCACCCGCGCTTACATAGTCATTTCCTGATGAGTGTACTCAAAAAACTCGCCGGCCAGACGGCCATCTACGGGATCAGTACCGTCCTGACCCGGGTGATGAACCTGGTGTTTACCCCCCTGTACACCAATGCCCCGGCTATCGTCGCCGATGACGGGCTGGGCATGTACATCAACCTGTATGCGTACGTTTCTTTTCTTAATGTCCTGCTGACCTTTGGGATGGAGACGACTTTTTTCAGGTTTATCTCCGAGAGCAAAGACCCGGACAAAACCTATGCTCAGGCTTTTATCTGGGTAGGGCTGGCAGCCGGGATATTTTTGGGAGGGGTGGCCCTGCTGGTTGCGCCCGTGGCAGGTATGATGGGGTACGCAGGCCGCGAACCGTTGCTGCTGACAGTGGCCGGGGTGGTGTTTCTGGATGCGCTGGCGGCCCTGCCCCTGGCCCGGCTCCGGCACCAGGAGCGTGTGACCTTGTTTAGTACGATCACCCTCACCAATGTCCTCGTGACCATTGTCCTGAACCTGGTCCTGATCTTCGGGGCAGGGTGGGGTGTGGAGGCTATTTTTGCGGCCAATCTGGCTGCCTCTGCCGTGCGCCTGGGGATGGCCCTCTGGAAAAATACCCCCCCGACCCTGCGGCCGGACCTGGCGCACCTGCGCCCGATGGTGGAGTATGGATTTTTTATTATGCTGGCGGGATTTGCGGGGATCATGAACGAGACCCTGGACCGGATCATGCTGCCCATGCGCTGGCCTGAAGGCGGGGTATATGACGGGGCGATCCAGACCGGGCTGGCGATGACCGGGATTTATGGGGCCAATTACAAAATTGCCATGCTTATCTCCCTTGCGACCCAGGCTTTCAGGTACGCCGCCGAACCCTTCTTTTTCAAGACTGCGCAGGAAAAAGATTCACCGGAGACCTTTGCACGGGTGTTTCATTATTTTGTGATCGCCTCCCTCGGAGCATTTTTGTGTATAAGTTCCTTTGCCTGGGAAATCCTTGCCTTTGACTTTTTCGGACTGGCAGGCGGGTACACCTTTGTGGGAAAAGCCTATTGGGCCGGGGTCAAGGCGATTCCCGTCCTGCTGCTGGCATACGTGTGTTCCGGAGCGTATATTAATATGTCCATCTGGTTCAAAATCACCAAACAAACCCGGTTTGCCTTGTTGTTTACGGGAGTAGGGGCCGCGATTACCATTGCCATCAACTACTGGGGCATCCCGATATATGGCTATATGGCCTGTGCCTGGGCGACCTTGATTTGTTATGCCGTGATGTGTGTGCTGGTATATGGGGTAGGGCAGCGGTACTATCCGATACCCTACCGGATACGGCGGATCCTGGTGTATGGGGTGATATTTTTGGGTGCGTGGTGGGCCACCCGGCAGGCAGGCCCCAGCGAAGGGGACTGGCTGGTACTGGGGATGAAGGTGCTCGTATGTGCCGGTACCTTTGGAGGTGTGATCCTGGCGGAGCGCCTCATGCCGGTATTTTTGCCCGAAACAACTGAAGCAGGCTAGACTCAGCAGTCGCAGCGATAATCAAATCCCGCCAGGTGCTGGTAGGCTGTTGTATATTGGCTGTTGAGGGAAACAATCCGGGTGAGCAATACCGGATCACCGGTGCTGATGTCGGCAGCATCTCCCTGGGCGGTGGTCAGGATCCCCTTGATATATCCCCGGATCGTATGCCCCGTCCGGAACTCATCCTCATATTCAATCACGCTAAAAACATGCGAATCCGCCAGGTGGCAGAGGTTCTCACGGAGAGATGCAGCATCCAATGGGGGAAGCAGGGTGGTTTTCATGCCGGGGTGTACGGAGGACTGAAAAAAAAGTTGAGCGGGTACCCAACGTCCGTACCCGTCAGCTACGTGTAGCAGGTTGAAAGGCGCCTTTCGCTCTGGTTTCACTTCTTTGACCTTACTTTCCCCTTATGAAAAAAATGATGTTAACCGGATGGCTGCTCCTCCTGGGAGTCCTTGGCCTCCAAGCCCAGCAGCCCAGTTGTGTGGCAGGTTTTACGTATGTAGATCTGGGACAGAACACCTTCTTCTTTTTACCAGATTCGGCCTTGTTTGGCGCCAATGTGGACTTTACGTGGGTATATGGCGATGGCACGTCAGATGTAGGCCCATTTCCGACACACACCTTTCCTGCTGCTCCGGTGGGAGCCAGCTATCAGGTATGTCTGATTATCCAGAACAATACCTTTGGATGCACCGACAGCAGCTGTACGCTGATCCAGACCAATGCATTTCCTGTCTGTTACGCCAGCTTTTCCTACAGCACTTCGCCTGTTAACCCCCTGGAGGTATCCTTTATCAACCAGTCGCAGGGTAGTGTACCAGGTACACCGCTTACATATACCTGGGACTTTGGGGATGGTACGACCAGCACGGTTGCCAATCCCGTACACACCTATCCGGTAGCGGGCTTGTACACTGTCACCCTGACGATCGCAGATCAGGCAGGTTGTGTCAATACGATCGTCCAGCATGTGAATCTCCAGAGCACCGTCTGTGCTGCCAATGTGCTGGTGCAGCTTGTGGGGCCCAATACAGTCACCCTTTCCGCACAGCCCGCGCTCCCGCAGGGGACTTACTTCTGGGATTTTGGGGACAGCACCAGCGGATTTGGCCCTGTCGTCACCCATACGTATCCTGGTCCCGGCATATATGTTCTGTGTCTGACTGCTATAGACTCAGCCAGCGGATGCCAGAGCACTTCCTGCGTGAATGTCCAGATCGGTCAGGTACAGAATTGCACAGCGGATTTCAGCTTTGTAGTGGACTCAGCGACCAATACGGTGACCTTTACCAATCTCTCTACGGCCAGCGCGGGTGCCCAGTATCTCTGGCATTTGGGGGACGGCAATATCAGCACAGACCCCAACCCGGTATACACCTACGCGACACCCGGATTTTATCACGTGACCCTGTATGTGTTTGACTCACTCGGATGCAGCGCTCAGTCAGACCAGCTGGTCATCGTGGGGGGCGGCAGTACGTTCTGTGATGCTACGTTCCAGACCTTTGACATGGGGGGCAATTTTTTTGCCTTTAACCCCAACTTCATCAATCCGACCCTCAACTATGTATGGGATTACGGCGATGGTACCAACCAGTATGGCTTCCAGGGATTTCACTATTACCCGGTCGCTGGCACCTATATCATATGCCTGACCGTGACAGACAGCCTCAATGCCTGCAACCAGACCTGGTGTGATACCCTGGTGGTGACAGGTGGCGGAGCTTGTAGTGCAGCTTTTGGCTGGCAGTACGATCCGGTGGCTAATGCCGTGACCTTCACCAACATCTCCCAGGCGAGTGCCGGAGCATCATACTTCTGGAGTTTTGGAGACAGTACCTTCTCCACAGACCCTAACCCGGTCCATACCTACGCATCTCAAGGTGCCTACACCGTGTGTCTGACCGTAACTGATAGCGCTTGTACCAATACCTTCTGCGACTATATCTATACTGCGACACCGTTCCTGATTGCAGGCCGGGTTAATACAGGCAGCACACCCGCAGCCTTTGCCCAGGTGTATCTTATTCAGCATGACTCCATCTCGGGCACGCTGAGTGTGGTGGACTCCACGGTGACAGACCCAACCGGTGTGTATGTGTTCTACAGCGGTACGCCAGGTACCTACCTCGTCAAAGCGGCCCTGCTGCCGATCTCGCCTGACTACGCCAATTATATGCCAACCTATCTGGGTGACGTGATGTTTTGGTATCAGGCGCAGAGCATCGTGTATACCCAGGTGCAGGTGCTGAACCCAGACCTCAACCTGCTGGCAGGTAATAACCCCGGAGGCCCGGGCTTTATCGGCGGACTGGTCAGCCAGGGTGCCAACAAAAACGAAGGCGATCCGATGGGCAACGTCTCTGTGCTCGTCACATACATGAATGGGGCAGGGGTTGCCTATACCGTAAGCCATACTGATGGTACCTTTAAGGTCGAAAACCTCGCATACGGTACCTACAAGGTATATGTCGAGATGCCAGGCCGGATGGGTGATCCGCATATTGTGACCCTCACACCTGCCCAGCCAGGATTTGAGGATGCCAATTTTGAGATCAATACCTTTGCCGTAATCGCTACCGGACTGGAAACCTTCACCGCAGGTGAGGTGCTGGGCCTGTATCCTAACCCGGCTGCCGACCAGATCGAGCTGAGCCTCGAAATGCAGGAAGCTGCCGACCTGACCCTCTCTGTCCGGAACCTCATGGGCCAGACCCTGTCTGTGACCGAGCGTGCCGCCAGCCTGGGGAGCCAGACCATCCGGCTTGATGTGAATGCCCTGCCACAAGGGATCTATGTACTCGACCTGGAGGCAAATGGACAGCGTGTCAGCTTCCGGTTTGTCAAACAATAATCTTTTTACTTGTACCTTTTCTGACTAACTTCTGTCTGCTATTCCTGGTACTACTGGCCGGTGGCCGGTAGTGCCGGGGTTTTTAAGAAAGTCATGCACGTAGAAACCCGCCTCTTGGAAGCCTGCATCAGGGAGGACCGGCTAGCCCAGTCGGAGCTCTACCGGCGCTGTTACAGCGTCCTGATGGGGGTGTGCCGGCGGTATATCCATGACCCGGATGAGGCGGTTTCTGTGCTGAATGCAGGTTTTCTGAAAATCCTCAGCAACCTGCGCAAAAAACGCCCGGAAGTACCCTTTGAGGTATGGAGTAAAAAAATCATGATCAACACAGTCATTGACAATTTCAGGCGGGAGCGGCGGCACCGCGAGACGATGGTGGCGATGGAGTCCTTTCCTGACAACACCACCAGTGCGCCGACCGACCTCAACGAGGCAGCTCAACGCCTGGATGCTGAAGCCATTGAGGCCGCGATACGGACGCTGCCGCCGGTCTCAAGAGAAGTATTTAACTTGTTTGCCATAGACGGATATGCGCACAGCGAGATCGCGCAGATGCTGGGGATGTCAGAGGGGACGTCTAAATGGCACGTAAATTTTGCCCGGACACGCTTACGAAACTTGCTGGCCCATTGGCTGGAAGAAGACAGATGTAAGGTATGAATACAGATAACGAACTCGACGACCTGCTCCGGCAGAAACTGGCTCAACGGGAGATCCCCTTTGAGCAGGCACACTGGGAGGCTGCCGAATCCCTGATTGAGGCTGCACGCCGTCGTCGTCGTCGGCGGTGGTTTTTCTTACCGCTGTTTCTCACAGAGGTTGTTGCCGCCTGTGGCCTTCTGTATTGGGCTGGCCTGGAGCTTGGGTCTGCTGACGGTTCGCCTGCCGCAAGGGAGTGGGCGACCAGCGTCATGGAAATATGCCCGGATACTGAAACCGCCGTATCGCAATGGCAGGCAGGCTCAGATTCTGACCAGCCCCAGGCTCCTGACTCCCCCCGGCAGAAGCGGACTTCACGGGGCAACCACAGTGCCCAGGCAGGCCCCAAACCGCAACGGGAGATATCCAGGCGGGCAAATACTGCCGTACCGGCAGCCATGTCTCAGACGACAGTCACTGGCAGCGAGGATTCGCTGACGCGCCGGATCCTCACAGAGGAAATCTACCGGCAGATCGCCTCCACGCGGGTATCGCTGCGGGAAACCTTTCCGGTACATACACTCCCTGTGCGTGCCTATGTCTGGGGCCCCCTGTCCGCAACGCATCCTGAGGCCGGGGCCGTCGGGGCCGAAACCCGCCGGCACTACCTGGGCCTGGTGATCAGTCCCGGTCTTGCACCCGTCTGGAATCCGTCAGAAGGTATTGCGCCCGTAGGTACCACCGTCGCTGCCGGACTCCGGTACGCTGTCCAGGTGACGCCTCGTCTCCGCTTCAGCACCGGGCTCCTCTACAGCAGCCGGGCCGGACTCAACCTGGATACCACCTATACCGGGACAAGTTTTGGATTCGGATTTGAAACGCGGTCCTTCACCGTATCCCCGCAGCGCCTGCACCAGCTGGAGGTACCGCTGATGGCTGAGCTACGGGTTTATAACCGGCATTATGCTATAGCAGGCATCAGCGTAGCCCGCCTCCTGGATGTGTCTGCACAGGTGCGCGAGCAGCGTGAAACCAGTTTTGGGGTGCAACCACAGGGTTACAGGACTGCCTGGGGATACCGGCAGGGATTCCGGACCTGGGACCCCGGCATGACCGTAGGATATGCATACTACCTGGGGCGCGGCCTGCGGGTGGGCATGCTGACCCGCATCGGCCTGCAGGATATAGCTGATCCGGCTTACCACCAGCGTGCCACTCAAACGCCTAATACACAGTTCCGATTATTGCTGGAGTACGACCTGATTCATTTCTGATATGAAAACAATCCCGATATATCTGGTGATAGGACTTTGCCTCCTGGCGACTGCTTGTGAGCCTGCCCTGATCCCGGAGTTGCCGACGGGTGATCCGGTCTTTCAGGTGGCGGGCAGCCTGGACGATACCCCTTTCACCCTGACAGCAGGTAAGGATGGGTATTATATGAAAACCGCCTATACACTCGGCGATGACGCAGTGTATACCTTCCGGGGAGACCTGGCACCTACAGGATGTACAGACTGCCCGGCCTCGCTGGGGTTTCGCATCCGGAATACCCGTACAGGGACTGAGGCCGTGGACCCTGAAGGGGTGTTTAAAACAGGTACCTACACCTGGTTTGCCCCTGAGTTGGCGGATATTACCTATCGGGTTTCCTTTCAGAATGAATCTTCCGATACGACACAGGTTGCCTATCTGTGGGACTTTGGAGATGGCACCACCGATCAGCAGCTCAACCCGGTACATTATTATACAGACTCCACAGCACCTGGCGGCCGGGTGGACGTATGCCTTCAGGCAACTGATCCTGACGGGTGTGCGACCGGCATTTGCAATGAAATCAACCTGGTGGGTGTCGGATGCCAGGCTGATTTTACGTTTCAGGTAACACCCGGTACCCAGTTTGTGCGGTTTACCTCCCTGAGCCAGGGGAAGTTTCCGTGGCGGTATCGCTGGCGGTTTGGAGACGGGCATGGAGCTACCCTCGGCAACCCCGGATATACCTACGCGACCCGCGGACGGTATCGTGCCTGCCTGACCATTCTCGACGCAGAGGGGTGTGAAAGTACCATGTGCAAAGACGTATCTGCTGATCCGGATATGTGCCGCCACAACTTCTCCTGGGAAGTCGAAAAAACCCAGACCAATGACCCCCTCGGCCTGGGGCAGGTGGAAGTCGTCTGGACGGACGCGGAGGGGCGTGTGTTCAGCTCGGCACGTGGCAAACAACCCGGCAGCAGCCGCTGGGAAGTGTTGCAGGCCCGCCTTTATGAGCCCAATGAAAAAGGCGAAAAAACGATCCGGCTGGAGGTGCGTTTTACGGCCACCTTATTTGCGGAGGATGGAGCCCAAGTGGTGATCCGGGATGCCAGCGGTACGGTAGCACTTGCGTATCCATGAGGCAGCAGCAATATTCTTTCAGAAAAAATTGAAAATAAAAAACCAAACGCCCCTTTCGGCGTTTGGTATAATGAGCATGTCTTCTGCATGCTCGTGATGGGTTATTAATAGAGAGGTTTTGGGTGAGGCAGCGAAGCGTTTTTCGCTGTCTCACTTTTTTGTTTCGGCAGCCCGCCGGGCATCCAGCAAGGCCTGAAGGCGGGCCAGCGCATCGGTATTAATCAGGTCTACCCCGCTGTCGAGGAGCCAGTTCCAGATGGACTCCTTCTCGGGTGAAGCCCAGAGGCGGACTTGTTTGCCCTCAGCGTGTGCGGCAGCGACCAGTTGGTCGAGGGTCTGGCGGTCCTTGGCGGGTATTTCACCTTGTCCATTCCACGAGAGCAGGGCACCATATCGCTGGCTGATGACAGGCATCCGGCTGGCAGGTATGCCGGTACCGAGATCCTCAGGGCGGCCATCCAGTCCAATGGGAAGAGAAGCGGGGTCCCGGCGCAGGCTTTCGGGACGGTCCCCGGACAGGAAAATCATCAGCGGCGGGGCTCCGTCAGCTCCCGGCTCGAGCATCCAGGCATAAGGTGCCAGTGCCGCCTGTAAGGCAGCCCAGGTAGCTTCCCCTTCGTGTTTGATGTCAATCATCAGCCGGAAAGTACCGGGGTGGGCCGGATGTACATATCCATAGGCTGAGATCCGGGCCGCCAGCGGCTCCAGATACAACCGGGCCAGGGTACGTGCAGGTGTCAGCTGGCGGGGGCGATCATGTGAGACATATAATTGATCCTCAAGTAACCACACATCGGCCTCTACACTGGAAAACCCCGCCGTGAGGGCATCTGTCAGCGGGTGCGGATGCTCATAGTCATTGTGTGCATGCGCCTGCGGATGTGGGAGGACAGGGTTAAAGACTACCTCAGCCACGACGGGCAGGTGATCAGACGGAAACCGTCCGGACCAGGACTCGCTCAGGGCTCCATGTCGCAGGATGGTCACCGGTCCCCGGTACATGATATAATCAATCCGGCGGCCAGGTTCTCCCGGGAAAGCAAAACCGCTCCAGGTAGAAGCCGGGCCATGGTGGGGCAGCAGGGGCGCATAGTAGGCATCGTGCAGGTGCAGGGGATTGCCGGTGTCTGTAAGGATTTGATAAGATTTGCTGTCCGGCTGGCTGTTCAGGTCGCCCATCAGGATCACGGGTAGTCCCCGGGGGTTGAGGTCCCGGACCCGGGTGAGCAGGAGCCGGGCGCTCTCCTGCCGGGCGGTTTCACCCCGGTGGTCAAAATGTGTATTTAAACAGAAAAAAGTATCTCCGGCGACCCGATCCCGGAACAAAGCCCACGTAGCGATCCGGTTCAGGGCGGCATCCCATCCCCGGCTGCGGGTATCAGGGGTCTCCGAAAGCCAGAAAGTACCTCCATCCAGGCGTTCCAGGCGGCTTCGCTTATAAAACAGGGCTGAATATTCACCCCAGGCACCGGTATCGCGGGGCATGCCCCAGTACTCGTAGTCCGGCAGCATCCGGTGCATGTCGTCCATCATGGCAGGCAGCACCTCCTGGACCCCGAGCAGGTCAGTACCGTGAAACCGGATCATGCTCTCGACCAGGTCCTGCCGGAGCGGCCAGGCATTGTAGCCATCACTGGCTACGTGCAGCCGAAGGTTAAAACTCATCACCCGCAGCGGGTGTACGGGATAGGCCGTAGCAAAGAGGTAAGAATTCATAAAAACTAACCAGCATAATATGCTGAAAGTGATTTTATTAGAGATACGATTCATGGGGGAGGGTATGGAGTTGGGCAACGGTTATTGCAAACAGGTTGATAAAAAGCATTAGGCAGTGTCCTCAAAATAGATTAAATTAACGTTCAATCTATTTGTCTTCAGACAAGTACTTTTATGACGAAACTACAACTACATCCCCTTCTGGCTGGTTTGTCCGGAGAGCCTTCCCGGCACAAAGAAAAGACCATTTTTGGTATTCAGACCTATCAGGTCTCTCAAAAAGACAAGGCAGAACTGATGCATTTGTTTGAGGGGGTTCATTTATATGATGACCTGAGTTTATTGCAGCCAGTCGTACTTGACCAATATGCACTGCCTGTGATGCTGGATGTATGTCTGGGTATACTGCGGGAGTATCTGCGGGGATTTAAGGAGGTAGAAGACACCCTCCTGCAGCACCAGGTATCCTCGATGGCCGAAAAAGTAGCTACCGACCGGATTCTGACCCCCCTGACCAGTTTGATCTCCGGGATTGGAGACCTGCTTCGTTCCCTTGAAAAAGAGTTGTATCCCATGCTGGCGTATATAGAGGTGAGCCTTTGTTATTCGACCAGTTACTGGCATGAAGCCCCCCGGTCGGTCTGGACGCCTTATGCATTGCAGGATCCTACGTTTTGTCAGGATATGCAGGCATGCCTGGCCGCCATTGAGTCACTGGGTACTCCGCACCCGATGCACACCCTGAACGAACTATATGCCCTGCTGCTGGGCCAGGAAAGTTTTGTGAAAATCCTCCAGCACCTGGAGCGCACCGTCCTGATGCCACGTATGCGGGCCTATGCCTCGCGGCTGGCCACACCGGCCTGAGTTGGAGAAAGCAGGTTTCTGCCGTAAGTTACGGCCATGAAGACAAATAATATTCTCTGGCCTTACGGGCTTCTGTTTCTCTGTATGGCGCTGGCCGGATGCCCTGCCACTACCCGTGAGATGACCTCGCCTGAACCCCGCCGGCTCCCCCTGATGCCGGACCATATCTATCAGGCCAATATCCACAGCGTACAACTGTACCGTCCCCCGCTCGAAGCCACCTATCCGGTCATCTACCTGGATGCCCGCACCTCCCTCTACCTGGAGTTTGATGAGCTCCTGCTGGAGTCACAGCCTGAGCACGAGTATTATGTGGACATCATCAGCTGTGACATGAACTGGCAGCCCTCCAGCCTGTTGCCGATAGACTTTTACGAAGGATTTACCCAGGACCGCATAGATATATACCAGCGCTCCGAGTTTACAAAAATCCCGTATGTACACTACCGGTACGAGTTTCCGCAGGAGCATGAATATTTTAAACTCAGCGGCAACTACCTCCTCAAGGTATTCCGGGCAGGTAACCCCGAAGACCTGGTCCTCACCCGCCGGTTTGTGGTGGCAGACCGCCGGGTAGGCCTGGGACTGAAATATGAACTCTCCGGCCGCATGGAGCGGCAGCGTCTTACAGACCTGTCGTTTGAGGTGAGTACCCGCGGGCTCCAAGTGATAAACCCTGCGCAAGATCTCAAAATCAGGGTATTGCAAAATTTCAGATGGGAAACGGCGGCTGTTTTAACCCAGCCACGCTGGTACGGCGATGAGACCTTTGAGTATGTGCTCCGGCTGCCGGATGCTTTTGTGGGGGGGAACGAATTCAGGCGGCATGAGATTACCAGCCTGCGGCTGTACAGCGAGTCGGTGCAGCTCATTGAGGCACGGGAGGCCATCACAGATGTGTACTTGTTCCCGGATGAAGTGCGGCGAAAAAACACGTATGGCTCCCGGCGCGACCGCAACGGCACTTTCCAGATATTTGCCCAGGAGTGGTCGGATGCTGATGTACAGGCTGATTATGTGCAGAATTACTTTTTTCTCCAGTCTCCTCCGCTTCCTGACAGCCCGGAGGTGTATCTGATGGGGGCATTCTCAGATTGGCAACTCCGCCCCGCCTACCGGCTCGACTATAATACCCTGCGGCAGCGGTATGAAGGGGAGGTTTTGCTCAAACAAGGCATATACGACTACACCTACGCCATCAAAGGCCCCAAGGGCCATCCTGTCGAGACACCCTTGGAGGGTCCCCATGCGGACTCCGAAAATTTTTATACCATTCTGGTCTATTACCGGGGCCCGACAGATCGCAATGATCACCTGATCGGGTTTTTACCTGTTAATTATATTGAGTAAGGGAAGTCTTGCCTGTCACCTGCAAGATCAGCAATCCTGCACATACCGTCTTGAACTATCGTACGTCCGGGGCTATTGAATCAATGCCTGCGGAGCTGCGGTATCCGGCACCACAACAGGCGTCGCGGTGTGTTCAGCCAAAGAAGGGATAGGGCCGGGCTGGGTCAATATCCAGCAGGTCACCCCTAATAACAGGAGTGAGCATACGATAATGAGGATTTTTCCCAGGCGTTTCATTGTATTTGGCTAACGGAGTACAAGCTACCGAGGTCTTTTGTACAAAACCAATCAATTTGATCAAAGACGTCAATAACCTCTACGAAACGGCTGTTTTGTGGAGTGAACCGTAAAAAGGCGGGGTTGAACCGGAAGAAGGGTGGGAGGCAGCGGAGCAGGTTTTGTGCCGGATGGAGCGGGTAGCAACAAAAAGCCGCCTCCGGGCGGAGGCGGCAGGCAGTATCCGGCACACCGGACGTTTATGCTTTGGTATTCAGCTTGCTGTGGCGGCGGCTGTACCCAAAATAAATCCCAAATCCGATCAGGAGCCATACAATCAGGCGCATCCAGTTTTCAGCACCGAGACCGTAGATCATCAGCAGGCAAAACCCGGCACCCAGGATCGGTACGACCGGTACCAGAGGGGTTTTGAAGGGACGTGGTGCATCAGGATGGGTACGGCGCATCACGATCACACCCAGGCTCACCAGCACAAAGGCAAACAAGGTACCGATGCTGGTCATATCTCCTACGACATTGCCCGGGATAAAGGCCGCAAACAGCCCCACAAATACAAAAAACAACCACTGGGAGCGGTAAGGCGTGCGGTATGTCGGGTGGAGGTCCGAGAAGACCTTCGGCACCAGTCCGTCACGGGACATGGTATAGAACACCCGTGTCTGACCCAGGAGCATCACCAGGATCACGGACGAAAAGCCCGCCAGGATCGCGACGGTGATCAGGTTGGAAAGCCAGTTAAATCCGGGCATATAGTTGTCTATCGCATAGGCTACGGAAGCCTCCTTGCCAGCCAGCAGAAACTCTTTATAATTGGAGACCCCGGTAAGCACATGCGAAAAGAGGATGTACAGAATGGTACAGACAGCCAGCGATACCAGGATACCGATAGGCATATCCCGTTTGGGATTTTTGGCCTCCTGGGCAGCCGTGGATACGGCATCAAATCCAATAAACGCAAAAAACACGATACCAGCGCCCGCCAGTACGCCCATCCAGCCGTGGTTACGGGGCTCGCCGTAGTCGTGGATAGAACCATTGGGCAGGGTGACGGCAGGTGCGTCAGCAGGGATTATGTATGGGACATGGTTGGCAGGGTTGATAAAGTGCCAGCCCAGGACAATAAACATCAGGACAATGGCCATCTTCACGATGACGATGATGTTGTTGAAGATCGCGGAGCCATGTGTACCCCGGATCAGGAGGATAGTCAGCAGGAAAATGATGAGCAGGGCCGGCAGGTTCATGATGCCATTTACGGTCCCATCCGTCTCAAAGGGTGAGTGCGACCATTCATAGGGTATCTGCCAGTGAAAGACTACGCTGAGGAGTTTGTTGAGGTACTCAGACCAGGCGATGGAGACTGTCGCCGCCCCCAGTGCATATTCCAGCACGAGGTCCCACCCGATGATCCAGGCCAGAAACTCGCCCATCGTGGCGTATGAATACGTGTAGGCACTGCCTGCGATGGGGATCATAGAGGCAAACTCTGCATAACAAAGCCCCGCCAGGGCACAACCTACACCAGCCAGGACAAAAGAAAGCGTTACGGCTGGGCCGGCATGTCCACCGGCTGCCGCCGCTGTACGCACGAAGATCCCCGCGCCGATGATAGCTCCGATCCCCAGCGCGATCAGGGCAGGTGCGCCCAGGGTGCGTTTGAGGCCCTTTTCGCTATCATCCGCATCTGCCATGAGCAGCTCCAGCGGTTTGGTACGAAACAATGGATTAGACATAGTTAAATAAGGTTAGGACAATAACAGACGAACGATATTGAGCGGTTAATATAGCCTGATTTTTTTAAATCTGGTACCTGTAATTGACGGGAATCTGCATTTGGTGCCTGCCAATCGCCGGTCAGCGGATTTCTACCTGTCCGGTCCAGGCCGATCCGCCTTGCAGGATGCGCAGGAGATACCGTCCGGGCGCGAGGCCCGCGACATCCAGCGATACAGGCATCTGGTCGTATCCAGACGAAACCTGCCGGAGGGTACGTCCTTGAAAATCAAGAAGTTCCAGCGTAGCTGAAGCCACGCCCCAGGCTGCCCAGCGGACAGATAACTGGTCATGCGCGGGTACCGGATACACCTGGCATCCCGGCAATGATGTCCACGACCGTCCGGACGCAAAGGCCCCTATGGCATGGATCGGTATCGAGACAGCAGCCTGACCCGGTGCGCCGGTCGCAAAACGAAGGGTGTCCCGTATTTCACCTGCTACTGATGCCGCTACGGTCAGGTGCATCGGCAGTGCTTCACCCGGCTGGAGGGTCGTATCGGTCTGGAGCGGGAGATCGAGGTGCAGGGCCGGGTGGCTCAGGCTGAAGTTATGTACCTGCAAGGGGACATTGCCATGATTGACCCAGACCAGGCTGTAGGTGGCCGGGTGTCCGGTATAGACCGTGTCCAGGTCCGCTGCTGTAGCACTAACCCAGGCCTGCGGGGCAGGCGGTGCTACGGATGAGACAGATATACTGGTGATCCGCTCCAGCAGTTGCGGATAGTCAATGAAGGGATTGCGGTTGCCCTGGGCCAGATAGATGGCAGCATTACGGACATGCTCGGCACTGTCGGGCAGGTAGGTCTGGTGCCATTGGCGGAGGACCGTCTCCTGAGCGGTCAGGAATCCCTGGTAGTTTTCGTACCGGATCACAAAATACATCATCGCACGGGCGACCGGTCCCTTGTGGACCGTCCGTGGCTCAAACAGCCCATTGCCGGCTTCAGACCCCCCCACCTGCCACGAGGGCGAGGTGACGGTCCCGAAGGGGAGATTTCCCCGCTGCGCGTTAGCGGCCTCATCCGTCGGAAACAAATGAAACAAGTCCGAGCGCATCGGTTGGTCCTGGTTAAAAAATCCCTGCGGGAAGGTATGTTCCGTATTAAAGGACTGCGACTGCGCCGCTGTCCGGTCAATATAGCCGGTGATCACCCGGCCTGTATATACACACTCCACTGTATTCACCGTAGCGCCCTGGCCATTGACCTTTTTATTGTCTATCTCCATGAACATTTTGTCCCGGGCCGTATTGTACGACAACGAAATAAATCCCTGGGCCAGCCGGGTCTTGAGGGCATTTTTCAGGGCTTGCTCGGAGAGATTTTCGGTGGCAGAATAATAGGTCTGCGAGTACCGCCCCTGCCCCTGTACGTCCACCCGCAGGCTCCCGAGGGGATTGCCCGTGAGAAATACCAGCTCAGAGTTGTGGTAGATATTGTGGCGGGGCTGAAACGTCACCGTCAGCGTCACGGAGTCCAGCGGCAGAATGGTAAATACGGAGTCTGACACCCTGAAGGCTGTTTTGCCATAGGTGCCAAAGGTTTGTACCCCGGAGACACTCACCGGGTAGTCGTGCGGATTGACGAGGGTCAGCGGGAGGCTGGCCGGGGCGTTTTCATAAGCCACCCCAAACTGTAACTGGGCCGGGTGCGGCACCAAGGGTTGCGCCTGGGCACATATAGCCCCCAGCAGGGCCCAAAATCCTAAGCTCCATTTATACATACAACAAAGATACATGCACGGCAACCTTCTGCAACCTGTCCGGACCCTGAATTATTCACACAGGCCATTTTTCCGCAAATCTCTCTATATACAGTAGCGCGCAACATGCGGAATGGCACCGCTCGCTTTAGCGGGATTTTTCCCTCTTGGGAGGAGTAGGGGTGGGTTACTGTTTGTTTTTTTCGCAACATACTTATTACACAGTATATTTGTTCACGATCCTTACCCCCTATGGCCTTACGGATAGACACCCATTCACATATTATTCCGGAGTATTTGCCCCGGTTTTCAGACAAATTTGGGTATGGAGACTTCATCTACCTGGATCATCACCGTCCGGGCTTCGCCAATATGATGAAAGGAGATACGTTCTTCCGGGAGATTCGCGCCAACTGCTGGGATCCTGAGATCCGTATCCTGGAGTACGAGCAGTACGGGGTACAGGTACAGGTCGTCTGTACGATCCCGGTGATGTTTAGCTACTGGGCGCGTCCGGCCGATACGCTGGAGTTGTCCCGGTTTCTGAACGACCATATCGCGGAGGTCGTGGCAGGGCATCCCCGGCATTTTGTGGGATTAGGTACCCTCCCCATGCAGGATCCGGTGCTGGCGGTGCGGGAGGCGCAGCGCTGCCGCGAGCTGGGATTGGCTGGTATCCAGATCGGCTCCAACATCAATAACCTCAACCTGAGCGAACCACAGTTTGATCCCGTCTGGGAGGCTTGTGAGGCACTTTCTCTCTGTGTCCTGGTACATCCGTGGGAGATGATGGGCAAAAACACAATGGAACGGTACTGGCTGCCCTGGCTGGTAGGTATGCCGGCTGAGACGGCCCGTGCGGCTTGTTCGATGTTGTTTGGGGGCGTATTTGAGCGTTATCCCCGCCTGCGGGTGAGTTTTGCCCATGCTGGAGGCTCGCTGCTGGTGACCTTTGGCCGGATCCAGCACGGATACGACTGCCGCCCTGACCTCGTCGCCGTGGACAATCCCGTACCACCCCGCAACTACCTGGGACATTTCTGGGTGGACAGCATCACCCACGACCCACACCTCCTCCGGTATGTGATCAACATGGTCGGGTCTAACCGGGTCATGATCGGCTCTGATTACCCCTTCCCGCTCGGTGACCTGGAGCTGGGTGCCATGACAGAACAAATGGGCCTACCACCCTACGACCTCGACAATATCCGCTACCGGGCAGCGCTGGCGTGGCTGGGGGTAGGGGAGGAGCAGTTTCGGTAATATTTTCGGAGGCTAATATACAATCTCAATCTGCCGTACTTCATCCGGGGCCAGGAGCAGGGTGTCTGTCCAGGTCTGGCGCGTATCGTCGGGATAACTTTTGGTGCGGGACAGGACAAAAGGAACATTGGCCGGGACGGTGGTGCGCCTGAAGGCGGGCGGTATAAATGGGCGGCCTGCCTCAATCAATGAAAGTATCTGAAAATCAGGCCTTATATCGCTGCTGACGCTGAAGTACGAAAACGTGTCCTGCCCCGTCCGGGTAATACGCAGGTCCAGATAGGCCTTGCGGTACAGGTCTATCCGAAAATCAGCTAACCACTGTGCCTCTTCATAAGCACTTATGCTGCGGTCCACCTCGGGCCGGGTATAACCCGGGATTGAAATAAAACGGCTGGTGTCCACCCCGGCTGACACCAGGATATGGTTAGGGTAGGTCCTCAGCCAGCTGGTATCCACCTGTGTGGTCACCCGAAACCATCCCCCCGTATCAGAGCGAAGGGTAAAAGCAGGCGTTAAAAACAGGCAATAGTTGCAGGAGGCCCGGAATACCTCAACCGGATGATGAGCGACATGCTCGCCGGGCAGGCTGTGATTGATGTATTGTCCCCTGATAACCAATGGCATACAACTGGTATCGCAGTCCAGCCATGCTTCCGGAGGGGTATTGTTGGGTACGTCAGGCCTGAACAGGTCACAGCTGGTCAGGCAACAAACAGCCAGCAGACAGATCACAGCCAGGGGGCGCAGGAGATGGGGGTTATGTTGGGATGACATACAGACCATGATTGCGGTGAAGGGTGGCATCGCTGCCCGGTAGCAGCAGGCCTCCCTGTGAGCAACGGAAATCAGGCGCAGAACGCTGCCCCCAGGTCCCATTTTTTCCCGGTCCATACCCCGATGTCTGTCATCCCACAACAGACATCGGGGCCATGCCGGACACGGGTTTAGAGCCGCCGGAGGTTGTATTCATTCCGCTTGAAAAAATCAGCCTCCCCTTCAAAACGCACCTCCTTGGTGAGGATCATATAGGTATCGTCCCAGGTCATCGTTTGCCGGAATGTACAGCGGCGGCGCTGGTTGCCATCCCGTCCCGGCCGGGTGATGACCAGCTGGTAAGCGTGGCGGGCCGTGTCTTCCGTATATGAAACAATATCCCAGGGGCCGCTGCTGGAGAATTTTCCATTTTGTACCCGGTACACATAGTGCTGCCGGATCAGGCCCCCCCACTCATAAAACGTAGCCCGCAGGTGAAACTTAGTGCCATCGGCCACCCAGGATGCCGTCAGGGGCAGGGTTTCCCATGTACCTGCCGTGTAGTCCAGGTACCCCAGGGTGCCTGTGTACAGCCCGCCCGCCCGGGCCAGGGTTTCGGCACGCAGGGCCGTAGGGGCCGGCGTGGTGCGCACCAGTTGCCAGACCGCCTCAAGTGCCTGATCTTCGCCCCGCGCCACGCGGGCTGGGTCCGGGGTGATGTATATATCCGGTGTAATGCCTGCATCTGGGCGCGTCCCGTCTGGAAGGTAACTGATCAGGGGGATATCCATCTCAACCCCCGACTGCGGGAGCCGCAGGAAAAACATCATCCCGCCGTTGGTGCCGCGCTGGTTGCCCCCGGTAGGCTCACCGACGATCGTGGCCAGGCCCAGTTCCTGGCAGATACGTGCCGTATAAAACGTAGCCGAACTGTTGACCGCGTCGGTAAGCAGGTAGGTGCGGCCCGTCCAGGGGCGGGGACCCGGTTTGAGGCTGAGGCCTTCATCGGGGTCCGTCTTCCGCCGGTACATCCCCTGCCCATCAGGCACCACCATGCCCCGCAGGTCATAAAAAGCAGGCTCCCAGGTAGATACATACGGACGCAGGCTGGCGGGCACGACCTCATACCGGATCCGGCTCTTGGCGGCACTGGTAGTGACCGGTTGCCGGACGAGGTATCGCGCCAGGGCCATGTTCACAGCGTCGTCTCCACCCTCATTGCCCCGGATATCTATGGCCAGGTGCCGGATACCAGCCGCCGTCAGGCTGTCGAAGGCATGGGCGATGTATTTTTCCCAGTCAAAATCCAGGTCCCAGGTCGTGTAGGTGCCCAGGCGGAGGTACCCGAGTTGGCTGTCGAGGATGCGGAAGGCCCATTCGTTTTCATTGCCCGTGATGCCTTGCTGACGGAGGGCCTGGGCACGTGCTGTGCGGGTGAGGGCAGGTACCCGTACGCGGGAGGGTGCCGCAGCGCCCGGAGCCTGGATGTCCAGGTCGTAAGTACCGTTTTGGGGCGGAAAAACCTGCGGAAAATAAGCATCA
Source organism: Bacteroidia bacterium (assembly GCA_033762375.1). GTDB lineage: Bacteria > Bacteroidota > Bacteroidia > J057 > J057 > RDXT01. The sequence continues at coordinate 107,446 of JANRLQ010000096.1, forward strand.
AATGGCGCATATCGCTCAAAACCATTCACTTCCAGCCCGCTCAGGCGCTGGGCGTCATTGCTCCCGTCTCCTTTGCTGTAGCGCATGAGGCTGTCGAGGATGACGGTTACGGATTGGCCCCCGATCATGAGGACTTCCGTGCCAGGCTGAAGGCTGCCACTCCCGGCATCGTGCCGCACAAACATCCGTTTGCCGATGAGGTCAAAGGTAAACGGAAGTTTGTCCGGCTGCCCAAACAATACCTGGTGCATCAGCGGGGATTGGTTGTAGAGGTTGCAGTGGGTATGCCCACACTGAAACCGCGCTGCCATCCATGCAAACGCCATGTACCGCTCGCCAGGGGTGAGGTCTCGGGACAGGAGTTTTTTGCCGGACTCAATATGTTGAGTGACCTGATCCGGGGTCTGGTAGCGGTAAAGTCCCGGGTGCAGGGTCAACACGGCTTCCCGGAGCAGGTCCAGGTCCGCGAGCAAGGCTGCTGAGGGCGTGCGGAGCCCTTTGATCTCTTCCTCTGACAGGGGATCCGCCAGGTTCCAGCGATCTATGCCCGTGTTGGCGGGTGTCTGGCCGAGGACCAGGATCCGGTTGAGGTCAGCATCGAGTTCCCAGACGGGCTGGGTACCGTATACATATTTATACGCCAGGACAGGTTGTGCAGCGCGGTCGAGGGAGGCCGTGCCAGTATAAATGCCGTCTCCGTCAGGGTCGGTGAGGGGATACGTAGTCTCCCAGGAGAGCGGGGCAATGTCTCCCCGTACACCGGCGGGGGTGCCGGGGGGCAGGTTCAGGGCGCGGAGATCTGCTTGAAAGGTGACAGGCTGGGCGCTAAGCGAAACCAGGGCGCAGGTGATGAGACAGCAGGCAATAATCCGGTACATACACATCGGCATTGGTGTTGAAATGATGAGCCGAAATAAGCACGGCACGATACCGGGATCGCCTCAAATCTCCCGCGGGATGGCTCAAGTTGTCATTTGAGACCTGTCAGGGGGAATTTGAGACGTGGCGCAGTCAGGTTTGAGCATCACGATACGCACCCGGGGCGACGCCGGTAAACTGCCGGAACACCCGGTTGAAGGTTGCCTTGCTGTTAAAGCCGCAGTCGAGTGCCACTCCCAGCAGGGAGAGGTGCTGGCGACGGGGGTCCGTCAGGGCTTGTTTGACGGCTTCGATCCGGTATTGGTTCACAAAATCATTAAAATGCTGACCGGTTTCATTGATGGCACGGGAGAGCTCGGCCTGCGGGAGATGCAGCTGGGCGGCAAGCTGCGCCAGGGTAAGTCCCGGGATCAGGTAAGGCCGCTCGGTCTCCATATAGGTCCGGATCTGCCCGATCAGCGGAGACGGGGCCGGGCCGGATACGGCCGGTGGGGGCTCCGGAGGCGGAGCCGCTACCTCAAACCGCAGGACTTCCAGTCCCCGGATATGGGCCTGATACCCTGCGATACTCACATAATAAATGATCAGGCCCCACGCAAAATACGAATACCACTGTTCAATATAGGTAAGCCCCTTCACCGATACCAGGTTGGCAATGGTAAATCCCGTAGAGATCACCTGCGTCAGGAGAAAAGCGATCAGAAAATTGCGGAGCCAGCTCAGCATCAGGCTTCCGGTATCTGAAAACTGGGCACTTACGTAGGCCCGGTATTGCCGGTATTGCCACAAGATCCATCCAAAATACCCAAAAACCGAAATCACCCCGCCGATCTGTACCAGGTCTGAGATCATCCAGTAGCCTGTCTCTATGAGTTCGCCCCGGGAGCCGCCATCGCCGCTGAAAGGCTGGCCCTGGATAAGATGTTCAACCACTACCTCCCGGAGGATGATGATCAGGTCATGGGTTTTGTCAAGGCCCAGGGGCAAAAAGTGCCAGAGATCACGGCGCCGGAGGCTGAAGTCCCGGTTGGTGAGGCTCTGAAAATACAGATACGCGAGCGGCCCGTAGGCGAGAAAGTAGTTCCAGGGAAAATAATACATAAACGTGGTATGCCAGTCCTTGGTATCATACCAGTGAGCAAACCCCAGCATCCAGTTGACCGGGCGGAGGGTGAGCAGCAGCAGGATCAGGGCCAGGAGCCGGTCTGCCAGGCGGTCCTCTGTCCAGCTCCGCCAGCACAATAGCAGGCTGAAGATGATCCCCTGCAAGACCAGGGGCAGCAGCAGCGAGCTATATACATTAAACACGAATAACATATCTCCGAATATCGCCGGAATATACAATAAATTGCAGCTGTCAGTAGCGGCATCCGGGACAGCGCCGGGCATTTTTTTGGGCCCGGATCAAACAGCCTCCCTCACAGACAGTTATCAGGCATAATAATCTTAACGGTATGTATATTCTGCTTCAATCCCTGACCGTACTCGGCACCGTACTCCTGATGGAGGGATGGGCCTGGTGGTCACACAAGTACCTGCTCCACGGCCCGTTGTGGTTTTTGCACCGCACCCATCATGAGCCACAGCCTACCTGGTGGGAGTGGAATGACCTCGTGGCCGTTTTGTATGGAGGACTCTCGTTTGGATTGGCCTGGTACGGGGCGCAGCACCAGTCACTCCTGCTGGGCGTCGGAATCGGGATCGCGGTGTATGGGGTATTGTATTTTGTTTTTCACGACCTGATCATTCACCGCCGGGTCAAGTTCAGGTACAAATTCCGGAGCCGCTACATCAACCGCCTGATCCGGGCACATAAGATGCACCACAAACACCTGCAACGGGAGCAGAGTGAGGCATTTGGGTTTTTGTATGCGCCTAAAAAGTACGAGGTAAAATAACAGGGGAGGCACCATACTGCTTACATGTTTGAAAAATGGTGAAAAGCACAAAGCTGTTGCGTGTAGCAAGGCAGCAGTGGCTGTGTGTTTCCTGCGGAAGGGGTGAGGTATTTCACAGAGGCAGGGAGATACGGAGCTACACGGAGGTTTTGGTAGGAAATATGGCACGGTGCGGCACTGTTGCGCTCTATCTCTGTGTGCAGGACAGGAGGCGATGGAGATAAACGGAGGGGGAGCGGGTATTTACTATTTCCGCTCATCTCTAAAAATGTATAGTAGTGTGGGGAGGCACCCGGCCGCAGGATCGGTACTTTTTTATATCTTAGCCTGGCGATAGCGTATTATCCATATGAAAAACAGGCTGCTGATCTGGTACATAAGCGTGGGTGTGTGGTGCGCCTGCCAACCTGCCTCACCGCCGGCGGCCTATCATCCGGTGGCGTCTGTGGTCATCCAAGACCTACCAAGTGTTATCGGTACTACCGAGGTAACCCCATTTGATACTGTGGACATCCGATACCTGACCGGCCGGTTTGACCCGGCGACAGACCCGCTGTTTGCGCGGATCCCTGATGCCTACACAACCGGGAGCGCCCGCGGAGGATACCTGCGGCAGGAGGCCCTGGCAGCGTTTGAGCAGCTGCATGCGGCAGCCCTCCGCGACGGGGTCAGGCTCACCATCCTCTCTGCCACCCGCAACTTTGACTACCAGCGGCGTATCTGGGAGGACAAGTGGAACGGAACCCGCCTGGTCGAAGGCCAAAACCTGGCCCGTGCCCTGCCGGATCCGGTAACCCGTGCCCGCAAAATCCTGCGCTACAGCGCCATGCCCGCTACTTCCCGCCACCACTGGGGAACAGACTTTGACCTTAATGCCCTGGAAAACAGCTACTTTACGACCGGCGAAGGCCTGAAAGTATATACCTGGCTCCGGACGCATGCTGCCACCTTCGGGTTTGGGCAGCCCTACACCGCCAAAGGCCCCGCACGGCCCGAGGGGTATGAGGAGGAAAAATGGCATTGGTCGTACCTGCCCCTGGCCAAGTCGTACCTGGCTACCTATACCAGCCAGGTGACCTATGCCGATATTACGGGATTTGCGGGGGATGAAGCAGCACCCGGGCTGGACGTGATCCAGGCGTATGTACAGGGGATAGATCCCACTTGCCGCTGAGGCAGGATTTCCGCCCCAATACCCTTACAGTATTTGGCTGAGGGGTATTTATTTCGTAGGTTTGAAGCACATTTGTACCCAGTACCTGAGCATGGACGCGTCTGAACAGCCTATATTGCCTGACACGGTATTTCTGCCTGCCTCTGACTCCCAGCGGATGGGGGCCTTTGTGGTGGATCTGATCGTCACCCTCATGCTGGCGGTATTGTTGCCGCTGGTAGGGCGTATTGTGGCTGCCATATACCTGATCGAGCGTGACGCCCTGCCTTTCCTGCACGGACAGAGTGTCGGCAAGCGGGTTTTTCACCTTCAGGCCGTTCACCTGGATGGTGCCCCGCTCACCCACGAGTACCTCAATGCCCTCCGGCGCAATGGTACCCTGATCCTGCCCCCTGTGTCCTGGATCGTGGAGATTGTGGCCATCCTGATCAGCCCCGCCCAAAAACGTCTCGGAGACCGGCTCGCCCATACACGGGTGATCGAGGCCGATCCTGTTCCGATTTATATCCCGCTGCCGATCCGGATGAATGAGCGCCTCGCCAAAACCCGGATTTATCCCTGGCTGATCTCTGCCCTGGGCCATATCGGGGTGTATTTTATCGAGCCATACCGCCCCAATACCTACCTGGAAGAAAAAACCGCCGAGGTCACAGAAGTCACCCCCGCCGCCGAAAATCTTCCTGCTGATCCAGCCCCCGCCGTTGCCCCGGAGCAGCCCGCACCTGCTGAACCCCAGGGGTAATGCCGGCATACAAGCCGTCCTCCGATATCCCAGGATCTGGGAATTCTCAAAAAAGATAGGGTATATCTGACATCCACAGGTTATTTGTTGCGTCTTTCCTGAAGTACAGCGGTTGTATCCGCGGTGTAGTCCGTCACGTATTGGCAAAAGACAAATTTTTTGTTTACTTCGAAGAGTATCTCCTTTGTTTACCTCTCCTGATAGTTATTTCACGATCAACCCATTACCCTATGTCTTTTTCTCCTGCTGGTATTATCCCTGAGCGCCTGGAGCGGGTCCTGGAAGAAGGATACCCTGTCCGTATGGGCCATTATCTCTCCCGCGCCTGGCAACTGTTTCGCGCTGAAATGGGCAGTATGCTCGGGTATTCTGCGCTGATGCTTCTGATGTTGCTGGTGATCCTCGGTATGTACGCAGGTACTGTAGGCCTGATTTTGGGGTCAACTATTACCAACCCCATTTTTTCGGGGTTGATGGGGCTTCCGCTCTCGTTTCTGACCGTGCCCGTAGTAGTGGGATATTGGTTTGTCATGCAGCGTACTGCGTACGACCAGCCGAGTTCTTTTGGTAATTTTTTTGATGGGTTCCAGCGGATCATTCCGATCGGCATCACCCAGATATTGGTCACCCTGTTTACCTATATCCCGCTTTTCATCGGGTTTGGGTTGTTATTTTCCCGCCTGAAGGTGGACATGGCATCGCTCAATCCGATCGAAGACCCGATAGGGTATCAGCAGGCGATGCTTTCGATCATCACCGGTTGGGAGTTATGGCTGGGGATAATCCCGGCGGCCTTTGTGGCCTGTCTCTACCTGCTGGCCCAGCCCCTGGTCTGCCTGGACAACCTGAGCCCCTGGGAAGCGATGGAAACCAGCCGCAAACTGGTCAGTATCAGGATTTTGCCTCTCGTAGGTGTATTGGTGCTGACCTATCTCCTGTTTATTGTCGGGATGATTGTTTTTCTGATTCCATCGTTCCTGCTCATCGCAGTATCACCCGCACTGGGTGTGGTGGTGTATATCCTGGAGCTGATCCTGATCGTCCTGGCCATCATACCCCTGGGGATGGGATTTGTTTATGCGATCTATGAGGACATTACGGCCCCCCTGCGGACAGATGTATTCCAGCAGGATCTGGACGAAATCGGAGCACCGGATACGGAGTAACCCCCCTATAGTTCCCCCTCATCATCCATAAGAGGGGCTGTCTTGCCGGAGGCCAGGGCTGTCAGACAGGCAGCGGCCTCCAGCATCCGTACGCCGTACCAGGAAAACACCTCACCGTCCACCAGCCGGATATCAGCATCCGGCAACCAGGCCTGCACTTCTTCCATATGGGCAGCCCCAAAAGGGAAGGGTTCTGACGAAAGTAATACCAGCTCCGGCGCCAGTGCCCGGAGTTGGTCTGGTGTCACGACCGGGTACCGCCCCGGCAGGGTCTCCAGTACGTTCGTGTACCCGCTGCGCCTGAGCACATCGCCGATATAGGTATCCTGTCCGGCTCCCATCCAGGGTTCGCGCCAGATCAGATAGGCCGTCCTGGGGGCAGGATGGCGGGGTATCAGCGCGGTCCAGGTTTCCCGTATCCGGGCTGCAAGTGATGCTGCCTCCGGCAGGGCCGTCAGGCGACCCAGAACTGCTATCATCCCGATGGCTCCGTCCACGCTGCGCACATCAAACACCACCACCGGATAAGCCGCCGACAACCGGGAGACCATCTCCGGGGTGTTTTCTTCTTTTTCACAGATGATCAGGTCAGGGTGGAGGGCTTCGATCCGGTCGAAGTGAATCTCCTTGGTCCCGCCTACCCGCGTGATAGACCGGACCTCCGGTGCCGGATGGATACAAAACCGGGTCCGGCCCACCACCGGAGCACCCAGGGCCACCAGGGTCTCCGTGATCGAAGGACAGAGCGATATAATCCGCTGCGGACGGGCCGGAACAACACAAACCCGCCCAAGGTCATCTGTAAATGCCAGGGTATCCATATCCCGCAAGATACTTCAGGGTAAAGGTATCTGCAATCGTGGTCATATATAAACCGTATCCCGGAGGGGTCTTAATCAGGGCAACCCATAACCGTATGATTGGGACCAAATGGAAATGCATTTGCCCAGGCGGACACGCAGGCGAAATTGTATTATTCAATTAGAATGAGTATTTAGCCATTCGAATGGTATTACCCCCCCTTTTGTGTATCATGAGGGTGAAAAAAAAGGTTTTAATAAATTGACAATCAATTAGTTGAAAATAAAAATGTCTGTTTCTCATAAACTGAAAATCCTGAGAGTCGTATTTGGTGGTGAGCTGGCAGAGTGGGAAATACCTGCCTTCCGGGGCGGCGTAGCCCAAAAAGTAGGGCTGGAGCATGTCCTCTTTCACAACCACGAAGGCGGACAATTCCGGTACCGGTATCCCCTGATCCAATACAAAACCGCCCGCCGCCATCCGGTCCTGCTTTGTCTGGGCGAAGGGGTAGAGGAGGCCCATAAGTTCTTTCAGCAGCGGGACTGGAGCCTGTCCATCAGCGGACGCACCCTGGAGATGAAAATCGAAAACATGGAGCTGTTTGAGCATACTTTTGCCCTGACAGAACACATGATGCCCTACCTGCTCAACCGCTGGGTGGCCCTCAATCAGAAAAATCACCATGAGTTTGAGTTGCTCCGCACCGATGAGGAGCGGTATGACTTTCTGGAGCGCAAACTCACCGGCAATATCCTCTCCCTCGCCAAAGGCATCGGCTGGCGTATCGAGGGAACCGTTCAGTCCCGGATCACTGCATTATCCGTCACCCGGTCCCGTCCCTTCAAAGGGATGCAATTCTACAATTTCCGGGCAAATATTTTGTGTAATATCGCCCTGCCGGCGTATATTGGTCTGGGTGCTAAGGTAAGCCAGGGATACGGCACCCTGTACCCGGCTGATGCCCGGTTCACCGCTGACCTGCCTGATGCCCGATCCTATGAATGACCTCATCGAAATCCTCTCCCATCCCTATCTGGTCCTCAACGCCATCGCAAGGGATACCTACGAAGGTGAAACCCCCGATAATCCGGATACGGAGGCCTTCAACCAGCGCCTGCGCAGCCGGGTGAAGGGGCGGCATCGTTTTTCGGCAGAAGAATACAAAACCCTGCGCCGCCTGCTGATCGCTTTTTCCCGCAAGCTGGACCGGTATGCCGATAAACTGGAGGCCCAGTCAGCACCAGACACCCCCGCAGCCGACCTGACCCGGCTCTTCCAGCATCCCTGGCTCAACCACAAGGAAATCCTCGAAGGCCTCGGGGCCCGCAGCGGCCTCAACTATTATCAGTTGTACGACCGGCTCCGCAGCCGTGTCAAAGCCGATGCCCAGGCCTCCCGTGACCTCGCCACCGAACTCCGGCGGTTTGCTGCCTGGGTCCGTGAGCGGCTGGAGCAGGCCCATGAGGCCCGGAAAACGTATGTATTCAGCAATGGTCGGGGCAAAGCAAGCCATAAGGGACCTGAAATCGTGAAAAAGGGACAAGCCACCAGGCCATAACCCCGCTGAATATGGAGCGGTATCTCCCAGACCCAGGTTGGCGGCGTGAAGTTTACTCATATTAACCACAGGTAATCCCTCACCTGCTAACATACCGTATAATGGGCATAGACAAACCAGCACTCATCGCTTCCCTCGCCGAGTACGACAAATCCTCGCTGCTCATCTACCTGCGTGAAGTACTTGATGAGATGACGGAGGATCAGATCGAAAACGTATTTGGCGAACTGATCTATACCGAATCTCTCTACGCTATGACCCCCGTAGAGGTCATAGAGAGGATCAAGGTATTTTACGACGACTCCATCGCAGGTAAGTATTACGCCCCCTTCAGCATCAACTCCAAAAATTACAGACGGATCCCGCCCGAAACAGACGCTTGGTTCAGGGAGATATCGCGCTGGCTTGATCAGAGTTGCAAGCTGGCCTATGCTGGTGAGTCCGAAGCTGCCGCCCACGGTCTGGCCTACTGCCTCGAACTCATTGATATGATGGAAAACGGCGAGGACATCGTATTTGCCCACGAGTACGGCACCTGGATGATCAACAGCAAGTTTGACTATAAGGCGATTTTTGAAGAAGTGCGGGACGAGGTTTGACATGCTTGTTTTGCCGCTGCCTGATACACCTCCGTTGAGGATCAGGCGGGCACAGGGCGGGCGTGTCAGACCTTATAGCTCAGTGAGGGCAGCGAGATACCTATTGTTCCCCCACATACTTTTTGAGGCTATTGAGCGAAATATCCAGTGTGCGGGCTGCCTGTCTCTGGTTGCCATTATGCCGGGCCAGCACTTGCCGGGCATAGTGGCGCGTAAAGGCCCGGAGCGTCTGGTCCTGGGGGAGGGCCTCCCGCAAGTCCCCGGGCAAGTCCGCAGCCTGTATCTCACGCTGGGCAGGAGCAGCAAACAGGTATAACTTGCGGATCACATTTTCCAGCTCACGAAAGTTGCCGGGAAATGGATACAGGAGCAGTTTTTCCTCGGCTTCTGCGCTGAGGGTCAGGGGCTTGCACTTGAGTCGCTCTGCCTCATGGCCGAGCATCCGACGGATATACGTTTGTTTTTCGCTGATCGGGTAGTCTGCAAATGACGGCACGTGCAGTTGCGCTACAGCCAGCCGGTAGTAGAGGTCCCAGCGAAAACGCCCCGCTTTGCACTCCGCCAGGAGGTTTTTATTGGTGGCTGCGATGATCCTGACGTTTACCGGAACTTCCTGGTAGCTGTTGATCGGGCGGATTTTTTGTTCCTGCAGCGCACGCAGGAGACTTACCTGCATCTGGGGGCTGATGTCACCGATTTCGTCCAGGAAAAGGGTGCCCCCGCTGGCCCTTTCAAAGATACCCTGGTGGTCCTTGTCAGCCCCGGTGAAGGCACCTTTGACATACCCAAACAACTCAGAGGCCAGCAGTTCAGGGTTGGTAAACGTACCACAGTTGACCGGAACAAATGCTTTATCGCGGCGGGCGCTTTGGAGGTGGATTTCTTTAGCCAGGTTTTCCTTGCCCGTGCCGCTGGCACCCTCGATCAGGCAGGGGTAGTCGCTGGCGGCGATCTGAGCGGCAAGATCGTAGACACTTTGCAGCTTTGGCGTCCTATAAAGGCCGCTGTCCGGCTTGCGACCCGCCTCGCGGATCAGGATCCGGTACGCAAACAGCGAGGCATCTACCCGCAGGCGGATAAACTCAGACCTGCCGCTGGCAGACATCTCCCGGTCCAGGCCCTGGATCAGATGCGTCCGGTACCCGTTGTCTTCCAGGTGCAGGGCCAGCCACACCGTGCGCATGGGCGTGGTGCCATTAGACACGATGATATCTATGGCCTCATAACGGGCCAGCTCCGCAAGGACCTCCTCCGCCCGGAGTTTGATCTCCTGAAAGTCGAAGATGTCCGCCAGAGACTTGAACCGCAACACGATATGATGCCGGGGGAAAACCTGCTTCAGCTCGCTGTACAAGCGGAGCGTGCGCTCATCCCGATCAGGCGCTGACGAGATCAGCACATGTATGTCGTGCTGCTTCGGGTCAAAAAAGCGGCGGTGCAGGTCAAAGGTAGGCCCGTCCGGGTTGGGGATGGGGCCTGTTTTATCTTTGAAGTCATAGTGCCAGGCGATCCAGGAGACCAGGGCGCGGGTCGGTTTCATTAGCAGGGTATCAAATATTGACGGGTAATATACCCAAAAATGACAAAAATCATCCGCGATTTTTTCTCCAATAAACCTGTACATCTCCCTACCGGATTACCCGTAGATACCCCTCCTCAAAAACCTATATTTTTTATCAGCCTCGCTGCCAGTCTTGATAGATGTGTCAAAAAATGAAAAACAATTTTCAATTATTGAGTAGGGTAAAATTGCAAACAGGCCTAAACGAGCCAAAAAAGCCGTTTTTCGGGTTTGGCACATAGTTGGGTATTTTCCGTTGCGGCCCCCTAAGTCCTTCATCGGTTGGAATAGTTTCTTTTGGTGGATTGAAAAGACTGGTGTTTATTGCAGGATGTGGGGGGGAGTGAGTGTATATGCGTATCTTGTAAGCCTAACCGGATCAGACAATGGAAACGATCACTTTTACCTGTAAGATTATCACGCCGATGTTTCTGGCGGGCGCGGATGGCAGCACGCCGGAGCTGCGGGCGGCGAGTATTAAGGGCGCGCTGCGGTTTTGGTGGCGGGCGTGTAATGGGCATTTGGGGCTGGAGGAGATGCGGAAAAGGGAGACGGAGATATTTGGGGGGGTGCAAGGAGAAAATGGGGCGCAGCGCAGCCGCCTACTGCTGAGGATTCTATCAGACGAACCATTACGAACTGCCAAAGAACAACTTGTGCCGCATAAGCCGTTTATGCAGCAAGAGGCATTTACTGTGGGGCAGAGCTTTGACGTGATGCTTAATCTCTTGCCCAACGATCATTTCAAGATTGAGCAAGTAAAAGCCTTATTTGAAACTTTCAGGCTTCTTGGTGGGATTGGGAAACGGGTAAGGAGAGGTATGGGTAGTATGCGCATACTCCAGTACAAACACAATCAAAAAGAATGGCTGCATTATCCTCATCCATCTTCGCTTGCTGAGATTGGGACCATTCTCAATGCGTTATCACCCGGTAACTTTGGCTACATTGAAAAAGATCAGGCCATCTATTCCAGGTTTGAGACTAATGAAGGCTATCCTTTTATAAAGAAAATTCAATTAGGCCGTCCTGACAATCGGCTTCTATACAAAATCAGTAATCAGACGCATACTATAAAGGAAGACTTGAGTAAACAAGGCCTACGTCAGAGCTATGAGGCATCCTTAGGGCACGCGGGCAAAGGAAGATTTGCCTCACCCGTTTTTGTATCGGTCATCGAAACCAATCGCGGTCTACAGCCCTTGATCACGACCCTCAATACTGTGCCGGAAGGGTTTCATCGTCAGCAGGTAAGTCTTAAATTGCAAGATGAATTTGTAAAACAATTGCTATGAACCAAGACATTCTGACATATTACATCAAACTCAAGAGTCTGTCTCTGAAAAACTTTCGGGGGGCGAGAGAGATGGATATCAGTTTCGATGAGCTCCTTACTGTATTTATTGGGAATAATGGGGCAGGTAAATCCACCGTTTTGGATGGCTTGGCCTATTTCCTCAAGTATTTGGAAAGCCTCATCACCGGGATGGGGTACAATCCCAATATTACAGGATTAAAAGACCTGGACGTCAATATTCATGCCTCAATGGCTGAATTGAACCTGGAAATGGCGCTAAACGATGCGCTACATTCTTTGCATATTGAGATCAATCGAGACAGCTTTGAAATCCCTGTATCAAGTTCGGAGGGAGACGCTAGTATATACGAACTGCAAACGGATGTGTATGAGGGGCTAGGAAAAGGACAAAAGATGCATCTTCCAGTCTTGGCCTACTATGGCGCTAACTCTCTGATGATCCGCCCAGATGACATCGCCGGAAACGAAGCAATCGAGAACGAGTACCGAGGCATTTACAATGCCTACAAAAATGGTCTCAGTGCCAGCAGCTTCCGGTTTCAGGATTTTTTCAGGTGGTTTGATTTGCAGCAAAAGATTGGGCTGCAAAAAGGAAGGAACAGCAAGCTTGACACCGTGCGAGTAGCTATTTCGGCTATGCTGAGCGAGGGTGATATTGCCTATGGAAATTTGCATGTAGATTGGAACGAGACAGGTGATATACTTGAGCTGCCTAAAGGTGAAGACCGGCTGAATGTCTTGATGCTCTCCTCCGGCGAAAAAACGCTGCTGGCTCTGGTCGCCGACCTCGCCCGCCGTCTGGCCATTGCCAACCCTCACTCAAATACCCCCCTTACCGAGGGCACCGGCATCGTCCTCATCGACGAGATAGACCTCCACCTCCACCCCAAGTGGCAGCGGCGCGTGGTACCCAAGCTGCTGGAGATTTTTCCGAAGGTGCAGTTTGTGGTGACGACGCATAGTCCTTTAGTACTTGGTAAAATTCACAGTAAACATATTCGGATTTTGGATCAAGGTCATGTATTTGGTTCGGATGACACCTATGGTCATGATGTTTCTGATATTCTGGAGGATCAGATGAAGGTCTCCGGAGGAATTTTCGACAAAGACTTTGAGGAACTTTTTAAACTGATTAGCGACAATCAGCGAGAGCTTGCTGTACAGCGGTTTACAGAACTTCAACAAAAAATTGAAGGCACGACGCCCGATTTAGTAAAGGCTGAGCACGCACTCATGAGAAGAAACTGGCTATGAAGCATATCGTAAAATCTACAGAACCGCCCACTTTTGCTGCCTGGAAAACCACCCACGCGGCTCATATTGCTTCCATTGGAAATGATGCAAGGGCACTTTGGGATTACTGGGGGCAGCATCATGGAGGAGCAAAAAACGACCTCAAGCACCAACTACTGGATGACCAAGGGTTCATCTGCTGTTATTGCATGCAGGGGATTCAACATGATCCAAACACCAGTATAGAACACGTGGAGCCCAAATCATCAGATCCACAAGCTCTTGCATTTGACTGGAATAATCTCCTGGCTGCATGCAACGGATCGCGGCCTGACCCGCAGCCACGTGAGTTGATTTGTGATGCGGAAAAGGGAAATCAATTCATCAAAGTCTCGCCTTTGCACGTTACCTGCGAAAGCCAATTTGAATTCAAGCAACTTGATGGAGCCATATCAGGAAAGACAACAGATGCAGTAGATACCATAGCTATTCTCAACCTCAATGCGTCTAAGCTGAAGCGGTTGAGAAGTGCTGTGATAGCACAAGAACTAGAAGAGACCACCGATCCAGTCGTTGCCGCAAGCAGGATTCCCGCCCTCCTGACTAAAAGTAGTACAGGACGATTCTCGCCATTTTGTTTGGCCTTGATCTCATTCTTAAAATTTGAATTTAACCTCCCATGACCCACCTCTTCCTATTCACCATCGGCCCGGTGCAGGGCTTTATCGCGCAGGCGCGGAAGACGCGGGATCTGGCGGCGGGGAATATCTAATCCAATCTGTGGAACATGCATAGCATCACCTTTCATTGCCGCACAATCAGTCCCTTATTTCTGAGCGGGCCGGATACAGACCTCCCTGAGTTGCGGCCTCCCAGTATCAAAGGCGCCCTTCGCTTTTGGACGCGGGCGATTTGCCTGGGCTGGCCTTGGGATAATGGAACTGCTAATCACAAAATGCTCTTATCAAGAGATGAAGCGCTGTTTGGAGGGGTTACGACAGGAGTGCAGCGCAGCATGGTGTCTGTCTCTATCCGACACAACTCCTTTCAAACGGTAACAGGACCCTCACTGAACCTGCAAGCAGGCGGAAAGTACCTTTGGTATAGCTTGATTGTTGATGGTTATCAGCAGCAAAGAAGAGGTATAGCTGCGAACGAGCCATTCGCCGTCACACTCCAAAGCCGGGACGAAACAGCTCTCCGGCAAGCTGTAGCCGCGTTTTGGGTGCTTACATTTCTAGGCTCATTGGGCACTCGCGCCCGGCGAGGGGCAGGCTCGTTTGAGGTGGTTCATACCGAGGGGATGCCGTTGCCAGAAGGCTTAAATTTTTCTATGAATGCTGATGCAAAACAGTTTTTGGCTTCAGGATTAAAATCGGCACGTCGAATATTTGAAGTAAACCCTACTACTGTCCGGTCGAATGACTATAGTACCCTGGGACGTTTATGGGTAAGCAATGGGGTTGAATCGTGGGAAAAAGCCGTGGATCATATCGGGCAGACCATGCTCACTCACAGGAAGGCAACTCCCAATCGCGACCGCGCTAAGCGTACATTCACCATGACTACCCTCAACCAGAAGGCTGCCTTTGGCTTACCCGTAAGTGTCTATGAAGACAACTCAGTTAATTTTAATGGACAGGATAACGATAAGTACTCTAGACGGGCATCCCCTGTTTGTATCAGCCTTATAAAACATCTTGGCGAGACCTACTGGATAGTTTCAGAACTCAAAGGCAAATTCACTCCAGACGGGATACATATCGAATTCCATAGTAAGAACCCTCGAGCTACCTGTTCGCTTGACTATGATTGGGAGGATGCTGACAACAGGCTCCTTACTTCATTCTTTCAAAAACTAACAACTGATGGCCATGCCATTGACTTCAAATAATATGACACACACATCCGCACTCTTCCTCCGCACCCTCTCTTCCCTACACGCAGGAACAGGCGATGACAACGGCCTCGTAGACTTGCCGATCCAGCGCGAGCTGGTCACCGGCTATCCCAAAATTGAGGCATCCTCCCTAAAAGGAGCTATACGCAGCCGGGTAGAACAGTTTGGCGGCGATCCAACCAAAATCCACCTCGCCTTTGGGTACGACGACCAAAGTATCTACAAGAGCAGTGCCGACTTTTCTGGTGACGGCGGCGACTCAGCATATGCCCGCTACTTCGCTGGAGCCTTGACCTTTACTGATGCCCGGATTCTCCTTTTCCCCATACGCTCTATGTGGGGCGTTTTCGCACAGGTTACCTGCCCGTATGTGCTGAAGCGCCTGGCAGAGGATTTAGGGCTTTCTGCTGAGACATTTTCTATTACAGAAGATTTTGGAGATGGTGAAGTATTATCATCAGCTCCAATCCTGCAGCAAAACCGGAAAATGATCCTGGAGGAGTATGCTTTCAGCGTCAAGTCAGCTACAAACATAGCCAATGCCCTAAACCAGCATACTGGGATTGACATCTCGCGATTGGTGGTGGTGTCCGATAATGTATTTGGCGATTTTACCCAGCTCTTCACAGAGCGCATGACCCGCAACAAGATTGATGATACAACAGGTGTAGTGCGAGACGGCGGTCTCTTTACTGAAGAATACCTGCCGCCGGAGGCTATGCTATATAGTCTTGTTATAGCAGATGCTCCCCGTCAGCCGAAAAGCGAAGAAGGTAAAAACAAAGCCCTGCCCAGCGACTTCAGTACAGCAGAACACATCCGCAATTTCATTACTCAGGATTGCTGGGGCGGTGCCGACAAGAAAAAAGTCCTCCAAATTGGCGGCAATACGACCGTAGGCAAGGGGCTGACCGAACTAACTTTTAAATCTGTGCAGCCATGATCTCGATCAAAAGTATTGCCGACGAACGCCTGGACTTTGCCTTCGATTGTGTGCAGATCGTAATTAAATCAACAGAATCTCACCTTTCAGCAGAAGAGCAGACCTATACCCCTGCTGCACGGAAGGGCCTGAACAAAGGCAAGCCTACTGAGGTAGCCAAAAACTACCATCAATACATCAAATCCTTCGGAATGCTGATGCTCAATAGTGGATTGGTAGCGGCATTGTTATTTGCCCAAGGAAAAGCTAAAAAAGGTGATGAAAAAGGTAAAGCCTACGGCCTGATCATTTCTCACTTGACAACTCGGCTCAAAAATCGCGAGCTTATCACCCAGGTAGATAAGCAGGCTATCGAAGAACTCTTCAACAAAGACGGCTCCGACATCCGCATCATTACCCGCGAGGCGCTGAGCTTCCTTGAAGACCTCAAACGGGTAGCTGACGCCCGCCTTTACAATCCCGAATAAATCCTCGATTATGGCTGACAATCATCTCTACAATATCAGCAAAACGGCTCTGCCTAATGATACCAAGCAAACGCTGGGGGCGAAATTACCCAATAACTTTGCTTTGCTCTTCAACCGGATGGCGCATTTCGCAAATAAGGAAGAACTGAGTGAAAGTGGAGATATTGGTAGCCTGATCTCGAAAGAGATTAAGGCGCATTTTTTCCATAAGACCAAAAAAGGAAAAGATAACTATCATCTAGACCTCACCAAAAAATGGGAGATAAGCCCTGATCAGCGAATGCATTACAAACAGTTTTTGGATGATTATGCAGCAGCTATTCAGGCACTATATATTGATTGCCAGCCCTTTACGCTGAAGTCTGATTGGCGTATCGCCCTCGGCATGGGCAATGAGTCGGTGTATGAAAATGGATTTACTTTCCATCCCACCCTTGGAATTCCTTACCTGCCTGGTAGTTCACTCAAAGGTATGACCCGGCATTGGGCGATTGATACTGGCAAGCCGAAAACAGAAATAAATGCAATTTTTGGGCATGAAAATGATGTATCGGTCAAGAGTGAAGAATTTCAGCAAGGCCAGATCGTATTCTTCGATGCCCTGCCTACCGAGCTAAATCAAGGCATGGTACAGCCTGACATCATAAATAACCACTACCCCGAGTACTATGCAGGTGAAAAATACCCCGCAGACTGGCTCAGCCCCCGGCCCATTTTTTTTCTGACGATGAAGGAAGTGTCATTTCAGTTCTGCCTGGGATATATCTCCCGCATAGATACAAATGGTGGAGCTGCCCTGCTTGAAAAGGCGCAGACATGGCTTCAAAGTGCTTTGGAAGAAAGCGGAGTGGGCGCTAAGACGGCTGTAGGATATGGGCGACTGCGGGACAAGGGAGGCTACAACCCTCCTTCAACAGAGCGACGCCCAAAGTTTAAAGAAGGACATCCCGACAAAAAACTCAAAAAGGATGAAGAATTAGAGGCTGAAGTTACAGGTGCAGGGAAGCCATGTAAAGCCACTTTGTATGGATATGGAGACAGGAAATATGAGGGTGTTTTCGTATATGGAAATACCACTGAGTTACAGATCGGAGATGTTTTCTCTGTAACCATCCAGCCCGACCCCTCTGGTAAAAAAATTCAATCGGCCCGCTTGAGTAAAATGAAACTCACATGAATCCTACCCACTTCTTCATCTTCTCCCTCGGACCGGTACAGTCCTTCATTGCACAGGCCCGCAAGGCTCAGGACCTCTACCTTGGCTGCCGGATGATCTCCGACTATTGCCGCTGTGCGGCCTTCGCATTTCAGCAGACAGGCGGGCAGATTATCTTCCCTAAAATACAAAGCGAATCCCTGACCAACCGGTTTGTGGGCATAATCACATTGGCTAACCAGGATGCCGGGAAACAAATTGGCGAATCCATCGCCCAGACTGTGCAGAATCGTTTTGTCGAAGAGGGCCTGGCCGCAATTCGTGCGGGTTTGGGAGGCAATATTAATCCAGAGGACATCATCGGGATGCGAGAGCAACTGGAGGCTCATCTGCAAACCTACTGGGTATTTTCCCCCTACGATTCGCAGAACTATGCGGCAAGCTATCAGGAGGCTGAACGCGTATTTGGCATGAGCAAACACCTGCGCACGCCCAAAGTCCTCACCTACCAAGGTGCTGGGGGTGGGTATAATATGTTCGCAACTGACTTTCTGGGTGAAACCGGCCGTAAGTGTCTCGTGGATGGAGAACTGAATGTGAAGGTGTATCGGTGGAGCGATCAGGATTCCAACCGCCACCAAAACAATCCGCAAGAATTGATGCGGCATAAACTATTCTTCACTAATCGACAAGAGGTAGTGCTGGTTGGGAACCAATCAGATACTGGACCTTTTGCTTCCATCGAGCAAGTTCCGCCCAAGTTTATCCAGGATGGCGAGGGGCTATCAGCCATAAGTTTCTTTAAGCGATGCTACCTCCCTGATGGAATAGACTATGGAGGCATGAAAAATAGTCCAGATCACTGGAATGTCAAGCCTTACAATACGGATATCTTTTGGCAAGGAGTTGAAGTTTCGACTACTGCCAAGATAGCCCTGCTTGATGTGTTGACGAAAGCTAAGGCGAGTGAACAGTTTGGCAGTGCTTTTTCTCGCCTTGAATCATTTATTCATCACTCAAGACCTTCCAATTTTGATAAAAAATATCCCAACTACCGCGCAGAGGACGAAGAACTCTACTTCGAAGAAAACCTCACGGAGGCCTACTTCAGAAAGTACATTTTTGACCCAAGGAAACTTGATGAAATTCGGACGGCTCACCAAGGCTTCAAAACTGCATTGAGCCGTCAAGGTATTCAACTACAGCCTTATTATGCTTTGGTAGCGCTGGACGTTGATGGGCTAGGCAAACATCTCCAGAAACTAGATACACAGCAAGCACACGAAGAAACCGCGAGTAAGCTGCACAAGTTTGCAACTGCTGTCGGAGAGTTGATAGGAAGTGAAAAGGGCGAGCTCCTACACGCCGGGGGCGACGACTTCCTCCTCATGATCAACCTGTACGGGTTATTCAATACACTGAATCAGATTCAGCAAAAATGGAGCGAACTGGCCACCGGGCTAAGCTATTCTGCCGCAGTCCTTATCAGCCACTACAAATCGCCCCTGACCCGTGCAGTCAAAACGGTCAAAGCTGAGTTGAAAGCCGTAAAAACCCGATTTAAAGATGCTAATAAAAATGGCGTAAGCTTTTGTTTCATGGCCAAAAGTGGGGCGGTGAGCACTTGCCACTTCAAGCAGGACAAGCTGACACTTCTGAACGAACTTTTTGAGGCTCTGCAAGCCAGAAAATACTCCCCCAAATTTATCTTCCAGTTTGCCCGCAACATGGAAGAAATGGGCTTTCATGGAGAGACGAGCTCCGAAGAGCAGGAGACTTTGCGGGCTTTTGCTTTGTCAGAACTGCGGCGGCTTCTGGTTCGGGCACGGGACACCCAAGAGGTCAGCAAAGAAGCTGCTGCAATGTTTGGAAATCAGTTTGCTGCGCTGTTGACTGAGCAGGTGCGCGACGGGGGGAACCTGCTGGACCTATCTAACTTTGTTCAATTTCTAAAAATGGCCGAACTGGCCGCCAAGCACACCAACCAATGGCAAGAGGGTACATTCAAATAAGCCCGCTCGATGGCCTTTTCTTCGGAAAGGGTCGCCCCTTCAGCATGGGCGATGATAGCTGGACAGAAGCGGAGCCGCTGCCGCCGCCTGGAGTGGTATGGGGGGCCTTGTTTTCTCAGCTCTGGTATCGGGATAAAACCACGCCTTTGAATGTCCTGAAAACTGGCAGAACAATGATCATGGGCGAAAACCTCACCCAGCTCTATCTGCCCGCGCCGTTGGATATCTTCCAGCGTGATGCCGGGACGGCGCATCACCAGTTTTACTGGCAGGAGGATCATAAGTTTATCACGGGCAGATCGGGTCAAAACGTGCTGCTTAAGCCACAGACCGATGAGCAGGTAGAGGTTCCAGAAGGCTATCTCCTATCGGCAGGGAGTTTGTCTGCTTATGCCGAAGCGGTAAAGACGTTTAATAACGTTCAGATCTCGCCGCTGGACGAAATCATTGGCGGTGAGTTCAAGATCGGAATCGGCCGACGGGAAGATCTTCGGACTGCAGAGGAGGGCAAACTGTACGTTGTTAACCTCACCCAATTAAAGCCGGGCTACAGCTTACTGACCGAAGCAGAATACCCGGATGATTTCCCGCAGTCGGGAATCCTCAAAATCGGCGGCGAGGGAAAAATGGCGGCGTTTACGCGCATAAATGAGGGCGATACCAAGGGTAAAAGCCTCAAGCAATCACTCACGCTAAAAGTTGCGAGCAGCCAATCTGGCTTTTTCAAAATATACCTGACTACGCCGGCTCCTCTCGATAGTCTGGGACTGCCTGCATTCCTGGCTAACAAACCCTTCCGGGTAGAAGGAGGCGTTACTGGCAAACCCTATGCGCTTGGCGGATTTGACTACCAAGCTCGGCGACCCAAGCCAAAGTCACTGGTCGCCCCTGCTGGCAGCGTGTACATTCTCGAATATACAGGCGACGGACTTGTCTCTAATGAAAAAACGAGAGAACTCCTGGGCTACGGGCATTACGAAAAGGGCATGAATCAATTTGAAATATTTCCATACCATGGCTGACAGGAATAAATACCAAGCCAATAGCCAAACCCTGCAAGTCGCTGCTGGTGATTGGCGTAAAAAAGTCGAGCAGGAGTACACCTACTGCATGATCTCCACCCTCAACCAGATGGTGAACTACCTGCCCTTGCTGCTGTTCGATTTTCAGCAGACCAAGATGTACCTGACGCTGGCAGGCAAGCTAAATGAATCGTATGACAAATATCTTGATGTTACTTGTTCGGGTTTGTATACACAAAACGGAGGGTCACGTTTTTTAATGCCTTCTGAAAATGAAAAAGTAAAAATTGGCGACCTGAACAATGTCGGCGCACTTCAAAGCCTCCTCTCGCAAAAGGCAAATGGCAAAAAAATCCTCTGGAACATCACCGGGGGGCAGCGGCCCTTTATGATGACGATTTTTGAGTTGCTCAAGGAAGATGACCGGAAAAATGATCTGGTGATGTATCTAGAAGGAAACGCTGGGAAAGTGGTATTTCTCGAAGTCGGAGAAGACAATGCCTTGCAGGAAGTGCCCGCAGCTACACATGGGTTTGAAAGCTATGCTGTAAGAGATTCGGAATTACAGTGGCTCAATATCCGGATCGCTTTACAATTGATGGGAGTGGAGGTGGCAGACTATAAGAACAGTTTTATGGTTCAAAGTGAAATATCTAGTATAATTGAAAAGTACCGGCGAAACGATGGCTTCAGAAAGCGCCTACTCGCACTTAACAAAAAATTTGACCTTAAAGCCGGGAATCTAAAAGGATTCCTACATCAAGAGAGTTATAATGGCCAAGACTTACTTTACATAGAGCCCGAAAAGGGGGCTCGATTTTACGATAGCAGATTGTGGAAATTTGAAGAAAGTAAACGAAAGTCATGCTTGCTGAAGCCCGGAGATGAGGCATATCTTGGCGATCCGGAGTACATTTTTTTCACCCTAAGCGAGAACTATCAAGGCCGTACCTATCCTTTTGGGCATTTGTTGGAAGACATGTTCGCCCAAAAGCTGTGGAATTTGCTGGATGGAAGGGTAGCGGACTTCGCTCTCAATCTCAAACTGAAAGCGGCAGAAGATTCGGGTGAAACCACAGATGAAATAGACATCGCCGTCCTCACCAAGACCGGGCAGCTCGTTGTATTTGAAGTCAAAAGCGGTGCCATGAGCGGTGATGTAGCCAAAAGCACCAAGTACACCACCTATGCCGTTGCGGGCGTATATGGCAAGCCCGTGCTGCTGACGGCACTGCTTAAAAGCCAGCTAACGGATTCGGGAAAACTAAGCAATGACTGGGCTTATGGAAGCAGTGCTTCGGCAGTGGCTGCTGCGAAACGCGCCCAGCTTCATGTCATTTCCCTGGATGGGAATGAAGATGGGGACTTTGATACGGTCATTAAAAAACTGTTGCACTTGTCATGAACAACTCCTCCGCCTATTTCCGCGCCCTCATCGGCCTGCGCACACTCACCCCCCTGCATGCCGGGATCATGGGTGGAAGCCATGTGCTGGATCGGCCTATCCACCGGGATGTTCACCGCAATTGGCCCAAATTGAGTAGCAATGCCCTGAAAGGGGCTTTGCGTGAACAGGATATTGCCTCCAAGAGGCAGCGGGACCTGATATTTGGTTCGGAAGAATATCTGCTGTCACCAGAAGAAGAAGGGACTGAAAAGGCACGAGTCGGCAAAGCCGGCCTGCTGTCGTTTTCCGATGCCCGGCTGCTGTTGTTCCCGGTTCGCTCAGCCAGAGGCGGTTGGGCTTGGGTCACATGTCCAGCTGCCCTGCTGCAGTTGCGCGAGGAAGCCGCACTCGCAGGGTGGGAAGCCGTTGAGGCCGCACAAGACTTCTATCGTACACTTGAAAATGGGATCAATGATCGAGCGGTGTACGCCGGTAGCCTGTTATCCACTGATGCCAGCCACCTGCTGCTCTACCAGCATGTCTTCCAGATTGATGCGCGTCTAAGCTCAGAACATATAAACCTATGGAAA
Organism: Bacteroidia bacterium; assembly: GCA_033762375.1. Classification (GTDB taxonomy): domain Bacteria; phylum Bacteroidota; class Bacteroidia; order J057; family J057; genus RDXT01. The sequence goes on from JANRLQ010000096.1 coordinate 129,852, forward strand.
GCAAGCATCCCCTTATTGTTGGAGATCGAAGACCTTGCCGAACGCTTAGTCATCCTATCTGATGATAACTTTGGAGCGATAACCCAGCTATACACCGAAACCACGACCCGGAACAAAATTCACGACAATACCTTCAGCACTGGAGGCGGAACCCTGTTCACCGAAGAACACCTTCCAGCTAATGCGTTGCTGTATGCACTGGCATTCTCTATGCCGGATACTACACATCAGGCACTTGCATCCTTGATCAATATGAATCCGAAGCCCATCCAGGTTGGCGGAAACGCTACCCTGGGCCGAGGGCGCTGTATGTTGACCTGGTACACCCCTAACCCAGAAACTCAACGCATATGAGCATCCTGACTGACAACCGAAACCTTGCGCTACAAGCATATACAGCTTTTGCAGACATACCTCAACAAAAAGAGGCAGTCAAGCATTACTTGAATGCTGTGCAGCAAACGCTGCTCAAGCTGGAAACCCAAGGTATGCGGCGCTGCATGCTGTATATTACTTCTCAAATGGGGAAAAAGCAGCTGGGTGACAATAAAAGCAATGAATCAATATGCCAACCGTCTTCTTTTTCAGCACCAGATGCCTATAGCTATCTCTATCGCCATCTGTCAAATGTGGATACGGCAGCAGGATCAATGGACACCTTTCAGTATCGGGTTCTGAAAACAATGACAGAAGGTGAAGTTGCGCTCTTCGCGGCTCGGGTATCTTTTTTTCTGCTTTGTCTGAAGCGGCTGGCAAGTACGCCTGAAATGCAGTGACCTTTTTCCTCCTCTTCAACCACCGCCTCAGCCCCGAGCAGGAGGCTGATGCTCGTAAGTCATTGGATGTCAATAATTTCACATATCTGCCTGACGACCTGCAAGCCCTGTGGAGCCAGGTGCCGCCTGAGCCGGAAACACTCCACGCGCACGTGGCACCGGTGCTGCACTGGCTGGATACCCATGCGCAAGCGGGGGATGTGGTGATGGTCCAGGGTGACTACGGGGTGACCTGGATAGCAGTAAATCATTGTCTGTCAAAGGGATACCTCCCGGTATATGGAACAACAGGCCGTCAGACGGTGGAGACCCCCCAACCCGACGGCTCGGTGAAGATCGAGCGGGTATTCCGGCACGTGCGGTTCAGGCGGTACGGACAATAACCGTAGGGGCGGTCCGGCAGGCCGCCCCCACGCGGCGGTCCGGCAGGCCGCCCCCCACGCGCCCCTGCGCCCCCGCCCCCGCGCGCCGGTCGTCAGGCATCCGTCCAACTGATCACCGGCGGACCGGATGGGCAGGTCCGGCTCAGGGTATTCCGGGTGCGCCAGACGGACGAGGTGCCCGGAGAGGTCGTACAGGCTTGCCGGGGCAAACTCCAGCTTCACCAGCAGCCTGACGGGCGGCGGTTTGGGTTTGTGGGCAAGCAGGTATATGTGCCTGGGTTTATGGTCCCGGAGGGGAGTGCTACGGGTGACTGGGTGAGCGGGTGGGCCGTACAGGCATTTGACAAGACCAAAAACGTATGGGGGTGGCAGGCCGTGCAGCTGCGGCGGGAGTTACCGGCTGACGACCTCTGAGTGTTGGGTTATGAGTTTTGGGTTTTGAGTTTTGGGTTATGAGTTTTGGGTTATGAGTTTTGGGTTATGGGTTTTGGGTTATGGGTTTTGGGTTATGAGTTTTGGGTTATGGGTTTTGGGTTATGAGTTTTGGGTTATGAGTTTTGGGTTATGAGTGTTGGGTTATGAGTTTTGGGTTATGGGTTTTGGGTTATGAGTTTTGGGTTATGAGTTTTGGGTTATGGGTTTTGGGTTATGGGGTTTGGGTTATGGGGTTTGGGTTATGAGTGTTGGGTTATGAGTGTTGGGTTATGAGTGTTGGGTTATGAGTTTTGGGTTATGGGTTTTGGGGTTGGGAGTTTGGGGTTAGGCAGCGGATGAGAGATGATAGATCGGTCGGGTGGGGTATAGGTTGTGCGCAGATGTAAGTGTCTGATAATCAATGCTATAATTTTTTCAAAAAAACATTGTTTATATCTCAGAAAAGCTTACTTTTGTACTATGAAATATGTACCCCACCTTTTTTGGGTTATTTGACGTACAAGGCGGTTTGCGGTAGGTCTAAAAAGCTAACTGCTTGATTTTCAGTCCAAAGCCAAAAAGTGCTCTCACAGGCCATTATCCATTACAACAAGGATTAAGACACGTTCCGGTATCGTGTGCCTAATTCCAGCACAACCGGGCTCACAGGCCATTATCCATTACAACAAGGATTAAGACGGTTGCGTATTACCTTTAAACGTCATTACTACAAATCTCACAGGCCATTATCCATTACAACAAGGATTAAGACTTTTAAGGAGGGGCGCTATCTAATCTGGAACAACTCACAGGCCATTATCCATTACAACAAGGATTAAGACCTTTGAGAAACTGAATCCATCCATTCATTGATGACACGCTCACAGGCCATTATCCATTACAACAAGGATTAAGACATAGATGCTCCTTTTATCTGGAGGCTACCTACGGGTCTCACAGGCCATTATCCATTACAACAAGGATTAAGACGCGGTACAAGCTAGGTGAAGTTTCAAATTCTGCAACCTCACAGGCCATTATCCATTACAACAAGGATTAAGACGTTAATTCTTTTGATCGTTACCATAACTGTTGTTTTTTACTCACAGGCCATTATCCATTACAACAAGGATTAAGACTTGTTTACTTAGAAAGTTTGCAAGTTGTATCATTTCTCACAGGCCATTATCCATTACAACAAGGATTAAGACCGGCATATTTCGTTGTCAAACTCGAACTCATTAAAAACTCACAGGCCATTATCCATTACAACAAGGATTAAGACGAGATTTGGATAATCGCGGAGCCAGTTTTTACCTTTTCTCACAGGCCATTATCCATTACAACAAGGATTAAGACGTGTAAAGCGTGGGCCATGCCTCTGCATGGCAACCCTCACAGGCCATTATCCATTACAACAAGGATTAAGACGGGGCTGTTTTCGCATTTCCACGATTGTCTTTTCCGCTCACAGGCCATT
>JANRLQ010000097.1:0-278686 GCA_033762375.1 Bacteroidia bacterium
CAACCTCGCCGCAAGGATAAACTCCGGGTCGTCATCTCTGTGACAGGGGCGTTATCCTCACTTGCGACAAGGGTAGTAGCTGACACTCAAAATTCAAAAAACAAACATATAAGGGGTGACATATGGATGTAGCGGGTTATGTCACCCCTTCGGGGTTATGCCAGCAGTTGGGGTTGATTGCTGGCTACAATTTTGTCATCCCTTCGGGATTGGGCTTCGCCTGGCACTCCGGTTCCCATATGGTAACGCGCGCGGTCCAGGGACCAGTAGGGGCGGTCCGGCAGGCCGCCCCATTTTAGCCCAACATCATGTAGGGCATTACGTAGAGACGCGGTTAACCGCGTCTCTACGAAGCGTTTCGCATCAGACCGGGGACCTTGGGACCCACCCCGTCACGGCCGGGTGGCAGTGCCTTCCCCTCCCCGGAGGGGAACATGTACCCCGGATTTTTACCCAAAAAAACACCCGCCGGACACCAGAACCTGAAATATTCCTGTATATTTGAGTACTAATCTGAATGGCATCATGCGCAATATATTAGCAGTCTGGGGGCTGCTTCTGAGCCTGGCGGCTTGTACCCCTGACAACCCGGATCCCAACAGCAAGTCCAGCCGGGACAATAACCTGGAAACCGGCAACCCAAGTGGCGCCGAAGCTTCTGCTGCCTCACCGGATAACTTCCTCATTGTCAGGGATCAGTATGCCATGTCATACAACAGTGACAGGGGCACTGCCAATTGGGTAAGCTGGCATCTCAGCACGGCCTGGCGGGGGGATGCGGAGCGGCAAAATAATTTCCGGGTGGACACTGACCTGCCGGGGGATTTTTTTGCGGCAGCCACCAGTCATTACACAGGGTCGGGATTTGACCGGGGGCATCTCTGTCCCTCTGAAGACCGGGACCGGACCGAGGAGGACAATTCGGCGACGTTTCTCATGACCAATATTATCCCCCAGGCCCCCAACAACAACCAGGGTGTATGGAAAAAACTGGAGGAGTACTGCCGGGACCTTTCTGACGCAGGGTATGAAATGTACATTATCGCCGGGCCTGCCGGCAAAGGCGGTTACGGCAGCAATGGTGGCTCGACCAGCTCCCTCAACGGGGGCACCATCGCGGTCCCCTCACACGTATGGAAAATCATCCTGATCCTGACCAACGGCAAACGCGACCTGGACCGGGTGGATGGCGACACACGCCTGATTGCCGTCAAAATCCCTAACCGGGAGTCCGTCGGCGATGATTGGGGTAACTACCGGGTGTCTGTGGATGACCTGGAGGACCTGACAGGGTTTGATTTTTTATCTGCCCTCTCCAATGGCATCGAGGAGGAACTGGAGGAGCGGGTGGATGATGGGCCTACCGAATAAACCTGTCAGGTTTCTACGGCCCGGGTATATAATACCAGGGTTTGCCCGTCTGTCGTCTGTCCTGCCAGGAACAAGTGCACCTGAATATGTCCCCATGCCGTTACCGTAACCGGGTGCAGGTGGGTTGAAATCCACGCCCGGAGCTCGGCATACCTGCGGGCCGTTTCTTGTTCTTCGGGTGTATGCCACGGCTGGGGCGTGGCCGCAAATACGAGGAAGGTATCCCAGTTCCTCGTAGAGACAGGGGTATCGGCAGGAAGTTGGGCATAGGCCCGCATCCACTCGGTGATATCCGCGTGTGCATCAGGCGTCAGTACCGTCCAGGGTGCATCTGTTTCGCTGAGGTACCATAAGCCTGCTGTCAGGGCCTGAAGGGTTGATTCCGGGGTCATGGTCAGGATTTTTGGGCAATAATACGAAGCGTATCAAATAAATTGACAGGAATACCCGCTTGCAGGCGGGTGATGCGGGGCCAGGGTATCCCTGCCCGTGCCAGCACCTGGTAAAAGGCCAGCCCGATGGGAATAATTTTCCACGGGCGGTCTGCCCGGAACACTGTAAAACCTGTCTGGGTGAGCAGCCGGATCAGGGTTTTACGGGAAAAAAAATACAGGTGCTGGGGAGGGGTCATCAGGCGCCAGTGACGACCCATCACACGGGCAAGGATACTTCCCATATCTCCCGTGGTGATATATAACAGGCCGCCGGGTGCCATACCTGCGTGCAGATCAGCCAAGACCGCTGCCGGATCCGGGAGGTGTTCGATCGTGTCGAGCATCACCACACACTCGGGTGCCGGGTGCTGGTGAAAAACAGCAGGCGACACGGGGTCCGAAACAATGGTATGACCACGCTGACGGGCCATATCAGCCGCAACGGGCGAAATTTCAATGCCCCAGGCCTCAAAGTAGGGCCGGGCCTCATCCAGCAAAAAACCATACGCCGCTCCGATCTCCAGCAGGTGTCTGCGTGAGCCCGCATATTGCCGGAGGGTATGGATCACCCGGCGAAACTCAGCCCGCAGCACCCGCTCACTGCCCTGATAGTCAGCATACCCATCGGGCATTCCCCCCTGAAAATAAGCTGCCGTATACAGATCAGCAGGTGATAACTCTTCCGGATAAGCTGTATATACCAGTCCGCAGGACCGGCAAGCCCGGATTTCACAGGTAGTAATCTGATACTTCACCTCAACATCAGGAGACTGGCAAAGGTTGCACTGTGCGGGGGTAAAACGCATACGCGGCTGGATAAAAAAAGCCGGTGCCAACACAGTTGACACCGGCCAGAAGACTCGTTAGATTAGTTTTGGGTGGAAGGCACTACCTGCACCCACTTGCCACCCGTACGGGCATTAATGGCTTTGTCATACATAGCCTCAGCGCTGGTCGTCGGCAGGTAATACCGGCCCAGGTAGGCGGCATTAATGACGATCGTGAAGTTGACAGACTTTTTGGCCCCCAGGTCAAAAAACGTGTACACCCTGTCATCCCGGATGTCCTGGTAATCAGCCCCTGCGGCAGCCACAAAGGTAGGATCATCCATGCGGGCATTCATAATCTCCCAGCCGGAGGGGAAAATCTGGTTCAGGGCTATGTTGGTATAATCCCGGTTACTGGTATTGGTAATGTTCACCGAAATTTTGACATCAGTTCCCTGCTCGATCCGGACCGGGTTGATCAGCGTACCCTCCAGGGTGGTATAGGCAATATTAATCGCCAGTCCATTGGAAGCACTGGTAGAGTCACCCTGCATCGGAATCCCGTCTGTGATCACCCGGGGGAACAGGATGGTATTCTGCGTGTTGCGAACCTCTACGGAGCCTTTTGCCACCGGGTCGAAGTCAACCTGCCAGTAGGGTGCATTTTGATTGACCTCCTGCCAGGCACCGCCATTGATCCGATAAGAAAACTGCACTTTTTTGGACACAGAGGCATCTCCCACATACCGGGCCATTGCCATGAGCGAAAAAGCCGTACTGTGTGTGCTGTACCAGCTGTCACTGCTGAGTTTTTCAGAGATCTTTTTCACGAGATCAGTCGCCCGGTCCCGCATGTTCATGATGCTGAGTGCCTGCAGGATAACGGACTCGTCCCGCAGCACGGATCCATAGGTATAGGAGTTCGGGCCATATAATGGCTGAGCCTCTGCCGGGATTGTCTGCACCATTTTGCGGGCTACATCTTGCTGTCCGGCCAGGTAATAGGCTGCGGCCAGGTTCCAGGCTACGGCGTATGGCAGGCTCGATTTTTGGCGCAGGCGGTTCATCGCACCGACTTCAGGCGCCCCGGCCAGGGCCAGGAGGTAGAGGCGATACGCCTGACCAATCTCTGCGTCGAGATTCGTCTGGGCGTCCATTTTCCAGTTCCGGGCAAATTCCTGCTGATACTTTTTCCAGTTATCCAGCATACCTGCCGGGAGGCTGTAGCCCGCTTTTTCGGCTTCGATCAGGAAATGACCTGCATAACTGGTGCCCCAGTCGTTATTGGCGGTTTGGCCAGGCCAGTAGGTAAATCCACCGTTTGCAAGCTGGAAGGAACGAAGCCGCTTGATGGCTGCCTGTATATGCTGGCTGGTTCGCTCTTTTTGTTGCGGCGTCAGTTCCATGAGGGTACTCAGGTACAACTGTGGGAATGCGCCGGAGGTGGTTTGCTCCAGACACCCGTAGGGATATTGGATCAGGTACTGGAGCCGTCGTCCGAGGTTGATCGGAGGCAGGGCTGAGACCTCAAGCACCCCGTGATTGGTCCCAAACATACCAGGCTGTTTGTAGGCCTGAGTCCAGGTTTGGGTAGGGCCTGCGGTGCCGGCCACGACCTCGTACACGCGGGGATTGGGGTTTCTGATTTCAATATCTGCCTGATAGACAGCCGTTTCACTGCCTGAGCGGGCGGTGAAGGTCACGGTTGCCTTGCCCAGGGTACTCAGGGCACCCGCCTGGAATGTGATAATTTTTTCGCCGGGCTGGTTGAACCGGATCGTCTGCGACTCGGGGCCATCAAGCAGGAGCTGTTTGCTGGCGTTGATGGACACGGTGACATCTTTGAGGGCGCTTTCGGTGGTAAATACAGACACCGGCATTTGCATACGCTCACCCGGACCCAACACACGGGGCAGGGTACCGAGTACCATCAGTGCCTTCTTGACAGGGGTAGCTTTTTCGGTGGCGCCATACGCGCCTGCCGGAGTGCCCGCTACGACCATTGTGCGCACGGAGCCCACATAGTTGGGGATGCTGATGGCATGGGAGGCGGTCTGGCCGGGTTTCAGCGAAAAAGGTCCCAGGAAAATAACAACCGGCTTAAAGCGGTCTGCCTTGCGTCCCTCCGGACCGCCCGGATCATCAGATCCCCCGATGCTGAGCATACTTTTGAGCTGGCCACCGTAAGCACCCAGGACAAAATCATACAGGTCCCAGGTTTTTACGTCCAGGGCTTCCCGCTGATAAAACGTCTGCCAGGGGTCCGGGGCTTTGTATCGGGTCAAGCCCAGCAGCCCTTCGTCCACGACTGCGAGGGTATAAGTCATTGCTTTGCCTGTGGCCTCGCTGACCTGTACCGTGTAGTCGGAGTTGGGGGCCAGCTCATTGGGCATAGAAATCACCGGGCTCAGGTGGGTGGCCGGGTCTTCTACTTTGAGCGGGATCACTCCGTACATCCGGATCGGCAGGTCATTTTGGGTCTGGGCATGGGGTTGGAGCAGCGAAATATTGACATAAATATTCGGCGCCATGTCCGGGGTTGCCTTGAAGGAGAACCGGGTCGTGCCTTTTACCGCCTCAATCCAATGCGTTTGGAGGATACGGGAGCCGGACTCGATGCTGATCAATGCCCTGCCTGCTGCCCCGGTCGGGATGCTGAGGTTGACGGTTTCGCCTACGTTGTAGAGTTCTTTTTCGGCAGAAAAACTCAACATCTGTGCACCGCCCATGTCTTCCCGCTGGCCCCGGCCTGCCCAGCCCGGCCAGTCCATGTAGATAATTTTGCCAGCCGTATGTCCGTTTTTGTCCTTCAGCCGGATCAGGTACCGTCCCCAGTCAGGGTATTTTACATTCAGGGTCCAGGTACCCCGGCCATTGACGGTCGTGACAGTGGCCGTTGACAGCAGTTCCGCATTGGGGGTGCCTTCGTAGCTGAATACATTCCCGGCCGACTGCTCCCACCACCAGGCCCAGCTGAGTTTGTAGAGGGCGACCTCCACCGTGCTGGATACCGGGTTGCCGGCAGGATCTACCGTGGCAATATTGATGGTATGGTCTGTATCGGTGAGCAGCATGCCGCGGGCGACATCTCCCTTGGGGGTTTTGACCCCGGCCAGCACCGGATAGGCATAATAAGGTACAGAAAACCGGTCAATGCTGAAGGCGCCACCCGGCTCAAATACCCGTGTCACAAAATTGGCGGTGAGTTTGCCTGGCACCACTCCCGTCAGGCCACTCAGGTTGGAGGTAATGGTGGCTTCGCCGTATTCGTTCAGTTTACCTTTGTACAGGACTTTTTCCTCCGAATTAAACTCCTTGACCGGGTCATCAAAGTTGTAATCCGAAAATCCGGCAAAGGTGGCAGTCGTGGGTTTGAGGGTTACTTTTACCTCAGACTCCATCCCTTTGGCACTCAGGCCGGTAAGCCATTGTGCTTTAAGTTTGCCGCTGGCAGTGCGTTTGGCCACCAGGTATGGCGAGCCAAAATCCAGCTCCATCTTGAGCCGGTTGGGCACAATGGTCTCTACCTTGATCGTCTGGGTAAACTTCGCGCCGCCTACCCGCACCCGTGCGGTATAGTTGCCGGTGACGGCATCGGCTGCGGTCTGGGTATGAAAGGAGAAAAACCCGTTCAGGCCCTCTGTGCGTACTTGTTTGTCTACTACTTTGCCCTGAGGGTCCACCAGTTCAAAGTTGACGGGGTGACCGGCTGGCAGGGAGGCGCCTTTGTCTTCCAGGATAAAGGTCAGGTAGATCTGATCGCCGGGCCGCCACACGCCCCGCTCCCCGTAGATAAATCCTTTGACGCCTTTGACATAGGTTTTGCCCTGGGTGTCAAACCGGCTGAGGGAAAGTGCAGATCCGTCGTCGAGGCGCAGATACCCCCGCTGGTTGTTGTGAGAAGCTACGAGGAGGTAAGGGGTATTTTCGCCGGGAATGCGGGCTTCTCCGTTTTTGTCGGTGGTCAGGGTTGTGATCAGTTGGTGCTGGTAGTCGTACATGTCCAGCTTGGCTCCCACTACGGGCAGGGTGGTTTTGAGGTCTGTGACCGCAAACCAGGAGCCGAGGTCACTACGTTTGCTGATCAGGCCCAGGTCAGAGGCCAGGACATTCCGGCGTACGATATGGCTCTGGTTGTAGAAGGCCCGCTTGCAGGGGTCATCTATTTCATCGTAATAGTCCTCATAATAATAATCCCAAAAGCTATTATCGGCTTCCATGGCACCGGTTTTCCAGTTGCCATCCAGGGCGAGGACGTCCCGGTCTTCAAACGTCTCAGTCTCATCACAGCCTTGTATCACATAGGACCGCCGGAACGCAATCGCCACCTCGTAGATGGCACCAGGGTCGGCCTGGATAAGGCTGGCCAGATCTATGGCATGCCGGTTCCAGGTGCCGAGGTCGGCCTTGCCGGGGTCCAGATCAATTTTTTTCTGTACGACCAGTTGGCCTACACGCCGGAGCTCGTTGTTTTCATCCAGTTGGTTGACCTGAAGGAACTGCGGGATGTTTTTTTCATAAATTTTGATCACCCGCACATCAATCGCCTTGAGGCCTACTGCCTCAAACACAAACGGAAGGCTGTTGGACCGGGGGAGAATGACCCCTTTCCCGATCAGGCGTATTTCTGGTTTGGTCTCTTCAAATGCGATCGCCTCCTGGAGCGGGTGCAGCAGCGGGTTGCCATCTTCGCTCAGGATACCGGCTTCGATCCGCAGCACTGCGCTGCCCGTGACCTTGCGTGTCGGGTATAGTTTGACGCGGTTGCCGTCGAGGGTGTACCGGAGCGGGATATCACCCAGGGTAATGAGGCCGTTCAGGTCCTGGTTGGCCTCGACCGGATCTGAAAACTCTACGATTGCGTATGGCTCCGGCTCGGCATAACTATAGGTATGCAGGTGTTTGAAGACCCCGGCGGCGGGGATTTCGACTACTTCCTCACCCTCGGCGCGGATATCGGCCCGGTCGCCTTTCCATTTGAGTTTGAGGGTATAGGCTTCATCCGTCCGTTTGAGGCTGTCTACGGTAAAGGTATGTACCAGAGACAAGTCATCGTGGGTCCACCGGACATGAAGTTTTTTGCCCGGAATATTGGCCTCCAGGATTTTTTCTACCTGCTCAGGGGTCTCATAATCAGCGGTTTTGATGACGCCGGTGACTTCCTGCCAGGTCTGGTCTCCATTGCTGACGGCCCTGATCTGCGTCAGGGATACCTGAGCAGCCTGGGGGCGGGTACCAAACTGGAAGTGAAACGACCCGAGCTCCCGGCTGATGCCCGGCACAACTTGTGCCATGGCGAGGGTGGCATTATATACCTTGCCGGAGGGGAGGACAGTTTCTGGCTGGAATACCAATGTGCGGGTATCGCGCCACACGGCCTTGCCGGAGATAGCGGGCCAGAACTGAAAGGGGGACTTGCTGAGGTCTGTGCCGACGGCATCTCTGCTGACAATATCGTGCGCAAACTGCACCACAATATCCGATTTTCGGGAAATTTCACCGGAGGTAAAGGCAGAGAGATAGGCATCAAAGGCGGGATTGTACACCGTAAACCGCTTGTCATGGCTGGCCATGCGGGTAAAAACGGCTACACATACCAGACCAAGCAGCAGCGCGCCGCCTGCGGCATAAAGGAGGTAGGTTTTTTTCAGCATAAGTAGGGGGCTCGGTTGAGCTGGAGACAATGAGTTATTTGCAAGAAATATACATAAAAACGGAACTTTTCCGCAAGGTTGCGTACTTTTTTATTCACCGGTCGGAATTTTTGGTTGGAAAAAGTCATATCCCCCGCTTGCCCCGGACGGGGAGGGAGATGTGCAGATGGTCCACAGGGCCGTGCCGGAGTGTATTGAGTCCCAGTGCCCTGAAGTATATCCACAGCAGGCCGTTGCGCAGCCAGCTTCTGCCCCGGGTGCGCAGGTCGGCCGCATGTACATACCCGGTCGCCTGCGGATAATGAAGGGATTGGTTGCGGGCCGTCAGGCCCATGCTCCGGTAGTCCTCAGGCTGCCGCTGTGCGTCGGTGACCATCAGGTCGGGATCCGCCAGCAGCAGGGTGCCGATACTCATCCGCACGAAGGGGTGAAGCTGGGTGTATTCTGCTCTGACGGATGCATTTTTGGCATTGCGCCCGGACAGGTTAAACAATGCATTCAGCGAAAATAACAGCACCAACCCACCTGCGATCTGAAATTGCCGCTTCAGATGGGTACGGGAGGGGCGTTGTCCGCTCATCCAGGACCAGGCGACCCGCATATACAAAACCCAGACCACAGTACTGCCCGCCAATCCGATCAGCATGGCCGGTATCCAGTGCAGTCCTGCCTGCAGGTACAAAAAAACAGCTCCCCGGATCGCGATCCAAAAAGGCAAAAACACAATAGCCACTATCGAGAGCAGGCTCACGGTCAATATCCTGAGCATACGCAACCCAGACGCCTGCCATGGTTTGAGGCGGGACATAAAGCGGCTATATGGCAATCGGGGGCGTCTCAAGACAAGGATTGGGGCACAGGGGTGACCGTGTCTCCTTCACGTGGCTGATGTTTCCAGCGGTTGTGCGACCAGAGCCACCAGGCGGGCTCGGCCAGGATCGGACGTGCCAGGAGGTCGGCGAGGTGATCGGTCAGGGCCCGTATCGTCTCAGGGGTGCAGGGCATGTAGGTACTTGTGTCAACCTCATGCATCCAAATCTGGTAAAAACCCCGCTCAGGTTTTTTCATCTCAAAGACATACAGCGGGCATCCTGACTTCAGGGCGAGGTAGGCCGCACTGGTATGGTAGGCAGAACTCTGACCTAGAAATGGTGAAAAATGAAGTCTTTTTTGCCTGCTGGGGGACTGATCTATGACCATACAGATCAGTTGCCGGGACTGACGGAGGAGGGCCGACACCTGCTGGAGTGCCTGGTGCATGGGGATCAGCTTCAGGCCTCGGCGGGTACGGATCCGGATCAGGACACGCTCAAAAGCACTGCCTTTAAACCCGCTGTAGACGGCCCATGCCTGAAACCGCCCGGCGGCCTGTGCAAAGGACATAACGGTACCCAGGTACTCAAAGTTGCCATAGTGGGAGGTCAGCACCAGCGCACTTTTGCCGTTTGCGGCAAATGTATCCATGACTTCGGGGTTCATCAGGGTAGCCCGGCGGCGGGTCTCCGGATCAGAGAGCGTCGCACCTTTGATCGTCTCGACCAGGACATCACACAGGTGGGTATAAAAGGTACGGGCAATCTGCTGTATATCCTGTGGTGCCGCTGCCGGAAAACACCGGCTCAGGTTGCGGATGACCAGTTTTTTGCGGTAGCGGACGACATACCAGACCAGGGCAGCAACTACATCGCTGATCCGATACCATATGCTGAATGGCAAGCGGGAGAGGAGGGACACCATCCCGTACAGCACCCAAAAGAGGAGTTCCCGCCAGGCACGCAGGAAGTTAGTCATTCGGGTCTAGTTTGGTATTAAACCGGTCGGTGCGGTCAAGTTCCCGCTCATAGTCAACCCCACCCGGGGTGCGACCCTGGTTGTTGATGGAGAGCTGAGAGCGCCACATGGGGTTGTTGAGTTCGCCGTATTTGCTGGAGTGCAGGAGCGGGTAATCATTGGTCGCCAGGTCCGCATCATAAAAGACAAAAATGACATTGGTCTGGGAGCCGAGCCGGTTGTACCGCCAGATTTCGTAGGGGATCAGGTTAGGCTCCGCCGGAAACCGCTCCACATCACTCGGGATACCGTATCGCAGGAAGATACGCCCCCGGTCTGTCTGCCAGCCAGGGCGGAAGCTGGACTTAAACTGCTGGTTGACATACTCCAGCGCGGCCAGGTGGCCTTTCCAGAGGGCCAGGATTTCCTGCTCAGGACGATCCTTGCGCCGCTCAAAGAAGCTGTACAGGAAGTTTTTTTTCTGCTGATAGGTCGTCAGGACCTTAATAAAATTTTGCTCCTGCTCCGTGGACCTGGGCGTGAGGGTTTTGAGGTAATAGTTGAGTTGTTCCTCCGTGTATTCGTTGAAGATGGCAGCCTCGGGATTCTCAGCCAGGAGCTGCTGATCAAACCCGGGATCCCGGCGGGAATTGTACACATAAAACCGCTGCCGGTAGGTTTGTATGGGTTGGTTTTTGCCATTGACGACCTCGACCTGGAGATAATAGGTATTGGAGCTGAGGTTGCCGATAAAAATTTTCTCTTTATAGGCATTCACTTGCCGGGGCTCCCGTGCCTGTCCCCGGGTTTCGGTAGTCCAAAGGCGGTTTTCGCCCTGATAGACCACACACCGGATCAGGAAGCGCTCATTCAGGATCTTGTCACTGTTGTACAGCTCCTGATAAAAAATCATGGAGTCCTTGTTGATAAAGCTGCTGTTGGTAACCAGGGGCAGAAGGTCATCCCGTCCGCTCACCCGGCGGTCTGACTTGTCAGCAGACTCGATTTCGCCTGAGACCCACTTGATATCACTGAAGGCAAACTGCCCCGGCTCTATGCGGGCCACCTCAAACTCATTATAGGCCAGGCTTCGGCTCTGAAAAACGGCATTGCTGTCCATCGCCATGGCGGAGAGCAGGTATCGTCCCGGCTCAAGGCGGAGCTGATGCATATTATAGAGCCCTACGAGGCTGGGGCTGTCGCCGAGGGTATCGCGGAGCCGTTTTTCGGCAGGCAAGTGCAGGTTATAGACATCTCCGTCCACCTGGGTCGTGTCCTGGCCGAGGAGCCGGTACAGGCGCAGGGTGACATTCACACAGGCATCATAGAGGCTGTCGGCCTCCCGCCGGAAGTTCACGCTGCTGCCAGGGATTGCTACATATATCTGCACATAGGGGTCTCCGTTGCGGGGATCCTGAAACCGGCACAGGTCTGTGTAGAGTTTGATCTCGCGTGTCTGGGCGGTCAGTGTGCCGGAGATCAGCCCCAGCAATCCGCATGCTATTATATACAGTTTCCCCTTCATAAGGCTTCACAGGTTATCTTCCGATAAAAATACAATCATGTGCAGGATTTTCCAATATTTGTCTTTGTATCTGTTGGCAGACTGATTCCCTCCATGCGAAATCCGGAGACTGGTATTTTCCCGCTTTGTTACTTCCCTTCCGTACAATGGATGGTTGCAGCTGTGCGCTACCGTGTAATCGGACTTGATATTTGGCAGCCTTATCAGAAGCAGCAGCTCACCAGCCGGACATATATCCGGGTCAGCAACCGGGTATTGCCCCTTACGGTGACGGTACACAGGCGGGACCATCATGCCCCTCTGTGGGAGCAGCGTATCAGCTATCAGGAGGACTGGCCCCGGCAGCACCTGCGGACGGTGGAGAGTGCGTACCGGTCAGCGCCGTATTTTGAGTATTATATTGATGCTCTGCGGGCTTTTTGGGCAGCGCCGGAAGAGACGCTGGGCGCACTCAATATGCGCTCGGCCAAGCTGATGGCCTCGTGGCTTCAGTGGTCGCCGGTATGGCACGCATGGGACCGGATGCAGGCTCCGGGAGAGGCAGATGACCTGCGCAGGCTCCTGATGCGCCACCAGTGGCCGGATAGGTGGCCTATGCGTACGTACTTTCAGGTGTTTCCCGGGTTTGAGCCGGGTCTTTCTGCCCTGGACCTGATGCTGAACCTGGGGCCGGAGGCCGGCCAGTGGCTGAGAGCGGCCGGGCCACCACAACTGACAGGAGACACCTCCGATCAGTCAAAAGAGGCCTGAATCAGGCTAAGGGCCTCAATGATGCAGGTATGCTTCAAAAAATAATACGAATGTTTGCCCTGACGACGGGAGTCCAGGATGTTTTTATCCTTCAGAATGCTCAGGTGCTGTGAAGTCACGGCCTGTTCCAGCCCCAGCGCCATATGTATCTGGGTTACGGTAAGCCGTTTTCCGTCTTTTAATAACTCGATCACTGCGAGCCGGGCGGGGTGAGCAATGGCCTTGAGGCTGCTTGCTGTCCGCTCCATGACTTCAGGATTGTGTATTGTTGAAGCGCTACTCATAAAGTCTGGATTGGGGTCTTGTCTTGTGTTCAACAAGAATAGATAAATATGCGAAATTAAATCAAATTTGTGCGAATATTATGGAAAAAAGTTCAACAAAATTTTCATTTGTTTAATATGCTTTTTTCACCTGCTGCGAATATATGGATAAAAATTAAACATATCCTACAAATTGTATATGTACTTACTTTTTTTCCAACGTAAAAAAACCCTTCTCTGCAGACGAGGGTTAGTATCTGGGAGGTAGAGTTTGTAGATTTGAATCCATTTAGGTCAATGCTTTTCTATGAGTGAAATCAGAATAGAGTCTGTCGAAGCGGGACTGGAAGCGCTGCGTGCTGGCAAAATGGTCGTTGTGGTGGATGATTTGGATCGTGAAAACGAAGGCGATTTTATCATTGCAGCAGAGCACACGACGCCCGAGTCCATCAATTTTATGGCTACCTATGGCCGGGGATTGATCTGTGTCTCCCTGGAGGGGAGTCGCTGTGATGCGCTCGGGCTGGAGATGATGGTCGGCAAAAACACCGCCCATCTGTCCACGGCTTTTACGGTCTCGGTAGACTACCTGCACGACGGAAACACGACGGGCATCTCTGCCTCAGATCGTGCCCGGACGGTACAGGCATTGGTGGATCCGGATGCCCGCCCGGAGGATTTTGGGCGGCCGGGTCATATTTTCCCGCTGCGGGCTATGCCGGGTGGGGTGCTTAGACGGGCTGGTCATACAGAGGCCAGCGTGGATCTGATGCGGCTGGCTGGCCTGAAACCAGCGGCCGTACTGGTTGAAATCCTCAATGAGGACGGCAGCATGGCCCGGCTTCCGGACCTGCGGCAGGTAGCAGACCGGTTTGGGTTGTGCCTCATCACCATCGAGGACCTGATCAAGTACCGTCTCGAAAAGGAGTCTTTGATCCAGCGTGAGATAGAAGTACACATGCCTACGGAGTGGGGTGATTTTCAATTGATTGCCTTTCGTCAGCTCAATACACAGGAGGTGCATATGGCCCTCGTCAAAGGTACCTGGACGCCAGACGAGCCGGTATTACTCCGGGTGCACTCTTCCTGTGCGACGGGGGATATTTTTGGTTCCTGCCGGTGTGACTGCGGCCCTCAGCTCGTCGCAGCGATGAAAAAAGTCGAGGCCGAAGGCAAAGGGGTGATTTTGTACATGATGCAGGAAGGGCGAGGAATCGGCCTGGTCAATAAACTCAAGGCATACAAACTCCAGGAGATGGGCCGGGACACGGTAGAGGCCAATCTGGAACTGGGATTTGGGATGGATGAGCGCGACTATGGGGTAGGTGCCCAGATCCTGCGCGATCTTGGCGTACGTAAAATGCGCCTCTTGACCAATAACCCCACCAAACGCGCCGGACTCATCGGATATGGGCTGGAAATCGTAGAAAACATCAGCATCGAGATTCCCCCTAATCCGCACAATGAGCGATATCTGCTCACCAAAAAACTCAAGATGGGACACGCTATCCTGAAAAACGCTGAATGAACCGCTGGCCGTCCTGGGCCGCCTGGACCTGGGCACCCGTCACGGCAGGGCTGATGGCTTGGGCCTGGACCCGGATCGGGGCAGGGGGGGTATATCCGCTGGATGACTCTTATATACATCTGGCGATTGCCCGCACCCTCTCTGAGGCAGGCGTATGGGGGCTGTCGCCAGACCGCCCGGCTTTTTCGTCTTCGTCTCCTTTGTTTACCCTGCTGCTGGCGGGGATCTTCAAGGTGCTGGGGTATCAGGCGTATGCACCGCTCGCCCTGAATATACTGGCGGGTATCGGCTGGACGGCCTGGCTGCTGCAGGCCACTCCCCGGCAATATGCCCCGGGATTGGGGCTGGTACTGATGCTGGCCCCGCTGCCCCTGCTGGTACTGTGTGGCATGGAGCATGTCCTGCATGCCTGGTGCTGGATGGGAGCCTGGCGGGCGGTGACACGCAGCCTCAGCGGGTCGGAGTCTTCGCCGGCGGAGGCCGGTATCTGGCTGGTGCTGGCGGCGGGATTCCGGTACGAAACCTTGTTTCTGGGGGTGGTGGTATGCCTGGCAGCCCTGCGGCAACGCCGGGTCAGGTGGGCGATAGGGTGGGGCCTGGCCTGTATCCTGCCGGCTGTGGTGGCCGGGCTGTATGCCCTGGGGCAGGGCCAGCCATTTCTGCCCCTTTCGGTCATGGGCAAAGGTCACTTGCCAGGAGGTTCCTGGGCGACGGCAGCCTACTGGCTGAGTGGCGGGGTGCAGCGCCTCTACGAAAATCCTTTTATGCTGACCCTCCTGCTGATGGCCTGGTTGCCGGGGGTGACAGCGCCTGACGGGTGGAAACGCACCGGTTTAGGGTTGCTGATCCCGGCTGTGTTGCTCCACATCATCTGGGCAGAGGTAGGCGGATACCGGTATGAAGCTTATCTGGTGGTGCCGGTGCTGTGGGGGGCCATGGGGGAGATCCCGCGCGTATCCTGGCGTGTGGCAGGTATGATCTTGCTGCTGGTATTTCCGCTGGGGGTGCGTATGCTGTTTTTTGGGATCAATTACCCCCTGGCGGTGCAGAATATCTGGCACCAGCAGCTTCAGACAGCGCATTTTTTGGAGCAGCATTATCCGGGGACCCCGGTCGCGCTGAATGATATAGGAGCAGCGGCTGCGCTTGCGCGGGTGTCTGTCACAGATTTGGCTGGCATCGGAGATCACGAGGTGCAGCAACTCCGGCTTACAGGCCACTACTCACCTGCCGATATAGCTGCGATATTGTCCCGGAGAGGGGTGCGGCGGGCCGTGGTCCATGATATCTGGGTGGGTGAGCTGATACCAGCGGACTGGATCCCCGTGCTGAAGGTCACGATCCCCGATAATTTTATCTGCGCTGATGCTGCCGTCACCTGGTATGCGGCAGACCCTGAGACAGCAGCCCGGTTGCAGGCAGACTGGCAGCGCTATCGGCAGCAGTTGCCGGCGGGTGTGCAGGATACCCTGATCCCCCTCCCCTGAGCACAAAAAAAGGCCACCCTTGAGGGGCGGCCTATTATATATGAGTAAACACACTGGGCTTAGTAACGGGGGCGGAATCCACCACCTCCACCGCCACGACGGTCACCGCCGCCACCATTGCGGTCAAAGCCACCACCGCCGCCTCCGCCGCGATAGCCACCACCGCCGCCGCCACCACCACTACCACCTTCCTGGCGGGGGATAGCTTTGTTTACTTTTATGTTACGGCCCATTACGTTCATGCCGTTCAGGTTCTCAACAGCGGTCTCAGACGCGTCCTCATCCTGCATCTCTACGAATGCGAAGCCTTTTGATTTGCCGGTCTCACGGTCTGTGATGATCTTGACAGAGCTAACTTCACCAAAAGCAGAAAACAGCTCTTCCAGCTGACGTTCAGTCATGCCAAAAGAAAGATTGCCTACATACAACGTGGTCATTGGAAAACAGAATTAGAAAAACTGGGTAAGTAAAAACACAAAACAAAAAATACATGTAGGATGGGACTGCTGCAATTACCGGAGTAGTGGTCGGTGAAACGTCAGCGGAAACCTCCAGGTGTTACGATCGTTAGGACGATATACAGCAGATTTAGGTGTTTAACACCGTAAAACTAAAAACAGGATTTCGTCTTTCCAAATTTTCTGATAAATCTTTTCCTCAATAGAATCTTTCGGTCTGAAAAATGAGCAAAATCCAACATGGGTGCAGGCAGACCCTGTATGGACGGGTATAGGGTTAGGTTTGAAGCTATTTGATATGGGTAATTGTTTTTAGCATTCGTAAAATTGAATCGCAGTATTATACAACGAAAAAACAAAATGGCTAAGACTTCTGTATCCGGAAGGTTGACCCAGCAGCCTCGTGCCACAGTCTCCCTCAGTCGCTGGGCTAAAATAGGGGGCGTGGTCGCAGCTATGGCAGGATTTGCGCTGGTGTATCAGACACAGGTGCCCAACCAGCAGGCCGATATGGATGGTATCGCATACGTAGCGGAGGACCTGGATTATGCCCTGGAAAAGGCGGCATCGGCAGACAAGCTGTGCCTGCTGAAGTTTACCTCCCCCTACTGTTATCCCTGCCGGTCGCTGGAGCAGCAGATCCGCAGCAAAGACGGGCTGGCTGAGATTGTGTCAGCCCAGTATATCCCGATCCGGGTGACCGCCTGGTCGCCGGAGCAGGGCAGGCACAAATTGATTGACAAATATCAGGTAACTACTTTCCCCACGATTCTGGTGACCGATCCGGAGGGCCGTGAGATCGGCCGGTACTATGGTGATGTGGACCCGGGATACCTGGCAGATCAGCTTCAGGAGCTGGCAGCACTGCGGGTCGCCCCCCGCGAAAAACGCCTCAACCAGCCGGGGCATCGGCTTTTCAGGTCTGATGATCCGTTTGGGCTGGTCGTACGTCAGGAAAATACCTATGAAGCAGCCTATGAGAGTGCTGCGATTGAGGCACGGGGCTGGAACCAGGACGTGTGGATCGTGCCGACGGATGACAATCAGTATCAGGTAGTGATCGGTACGTTTGAGACCCGGGAAGAAGCCCGTACGGTCCGCAGAGTCGTCAAGATGCTGGATGCAACCCCTGCTGATATTACACGCCTGAAACTGGACCCGGTGAAGTATTGGTAATCAGCCTCAAAAACGCCATAGTTTGAGCTGAACACTGATGGGCGCCAGTGCGCGGCCATCGTCTGTGCCGACCTTGATCCACGGGGCCACGGGGAGCCGGTTTTCCAGCAGGAGTTCCGTGCGGCACAGCGGGGCGTGTCCGGCAGGATTGAGGCGGGCATACCCTGGCAACAGCCGCGGCGAAACGGACAACGATGCCATAGAAGAAACCGTCGGCAGGGGGGTGAAAGAGAGGTTGCGCTGATATCGAAACAACACCGTATCTGCCACCTGGGCAGATACCGGGCAGGTCAGGAGCAGACATCCAGCCAAAAACCCGGCCTTCAGCCAGTCAGACCAACTAAAAAGCCGGGTTTGGTGGAGCATATACCTTACATTTTTTTCTTAAACTCAGCGATCAGGTCGGTATTGATCTTCACGTAGTCGCTGTTTTTTTCTTTTTCGGCCAGGCTTCTGGCTTTTTCAGCCGTCGCTACAGCATCAGCATACCGGCCCATTTTGCCCAGAATCCGGGCCTTGAGGGTTACCTGCCAGAAGGGTTCGTTTTCGGCCAGGGCCTTGTTGATCCACTCCAGGGCCTGGTTCAGGTCCTTGTTTTCAGCATAATAATAAGACGCAGCAGCGTAGTAGTCGCCAGCAGACGGGCCCTTGAGTACCCGGTCAATATCAGCCTGTACTTTGCTGTCCACCTCTACCTCTACTTTAAAAGCTACCAGGGTCTCCTCCCAGGAGAGGAAGATCATGCCGCTGGTATTGGTGATATGGTCCACGCCGAGGGTGAAGGTCTCTACTGCTGGTTTGATTTTTTGGGGTTCGGCAGCAAAACGTATCAGTTCCTTGGTCTGGTCATAGGCTGCAACGTTGCCACCCAGGGACAGGTCCTTGTAGAGCATGATGGTCCAGGAGTCTTTGCCGGGCAGGGTGTAGAGGGCATATTCGCCTTTAGGTACATCGAGGCCATTCACTTTTACGTTATCAGAAAAGCTGATGCGGGTAGCCTGGTTGGCTCCGGTACGCCATACTTGTCCATAAGGTACCAGGTCACCAAATACTTTGCGCTCCCGTGCGCTGGGGCGGGAGTAGTTGAGGGTGATGTCTGTAAGTCCGATACGCTGCTCTACTTTGGCGGCGGGGCTGGCGGCAGGGGTGCGGATCTGGCCCCAGGCGGCAGAGATGCTCAGCACAAGTGCCAGGGTCAGCAGGGGTTTGAGTTGGATGTTCATAAATTGGGATGAAATAAAAATTACGGTTGCAACTTAGAAAATTACGCTGGCATCCCCAAACTGAACTCAAAACAGCCCCTCGCCGCAATTCTTGTGATCAGACATTGCCGCATGTCTCAGTTTCTCCCTACATTTGTTTTATACGCCCTGATATGATACGACGAAACCGCTGGATACGCCGCCTGCTGCGAAGCCTGATGGGAGTACTGGTGACGGTCGCGTTCCTGCTGTTTCTGGCCCGGATCGTGATCGCTATCCCTGCTGTCCAAAACGGGCTTGTCCGGTGGGCAGAAGGATTTCTGGCGCAGGAGATGGGAACAGGGGTGTCGGTAGGGGAGATTGACATGGGGCTTCCTGTCCAGGCTGTACTGCGGGACGTGGTCATCCAGGACGAGTCAGGACTGGAGATGTTTGTCCTGAGTCAGCTGCGGATAGATATGCTCGGTTTTTCGGTCTGGAATTACCTGAGGGACCAGGAGGCTACCCATGCGTTGTCTATCCGAAACATCGTCCTGGTACAACCCCGCATACAACTCTACCGGCGCAAGGCTGACGGACGGCTGAACCTCCAGTTTATCCTCGACAAGTTTACCGGCAATAATAACTCGTCCATGACCCTGGACCTGGCCTCGATCCGTCTCGAAGGAGGCAGGGTCACCTGGGTGGACTCCACCCATGCCGGGTTTGACTCCCTGGCGCAGGGATATATCAACTATCACAACCTCCATGCGGAGGATATTCAGCTGAATCTTTCGCTCCTGATGGGGCAAAACAACCAGATGGACTTGCAGCTCAACCAACTGGCGTTCCGGGAGCGAAACTCTGGTTTTATGCTGGACCACCTGGGCCTGGCCCTGATTTCAGATCCGGACAGCACCCACCCGGCTGCTGATGGCACCCCCCGGAGACCCTACGTGCTGATCCAGGACCTGTCGCTCCAGGTGGGGCGTACCTGGCTCCTGGGCAGTTGTCTGTTTCCGGGCAAGACCCTGGCCACGGCTTTTTCCGGACCGGATTTCAGGTATGAAGCCCGGCTCGATGAAGGCTGCCGACTGGATTTTGAGAGCCTGACCCCTTTTCTGGAGGCTCCGCTTCCTGTCAGGGGAGAGGTATATCTGACAGGCCCTATACACGGGACCGCAGACATGATCGAGACATCGGGCCTGGCCCTCCGGTATATGGACGAGACCCGCCTGAAAGCAGCCCTGCGGATAGAGCGCTTGCTGGAGCCAGAGTCGTCTTATATGACGATCCGGATGGAGCCGAGCGAGGTTTCGATGCGGGAGTTGCAGGTGCTGTTGCCGGAGGTGCCATTCCCCCCGATCCTCTACAACCTGCGCACCCTGGCGCTCACAGGTACCTGGGATGGCGGATATGATGATTTTCAGGTGGCGGTAGATGCCAATACACCCGAAGGCAGGATTGCGGCTGATATGCACATGGCCCTTCCGCCCGCTGCACCAGACCTGGTATATGAGGGGTCATTTGCGACGACTCACCTGGACCTCAACGCCCTGGGGCTGGCAGATATGAATATTTCCCGGGACCTCACCCTGCATGGGGTCGTGCAGGGCAGCGGCTCCGAGACAAAAAATCTCAGCCTCAAAGCCAGCCTCCAGGTGTCGCCCTCTGCGCTGCTGAGCAGCCGCATAGACACCCTCACGGCCGCCATACAATATGAAAAAGGCCTGCTGGCAGGCTCTGTTGCCGGGCGGGACGCCGAAGGTGAGGTGGACCTGGTGCTTGCCTGGGATACCCGTACAGCCGATGGGGTGGCGGAGGCCGCCGGACGCATCAGTCGGATCAACTTGCAGCGATGGGGGCTGTCAGAGATGCCTTTACTGCTGACGGCCGGGCTGGACGCGAGCCTCAAAGGCCAGACCCTGGACCAGTTGGCGGGTGGACTGGAGGTCAGGGATGCCAGCCTCTACCGCAAGACCGACGGCGCGATGCTGACGGTCCCGGCGCTCAGCCTCCTCGCCACCCGCCGCAACCGGGACCGGTCACTCTCGCTGGTGAGTTCTGTCGCCAATGCAGACCTCACGGGTGAGTTCAGCCTCTCACAGGCCGTGGCGTTCAGCCGCCAGCTTGGAGAGGAAATTGTCTTGTACCTCAACAATCAGGACAGTGTCACCCAGGCTTATTATGCGCAGCTACAGCCGGATACAACAGCATTTAACATGGCATTCCGGGTAGTGGCTGAGGACAGCCTGAATACCCTGCTGGCTTTTCTGCAGCAGCCCCTCCGGCTTGCACCCGGATCAGAGGTTAATGCGAATATCCAGTACGACCCGGAGACGGGTACCCAGGAGGTGCTGCTCACCGTCGCTTGTGATACGATTTCCTATGCAGATGTGCGGATAGATCGCCTGGGCCTGGATGTCAACCTGTTCAAGCAGGCACGGGCCCCCTCCCTGCTGCTGGCCGGCGTGGTCTCGGCTGACTCCCTGCGGGTAGGTCAGGTATTTGAACTCGATCGCCTGACGGCCAATATTCAGGGGGCAGAAAATAAGTTTTCGGGTGACTTCTCGGCGGTACAGCCCCAGGCACCCTCCCGCATCCAGCTCTCCCTGCAAAGTGTCTTTGAGCCCGAGGGCAAGGTCCGCCTGACCCTGGATGATCAGGTTTCTTATATCACCATCCAGGCGGATACCCTGCGGTTCAGCGAGGGCGGAGCCGTCGAGTTCAGGGGCAATACCATAGACGTACACAACGTAGTCCTGCAGGATGCCAACCGCTACCTGGCCGCCAATGGCACGATCTCCGATGCCCCTGATTCCCGCCTCAGCATCTCCCTGGCGCAGCTGGATATGGGTTTTCTGGAGCAGATATACCCCTTTGGGTATCACCCCGGCGGCAAACTTAATGCAGACATTGAGCTGCTGAGCCTGCTGTCGGCTCCGGAGGTGTTTTTGCTGAGCCGGATAGATCAGTTTGCCCTGGACGAGTACGTATATGGGCAGGTATTTATCAATGGGAGCTGGCGCGAATCAACGGGTATCATCAGCCTGGACAGCCGCCTCCGGGACTCAGTCGGGACCACGCTGGTGCTGGAGGGTGAATATGTCATCCCGGACACGGTCTCTCCGCTGGATTTTGAACTGGTGACCCGCCACGACTTCCCCCTGGATTATATTTATCCCTTTGTCAAAACCCAATTGTACGGCATCAAAGGGGCTGTAGAGCTGGATAAATTTACCATTACAGGCACCCTTGACGATATCAATATCAATGGCAAGGGGCATTTTAAGGACGCTGGGTTTGGGGTGGACTATTTTAAGACCAGTTATACGTTTAATGGGGATATCATCTTTGACAAAAACCGGATCACCTTCCCCGTCATTACCCTATACGATCAGAATAACAACAAGGCAGACTTTCACGGCACGATCCTGCACCAGGGCCTCACCAACTTTACCTTTGACCTCCAGCTCGATAAGGTAAGTAACTTCCTGGTAATGAACACCAAACGCAAGGATAACGAATATTTTTATGGTACCCTCCTCCTCAAAGACGGGATCGCTGACATCACGGGTGACCTGTCCAAGATCACCGTGCAGGCTATCGCCGCCACCGGGCAGGGCAGTGAGCTGAAAATCCCCCTGGACTACGACACCGAATATGGCAGGCCCGAGTATATCCGGTTTAAGGAAGAAACCCCCAAATCTATCAGCAACCAGCAGGCGGCTGAGCTGGGGTTTGAGATCAACCTCACGGCGCTGGCCACGGAAGACCTGGAGATTGAGATGATCTTCAATGAGCGCACAGGCGACATCATCCGTGGACGGGGCAATGGCAACCTCACCATCGCCATGAACGAAACCGGCGAACTCACCATGTACGGGGACTATGAGATCACCCGGGGCGACTATTTGTTTACATCTCAAAATGTGATCAACAAAAAATTTCAGGTCAAAGAGGGTGGGCGGATTGTCTTTGACGGGGATCCTTTTCAGGCCAGACTCGACATGGACGCCATCTATCCCGTCAATGCCGACATCAGTGCCCTGCTCCAGCAGGAAAATACCGTCAGGGTACCTGCCAATGTCCTCATGCACCTCGAAGGCAGCCTCATGCAACCCGGGATTGGCCTGGCCATTGAGTTACCTAATCTGACGGAAGAAGAAGCCGGCCTGATTGCTTCTTACCTCAAAACCATCCAGTACGATGAGCAGGAGCTCAATAAGCAGGTATTCAGCCTGATGGTTTTCGGGCGGTTTGCGCCGGCAGGAGGCCTGAATGCCAATATCAGCGAGGGCGTCACGACCAGTATCTCCGAGCTCCTCAGCAACCAGCTCAACTACTGGCTCTCTCAGGTCACCAACGACAAGGTAAATATCAATGTCAATACGACTGATTTTCAGGATGTGAACCTCCTGGTATCGGCCAGCTTGTTTAATGACCGCGTGACCATCGAGCGAAATGGCAACCTCGTGGACCAAAACTCCAATTTTTCGGTAGGCAATATCAGCGTCATTATCAAGTTATTGCCCAGGGCGGAGCAGGTGACCCCTACCGGCGGCACCGGAAATGAACTGGTCATGGAGGTTTTTAACCGCGAAAACTTTGCCGGAGACCAGCGGGCCGGGGTTATGTCCAACCAGACGGGGATTGGGGTGTTTTACAAGCGGGATTTTGACCGGGTGAAAGAACTTTTTAAGAAAAAACCCTAAGACCGTTTTTACGGCCAACCGCCAGCATGAGGAGTGCGGCGGCAATCGTAAGATTTCGCATGAATTGGGTTGTTTAAAAAGTAAAAACACTTAAAATTTCACATCAAAGCGACCGTCTGTGATTTGTATTGTATCCTGACAATCAGGACTTACAGCGGTAAATATAAATGTTCCTGAAGCTATTCTGGAGATAGTATCGAAACGAGTAAATACTACTATACCTACACGCCCGGCGTGCTGTGTTTCATATTCGCACCCAGATTCAAAAGAAAAAAAATTCCCTCTGCTTGGTGGGTAATCAGATAGTTCAAGTGAGCCTGGCCCCCATCCTTAAATTGAATTAAAAAGGTCTCGCCTGCATGCTGCCCGCCCAGATTAAAGCTATCCCTTCTACATCCAAGGTTAAATGCTCCATCACTCTTCCGATACTGAGCCTGAAAAATCCGGTTCGGCACCCATACCTCCCCATCGAGCAGGAAGCCGAGGGTATTCTCTCCGGTTTGGGTGATGGGGGGTAGCACGGGCGGGGGCGGCGGCTCCGGATCTGGAAATATATCGAAGTCACAGCCGCTGAGCAGGAGGACAAGCAGCGCAGTTATCAGCAGAATAGGTGTTTTCATGATCATGGAGGGTATGTGTTATAAACTGAGCATAAGATACAGCGTGGTGCATGAAAAGGCAAGCCGTCAACTGGTTTGAGAAGATTTTCACGGAGAAGCACAGAGGTTGTGTCACAGAGATACACGGAGGTTTTTCTGCTCTGTGAAGCTCGGTGTAGGCTCCCTTGACCTCTGTGTAAATTTTTCACGGAGAAGCCCGGAGGTTGTGTCATAGAGAAGCCCGGAGGGAATGTCTCGGTGCATCTTTGTGTAGTCTCCCTTGACCTCTGTGTAAATTTTTCACGGAGAAGCACAGAGGTTGTGTTTTAGGATGGCTTGGTTACTATCTTGAACGGACCTCCTTGATTTGAAAACTTCTGCAAGGTGTATAGCCTCCCCCACCTGAGCGGGCAGATGGAGCAACTAACGACTCATATAATAGCGCTTCAGCACCCACTGATTTCCTTCAGTCGTGGTTCAAGTGATTACGCCTATCCCTTTAGCATAAACAGTTTCTCCAGGCCTCACTCCACCCGTACCACCAGCATCCCACAGTCCCGCAGGGTAGAGCGAAGCTGTAGGGTATGGGGGCCGCGGGCGTCTTCGACGGTAATCGAGGCTGTGTTGGGTGGGATGCTGCCCAGGTTATGGGCGTAGAGCATGATATAATTCAGGCCGGGCTTGAGGGTATAATTCACCTGTTGCCTGCGGTTGGTGAGGCCGTGCCGCTCCAGGGCCCATTCGCCGTTGATGTTGAGGGAGATGGTATCCCTGTCTGCCGAGGCATGGTCCCAGACATAGATGGTGGGATGGGGGCCGGATACGGTGATTTCGGCCTGGCTGGTGACCTTGCGGCCCCGGAGTTCGCGGGGGCGGCTGTTGGGGTCCAGCTTGAGGTCGCGTGGCGGCTCAGGGGGCCTGACAAATTCAGGTTCCTGCACCGGCTCTACGGCCGCAGGGCTGGCCGTAACCATCGGCGGGGCCTCGCCGCACCCGGCCACCACGACCGGCTCCGAAAGCCGGTCACATCCCCCGGAGAAGGCCCGTACCTGGTACGTACCTGTGCTCCGGGCTTCGTACCACGACTGTGTCGCACCGAGGATGTCTTTGCCGTTGCGGATCCACTGGTACCGGAGGCCGCTCAGCTCACGGGTCATCAGGGTGACGCTGGTTTGCTGGCACAGGCTCACGGGTTCACGGCTGATGCTGAGGTCCGGGGGACCGTATTTCATGATAAACAGGTCTGAGCCACTGGTCAGGTCAAACTGTACCCCCTGAAAACTATTGCCGCTGCATACCCCTGCCAGGTAGATATGTCCCTCATCGTCAGCGGTCAGGACAGGCAGGGCTGCCGGATTGTTGTCGGCACTGCGGGATTGCCAGATGATCACCTGGTTGTTGATGCGGTTGAGTTTGGTCAGGTAGATATCCCCTTTGTCGGTGATCCCTGCCACATACAGGTCGCCTCCTGTGCTGTGGATGCGGTGCGCAAAGGTGAAGGCACCTGCGGGCTCCAGGAGTTTGTCATGCCAGCGGGTGCCCCCGTCGGGTCCGATCCGCCAGAGCTCGCGGTTGAGGGCCAGGAAGGTATTGCCCTCACAGTCAGTGTGTACGTCCTGGGTGCGGATACGGGTTTTGGCGGTATTAAAGGTCCGGCTCCAGAGCAACTGACCCTCGGGGCTAAATTTGACGAGAAAATAATTTTCGCCAGTCACCCCGGCCCGCAGGATTTCAGTCGTGAAGTTAGCGATGAGGTTAAAACCACCGGCGATGTAGAGGTTGCCGTTGCAGTCAGTATGAATGGCATTGCCAAACTCATCCGAGTCTCCATCTACAGGGTAGGTATTGACCCAGAGGAGTTCGCCCCGGGGGGAGTGTTTGGCAATAAACAACCCGCCCCGGTTAGGGGCTTCCAGGATGCGGTTGCCGATCACGAGGGTATCGGTAAACCTGCCGAGGGTGTAGATAAATCCCAGGGGATCGGTAGCTACCCCGTCCAGTGCCCTGACAGGGTCTGGTTTGCTCCACATGGGACGACCGTCCGGGTGAAACTTGGCCAATAATTGTTCTTCCGAGGCCACGATCAGGTTGCCGTCAGCATCACTGACCATCAGGCCGGGTTTGAGATCTTCCCGGCGGGTCTCCGGCAGGGCAAACCGGTACAGGCCTTCTGCAAAAAAGCCTGCGACCTGGTCCACGTATTTATCGCCCCGCTCCTGGGTCGTCAGCACAAAGGGGTGTCCGCTGGCAGAGATCGCTACGTCTCTGAAATAAACCGGGCCACGGGCTTTAGGGAGTTTGTTGGTCCAGAGCCAGCGGGGTAAGGCCGGGAGGTCTCCCCGGAGGGTGTCGGCAGGTGTGTAGATGACTGGCTGACCAAACCGCCGCATATCTACCGGGTCAGAGATCGTGGCACAGCTGCCGTTGGAGACCCTGACGGTATATTTGCCGGGCGTGCGGGCCCAGTAGGCATATTGGGTAGCCTGCGGGATATCCAGCCCGTTGAGCTGCCACTGATAAAAACTCCGTCCCTGGCTGATAGCCACCAGGCGGGTCGAGTCCTCCAGGCACAGGACGGCTGTTTCCTGGTCAATGCCTGCCACGGGAGGCGTCACAAACCGCACTTGTTGTACCCGGCTGGTATCAGCACATCCGTCCTTGACCCGGATCAGGCGGTAGGCACCTGGCTCCCGCACGGTGAGCGTCCGGGCATTGGCGCCCGGGAGCGGGCGGCCGTCGAGCAACCATTGGTAGGAGATAATTTTGCCCAGGGTAAATCCCGCCTGAAGGGTAATTTCCTGCCCCTGGCACCCGGTCTGGTCGCCTTCCGGATACACGACCAGTTTACAACTGCTCAGGTCCATGTAGTACAGGTCATTGGCCCCGTAGGTTTTTTGATCCGTCCCCCACCAGGCTGTCTTGCCATCCGCTCCCAGGTAAAAGTCAAAGTCCATGCCCGGCGTATTAACAGGCGGGCCCAGGTTGACGGGTTGGGTCCAGTTTTGCCAGGAGTCATCCAGCCGCCGGGTCATAAAAATATCGTGGTCTCCGGCGCCGCCCCGCCCGTTGCTGCTGAAAAACAGGGTGTATCCGTCTGGCGAAATACAGGGAGCGTCTTCATCTCCAAAGGTATTGATCACCGGTCCGAGGTTGATAGGGGCACTCCAGGCGGTGTCATTTCGCGGAAAACACACATACAGGTCGGAGCCGCCGCGTGAGTTGGGGCCTTCATTGGTGAGGATCAGGATACGGCAGCGGGTGATAAAAAAGTCTTTGTACCGCCCCTCGTACTGGATACCCCGGATATGGGCTGCGACAGGCACGGACCAGTTGCCATTGCGCTGGCGCACGCAGTACATCAGGCCGGCGTGTTTGACACCAAGGGGGGTCTGGCAGAGCCATAGCGTGTCCTGCCGGGGCGAAAGCTGACAGACAAAGTCCTGGCCCATGCTGTTGAGCGGGTAGGCAGCCTGAGTGGCTTGTTCCCAGGTATGGGGGCCGATCAGGCGGCTGATCCAGATGTCGCCGGGGTCGGAGACCCCTCCGGTGTTGGCGGGATTTTCTCTGCGCCAGAAATACAGGGTTTTCCCGTCCGGGCTGGGGGTGGGTTCCCGCTCCTCATAGACAGAGTTGATGTGATAATCAGGCCGTATGGCTCGCTGGGCAGCAAGCGGAGTCCCTATCAGGTAACCTATGAGCAGCAGGGCGATATAGCGCATGTCAGATCGTTTTTGGCCTGTTGAGGACCAGTCTTCAGAAGCCCCTGAAGATGGGATGAATGTTTGTCTGATCTAAAGTACTGCCTTCTCCGCAAAAAACGAACATAAAACCGAAACAGGGTTGTATCTGGTAGGGCAAATATAGGAGATAACGGTATTTTCCCTGTAAATTGCCTTACTCCAATTCTTGTATATGAACCGGCGTCTGTTTTTGTTGCTGATGGTGCTCCTCGTCCCGGCCGGCCTCCGGGCCCAGGACCCGGCGGTCATACCAGGGGAATATATCGTCATGCTTCAGCCGGACACAGATCCCATGACCTGGGCGCAGGGCTTGCCGCCCGCAGGGGCCGTGCGGGTACATCAGCAGCTATCAGCGCGGCTACACCTCTACCTGATCGTATGTGACACCCTGCGATGGCCGGATTCACGGGCCCTGGACAAGCTGCGCAAAGACCCTGCCGTAATCCTGGCCCAGCCCAATCACCGGATCGGACTCCGGCATACAAACCTGGTACCGGCTGATCCTCAGTTTACCCAGCAGTGGGGCCTGCAGAATACGGGCCAGCAGGGCGGCACCCTCGATGCGGACATTGATGCGACCGATGCCTGGGATCTCACTACCGGTGGGCTGACCGACCTCGGGGATACGGTCGTGATTGCTGTCATAGATGAGGGGTTTGATATGACCCATCCGGATCTCCCCTATTATGTAAATCCCGGTGAAATCCCCGGCAATAATACCGATGATGACAACAACGGATACGTGGACGACGTCTCCGGGTGGAACAGTTATACCCAGACAGGCGCTGTCACCACCAGCGTACACGGGACCCATGTGGCCGGGATCGCTGGCGCCCGCGGGAATAATACCCTCGGGGTCAGTGGCGTGTGCTGGGATGCCCGTATCCTGCCCATTGCGGGAGCCTCTGGCAATGAAGCAGTAGTGGTAGCTGCGTATGCCTACGCGCTGGAGTTGCGGGCCCGCTACAATGCCACCAACGGGGCAGAAGGTGCCTTTGTGGTGGTGACCAATTCTTCTTTTGGGATTAATAACGCGAACCCGCTCAACTATCCCATCTGGTGTGCCATGTATGATTCACTCGGGGCTTATGGCATTCTGAGTGTGGTCTCCACGATGAACCTCAATGCCAATGTGGACCTGACGGGGGATGTTCCTACCACCTGCGCCAGCGACTGGATGATTGCCGTCACCAATACAACCCGCCAGGATACCAAAGCCAGTGGGGCAGCCTATAGCGCCACCCAGGTGGACCTGGGCGCGCCGGGCACCTCCGTGTACAGCACCCTCCCCTCAGGACAGTACGGGTTTGATACGGGTACCTCCATGGCTGCCCCGCATGTGGCAGGAGCTATCGCCCTGATGATTTCGCATGCGTGTCCGGGGTGGCTGATCCGCTACCGCAACGATCCGGCCGCCACGGCCCTGCGATTTAAAGAGATGCTGCTCAGCGGAACCGATGTCCTGCCCGCCCTTCAGGGGCTTGTCGCGACCGGCGGCCGCCTCAATGCACATCACAGCCTCCTCATCCTGGACGACTCCTGCGCGACACTCCCCGCTACCTGTCTCCCGCCGTACCAGCTCAGTGCGGGCGGTATCCAGGACGTATCCGTCACCTTAACCTGGGCCTATACGGGGTCTGCGGCTACGTTTAAGGTGCGTTACAGGCCGCAGGGCAGCCCCGGCTGGATACCGGGGGGCATCAGCGCCACACAGACGGTTAGCCTCACGGGCCTGAGCCCGTGCACGATGTATGAGTTTCAGGTACAGGCCCGCTGCGGGGCTGACAGCAGCGGATATGCTGTGACCCGGCTTTTCCGGACCGAGGGATGCTGTGAGGCACCGGCAGGGCTCCGGGCATTAGCTGTGACAGACACAACGGCGGCGATTGTGTGGCAGGATGTTTTTGGGGCAGGTACTTATCCGGTCCGGTATCGGGTGAATGGTACTGCCACCTGGACCCTGATATCCGTGCCGGATACTGCTCTGACCCTGACGGGCCTGCTGCCCTGCACGGCGTACGAGGTACAGGTCGGGGCTGTCTGCGGGAGTATCCAGCAGGGATTTTCGGCAAGTCTTGTGATGACTACACGGGGATGTGGCTCCTGCCTTGATCTCACGTATTGTGAAGCACGCGGACAAAACACTACGTATGAGTGGCTGCAAGCTGCCGAGATAGGCCCTGTGTCTAATGGCAGCGGCAATGATGGCGGATATGGCGACTATACCAATCCGACCTGGCAGTGGGACCTGGACTCCACCTATGCCGTTACCCTGACACCGGGTTTTGGGGGATTTGCGTTTAAAGAAAGTTTCCGGATTTGGATTGACCTGAACCAGGACGGCGTATTTCAGGAGCCTGGCGAATTGGTATTTGACCCGCCTGCTGCCACAGCGGAGGTTTCGGGGCAGATCACCCTGCCACCCGGTACCCCGCCCGGTGCTACGCGGATGCGGGTGGCGATGAAGTTTGCGGGATTTAGCGGCAATGATGAGCCGACCCCCTGCGGGTTGTTTGGGGAGGGAGAGGTAGAAGATTACTGCATTACCCTGACAACCGGGGATTCTGTATATTGTAGTGCTCCTCAGGGCGTTACGGCGGGTTTTGTGCCCGGAACTAATACCGCTGAGATCAGTTGGATACCTGTGGCGGGTGCTTCGGCCTACCGGGTACGATACCGGCAGGAGGGGCAGGTCGTCTGGCAGACGATCACCACCGCCGGGCCGGTAGCCCTGCTCTCGGGCTTGAACACGTGTACCCGGTATGAATACCAGGCAGGGGCAGAATGCCAGGGCATCGGCAGTGCCTACTCACCGGTGGCAGTATTGCTGAGCCGGGGCTGTGGCACCTGTCTGGATGCGTCTTACTGTGAATCGAGGGGGCTCAATGCGGGCAGTGAGTGGATAGCGGGTGTCCAGCTGGATGACCGCCTGATCGTCTCAGGGGCAGACGATGGATATGCAGCCTTTACAGAAAGTGCCGGCACGGTCACGGCAGGCGGGAGTTATGACTATATCGCCTGGGCGGGGTTTGTCTCAGGGGTAAAACCCGAGACCTGGCGGGCCTGGGCTGACTGGAACCAGGATGAGGTGTTTGATCCCGTGCAAGAGCTGATTTTCAGCGCCGACATACCCGCTACGGATACAGCACGGGGGATATTTGAGGTGCCTGCCGATGCGCTGGCAGGTACATGCCGGGTGCGGGTCAGCCTGAAGCGCGACCAGGCAGCTCAGCCCTGTGAGACTGATTTTCCCGGTGAAGTAGAAGATTATTGCCTGAATGTCAACAGGTTAGATGCCATAGATCCAGATGCACCCCAGCTGACCTGGCAACTATATCCCAATCCTGCCCAGGCGGGCGTCACCGTCGTACTTGACCGGCCAGGTTATACCGTACGCCTGCTCGACCTGACCGGGCGGCTTGTGCTGACGCGGGCAGCCGTGACGGCCCATACCTGGATTTCGCTCAGCGGATTACCAGCCGGGGTTTATGGGGTGCAGGTGACCCGGGACGGCGTGACGGAGACGCGGCTGCTGCGGGTGGAGTAGGGGTGGATTGTCGTTTTTACAAAGATGTCGTCCCTCCGTGATGAAGAACCAGAACCTGCATATGTATCCATGGCAACAATCGTCTCACCAGGACAAAAATCTGTAGCTGTGTTTGCCAGCAGATCATCCGCCCCCCGATTTTTTCTTGGGTAGCCCAAATTTATCTTTCAGGTTCTTGAGCTGTTCCTGCGTAGTGGGGCTGAGGAGTTCCTCGGCTTTGCGTTTGGCTTCTTCCTCCGCCTGCTGGCGGACCCGGTCTGCGGCCCGCTGGATAGAATCTTTGGCCTGCTGCTGCGCCTGCTGGGCCGTGGCCCGCAGGGTGTCTTTGGCCTGCTGCACGGCATCTTGTGCCTGGGCTTTCAGGCTGTCTTTGTTGAGGGATACATCCGTGCCGAGTTGTTCCTGGAGTTTCTGCTCCGCCGCCGCTGTGAGCTGATCTTTGACAGCGTCTCCCGTGCCGCCGCCTGCACCGGACACCTTGGGCGCCTTGAAGGGGCCCGTCACCCGCAGGTTGAAGTTGACCCGGTCGCTGGTCTGGAGGCTGGTACCTGTCAGCGACGACAGGGCCGCCATAGCCGTCTGGTCTATGGCTGTGGAGGGAGCATCTATCTGCACGGCGTAGTCAAGGGCTCCTGCCAGGTTTTGCCGGCCGCCGATGGTGATGTTTACGTCGCCTGCCTTGAGGGTGAATGGGCTGACTTTCAGGAATCCGTCTTTTACTTCAAAGGAACCTGCGATATCCCTGAGGTCCAGCTTGCTCAGGCCGGATAGCCTGGTTTTTTCGGACAAGGCCGTCAGCATGGGCGCCTGGGAGATACCGCCCTGTTTGAGCTGGAAGGCGCCGAGGCTGGTAATTTCCTCCAAAACGGGCATCATATTGGGTTTGAGGCGGCCCTGAATCCCAAATTCTGTATCACAAATCCCCTCGATCAGCTCCAGCACAGGTGCCAACTGGCGCACAGAGGCAAAGTGCCTGGCAAATTCTTTGACGACTAACTGCTTGATATTCAGGTAAAAATGGTACAACGGACGGCGGGTGTCAGTGGTATTGTACTCGCCACTCATCTGCACCCGGCTTCCCAGCATAGAAAATCCCAGGTCTTGCAGGGCCAGGGTTTGATCCGCAATATCCATCCTGCCCTTAAGGCCCGTGAGGTTAAGGTTGCTGTAAATCAACTCACCGATCTCTGTCTGAAACCGGATATCGAGGTTGTCCGGGACCGGGATCACCTCCATCGGGGCCGGGGGGACGGCCGTGTCAGACGGGGCAGGCGCAGGGGCTGTAGCCATCCATTCATTAAGGTCGAGCCGCTGGCTCCGGAGCGAAAGATCCCCCTGGAGGGAGGAGCCGGGTATCAGGGCATAAGCCAGGTAATGGGTGATGGTGCCTCCGAGCGTAAAATCACTCCTGCCTGCCTGGCCTTGTACGGATGTCAGTTCTATCTGACTCGGGGTGAAGGTGGCTGTCCCCTGGCTCAGGGTCACGGGGGCGGGCATGCCAGGGGCGGCATATACGAGGTTTTCGACCTGTATTTCTCCGCTCGTAGGCAGGTTGGTATATCGTCCGGCCTCTATATCCGCATACTGGCCGGCCGTGCTAAACGAATTGACCTTGATTTTTCCCTTCAGGCTGAGGCTGTCCACGGGGTAGAGTTGCATCAGTTTTTCAAGGTCAAGATTGCCGCGGGCCTGAAGCTGGTAGGCTGGATTGTCAAAATTTTCTACGTGTAATGCCCCGGCAACAGGCTCACCATCCAGGGAAAACCCAAAGTCTGGCATGTCAAAAACAGCAGTACTCAGTTTCCCATCGCTGTCCTGGAGCCGGGCATGGAACTGTAGCCCAGACAGGGTCGCCGGATAGGCGGTGTTTTTGACATACCCGTTTTCCATGGCCATACGGGCATCTACCGTCGGGAAGGTACCCGCCAGGGTATCATACACGCCGCTGGCAGTTGCGTCTATGGAGAAGGTGCCCTTGAGGTCTGTCCCTTCGAGGGGAAACATGGAGGTGAGTTCGCCAAGGTTGAGGCGGGCCTTGAGAAATCCATCAAGTTTCACCCGGCTCATTCCCTCCAGGGTGCCCCGTGCATCCAGGGGATTATCACCAAAGTCTGCGTGTAACTGCCTGATATTGATAGCTGTATGCTCCAGGTCACCGTCGGGATTCAGGATGGACATATCGGCCTGGATACCGGAGACGGGTTTGGGCAGGCCGGGATACTGGATTTTGCCATTGCCGATCTTAAGATTTACCCCAAATCCCGGGATCCGGGTTGCGTTGTAGATGCCCTTGACATGCCCGTCAAAGGCCAGGCTGCCCTCGGTTTTGATCTCCCCAAATGATGCTGTATAAACCCCCGGAACCAGCGAAAACAAACTCCGGAAATCATTGCTGGGGGTGGCAAAGGTCAGGTCCATCATGATGTCTTCCCCCGGCATATTAAACCAGCCGTCCATGGAGAATGCAAAATCATTGAGGGTGAACAAGTTGTCCAGCATCTCAAACTTATAGTTTTGCTTCAGGTCAATGTGCAGGCGGGCATCTGCCGTGGCACGGGCCTGGCTCAGGTAGGAGATACCGTCGTAGGTATAGGTGAGGGCCTCGGCAGTAGAGTAGGTGTCGAGGTTATAGACATCGAGGGTAAAATCACCCTTGCCCGTATGGTTGAGACCTTTGATTTCCATCTCCATCGGGAAGGTGGCGTCGGCATACCGGATCGTGGCATCGGTGAGGCCGTAGGCATTGAGTGCAGCCCGGAAAGTGGAGGTATCGGTTGAAACCGCTGCCGTGGAGTCCACCCGCACGATGTCCCAGTTATAACTCCCGTCCTTGAGGACTATCATGTTGATCACGGGCTTGTCGAGCAGGATTTTTCTGAGTTGTATTTCGCCGCCGCCTATCACACTCCACAAGTCCACCACCAGGTCAAAACTGCTCCCGTGGATCAGGGTATCCCCGGCAAAAATATCCAACCCTACGACTCCGTAGTCCCGTATGGAAATCCGGGCATTGGGAAAATTGC
Organism: Bacteroidia bacterium; assembly: GCA_033762375.1. GTDB lineage: Bacteria > Bacteroidota > Bacteroidia > J057 > J057 > RDXT01. Next base: position 33,989 of record JANRLQ010000097.1, read on the forward strand.
GGATAAACGACAATCCCACATCGCCCACATATACCTCTGCCTTGAGGGAGCGGTTGATCTCTGTCAGGACCAGGGTTTTGATGTTGTCCCGAAACAAAAATGGCGCCACCAGCAGGGTCAGCAGCAAAAGGCTCAGGGTAATGCCGGTAATAAGGAGGACTCTGCGCATAAGGTATAATATTGGATGCCAAGATAAGGGTATGGGCGAAAAAGCCGCAACATACAGTCGGAGATTTCTTGTCCGGAGTTTCAGCCGGGCATAGGTATGGTGGAATACGGCATATGTACCTTGAAAGGTTGCCTGGATCAGCAGATTTGTCCGGGCAGGTATGGATTCTTTCCTGCGGGGTACTCCTGGGTATATGGCAAGTGTCCGCCGGGACACAACAAAATACCGGGGAGTTCATTACCTTGTCCCATCATATGGACCTTTATATGCCGACCTATACTAGAATAATGCTGACTGCCTGGTGGATGGGCTTATTGCTGGGCAGTCCTGTCCGGGGGCAAGCCCAGGCCGTGACAGGCATCCTCAAGCTCAAAAAATTTCCGTCAGATGTGCCCTGGGTATATCCGTATGAGAGCATGGATGCAGACAGGCAGGACGTGCTGATCGGTCACGATCCGGCGATCCAGGTGGCTGAGGGTGAGTTTGTCCATGTGTGGCGGCCGGAGCTGCGGTCTATGCGGGCGCGTATCGTGCGGAAATATAACCTCCTGATGGAAATCCTCTGGGAGACCGAGGTCGAGCTGGATGACAATGAGACTATTGAGTATTTGTTCCGGCGGTCGGATACCCTTTGTATGCTCACATACCAATACCGGTATGGAGCCCGTGCCCATATTTTTCAGGTAAGGCCCTTTATGATCGGGACCGGAGAGGCACTACCCGTCCAGGAACTCTGGCAACTGGAGGCTCCCGGCTCAAGAGACGTGTTTGCGACCATGTCTGCCGATCAGCAGGCGCTGGCGTTGTATTATTTTGACCGGAAACAAGGCCGTGTGGAGGCTGCCACTTCCCGCAATGAAATGCGGCTCGACGGCACCTATGGTCTGCGGGTGTACGGGGCAGACCGGGTTAAGTACCGGATTTTTACGGGTAATATGACCCGCTTCAGCACGGGAGAAGTGGAACTGCCGGGGCGTAAGTTTACTGTATTTGATTGTCAGCCGGACGGGGCCGGAAATCTCTATGTGACGGGATATGAAAAAAAGGCTGGCGTGCGGGTGTTTTTTGCCGGAATAGATAGTGGGGCCGTGAGTTCCTTGTTTTGGGATGATTTTCCCCGGGTCCGGCACCAGGATGACCCGTATATCACCCGGTTTGTGCCGTATCTGGGCCGTGACCGGTCTTTGTACCTGGCTTGCGCCGATCGGGTGCCCACAGGGCCCCGCAGGGGGATCAAGGCATTCAGGGTGGCACGGTTTGATTTTGCGCGGCAGGAACTGGACCTGCGGCGTGAGGTAGAGGTCACATCTACCCTGCTCGTGAATGCTGAAAAACAGCGGCAGGCAGCGGGCTTGAGGCCTCTGCGCCGGTTTGATGAGTTTTTGGTACGTGAGGTCATTGAGCGCCCTGACGGCACGGTATGGTTTGTGGCCCAGAAATACCACGTCAACTCCTACAGCGATGCCTTGCCTGCGGCCTCCCGGCCTTACCTCTCGGAGGAAGAAACGGAGGAGATGATCTGGTTTGAGTTTTCGCCGGAGGGAAGCCTGACCCGTGTGATGTTTGTCCCCATGGCCCAGGTCACCCGTACCTATCTGGAGCGGCTGGGACAGTTTTATTCCCTGACCCTGACCCCTGACAGTGCACGGGTGCGGATCGTGAGCTGGGAGCCTGAGCAGCAGGGTTTTACGGGACCTGAGCGTATTTTTTACCGGGAAATAGACCTTGACTCAGCGCGGGTATCTCCTCGTGTGATGTTGTTTGAGGGTAAAAGACGGAGCCAGTTTTTGCTGAGTGCCTATACAGAATGGCTCAGTGAGGACCTGATCAGCCTCGTCCTGATAGACGGGGAGCAGGGAGATGCGTGGTCAGTCTGTGTGAATATCCGGGCCAAACCAGAAGAAGAGTCAGAAGAAAACCGCCGTCGCCGCCGGGAGTAATCAGGCGACGGTGCCCAGGAGGGCATTGCGCCGGACATACGCATGAAAATACGCCCGGAGGGCCTGGTGCTCAGGGACCGTCAGGTCGGGGTCTGCCTCTGTCAGGGCAAAAGCTGCATCCCGGGCCAGCCGCAGGAGGGGTCCGTCCTCTACGATGTCCGCCAGTTGGAACTCCGGCACGCCGCTCTGCCGGGTACCCAGAAAGTCACCCGGCCCCCGGAGTTCGAGGTCTATCTCTGCTATTTTAAAGCCATCCTGGGTCTCTTTCATGGCCTGAAGCCGCTTGCGCCCGTCTGCCGAGAGTTTGGGGCCCGCCATCAGGATACAGTAGGACTGTGCCGTGCCCCGGCCCACCCGCCCCCTGAGCTGGTGGAGCTGAGAGAGTCCAAACCGCTCGGCGTTTTCGATGATCATCACGGAGGAGTTGGGTACGTCCACCCCGACCTCGATGACCGTGGTCGAGACCAGGATATGGGTTTTGCGGGTGGCAAACAGCTGCATTTCCACGTCCTTGTTTTCAGGCTTCATGCGCCCGTGGATCATCCCGACCTTGTGCTGGGGAAAAGCCTTCTGGAGTAATTCAAATCCCTGCTCAGCAGCCAGCAGGTCTGATTTTTCGGATTCTTCAACGAGGGGATAGACCACATACACCTGCCGTCCCTCGGCCAGTTCCCGTCTGACAAATCCGAACACCTCCAGCCGCCGGGATTCTCCGTACACAAATGTCTGGATCGGCTGCCGACCCGGCGGCAACTCGTCTATGATGGACACGTCCACGTCTCCGTACGCTGTCATGGCCAGGGTGCGGGGGATCGGGGTTGCGGTCATGATCATGTTGTGGGGAAACGGATCAGCTTTTTGCCAGAGTTTGGCCCGCTGCATGACCCCAAACTTGTGCTGCTCATCAATGACCACCAAGCCCAGCCGGTGAAATACCACCGGGTCCTCAATCAGGGCATGGGTTCCGATGAGGATATCAATCTCGCCAGCGGCCAGGGCTTCCAGGAGCGCCTGCCGTTCTTTTTTGCGCTGCCCGCCTGTGATCAGGCCTGCCCGCAGCCCAATTTTGGCTGCCATCTGGCTGATTTTTTGGTAGTGTTGTTCCGCCAGAATGCTCGTGGGGGCCATGATCGCAGACTGAAATCCATTGTCCCGTGCGATAAGCATGGTCATAAAGGCCACCATCGTTTTGCCACTGCCGACGTCGCCCTGTACCAGGCGGTTCATCTGGACCGGTTGTGCCAGGTCCCGGCGAATCTCTTTGAGCACCCGTTTTTGTGCGCCGGTGAGCTCAAACGGCATATGCTCTGCAAAAAACGTATGGAATAAAGTACCCACCTGCGTGAAGGGGGCGGCCCGGTGAGCAGCCCGTGCAGCAGCCCGGCGACGGGCCAGGAGCAGCTGAAAAAAGAACAACTCGTCAAACTTCAGCCGGTGACGTGCGGCCTGGAGGGTATCAAAGTCACGGGGGAAGTGAATCTGGTGCAGGGCCTCCGGCCGGCTCATCAGCCCGTACTGGTGCAGCATAGCAGGAGGGAGTATTTCTTCAATGGCGTGTCCCGCCTCCTCCAGGAGTTGCTGCATGAGGGCCCTGAAACCCCTGGCATCCAGGCTGACCCGCTTGAGTTTGTCCGTAGAGGCATAAAAAGGAACAATCTGGAGGGTATTCCGGGGGCCGTCCTCCTCCTGGCGGAGGGCATCCATTTCCGGATGGGTGATCTGCCAGCGCCCGTTAAACTGGGAGGGCGTCCCGAAGACAGCTATTTCCTCACCGGCTTTCAGACTTTTCTGGACCCATTTGATACTCTGAAACCAGATCAGGTCCAGCGAGCCGGATCCGTCGCTGAAGGTGGCCGTGAGCACACTTTTGCCATGCCGGGTCTCAGTCAGGGAGATCTGGAGGATCCGCCCGATCAATACAGCGGCTTGTCCGCTGATAAGCTCAGCGATCCGGCTGATCCGGCTCCGGTCCACGTACTTGCGCGGGAAGTACTGGATCAGGTCGCCATATGTACGGATATTACACTCCGCCCGCAGGGCTTCAGCCCGGGCGGGACCTACACGGCGGAGGTACATAATATCTTTATTCCAGATCATACACGTATCGGGTCTCCGGGTGAACCCAGCGCCCTGATCGGGCGGGCAGGAACCCCGACATATACAGTCTCCGGCGCCAGGTCGCGGGTCGCTACAGCGCCGGCACCGAGTACAGCCTTGTCTCCGGCCTGTACCCCCGGCAAAAGTACAGCACCTGTTCCGATTTCACACGATTCTCCGAGGATTACCCCGCCGCTGAGGTGTGCCCCGGGTGCGACAGTGGTGTAGGCTCCGATACGGGTATCGTGGCCTACTGTTACAGCCAGGTTGAGGATGGTGAAGGGTCCCAGGTAAATATCTGTGGTGAGGATACATCCGGCACAGATGATACACCCGGCGCCGATCTCTATCCGGGCAGACCGGAGTACCCCCGGATGAATCAGCGTCGCTGCCTGAAAACCAGCCGCCAGATACTGCTCAGCCAGGGACTGGCGGAGTGCGGAGTTGCCTATTGCCACGACAACCTGTACCTCCCGGCTCAGGTGTGCCAGGGCCCATACATCATCCCCCAGCACCGGTATATCGTGCAGGTGTGTCCCGGCAGGTGCTGCTGCGATACATCCGATGACAGACATCTTGGTGCCGGCAGCCGTGATTTCCTGCACCAGCCACAGGACCTCCCGCGCAAATCCGCCTGCACCGATCAGGACTATTTGGGGAGTTTCAGTTGGAGACAACATAAAGGTTTGATTATCTGTGCAAACTCCATTAAATTGCATGTTTAAAGATAGCTACTATGCTCGAACCAGCTCGTATGTATGTATCCGGACTGGCGATTGCCCTGGCACTCCTGTCTCTCAGTGCCTGCACATCTCAGGACGGGGTGTCAGGTTTACGCTCCACCTGGGATGCACGTGAGGATGATATCCCGCAAGACAAGGTAGCTATCTGTGTCTGGCCGCAGGTGGGACTCCGGGTGGAGCCCAGCCGTAAGCGGTATACCCGGGACAATAAATCCAATTTTATCGCGACCATTTTTTATGGCGAAAAAGTGGAGGTACTGCCTGACTCTACCGTCCGCGAAGATAATAACAATACCTGGATGCGGGTGCGGCTGCGGGACTCTACCATTGGCTGGGTGAATGAGTACCTTTTTGAGCGTAATGCCCGGCTGGCTGTTGTCCTCGGAGAGGCCCAGCTGTACCTCCGTCCCGACCTGATGACCCTGCGGGATGACAAACTCGAAACAGGGGAGATCGTCGTCGTGTCTGCTGAGCAGCCCAACTGGATCCAGATCACCGGACGTGAAAAACGCAAAAAAGGCTGGATCCAGAAAGTAGACAATCTCAGCCTCAACAACCGGGACGTATGGGCTGCACTGTTATATTACAAAGCCGGGCAAGAGCGGTCCCCCGCAGCCAAAGTCGAAAAACTCCAGGCGGCCCTGGCAGATGAAGTAGCTGCCAGCTCCCGTCTCAAACCCCTCATTGAGTCTAAACTTGCCGAGCTGCGCGAGGTCAAACCCGACCAGGCTACATCCGAGCAGGAAAACCGGCTGCAGATTATAGCCAGCCGGGTCGCCATTCACAAAGAACCCAAACCCGACTCCTCCAATGTGGTCACGGAGCTGGTACAGGGAGATTACTGCACCATCGTCTCCAAAGGAGAGCCTGCCAGCATAGATACCCATAAAGATTATTGGTACAAAGTCCGTTTTGAGGACCAGGAAGGGTGGGTATTTGGGTATTATACGTCTCTCCGGTCCGGGACCGCCACACCCTGATCAGCCTCAGGGCAAACGGAGCAGTTGCTGGTACAGTTCCTGCTCCTTGCCGGGTTCGTAGGTATTGTATTGATAGACAATTTCGCCTGCCTGGTTGATGAGAAAGGTGTGCGGTATATTAACCACCCCCATTTGGCGCTTGAGTTGGGTGCTGTGATCTATCACCAGGTTGTAGGTCCAGCCTTTGCTGGCAGCCAGGGTACTGATACGGCTGGCTTCCCGTGGGTCATCTATAGAAACAGCATACAGCGTCACCCCTGTGCGTGCCTGCATATCCCCGTACAGGGCCTGTATGGCATTCAGCTCCTGCATACAGGGACGGCACCAGGTCGCCCAGAAACTCACAATGACAGGTCCTTTGCCTGTTTGCCAGGTTTCTGTGGAGATGGACTGACCAGTCAGGGTCTGTACCGTCACAGCAGGAAGATGGGCAGTGCCCTGTGCGCGGAGGAGGCGGGAGCTGGACACCAGGGCCAGACAACCCAATACCATAACAACAATACGCATGTCTCAGTGCTAATTTTAGAGGTCATTTGGGTATGGGAAACCCTGCAAGCTACAGAAATTCACGGGTGTGATATGAATTTTCGAGCAGGATTCTGAATTAGGCAGTACCTTTATGCCCTATGTCATCCCGCGAGACCATCTACACGGTAGGAGAGGTGACGGCTTTTGTCCGCCACCTGCTGGAGTCGGCCCCTGAGTTACAGGCGGTTTCGATTTCCGGTGAGGTATCCAACCTCACATATCATGGATCAGGCCATGTGTATTTTACGATCAAGGACGACAGTGCCCAGTTGAGTTGTGTGATGTTCAGGGCGTATGCCCAGTATGCGCCCCGGATGCAGGCGGGAGACCGTATTATCGCTGCCGGGAGCATGACCGTGTACCCACCCAGAGGGTACTATCAGCTGATGGTGCGCTCCGTACGTAAAGAGGGCCTGGGAGACCTCTACCAGCGGTTTGTGGCTCTCAAGGATCGGCTGAAAGAAGAAGGTTTGTTTGACGAGAGTCGTAAAAAACCAGTACCGGCTGTGCCCCGTGTCATCGCCGTCATTACCTCGCCTACCGGAGCGGCACTGCGGGACATCCTCCAGACCCTGGAGCGGCGCTGGGGGATCGGGCGTGTGATTGTGATTCCGGCTACGGTGCAGGGTGAGCAGGGCGCAGACTCGATCGTGCAGGCCTTGTCCCAGGCGCAGGCGACCCCGGCAGAGGTAATCATTCTGGCGCGGGGCGGGGGCTCGCTGGAAGACCTCTGGAATTTTAATGAAGAGCGGGTGGCACGGGCCATCGTAGCCAGCCGGATCCCTGTCATCACCGGGATCGGGCATGAGACAGATGTGACCATTGCAGACTTTGCAGCAGACCTGCGTGCCTCGACCCCTACCGCTGCCGCAGAGCGTGTGGCACCGGACCGGGACGCTGTGTATCATACCCTGGATGAGTATGAAACCCAGCTGGCACGCGGGCTGCGGTATTATATAGACTTCAAGCGGCAGGTGCTCGACGATTACAGCCGTCGCCTGGAGCAGGCTGTGCGTCAGCTTATCCGCGACAAACGCCAGGCACTGGATCTCCTGTTTGCCAGGCTTCAGGCCCAGGACATCACGGCCCTCCTCCGGCAGGGGTATACCCTGACCCTACATCAGGGTCGTATCCTGCGCTCAGCGGCTGAGATTCAGCCAGGTGACCAGCTCACCACGATCTTCACAGACGGTCGCGTCACCAGCCAGGTGGAAAATTCCCCAAAACCGTCCGGAGAGATATAAGAGACAAGTTTTTTTATTATTTTGCCGTTCACTATGGAAAACCAGACGCCCCCATTCTCCCTGGAAGATCAGCTGACTGAGATACGGCGGATCATTGATACCATGCAAAAAGGTGTCTCAGATTTTGACCGGCAGGTGGCCCTGTTTCAGCGGGGCAATGAGCTGATCGCAGGTTGCAGAACCTATCTTGATACAGCCGAGATGCAGGTGCAGCAGCTTATTGACGGTAAGTTGACCTCACTTGATTAATCCCCCGGATATTCACCTATCAGACCCAAAAAACCAGACCAATTTATTCCCCATGAATTATAGCCTCTCCGGAAAACTACACCGTAAGTTTGACACGGTTACCGTCTCTGATAAGTTTCGCAAGCGCGAGTTTGTCCTTGAAATTTCCGACGGATCACCTTATACCCAGTACATCAGCCTCCAGCTGACCCAGGACAAGTGTGCCCTCATAGATGCTCACCAGCCGGGTGCCAACCTGACGGTGGAGTTCAACCTGCGCGGTCGTGAGTGGAAAAGTCCTCAGGGAGAGATCAAGTATTTTAATACCCTGGAAGCCTGGCGAGTCCAGGGAGCCGCTCAGCAGCCCGCCGATGCAGGCCGCGACCGCTACGAAAATCCCCCGCCGGTAGCCCCTGTGGATGCCATCAGCCTGGGTGACGAGGACGATCTGCCCTTCTGAGAGGCAGGATACCCGAATCTTTTTGTTCCGAAAACTAAGGTACAGGTAACCCGGAATGGCGCGACTGCTCCGGGTGACCCTATGCAGACACATTTTAGTACCTCTCTGCCCCAATTCATTCATTCTTAGGGCAATTTTTTCACATCTGCTGCTATCAACGTAGGGTAGCATCTGAAAAAATTGTACCTTTTCCCGGAAAATCTTACATCTGGCCTTCCGGATTGTTTTTATTTAGAGGCTCAGACAGTTTGATAAGTGGTACGTTTTTTCAATTTTAGCTCACGCAAACCAACTAACATACAGAGCGGGTATGGCAACATATAAGAGTGTGATGCTGGTGGATGACAGCGAAATTGACAACATCATCAATGAAAAAATCATAGAAGCGAGCAACTTCTCTGATAAAATCCTGGTGTTCCAGACAGGAGAAGATGCGCTTACGTTTCTGCGCGAGCACCAGGAGAATGAGGCTGAGCTACCGGAAATTGTGTTTCTGGACATCAATATGCCTATTATGGATGGGTTTCAGTTTTTGGAGGAGTTTGAAAAATTCGCCAATGCTGTCCTTTCCAAATGTAAGATTATCATGCTTTCGTCCTCTATCAGCCCCAAGGACATAGACCGGGCTGCGGGCAATAAGTATGTAAAAAAGTACCTGAACAAACCGCTGAACGCTCGTTATCTCGAAGCGATCACGGTCTGAGGCATGGCTTATTTAGTCAGAGAAGTGCAGGCCGGTTGACACGCTGGGTCAGCCGGCTTTTTTATGCGGTAGTATTACAGATTTTTTTCGGGATATGGCCTCTATCTACCGCAATCGCAATGTCTGGTTGTTTGGGCTGATCTCGCTCGGGACGGACCTGGCGAGCCAGATGATAGTGCCTTTTGTACCGGGTTTTCTCACCCAGCTCGGTGCCAACAAAAGCCTGATCGGCCTCATCGAGGGAATCGCTGATACCACTGCGGCACTGATGCGTGCCGTGTTTGGTCGTATGACAGACCAGTATGGTCACCACAAGGGGTTTATTGCCCTGGGATACGGCCTTTCCAATTTGTCCAAGCCTTTTTTGTACCTGGCTTCTGCTCCCTGGCAGGTCCTCGGCATCCGGTTTCTGGACCGGCTCGGCAAGGCTGCCCGCAACCCTGCCCGGGATGCGCTGCTGGCGGCCTCAGTTTCGGAAACTGACCGGGGACAGGCCTTTGGATTTAACCGCGCCCTGGACCGGGCGGGAGCCATCGGAGGCCCGCTGTTAGCCCTGCTGGTGCTGCACATCTGGCCCGGTAATATCCCGATGGTATTTCTCTGGGCTGCCGTGCCTGCTATCCTCACCTTGCTCCTGATACCGCTGATACGCACCCGGCAGATCCTGACCCGAAAGCTGGACGCCAAAACAGCTGCCCCCCTTCACAACCAGCCCTTCAGCGGGTTTCTGATCGCCAATACACTGTTTACGCTGGGAAGTGTTTCTGATGCATTCATCATCCTCCGGGCGACAGAGTTGGGGATTACGGTCTATCAGATACCCTGGCTCTGGATGGGGTATAATGCTGTCTGTGTCGTATCTGCCCAGGTCCTGGGCGTGGTCTCAGACCGGGTACCACGGCGGCGTATGATCTTGTTTTCTTATGGGTGTTTTGCCGGGGTGATGGCAGGTATGGCCCTGGCCTCTCACGGGTGGCATATATGGGCACTGACAGCGGGATACGGCGTGTATTACGGACTATCGGCTGGGGTGTACAAGGCGTATGTGGCCGATCTGGTGCCTGCTGCCCGCCGTGCCTCTGCCTTCGGGGTGTTCAGCACCTTCGAAGGCCTGGCGATCCTGCCCGCAGCCCTGATGATGGGGGCACTCTGGGATACGATGGGGAGCAAGGTTGCCTTCGGTCTGCCCGTGGCGTGTGCGCTGCTGGCGATGTTTTTCCTGATAGGGTGGACGCGGCGTCAACAGCAGGCCTGAACCGCCACAGCCCCTGCCTGTGATAATAGGGTGTGGGATGGCAATCCGTACCGCTGCTGACGCCCGGTCGTTGCTGAATTCCGGTTAAAAATCATCCCCCCGTGGCTCCCGTACTTCCTGCCGATCTCGGCGCCGGGTATCAGCCTTCCCAAACCGCCACGTAAAACTCAGGGTGCCGATCCGGCTTTCCCGCTTCCGAATGAATGACTGCGAAAAGGTAAGATCGCTGGCACTCATCCCAAACTGCTGCGTGTCAAATACATCGGTTACGGCAAGTGCCAGGTTCCCCTTGCCTTTGGCTATTTTTTTGCGGACAGAGACATCTACGGCCGTTCGGGGGATCATGCGGCCCTGGGGGGTATTCTGCGGCGTATTGTAGTACCCGGTCACCTGGACATCAATGTCTTGCGGGAGGCGCAGGGTATTGTTCAGCCGGAAATTGCCTACCCATGCACCCTGAATACTGGTCACCCCGAGGTTGGTGGCATCCAGGTCACTGCGAAATACGTTGGCGCTTGCCATCAGGCTCCATACCTTGCCGATGGTGGTGTTGTATACCATGTCAACACCATAGTTACGGGCTGAGCCCAGGTTCTGCTGGGTCACCCGCGAGACTCCCAGGGAGTCCACCGTCACAAACCGCGTAAATGCCTGCTGAATATCCCGATAATACAGGGTTGCGTTGACAGAGGCAGCTCCCCAATAATGCACATAACCAGCCTCATACGAATTGATAAACTCCGGGCGGAGATATGGATTGCCAAACCGGAGGTTGAGCGGATCGGAGTAGTCCGTAAATGGGTTGAGTGAGCGGGCATTGGGCCGGTTGATCCGGCGGCTGTAGTTGAGCAGGAATTGCTTCCGGTCGCCTATATCGTAGGCCAGGTAAGCCGAGGGAAATACATTGAGCAGTGCATTGTCAAATGTTTCACCCGTGGTTTTCAGCTCAAAGTTTATCCAGGTTTGTTCGACCCGGACGCCGGCCTTGTAGGACCATTTTTTCCATTTGTCAGCCCAGGTACCATATACAGCATGGATCTGATCCTGGTACACAAACCGGTTGGTGGTGTTAAAATCCACCTCGTACTGACTGGTGGAGGTATTAAGCAGCTCGGAGTAAAAGTCATTGTCATTGTACCGCAGGATAGTTTTGGCACCCGCTTCTACGATACGGTTGTCGGACAGTGGCCAGGTATAGTCGAGCTGGAAGGTGGTATTCCGCTCGATGACCGGATTGATGACTTGCTGGCGGTCGTCTGGTGTGCCGGCCGGCGTACCTTCAGTGGTGTAGTACCGGTTGACATAAAACTCAAATGGGTCATTTTCGCTGAAGGAATGCGTCACATCAAATACCAGCGAGTGGCGGGGATTTTGTTTGAAAAAGCGCCGGTACCCCAGGTTCAGGTCGGCATTGTAGCCGGGACGCAGCTCAGTCACATCCCGGTAGTAGAGGTCAGCGCGTGCGCCGGCAGCATTGAGGGTTTCGTAGGTGATCAGCTCAGCCGAACTGCGGTTGGTATAATTGTACATGCCCCTGAACGAGAGGCTGCTGGCATCATCCAGTGCATACTCAGCATTGGCCTGGACCAGATGTGTCCGTCCGATGATGTCTTCGTTGCTGGACTGGATAAAAGTGGTTTCGCCTCCCGTCCCGTCAAAGGTGCGTTCATTATCCCCCCTGAAAAACCGGTTGTCGTATCGGAAAGAATAGTTGCCAAAAAGATTAAGCTTGCCGATCTGGGTATATCCCTGGATGCCGGTATTGTATTTGTGCCGGGTGCCTGCACTCAGGTTGACCATGCCGCCCGTGCCCTGGTTGCGGTTTTTTTTCATCACAATGTTGATGATGCCCGAGGTGCCGTCAGGGTCATATTTGGCAGAGGGGTTGGTGATGACCTCTACATACGCAATGCCCGCCGCCTGGAGATTGGCCAGGTTGGCACCGCTCATGCTGGAGGGTTTTCCGTCTATCAGGACCGTGACCTGCTGGTTGCCCCGGAGGCTGATATTGTTGTCCACGTCCACAGAGATGGAGGGTATATTGCCCAGGACATCCAGGGCCGTGCCACCCTGGGTATTCACCATTTGCTGGACATCATAGGATTTTTTGTCGAGGGACTGGGTGATAAATGACCGCTCTGCGCTGATCTCGACCGACTCCAGTTGCAGCGCCGCAGCCGCCAGGCTGATGCTCCCCAATGACTGCTCCAGTCCTTCTCCACGGGGTGGAGGTGCCAGCCGTACCGGGCCGACTTGCCGCTGCCGGTATCCGAGGAAGTCCACCCGCACCTCGTACATGCCAGGTGTCAGGTCCTTCAGGTCAAAGGCTCCCTGGGCATCTGTCACCCCTCCCCCGGCCAGCGACGAGTCCCGTACCCGGTAGAGGGCAATGGTCGCATACTCAATCGGAGTACCCGTAGCAGAGTCCTGGACAATGCCCCTGAGCCGCCCCAGGGCTGCTGCCGATGGTTGCTGGGCATAACCGGCTACGTACCACAATGTCAGAACCACCACAGTGGCAAAAGGAAATATTCGCTGCATGGATAATAAAGGATAAATACATCAACTTGTATCCTGACAATACAAGACGATCCGCTTAGCCTAATGTTTGCAGGGGCCGCCACCCATTCGACAGATACCCCGGTTTAGGCTATTTTCTGGCGGTACTTTTCTGCGATCAGGCGCAGGCCGTCCAGGGTCAGGTGCGGGTCCCGCTCGTCATAGAGCCCCGCCAGTTCGGGGGCCAGGATGGCTGAGAGGCCGCCTGTCAGCAGGACACGGCAGGGGCCGGGTATTTCTGACTTGATGCGGGTGACCAACTCACGCACCAGCCCTACATATCCGAGCAGGATACCGGCCTGCATCGCGTGCGCGGTGTTTTTGCCGATAGGAGACGCCGGAAGCTCCAGGGGGACAATCGGAAGCTGGGCAGTATTGTGAAACAATGCATGCATCGCCGTGCGCAGCCCCGGCGCGATGGCCACGCCGAGGATACGACCCGTGGCGCCGAGTGCCGTAAACGTCAGGGCTGTCCCAAAGTCCACCACAATACAGGCCTGCTGGCTCCGGGTATATCCGGCAATGGCATTGGCGACAAGGTCTGCCCCGATCTCATAGGGATTGTCAATGCCCAGCTTCAGGTACAGGTACAGATCCGCCCCCATTACGATGGGCGTGCGGGCCGTAAGCTGCCGTACGACTGCGAGTAAGGCAGGCGAAATCCCTGGCACTACACTGCTAAAAATGACCTCGCCCATTTGTGCCAGGTCCAGGCCGGCAGAGGCAGCCTGCGAGCTGAAGGTAACCTCAGCCTCCAGGTACTGGGCCGTGGGATGCCGCCATACATGGGCCCAATGGGTACCTTCCCAGACACCCATCACGATGTCAGAGTTGCCGATCTCTACGGCCAGGAGGGGAGAAGCAGGGGTGTACATGGGAGCAGCGTACAGGTCAGGGGGTGGTAAGAAACGTTTTGACACCGTCCATCATCATCTGGACGGCCACTGTCACGAGGAGCATGCCCATCAATCGTTCAATGGCAATCAGGCCTTTGGGACCGATGAGCCGGCCGAGGCGGGCAGAAGCCAGGATGATCACACTGGAGACAGCCCAGGCCAGGAGCAGGGCAGCCAGCCACTCGGCCCAGCGGGTGGGTTCTTTGCTCATAATCAGGAGCTCAGTGGCGAGGGCTGAGGGACCAGCCACATAGGGGATGGCCAGCGGTACGATAAAGGGCTCGCCGGAGACGGCCTCCCCGCTGCTGCCTTCACCCCCCGGAAAAATCATCCGCAAGGCGATCAGCAACAAAATCACCCCGCCTCCCACGCCCAGTGCGGGCTCGCGCAGGTGCATAACGGCCAGGATATACCTGCCCGCAAATAAAAATACCACCAGCACCCCCAGCGCGATGATCAACTCCCGGACCATCACCCGAAACTGACGCTGCGGGGGAACAGGCTTCAGCGCCGAGATAAAAAACGGGATATTGCCCAGGGGGTCCATCACCAGAAACAACAGAATGGCAGCAGAGAGGAGGGTCATGCCGGATACATAAAAAAGTAAGGGAACACGCTGGACGAAGGGAATCCTGCCAGCTCACACGTCTGCCAGCTCAATAGCGTAATGTTGGTAATAAAGGTTCACAATTGTTTGATCAACAATTGATTACCTGATCCACATACTCGTCCGTCCGGCGATCCGGCCTTCCGGCGTGCGCAGGGTCACCTGATACCAGCCCGGAGCCGTCGGCGGCAGGGAGATGTCTGCCTGGACCGGGGTCTGCAGGCGCGTCTGCCATACGGTCCGGCCTGTCAGGTCCGTGACACTGGCATGGTAGGTGCCAGGGGGCAGGGCCGGGGCCGAAAGGGTGAAGGTGCCGTCATGGGGGACCGGATACACCAGCAGTTGGGTGAGGGCCTGCTCGTCCAGCCGGGTAGGGTAGAGGGCAACGGTCTGCTCAAAGGTATCCTGCTGGCAATGAGAGTATGCAATCAGCCGGATCGTATAGTCACCTGGTTGTCCCAGCAACTGGTCTACTTCGGTCTGTTCAGTGACAACCTGACCGCCTGGCAGCTCCCAGTGATAAAAATAAGCACCCTGGCTGGTACTGGTCAGGTGTACGCTGTAGGATTGCAGGTCAGGTGTCACCGTAAATCCGGCGATGACCTCTGGAGACTGGTCGTCACAGATGATAAAGTCCCAGATGCCCCGCCCATAGGTCCCGAATCGCACCGTATGGCTCTCCTCAATGTATTCCACACTCCAGTAGGCCTGGTCAGGAGCTGAGAGGGCCCCCATATAATACCATTGGTTGTCAGCTGCTACATATACATAGGGACCTACTTCAGTGGCGGCAAACAGGTAGGCATCGTCCGGGGTGCCATCTATGTCAAATACCAGGGTGGAAGGCAGGCCATTGGCCAGGGGCTCAAAGGACACCCCCAGGTCTTGGGAGACATACACCCCCGGATTGGAGTAGCCGCTTCCTGCCACGTAGAGTTTGAGCGGATTGGCAGCCGTGGTGTGCATGGCATTGCCATAAAAATAGTGACTTTGGGGCAAAAGCTGGGTGCCGAGGCTGGTCCAGGTCAGGCCGGAGTCCAGGGAACGGTACAGTCCGAGGTTTTGGTTCAGGACATACCGGATATGGGGGTATTGCGGGTGAATGGTCAGGGTTGTGATGGGTATGCTGGAATTGGGCGAAAACTCAAATGGTTGCTCCTCAGTAACCAGGGTGCCCGGTCCTGCCGTGAGTTTGTGGAGCCGTGCACCACCATTGGTACTGCCCCCGGCCCGCCAGGCGATATGACCCACACCCGGCTCAGCTACCAGCGGCGGCAGCCAGAGGTGGCCCGTACCCTCAAAATCGCTAAACAACGTCCCGCCTTGTGCCGGGTGTGGTGCGTCCGGGTAATGCATCGTAAACCCGGGATAATTGGTCCAGATGCTTTGACCCCGGTTGCCGGAGACAATGTGGCCGTAGTCGCCGCTGATCAACTGCTCAAATCCTACGACCCGGCCCTGGTCTGCGCTGCTTTTCTGAAAACCCTGGTCTTGTGCCCCGGCAAAAATTACCGCTGTACTGTCCCGCCAGGTATAGGTGGAGTAATATTGGCTTACGTGCAGGCCCTCCAGGGAGATATTCTGGACACTGACCAGCCCATCACGGGAGATATAGGCCCCTCCATCGGTACAGACGATGGTAAATTCGCCCTGCGCATCTTCAAATGAGCAAAAAGCCGGGATATCCGCATGAAGCTTGGTAGCCGGGTCTGGATAATATTGGTACCATTCGTTGACGAGGTTCCAGGTCTGGCCTCCGTTGCTGCTGCGGTAGGCATTGATCCCGCCGATATAGAGCCGGTTGGGGTCCTGCCGTGAGACTGAAAAACTGGTCTGAAAAAACCGCCAGCTGGGTACCAGCCCCCGGTACAGCCAGGAGGTCCCGCCAGTTGTCGAGCGGAAGATATAGTTCTGATTATCAGCCTGATAGGCGGCATAGAGATACACCTGTCCGTTGCTGCTGATGCGCCCGGTAAGGGCTACACTGCCCGTCGCGTTGGCGTGGGGATTGGTGCTGAGCAGGGTTGTGGCCCCCTGCGGGGATACCGAGTAGGTCTGCTGCCCGATGATCAGGTAAAGCCCTCCGCTCGTGAAAGGATCCTGCCAGATGTCAAAATTGTCCACGTTTCCATACACAGACTCATCAAAAGTCGCGATACGTGAAAACGAAGTAGCTTGATCGTCAGAGCGGTATAAAGCGCAGGTAGCTTGATTGGTGAGGTAGTTCCACTCAAGGGACAAGGCATAGAGGCGCTGCATATCCGGATCAAAAACAGTCCGCTTGACATATCCCCAGTTAAGAATCTGAGAGAGGCCTCCGGAGGATTGCCAGGTGACACCTTCATCGTCAGAGTACATGATCCCGGGCTGGTTCCAGGTATCCCGCCCGATCACCAGCCGCTGTCCGGAGTTGTGGGAGATCATCCGCATAAACTGGATCCCTTCGATCTGGTAGAGGTCATTTTGGACCTGCCATTGGGTGCCGTCTGTATTTCCCTTCCAGATATTTCCACCAGAGGAGGCCAGATAGAGGACACCCTGGTCTGTGTACCAGGCAGTATGGATACGGCCCGCCTGATTGCTGCTGCCTGCCTCCCGCCAATGCCCCCTGAGGCGTCCATTGGCGATGGTATCTTTGATGAAGTCACTATCAAAAGAGCGGGTTGTCCGGGCCCGCATACGCCAGGCTGCGATTTGTTGCCGCGTAGCACGATCCTGCGCCCGCCAGTCTGTGCCGGGGGCTGCCCTGTGCAGGGTCTCGATCCACGCCTGACGTGCGAGGCGGCGTGCAGGGTCGGTCTCTTCACCCGGTCCTATCTCAGTAGGAGCGGGGTGGGGAAACCAGGAGGCGGGCAGGAGGTTCAGCGTCTGTATGAAACATACAGTCGCGATACTCAACAGGAGCGGAAGTCGGAAGCCGGATCTCATCAGGACTCAGATTAGGTGCATGAAGATACAGATTTTTCTGTATTGCCCTTTTCTCCGTCCGATTTTCGTTCACTCCGGAGTACTTTTTTCACGCAGTAGGAATAGACAGGAGCGGGATTTTGGTGCGGCGTGCCATGCTATGGGTGAGGCTCTGGCCCAGGAGCCGGAGGTAAAACATTCGTTTGCCGGGTGTGAGGGCAATGATGTCGAGCGGATAGTGACCCATCAGCCAGAGCAGGCCCTGGAGGACATGACGGAACCGCAGGGTATAAAAAAATACATTGCTGGGGTCCAGCTCCATCCGGGTGACTTCTTCCAGCACAGGGGTGCGGGGATACAAACCATTGGGCATACGATCGGTGTTGATGTACACCGAGGTGATGCGGGACTTGAGGAGATCTGCCAGTTTTTCGAGGCTGGGCGGGATACGGTATCCATCTTCCTCAAAGCTGGTAGCATACATGATCTGCCGTACAGGTTTGAACGTAGCGCCGGGCGGTATCATGAGTACAGGACAGGTGCCCCGCACGAGGGTTTGCATACCGAGATTGGGGAGGATATGGGCGATCCCGCGGGTGGTCTCGCGTCCGGTGACGATCAGGCCGGCGCCGGTACGTCTGGCTTCTTCGTGGACAAGGACCGCAGCCTGGCGCTCAGGCGGGACCATATGATGTACGCGGGCCTGTAGCGCCTGCGCCAGTTCGTGGCCATACGCCCAGACAGGATCCTCCGGATGAGCCGCAGCAGAAACGATCAGAATATTATTCATGCAGGAAGCCAGATAAATACGCCGTAAAGTTGAAAAATTTGGGCTCGACAACCAACAGCGAAACAAAAACCCTGAAGGGAATTATCGCCTTCAGGGTATCAAAAAGGTTGCAAGTCAGTAGTAAGACGTCGTTATGGGAAAATGCCCAGCTCCATATAGCTGACAGCAATTTTTTCGAGCGCGTTGACGAGGGCCGCTTTACGGAGGGTCTCAGTGTTTTTGCGGACCCGTGTCTCGCGGATTTCGTGATAGGCACCGACCATCGTTTCTTCCAGGCCAGAAATCACAATATCACGTTCGCTGGCGCCCCGTATCAATTCATTGCGCTGAATAGCAGAGAGTTTGACCCCGCTGGCTGACTCAATCGCATCCACGATCCGGGCATTGTTCAGGGCTTCATAGCGTTTTTCCATTTTACCAAAGGAGACCCGGGCCAGGTTTTTGAGCCACTCAAAGTAAGATACCGTCACCCCGCCGGCATTCAGATAGAAGTCAGGGATGATGATAGCTCCCTGTGCGATGAGGATTTTGGCAGCTTCGGCCGTAACAGGGCCATTGGCAGCCTCCCCGATGATTTTGGCTTTGATACGGCTGGCGTTTTCGGCCGTGATCTGGTTTTCGAGCGCCGCAGGGACGAGGATGTCACAGTCATACTCCAGCAGTTCAATGGAGCGGGTGACGTTTTGGGCACCGGGATAGTTGAGGATAGAGCCCGTACTTTTGCGGTGTTTAAATACAGACTCCACATCCAGTCCGTCAGGGTTGTATACCCCTCCCTCATACTCCGCGATGCCGGTGATGATAGCCCCGCCTTCCTGGAGGTATTTGGCAGAGTAAAATCCTACATTACCCAGTCCCTGTACGATCACACGTTTGCCGGCCAGTCCGGGTGTCAGGCCCAGGGCATGCATGTCTTCCGCTACATCCAGGGCCTCACGTATCCCAAAATACACCCCCATCCCGGTAGCTTCCGTGCGTCCGTCCACGCCCGCCTGTGAGAGTGGTTTGCCGGTCACACACCCGGAGGCATTGATATCTTCCGGATAAAAAGCCGTGTACGTATCCACGATCCAGGCCATCTCCCGGGCACCGGTGCCATAGTCAGGCGCTGGCACGTCAATGGCAGGGCCAAGGCTGTTTTTGGCGATCAGCTCATAGGCATACCGGCGGGTGATTTTTTCGATTTCTCCATCGGAGTACCGGGCTTTGTTGATCTTGATTCCACCTTTGGCACCACCGAAGGGGATATCCACAATCGCACATTTGTAGGTCATCAGGGCAGCCAGGCCCGCTACCTCATCTTCGTTTACGTGTTCGCTGTAGCGGATACCTCCTTTGACAGGGGTCTTGTGGTGCGAGTGCTGAATCCGCCAGGCCGATATGACCTGGTACTCGCCGCTGTCCCGCCGGATGGGAAAGTTCATCCGCAGGATGGAGTTGGGTTGTTTGATCTGGTCCAGCAAGCCGGGGTGAATACTGGTGTACCGGGCTGCGTCGTCCACGAAGCTGCATACGTCTTCGAACAGACTGTACTTTTTGTCATTCATATAAAAAAATCTCGGGGTGAAAGATACCTGTGACACCTGCCAGAGCAGATATTTCCAGGAAGGGGGCTAAATTAGGGCAGTTTGGGCATTGTTACAAATAGCATGAAAGAGATGGAAGCAACCGGGCGGCGTTTATTTCTGGGAATCCCCCCCGAACCTTCGATGGTGCATACCTATGAGGCCTGGCGGGCTCCTGTAGAAGCCCATCCTGGCGTAAAATGGACCCCGCCGGAACAGCTTCATATCACGGTTTATTTTTTTGGGGCCGTACCCGAAGCCCGGCTTGACAACCTCAAGGCCTTGCTGGGGTATGGTCTCAGGGCGCATCGGCCTTTTGAGTTGCGGGTACAGGGGTATGACTGGGCGCCTCCCGGGCAGGAGCCCCGCATGATCTGGGTACGCTATCAAAAAACAGAGGCCTTCAGGCAATTGGCAATGGACATTCACCGGATGTATGTACAGATCGAACCTGCCATCCAGATGCGCCACAGCCCCGTGCCACACATGACCCTGGCGCGTTTTACCTCCCCATTAGCGATGACCCTGCCCGTCCGGCCTGCCATGCCCGCGCAGCTCCGCGTATCCCGTCTCATCCTGTGGGAGTCTGTCAGATCACCTGACGGCACCCGGTACGAGGAGATCGCCAGGTTTCTGCTCTAGCCTGATTCTCAGGCACTAGGCTTGTCCGGCACAGGGGCTGAGGCATGGTAGTGCTCCCGTATCCGGTGAAAATACTGCTCCATCAGCTCCAGGATGCGGGCTTGCTTCGGGGACTTGACGATAAAACCCACATGATATTCACGCTGGAGTGTCCACCAGATCTCGGCATCCCGAAAGTCGTGTGTGTCAGGATATTGCTGCCGGGCGAGGGAGACAATTATTCCTGCAAAATCGTCACGTACGGGCGGGAGTACATAGGGTTCTCCCAGGGCTACGGCCACTTCCAGCCGGGCCCATTCACGCCAGAGGTTGATACCGGAGGATGCCTCTACCATCTCCGCCAGGTGGGCACCCCCTACGCGTGAGGAGGTTTCCAGGAAATAAAACTGTCCGTCCTCATGACACTTGATAAACTCC
Source organism: Bacteroidia bacterium (assembly GCA_033762375.1). Lineage (GTDB taxonomy): Bacteria > Bacteroidota > Bacteroidia > J057 > J057 > RDXT01. Next base: position 54,719 of record JANRLQ010000097.1, read on the forward strand.
GTGTGGGAGGCACTGTATTTCATGTTAAAGGCAGACATCACAGCCGCATTCATCCGGATCAGGGCTTTGCTGTCCTTGCCTTTCGGGTCGCAGATGACCGACTGAAACACCCCGCCTCCGTGTGCGACATCCATCGGCGGATTGAGGTACTGGCTCGCACGGGCAAATACCACCCGGCTGTTTACACTCAGCGCATCCACATGGTAGACGTGGCCGGGTTTGTACTGCTCTGCCAGGTACCGGTGCCGGTTGTCTCCGAGGCTGTGCACCACTGACCAGAACTCATCCGCGGTATGCACCTTGCGGATGCCGGTAGCGGATGCCTCAGACCGGGGTTTGATCACCCAGGGCCCAGGAGCCTGTTGCAGAAAAGCATTGATCCCCTCGTCGTGAAACAGTGACGTAAACATAGGCACCCTGATACCGGAGTCTGCGGCCTGCATACGCATGGCGAGTTTGTCCCGGTAAAACCGTCCCGTGGTCTGGCCCATGCCGGGTATGCGAAACTCCTCCCGGAGGTGATTGGCTTTTTCTACATCAAAGTCATCCAGGGCTACGATCCGGTCTATCTTGCGCTGGCGCATCATCCAGGCCAGCCCCTGGATGACATGGTCCATATTCCAGTTGGTACCTTCGCCGTCATCCACATAAAAAATCTCGTCTATGGACTCCCTGGGCCATGCCTGATGTTCCAGTTTTTTGCCGGTGATCAGATAGACCGTACAGCCGCAGGCTTTGCAGGCGCGGAGAAACTCTTCTCCCTTAAAATAACTGGCGATACAGAGGAAAGCGAGTGGACGGCTCATGCAGAAAAAACTTGTCGTGTGGGAAATATGCCCGGAGCATCTCAGGTGCCCCGTCGGCGGATGTCCCCAGAATAGGCAGAATATGCGAAAAAAGGAAATTTTTAGTCCAGATTTTGCATCCAGGTCGTCAGCAGCCGTATCCCCCAGGCAGTGGCACTCCGCTGACCCGCAAATTCGGAGTCTGTAAAGGCCACGCCTGCGATGTCGAGGTGAGCCCAGGCCGGGTGCTGATCCGTGAATACTTCCAGAAACTTGGCGGCCGTGATGGCTCCGGCAGTAGGTTTTCCGCTGAAGTTGCGGATATCGGCAATGTCTGACTTCATGTCATCCATGTACTCTTCCCAGAGCGGGAGCCGCCATACCCGCTCCCCGCTGTCATGGCCCGCCTCCGCGAGGCTGACGGCCATCCGGTCATTGGCCGTAAAGAGGCCTGCGGCGTGATTGCCCAGGGCCATGACACAGTTGCCGGTCAGGGTGGCGAGGTCCACCAGCTTGTCTGGCTGATAGTTGCGGCAGAGATAACTCAGGCCATCTGCCAGGATCAGCCGTCCCTCGGCATCTGTGTCTATAACCTCAATCGTTTTGCCCGCATAGGAGCGGATCACATCTCCCGGAAAAGTTGCCTCGGCATCTATGCTGTTTTCGGTGCTGGGTACGATCGCCACGATCTCCACCGGGAGTGCCAGCCGGGCCGCCAGCTCGATGGTGCCCAGGACAGCCGCAGCACCCGCCATGTCACACTTCATGAGGTGCATATTGTTGGAGTCTTTGAGCGAAATCCCACCTGTGTCAAAGGTGATGCCTTTTCCCACCAGCCCGATGGAGACCGGGTTTTCAATCCCCTCATGTTTGTAGTGGGCCACAATACAGACCGGCGGTAGTTCGCTCCCCCGGTTTACGGAGAGAAGGGCATGCATACCGGCTATTTCGATCTCGGACTTGTCCATCACAAATACCTGATATCCATAGGTCAGACCAGACTCACGCGCCCAGGCGGCCAGGTCCAGGGGGGTGAGTTTGTTGGCAGGCATATTCACCAGGTCAAATACCCTGAGCTGGACTTCGGCCGTGACTTGTCCCCGGCGTACGGCATCATCCAGGGTTTCGCCGCCATGAGGCGCCTGGATAAACAGGCGTGCCTCGGCACTGTGCCAGGGTGCGGGGGATTCTTTCTGGGTTTTGTACAGCCCGAGGCGGTAGCGCCCCAGGAGCAGTCCATTTACCGCCGCTTCGGCGACCAGATCGGCGGGAAAGTATGGGGGGATTTCAACACTTGTAGCAGCCGGGAGCCGGGAAGCCATACGATGCGAAAAAGCCCTGAAAGCGCTGCATATCCGCGCGAAGGTCAGGCTGCTGCCCAGGCCCAGCAGCCAGAGCGGCTGAGGGCCTGGTACGGCAAGGATTTCTTTTTGGTCAGCCTTAAAGAGTTGTTGGAGCCAGGCGGGCGCGACACCTTGCCGGGCAGCAACCTCAGTCAGCCGGGCTGCGAGCTCCGGACCCTGGGACATGGGCAATATGACGGCCTCGCCAGCAGGCGTGGCCGGATTGAGCTGTATGACCATAGTCGGATTATGCTGGTAGGAAAATAGAGACACAGGAGGAGCTACTTCAGTGGGTACAAAACAACATGGGACAATAACGCAGGAATCCGGCAAAAATTCATATGGCCGGAAAAAACAACCAGGAGACCGCCTCCGGAAACTCCTGTCCCCAGCGGGGCTCATGGTGGCGGCCCCGCGGATCAATGGAGAGAAAGACTTGCTCCGGCCTGCGGCTCTGCCGGATGATCAGGTCCCGCAGCCGCTGGGCAGCAGGCACCATCGTGCGGCTCTCGACCCCGCCTGCGTACAGGTAGGCGCGCAGGTCAGGCGAGAGGGTATGCGCCAGCACATCTTCATATATCTGATTGGAGACCCAGAGTGAAGGCGAAAAAATCATCCACCGGCCAAACACCTCCGGGTGGCGAAGCCCTGTATAGAGGCTGATCAGCCCCCCCATGGAACTGCCGCCTACCCCCGTAAACCGGGCTTCGGTCAGGGTGCGGAACTGCTTGTCAATGAAGGGTTTGAGGGTGTGGGCTTTGAAGCGGGCGTAGGCCCGTCCCCGCGCTTTGGGGATGCGGCTGGTAGGGTAGGGGGAGAACTCTTCGATCCGGTACTCATTGGTATGGTCTATCGCCACCACGATCAGCTCATGGTGGTTTTTTTCGGCCAGCAGTGCCAGTTGACGGTCTATCGCCCAGTTGCCAAAAGGGGCATGCTCGTCAAATAGGTTTTGTCCGTCCTGCAGGTACAAAACCGGATAATGCCGATCCTGGCTATGATAGTCATGCGGGAGCAATACCTGAATGCGCCGGCTCCTGCCGAGCTGGGGGGCCAGCAGATTTTCTTCCAGCAGGACCCGCTCCGGGAGGAGATGCTCCTGGATTGTTACGCCCCGGCGCTTCCACCGGGGGGCAAAATCATGGATCAGCCCTCCGGGCCGGTGCAGGGTGCGGTTAGTCGGGACGTGTGAGCAGCCATCCAGCTCTTCGTCATCCCAGTCACCGCGTACGTACTTGTACTCCAGCGGATCCGGCAATTCCTGATCCTCCGGAAACTGAAATCGGTATCGGTCTCCTCCTACCGGATGCATCCGGTAGGCCTCGTCACGGGTCTGCCACCCATTAAAATTGCCGGTGATAAATACCGGTCGGGGGTCCGGACCGTTGGTTGCCAGCTCCAGTACGAGGGGTGGACGTTTGGGAGAAAGTTTGGTGGTAATCCGCGCTGCCATACCTGTCATAAACGCAAATACCGAAAAAAATGTTAGCCTCGCACTTTCCGGAAGAAGATTCGCAGATTAGTCCTTGGGTTGTTCATCATGATTGGATTGTGCTGGCGTAATTTTCGGGTGGTCTCTGCGACAAATAGACGTATCCATTGTTTTACATACTATTACCTAACAATCCACACGTATGCTGCGTTTTTGTCTTGTGTTGATGGCTTATTTTGCTGTCCAGCAGACCTTTTCCCAATCTGTACGCTATCATGCAGACCTGCGCAAGGCAGATATGGATCAGGTCGCAGTCGAAGTATCCTGCGAAGGAGATCCCGGCGGTACCGGACGGTTTCATTTCCCCATGACCATCCCCGGTACGTATGCCCGCCACGATTACGGACGGTATATTTCTGATTTTCAGGCACTTGATGCGCAGGGACAAGCATTGCCCGTAGTCCGGGAGGGTGAGAATACCTTTGTGATCTCTCAGCATCAGCAGGTGCGTACCCTGCGCTACAAGGTGGACGATACCTTTGATGCAGAGGTGAAAAAAAACAAAGTATTTGAACCCGCAGGTACCAATATCCAGGCCGGGCAAAACTTTCTGATTAATGCTGCTGGTTTTTTTGGGTACTGGGAAGGGACAGAAGCCCTGCCGGTGGAGGTGAGTTTTGACAAGCCTGATGCCATGTACGGAACGACCGTATTGGATCAGAAGAAGTATTCGGCTGATAATCAAACTTTTATTGCAAACTCATACCACCATCTTCTGGATTGTCCGGTGATGTTCTGCCGCCCGGACACCCTGAGTTTTCAGGTGGCCAATACCCGCGTTGCGATCAGTGTCTTTAATGAGAGTGGCCGCAACCTCTCCGCTGATATCTACGAAGAGATCAAAACGGCCATGCAGGCTACGGCAGACTTTCTGGGCGGGAAATTGCCCGTGGACCGGTATGCCTTTATTCTCTACATCAAAGACTATACAGCCTACGAGGAGATGCTGGATGGCGGGCAGCCGTCTATCGGTCAGCTGATCAAACTTTTCAGGGCTTTGGGAAATCAGGGTTTCGGGGCGCTGGAGCATGGCAACTCCTCCGTGTATTTCCTCCCGGATTTAGGCGGCCTCTCCACCTTATTGTCCCTGCGGGAGACCTGCACCCACGAGTTTCTCCATATCCTGACCCCGCTGACCCTTCACAGCGAGCATATCGGTCAGTTTAATTACCAAAACCCCATCATGTCCCGCCACCTGTGGTTGTACGAGGGGGTGACAGAGTATTTTGCCGGGATCACCATGGCAAAGGGAGGGGTGATCACCCCCCAGGAATACCTGACGGACATCCTGCGTGACAAAATCCGGGGTGCCCGCAGTTATCCGGACGATATGCCCTTCACCACCATGAGCGCCCAGGTGCTGGAAAACCCCTGGAAAAAACAATATGGACAGGTGTATGTGCGGGGGGCGCTGATGGGGGCCATGCTGGACATTGAGATCATGCGGCTCACCGGATGCCAGAAAAACCTGATGGACGTCGTCCAGACCCTGGGGGGACGATACGGAGCTGACAGCTCATTTGATGAGGCCGGATTTATTCAGGAGTTGGTTGCGGAAGTACACCCGGATCTTCAGCAGTTTTTTGACCGGTATATCACGGGCACCACGCCGCTGGACGTAGCAGGTAGCCTGGCCCATGCGGGTATCCAGTACACCCGGACCTACACCGGTCAGGGCCCGCTCAACCCGGTCTCAGAGCGGTACAATGACCTCAAGATCAGCCGCAGCATACTCGGCTCCAAAGCTACGGTCAGCAAGGTCGGTAAAAAAGAGTTTGCCGGGCTTCAGGTCGGAGACGAGTTTGAGCCAGCGCGTATCGCTGAGCTTCTGATCCTGCCCGGCGGGGAGTTTGTACCGGAGGGGACTACGATCGAGATCCCGCTCGTGCGGGCTGGCAAAGAGATCAAGCTGCCCCATGTCGTGCGGTACGGCACCGTGACCTATGAGGATCGTCTTGTCCAGATAGCAGACCCCACCCCTGCGCAGCGTCAGGTGCGTGACCGCTGGCTGACCCTGATGCGTCCCTGAGCATACATACCCAGCCTGCCACCCGGCAGGCTGGGTACATAAAAATACGCACCCCGGGCAGGCGTGCGTTAGATGCAGATATATGGTTGGCCAGTATATCAGTACTCGTCTGCAATGTCGTCGAGCGAGAGGCTGTTGTCGAAGCTGGGGCTCCGATTGTCGTCATCCTCCTCTGTCTCTTCTTCATCTTCCGTATCGTCATCATCCAGGATGATGTCTTCTTCTTCGTCCTCATCCTCAGGTACAGCAGCCTTGCCGCCGGTCGAGTTGTTGGATTTTACAAACTCGTTGGAGGCCTCAATTTTCAGGCTGAGTTTACCCAGGATACGGCCATTCAGTTTGTTGACGGCGATGAGGGCATCCCGTTCACGTTTCATCTCGACAAATGCCAGCGAAGGGTCGCCTTCTTTGACACTTCTGAAGATGCGCACAGAAGCCACCTCGCCGACCTCCTCAAACACTTCCTGCAAGTTTGCCTTGCTGATGGAACTGTCAATGGAAGAAACCCGTAATCTCATGATGATTGGAGCGCTTGTTACCAGTTTATCCTAGCGTCAGGAAATATATGACACCAGCTAAAATACACCAGGGTTGTGAAATAATGAATAAAGATTCGCTAAAAAATCAAACAAGCTGTGGAAATAAAGATACCCCCTCAGGACAACTTGTTTTTCCGGGGCGCTAATATGGGAGGAAAGCTGCGAATAATCCAAATTACCGCCGTACAAATCATTTTTTCATGCAAGAAGTATTGCCTGGATCATTGAATCGCATTACCTTTGGAGTTTAGAATGAATCTAAATAAAATGAACTCCCAACAATTATACCCGCTGGTGCTGATTTCAGCTCTGCTGATATGGGGCGGATGCCAGCCATCAGCTACTACCCAGGCAGTTCCTCAGGAGGTAAACGTCTATACGCACCGGCATTACGATACCGACGACGCGCTTTTCAGGAATTTTGAGGCTAAAACCGGGATCCGGGTGAATGTCATCAAGGGAGGAGAAGACGAGCTGCTGAACCGGCTGGAAACAGAGGGTGCGCAGTCGCCTGCCGATGTCCTGATTACCGTAGATGCCGGCCGGCTCTACCGCGCCCAGGAAAAAGGCCTGCTGCAGGCGGTATCCTCCCCCGTCCTCCAGGCACAAGTCCCGGCTCATCTCCGTGATCCGGAGGGACACTGGTATGGCCTGACCCAGCGCGCCCGCGTGATTGTCTATCACAAAACACGGGTAGCGCCCGGTGCGGTCAAGTCCTATGACGACCTCGCTGATCCCGTATGGAAGGGCAAAGTACTGGTCCGCGCCGCTGAAAATCTTTATAATCAGTCACTTATGGCGGCTCTGATCGAGCATAAAGGCGACTCCGGGGCACTCGTATGGGCACAGGGTGTCGTCGCCAATATGGCCCGTGACCCCAAAGGCAATGACCGCGACCAGATCAAAGCTGTATCCGCAGGGGCCGGTGACCTGGCCCTGGTGAATACCTATTATATAGGACTCCTGCTCAACTCGATCATGCCGGAGGAGCGTGAGGCTGCACAGGCTGTCGGGATTGTATTTCCGGAGCAGGAATCACAGGGCACTCATGTGAATATCAGCGGGGCGGGTGTGGCCCGGTATGCCCCTCATCGCGAAAATGCCGTCAAATTGATCGAGTTTCTTACAGCGGCAGAAGCGCAGGGTACCTTTGCCTCCCGCAATTATGAGTACCCCGTCAATCCCGCTGTCCCACCTGCCGAGCTGTTGCAAAGCTGGGGTACCTTCAAGGCTGATACCTTGCAGCTACGTGTGTTAGGGCAGCGCAACCGGCAGGCTACGGATATTTTTGCTCAGGCAGGCTGGAAATGACATCGGTTGCAGCCACTCCGCTCAGGAATCACCGCCTGCTGACCTCCTGGTTTGTCCCGGCGACCCTGCTGGCCATTGCGGTATGTATCCCGCTCATCGTGGTATTGTGGGGGATTCTGGTACCGCGTGCAGAAGCTGATACGGGTACCTTCTGGCAGATGGCGGGCCCCTATGCCTGGAATACCGCCCAGCTGCTGCTGTTTTCAGGCGGGATGGCCCTGCTGATGGGGGTACCTTCAGCCTGGATCATCGCGACGACGACCTTTACCGGCAGGCGCCTCCTGGCCTGGCTCCTGGTCTTGCCCCTGGCCATGCCCGCCTACATAGCGGCTTATGCGTGGGTAGGACTGTTTGACCTGACGGGGCCTGTCCTGAAAATAGCCCGCTGGATTGACCCTGCCAGTACCTGGCATCCTGATGTGATGCATCTGCCCATGTTGTCATTAATTTTGGCGGGGTGTCTGTACCCATACGTGTACCTGGTGAGCCGGGGAGCGTTTATGCGTCAGTCAGCGTCAGTATGGGACGCGGCCCGGATGCTGGGCCACTCACGGCTTCAGACTTTTTTTTCGGTCTCACTTCCGCTGGCCCGCCCGGCCATCGCAGGCGGGGTGACCCTGGTCATGATGGAGATTCTCAATGACTATGGAGCGGCCCGGTATTTTGGGGTGAATACCTTTACGACCGGTATTTTCAGGGAGTGGATGGGGCGCAACAACCTGGTGGGTGCCTTCAGGCTCTCAGGCTTATTGCTGGTGGTCGTATTTGGACTGGTGACCTGGGAGCGCATCCAGCGCGGACGTGCGCAGGTGAGTATGTCCAGTGCCAACAGCCGTACGGCACCCCGTACTCCGCTGGGACCCGGCCTGACGACCCTCGCATGGGTAGTGTGCCTGATACCGGTGTTGTGTGGATTTGGATTACCCCTCGCTCAACTCCTGATCTGGGCGGCAGGCTCTATCCGCACAGTCTGGGATGAGCGGTTTATGGAACTGGTGCTGCATAGTGTATGGCTGGCCGGCAGTGCTGCCCTAATCTGTACCACGGCAGCGATCCTCCTGGCCAGTTATCGCCGGTGGGCAGGCGAAAAAGCTGCCGACAACCTCGTGCGCCTGGCTGTGCTGGGATATGCAGTGCCCGGTGCGGTGATTGCGGCCGGTGTTTATACCCCGATGACAGGCCTGAATACCTGGCTCAACACCTGGCTGACACCGGTCCTGGGCTATGATCCGGGCCTTTTTCTGGTCAATGGGTTTGTGGTGCTGTTGTTTGCCTACCTGGTCCGTTTTCTTTCGGTAGGGTTTCAGCCCGTGCAAGCCGGGTGGGAGAAGACCCCTGTATCCTTTGATGACTCGGCCCGGCTCCTGGGGCGCAACCGGCGGCAGATCTTGTTTCAGGTACTATTTCCCCTGGGCAAAACCAGCATCCTCACCGCTTTTCTGATGGTGTTTGTGGATGTGATCAAGGAGTTGCCCCTGACGATGATCCTGCGCCCGTTTAATGTAGATACCCTGGCGACCCAGACCTATGCCTGGGCAGATGACGAACGCCTGGCCTCAGCGGCAGTCCCGGCGCTGCTCATCCTCTGTGTGAGCCTGATTCCGGTCATCTGGCTCAACCGCCTGATCGAAGGACCGCGCCCTGTGGCGGACATCACGGCTCATAACACAAATGGCTGACCTCCTGAGAGGCCAGCCACCTGCGGTTCCGCTTATGATATCGGGTCAGGCATTGTCGGGTGCCACAAGAGAGTCCTGCTCAAACCGCAACAGTCCCCCCCGCTCCAGCACGACAATATGTGCATCGCGGCTGATGTTACCTGCCAGTAATTCTTTGGAGAGTTGATTGACTACTTCCTTCTGGATCAGGCGCTTCACCGGACGAGCCCCAAACTGGGGATCATATCCGAGGTCAGCCAGGTAGTCCAGCGCTGTCTCTTCAAACCGGAGTGAAATCCCCATCTCAGCCATCTTGGCCCGCAGGATCTCAGCCTGGATGCTGACGATACGGCGCATATCCAGCTGCCCCAGTGGTGCAAAAACAATGGACTCGTCTATCCGGTTCAGGAACTCAGGGCGGAGTTGTTTTTTCAGCATGTCAAGTACCTGCTCCCGGATGATGACCATCAGCGCATCTTTATTGGTCTCGTCCAGCTCTTCAAATTTTTCCTGGATATAATGTGCCCCCAGGTTTGAGGTCATGATGACGATGGTGTTTTTGAAGTTGACGACCCGGCCCTTGTTGTCGGTCAGACGGCCATCATCCAATACCTGGAGGAGGATATTAAACACGTCCGGGTGGGCTTTTTCGATTTCATCGAGGAGGATGACCGAATAGGGCCTGCGGCGCACGGCCTCGGTGAGCTGGCCACCCTCTTCATACCCCACATATCCGGGCGGCGCTCCGATGAGCCGGCTCACGGCATGTTTTTCCTGGTACTCAGACATGTCAATGCGGATCATGGCGCGCTCATCATCAAACAGAAAGGCTGCCAGGGCCTTGGCAAGTTCTGTTTTTCCCACGCCTGTAGAACCGAGGAAAATAAACGACCCGATAGGCCGGTTAGGATCCGACAGGCCCGCCCGGCTGCGCCGGATGGCATCTGATACCGCCACAATAGCCTCTTCCTGTCCCACGACCCGCCGGTGCAGTTCGTCTTCCAGGCGGAGGAGTTTCTGGCGCTCGCTTTCGACCATCTTGCTGACAGGGATACCCGTCCAGCGAGAGATGATCTCCGCGATGTCATCGGCTTCCACTTCCTCCTTGAGCATGCGCAGATCGGACTGGTTGTCAGCCAGTTCGAGCTTGAGCTGGGCGATCAGTTGTTGCTGCTGCACGATCTTGCCGTAGCGTATCTCCGCCACCCGTCCGAAGTCCGACTTGCGCTCCGCATCCTCAGCCTCGACCTTCAGGGTCTCAACCTCTTCTTTTGCCTTGCGGAGGCGGGATATGATGGATTTTTCCATTTCCCAGTGTGCCCGGAGCCGGTTGCGGGTGTCAGCGAGATTGGCGAGCTGGGTTTCAATTTCTCCGAGTTTTTTGGACTCATTTTCCCGCTTGAGGGCTTCCCGCTCAATCTCCAGGTGGCGCATACGCCGCTCGATCTCGTCGAGTTCTTCTGGCATGGAGTCCATTTCGATCCGGAGTTTGGCGGCAGCCTCGTCTATGAGGTCTATGGCTTTGTCCGGGAGAAACCGGTCTGCGATGTAGCGGTGGGACAACTCGGCAGCGGCCACAATGGCGGCGTCTGTGACCCGCACACCGTGGTGGACCTCGTAGCGCTCCTTGAGGCCGCGCAGGATGGAGACCGTGTCCTCGACACTGGGCTCGGCAACGGTCACGGCTTGAAAGCGACGCTCCAGGGCCTTGTCCTTTTCGATATACTTTTGATACTCATCGAGGGTAGTTGCGCCGATGGCCCGGAGCTCACCCCGTGCCAGGGCCGGTTTGAGGATATTGGCAGCGTCCATGGCCCCGTCGGCTTTGCCTGCGCCTACGAGGGTGTGTATTTCGTCAATAAACAGGACAATAGATCCTTCAGCCCCTACGACTTCCTTCACGACAGCCTTGAGGCGCTCTTCAAATTCACCCCGAAACTTCGCTCCGGCAATCAGGGCTCCCATGTCCAGGGAGTAGATGGTTTTGGACTTGAGGCTCTCCGGTACATCACCCTGTACGATGCGATGCGCCAGCCCTTCAGCAATGGCGGTTTTGCCTACCCCCGGCTCCCCTACGAGGATCGGGTTGTTTTTGGTGCGGCGTGACAGGATCTGAATGACGCGGCGTATCTCCTCTTCCCGCCCGATGACGGGATCAAGTTTGCCCTTACGGGCCATTTCATTGAGGTTGCGGGCGTATTTTTGGAGGGCATTGTAGCGTGCCTCAGGATTCTGGTCCGTGACACGCTCGCCACCCCGCACCTCCTGTATGACAGCGGTCAGGCTTTTTTCGGTCACCCCTTGTTCTTTGAGCAGGGGGGCTGCATCATTTTTAGAAGAGACCAGGGCCAGCAACAGGTGCTCCAGGCTCACAAATTCATCCTGGAGGTTACCGGCAAGCTTGTTGGCCCGCTCCATGACCGCGTGCGTGTCCTGGGAAAGATACGGATTGCCGGTAGCGCCGGTCACGCGGGGATAGGACTGGAGTTTTTCATCCAGTTTTTGTGACAGAAACGGAAGGTTGACCCCGATTTTTTTCAGCATAAAGGGGACAATGCTCTCCTCTGTTTCCAGCATGGCTTTCAGCAGGTGCGTGCCCTCAATCATCTGCTGGTTGTGTTCCCTGACGGTGGTGGCTGCTTGCTGGACAGCTTCCTGGGCTTTCAGGGTAAAGTTGTTAAAGTTCATGTGCGAAATGTTCCTTTTGTAATAAGGTTTCAATCCTGCATGGTCGTGATGCCGGAGAAGTCGACGCAACACCAGTTGCAAAAATATCACCACTTCATCACGATGTGCCATGATGGCAGTAGCGGCGGGGAGTAGGGTGTCATTATGGCCAGAACACCTGCTGCCGACTGGCAGGTCATCAGGCAGGCGCTGACAGGATGGCATCTGTACCGGGTTGCAGCCAGGGCTGAGCGGGACTATGTAAAGAAGATATTAAAACTATGCAATATTTATTTGGTTTTCAATGTAATGATAATCAATGTGTTAAAATTTATTTAGAATCGTTCCAGATAAGTTGGAGGCGTGTTTTCTAACTGTGTCTTAACAATCGCCTAACAAAGTACGGTGAATATTGAGTCCGTAATTTTCACCTTCAACTAATCTGTTTTTCCATGAAAAAGCTCTATGCACTGACTGTGGCCCTGATGATGGCCGCAGTAGCCGTACAGGGTCAGGTCGGTTTCAACCCTGAGGTTGACACTGTATTTGTGCCTACGACTGTTGTAATGCCTCCTTCTCCCCTGAAAATGCAGATCATCTTCATCGGTGGTCACGACACGGTCCAGACAACCGCTACCTATGGCAATGCTGCCGGCAAAACCCTGGCCAAGCAGTGGCATGACTTCATCGGCTTCACACCTGACAACACGGGCTCTGGTGACCTGGGCTGGGTATCTGTCAACCATGAAATGGTACAGGCCAACAACAACATCGGCGATGGTGGTGGTATGACCGTATTCAAAATCCGCCGTGATGCCAATACCGACTCCCTCATGATCGTACCTCAGACCCTGACGGATGGCCGTGCCGGTAAGTTTTTTAACGTAGACTTCGCGAATACGGTAGGTGAAACCGGCATGAACTGCGGGGGTATCACCTCTACCGCAGATGGCCGTATCTGGACTGCCGAGGAGTGGTTTCAGGCTAATAACAGCGCTATCTACTCCAGTGGTGCCGGTGTCCGCGACACAAGTGACTTTGTAATCGGAACTACCACCCCTAACGGGTTTCCTGGTTTTAATGGCCAGTCACTGAAGAAGTACCAGAACCTCAACTACATGGTGGAGATTGATCCCCGCCAGGCCAAGGCGATCCGCAAGCAGTACAACTGGGGCCGCCAGGAGTTTGAAGGCGGGGTCGTGATGCCCGACAACAAAACCGTATATCTCGGTGCTGATGCTACGCCTGGTTTCTTCTCCAAGTTTGTAGCTACGACTGCCGGTGACTTCACCGTAGGTAACCTGTACGTGTACAAACATGACAATACCGGTGCCGACAAGTGGGTACAGATTGACAACACCGTCCTGAGCAACATGGTCAACTTCCGTGACCAGGCTGTAGCTGCCAAGGCTACGATGTTCAACCGTATCGAGTGGGTAGCTTACAATCCTACTGACGGCAATGTGTACTTTACCGAGACGGGTCGTGACCTGCCAGGTTCTGCCTGGGCTGATGAGGCTGCACTGGGTCTGCCTTATGCACCGCACCACATCGCCCGTGCCAACGTATTGGGTACTACCCCTGGTAGCTCTGTATATACCGACTACTATGGCCGTGTCATGAAGTACAATGTAAATGCTCAGTCAGTGACGGTGCATATCGAAGGCGGACCTACCCTCGTGGCTTCTCCAGCTCCTGCTGACTACCCAGCTTACCACCTGTCTAACCCTGATGGTCTGAACTTCTTTGTCGTCAACAAAGGCAAACCAGCTGAGCGTACCTACATGATCATCCAGGAAGACCTCAACGGCCGCGACCGTGGCCGTATGCCTGCCGGGATCGCCAACGTAAGCTGCGAAATGTTCCTGCTGGACATGACCATCGTAAATCCGACCATCAACGACCTGATCCGTATCTCTGCTGTACCACAAGGTGCCGAGATCACAGGTGCTGTAGCCCTGCCTGATGGCAAAACGATCCTGGTGAACTCTCAGCACCCATCTGCTACGCTGAACCCCTTCCCATACAACAACTCCCTGACCTATGCGATCACAGGTTGGGATCTGTTTGCCACCAGCATCGAAGATGCATTTGGTCAGCCACAGGGTGCTTTCAAAGTATATCCAAACCCGGTCAGCCGGATGGTATTCTTCGAAAATCCTACGGACGTAGCCCTGTTTGATGCTGCCGGTAAGCGTGTCATGGAAGCTGTCAACATAACCAGCCTTGATGTACAAAACGTAACCCCAGGCGTGTATTATATCCGCAACGCTGAAGGTCAGACGACCAAACTCGTAGTCGAGTAAGCTATTATCTGCTGCGGGGCAGTCAGCCGGAGGTTGGCTGCCCCGTGGATTGTTAGGATCAGACCCCGGGAACAAGCTGAAAACAAACATCGTCGTATGCGAAACAGGTTGCGGTATATCCTCCCCCTGATAGGGATAGTTGGGCTGGGCGCGGTATTGAGTTTTCGCCAGCCGCTGACGGCAGATGCACCCGCTGCGCAGGTGGCAGGTGAGATGCGGAGCCGTCTTGTCACCTTTGAGCAGGAAGTACAACAACTGGCCCGGTACGCCCGCCAGTTTCCGGATACCGTCTCGCTGGCAGACCTTCGGCGCCAGCACCTGGCTACCCGCCAGGCTTTTAAGGCATTTGAGGTGATCGGTGCCTATCTCGACGGCGAACTGGTGCGTGACTATATCAACGGGGCACCGCTGCCCAAAGTAGAACGAAATGTACCCAGCGACATCAAAATCCTCTCCCCGGAGGGCTTGCAGGTGCTGGATGAGCTGATTTTTGATGACGAAGCGGAAGGACTCCGGGACGAAATAAACCGCAAGGCTGAAGTGCTGAATACACAGGCCCGGGCATGGGCAGCTGAGTATCAGCGGGGTATCCCGCTCACCAGCCGGATGGTATTTGAGGCCAGCCGTGCCGGATTGATCCGGGTGTTTACGCAGGGCCTGACTGGATTTGATACGCCGGGTTCCCTCCAGGCAGTACCCGAAGCCGCTACGGTCATCCGGTCTATTGCCGGGATGATGGCCATATATGAACCCTCTCTGGCTGCTACGTCGCCGGGACTTGCTGACAGCCTTCATCAGACCTTGCAGGCAGCAGCAGGATACCTGGACAGCCACCCTGATTTTGAGACATTCGACCGGCTGTATTATGTCAGAACCTATATCAATCCGCTGTATGCCATGATCGGAGCCGCTCAGGCAGCGCTCAGCATAGAGACGGTACACGATGTCAGCCGGTATCCGGTACCGGTACAGCAGGCAGTACGGGACATTTTTTCGCCAGACCTCCTGGACCGTACCTACTTTGCGGGGCCGGATGCCGCTTATCAGTCCCGCCGCGCCGAGCTCGGCCAGTTATTGTTTTTTGACCCGGTCCTTTCCCGCGACAATACCGGCTCCTGCGCCACCTGCCACCAGCCCGGACGGGCTTTTACGGATGGTTACCCCAAAAGCCTCGCGATGAATGGTGACGGAGACGTAGGACGTAATGCACCTACGGTAATAGATGCTGTATTTGCCCGCCGGTACTTCCATGACATGCGATCTGAGTACCTGGCCAGCCAGATCGAGCACGTGATCGCCAATGAAAAAGAGTTTCATACCGACTACTGGCAGATCTTCGACAAGCTCAACCAAAGCCCGGAGTACGTAAGCCTGTTTAAAGCAGCCTTCCCGGACCAAAAACAACCTGTTTCCCGCCATACCCTCACCATGTCCCTGGCAGCTTATGTGCAGTCCCTGGTGAGCTGGAACTCACCCTTTGATCAGTATGTGCGCGGAGAGCGGGAAGACCTCAGCCCCCAGGCCAAACTTGGGTTTAACCTGTTTATGGGAAAGGCTGCCTGTGGTACCTGCCATTTTGCACCGGTATTTAACGGACTGGTGCCCCCGGACTATGACGACTCAGAGGGCGAAGTCCTGGGCGTGCCTGCTACCCCCGGCAAACACCCGGTCCTTGACCCGGACCTGGGACGTGTAGCCAATGGCCGCCTGCCGGAGGCTGTCCATATCTACAAACATGCCTTCAAAACCCCCACCGTGCGAAACGTCGCCCTCACGGCCCCCTACATGCACAATGGCGTATATCAGACCCTGGAGGAGGTGGTGGACTTCTACAACAAAGGCGGCGGGGCCGGTCTCGGATTTGACCTGCCCAATCAAACCCTGCCCCCCGATCCCCTGGGCCTCAACCGGCGCGAAGTGAAGGCCCTGGTAGCCTTTATGGAGTCCCTGACAGACACCACCGGCCTGACGGCGGTTCCAGCCCGGCTGCCGGCCTTTCCGGAGGGATCTCCGCTGAATACAAGAACCGTCGGCGGCGGGTATTAACAAATATCGCGAGGGGTTGTGCGACCCCTCGCGATGATATACAAGCTGTTACGCTTACTGGACGACCTTCAGCAGTTCGCTGTCGAAGTGGCTGCGCACCTCGCAGGTATTGTCAAAGATCATGTTGGCACCGTTGGCGGCTGTGTAGGCAGGCCATTTGGGCAGGCCCTTGTGGTTGGGATTGCCGGTGCGGGCAAACTGCACCCAGGCAGTGCTCACCGTAGTGGCCAGCGCATACGCATCCTTGCCGCCGCCGGTCATCTCCTGACACCGGGCTATGTTGTTGAACACAAAAGGCAACTCCATGCAGTGGGTAGCCTTGTATTTGCCGTCCATCACCGGAGACTGCCAGGTAAACATATACAGATACACCGGAGCGCCACCTGCCAGGCCCGCCTTGGTCTCCGCCTGCGCTACCGCACCGGGCCGGAAGATAAAGTCCACATCCATCAGGTCAGAAGCGCGGGTATCTTTGGGATAGGTTTTTTTGACCGCTGCCAGATAGGCTTCTGTTTTGTCCCCGTACCGTTTGGTCAGAAATTCCTTCACCTGTGCTTCCGAAGCCTGGGTCATACCCGTAAATGCAGAGGCCATAAATTCATTTTTGACCGTGCCGATCATCAGCGGGATGTCCCTTGAAAGGGCCAGGGCCTCAGGGGATTGCAGGTCATACGGCAGCAATACCCCGTCCCGGCTGGGGCCCCAGTTCAGGCCAAATCCCGGAAGGGTTTTGCCCTCCGCCTTGAGGCGCTCTGAGACAGTCGCCAGGGCACGCTTGCCAGCGGCGGAGAGCTCCGCAAAAGGCACAGCCTGGATGCGGTCCACATCAGCCGGATCAATTTTCAGCTCGCGCAGTACCTCAGCCCCGATGGCCTGGGTCAGTGTCTTGTCAGGCATCGCTGTGCGGAAGGCTCCGCTTTGGTTGATTGCCTTGTGAAACAGGCCTTTGGCCGAGGGCATGGCCATGAGTGTATTGACCTTGGCGCCCCCGCCTGACTGCCCGAAGATGGTCACATTGCCAGGGTCTCCGCCAAAGTTGGCGATATTGGCCTGTACCCACTCCAGGGCCACCCGCATATCCAGGATGCTGAGGTTGGCTGAGTACTGGTATTTCTCCCCATACGCAGAGAGATCAAGGTACCCCAGGATGTTGAGGCGATGGTTGATGGAGACCACCACTACATCACCCGTCCGGGCCAGGTTTTCGCCATCGTAGGAGGGGAGTTCCTGTGAAGAACCCGCCGTGAACCCACCCCCGTGAATCCAGAACATCACCGGACGTTTTTTGCCGTCGGCGATGCCGGGTGACCAGACATTAAGGCGCATACAGTCCTCGCTGGCATATCCCCAGCTGTGGTTAAACACAAACTCAGACTCATCCTGCACGGCAGTCGTCGGGTCGAGGAGCGGGGCTACGGGGCCATACGTCATCGAACTGCGCACCCCGTCCCAGGATTTGGGTTTGTGCGGAGCCTCAAACCGGCCCGCCTCTGCATACGGGATACCCTTATAGGTGTAGATACCGCCGTTGATGTACCCGCGCACCTTGCCGGCATCGGTCTGGGTGACGGCTACGGATTCGCCGGTCTGAAGCTGGCCGACGGCAGGCATACAAGCCAGCAGGGCCATACAAAAAAGGAAATGGACGTGTTTCATCATACAAAGGGGTAAAGGTGATTGGCTATTGTCTCATTTTGTGACAATGGTAATTAGTTTGCCTGAAAAAACCTATTTATCTTCGAAAAAATTGTGGCTGCTGCTGTATGATCCCTCCGAGTGAATCGAACTACCTGTCCCATATTGCTTACGATTCCGTGATTTTTGGATTCTCAGGCGAAAAGCTGAAAATCCTGATCATGGAGTATCACAATACAGGGTTGTTTGCCCTGCCCGGCGGGTTTGTGGCACATGGCGAAAACCTCAACGACGCCGTTATCCGCGGCCTGCGGGAGCGCACAGGGCTGGACAAAATTTACCTGGAGCAGTTTTATACTTTTGGAGATACGGCCCGGTGGCAGCCGGAGGTCATGCGCACGATCCTGACCGCCAATGGATCTGACCCGGGTACCCATGCTTTCCTGCTGGACCGGTTTGTGTCAGTGGCTTATTATGCCCTGATCCATTACAATGCCGTCGTACCGCAGCCGGATGCCCTCTCGGATTCGGTCGGCTGGTACGATGTCGAGGCCCTGCCACCCCTGATTTTGGACCACACAGCCATTGTCCACAAGGCGCGGCAGACGCTTCAGGAAAACCTTGACCGGAAACTGGTGGGCATGAACCTGCTGCCGGAGCAGTTTACGATGAAGGAACTTCAGCAGGTGTATGAAGCCGTATTGGGGTATCCGCTGCGGCGGACTACGTTTCAGCGTAAAATGCTGGCGCTGGGGATTTTACAGCGACATGAGAAGCGGTTTACAGGCAAGGCACACAAGGCGCCATTTTTGTATAGTTTCGGGGTCTGAGGCTGGCACTGCGGTACAATCAGACAGGATGAACAGGATTAACAGGCGGGATTTGGGCTCTCCAGAAACAGGTTACTTTCATTTTTTCTCATGGTAGCTTTTTTGTAACTTGAGGTTGATATGATCAGCAGTTCTGAAAACATGTTAGCATGAGCAGTCTTGAGATGTACCTGAAACTTGTGCTGCTTCCTGAGAATCTCAGGAAAGAGGTAGGTCTTTATATGGATTTTCTTGTGTCAAAATCTCAAGCAGGCATGGTAGATAACCCTCCCCGAAAAGCAGGTCTGGCCAAAGGACTCATACGGATGAGTCCAGACTTTGATGAGCCGCTGGATGACTTTAAAGCTTATATGGAATGAAACTGCTGCTAGATACGCATGTGGTTATTTGGTTTATTACAGAAGATCAGCAGTTGCCCGATGAAATCAAGACGCTGATAGAAGACCCAGTACATGATTGTTTTGTAAGCGTAGCATCTCTTTGGGAGATGGGTATCAAGTATGCGTTAGGTAAGTTGGATATTGCTGTAAGTCTGACCACTATATTTGACCTTATATCACAAAGCGGGATAATAGCTTTGCCTATAACGATGACACATATTCTGACCCATTCCCAATTACCCTTCATCCATCGCGACCCATTCGACCGACTGATTATTGCACAGGCTACTACAGAAGCGTGTTTTCTTGTCTCTAAGGATGCTGCTTTTGATTCATATGCGGTACCTCTTATCTGGTACGCATAACCGCTGAGCCCCTTATAGCTGATTCTCCTTTCCCCACCTGTCATACAAAAAAAGGGGTGCCAGCAAACGCTGACACCCCAAGTCCTTATCAGTCAAGTGATTACTTCACCTCAAACCGGTCCAGCATCATCACCTTGTCCCAGGCGGCGATGAATGCCTGCACAAAACGGCCTTCGCTGCCAGCGCTGCCATATACCTCCGCAATGGCACGCAGCTCGGAGTTAGACCCGAAGATCAGGTCCACCCGGGTGCCCGTCCACTTGTGGGCACCAGTCTTGCGGTCGCGGCCCAGGAAGGCATGCTGGCCCGGATCGGCTGCCTGCCAGGTGATGCCCAGGTCGAGCAGGTTCAGGAAATAATCATTCGTGAGCTGGCCCGGACGCTGGGTGAAGACCCCGTGGGTCGAGTTATCCCAGTTGGTGCCCAGCACCCGCATCCCGCCCAGGAGAACGGTCATTTCGGGGGCGGTGAGGGTGAGCAGGTGGGCTTTGTCAATGAGCATTTCCTCCGGCTTCACGGTATAAACCGCCTTCACGTAGTTGCGGAAGCCATCCGCCAGGGGTTCCAGCGCAGCAAATGACGCCACATCCGTCATCTCTGCTGTAGCGTCCGTGCGGCCCGGGGTGAAGGGGACCATCACCTCATGTCCCGCCGCCTTAGCTGCTGCCTCGACGCCCGCACAGCCACCCAGCACAATCAGGTCGGCCAGGGATACCCGCTTGCGGCCCGTCTGACCCTCGTTAAAGGCGGCCTGGATCCCCTCCAGCGTGTGCAGCACCACAGCCAGCTGGGCTGGGTTGTTGACTTTCCAGTCCTTTTGCGGAGCCAGCCGGATGCGGGCACCGTTGGCGCCACCCCGCTTGTCTGTGCCACGGAAGGTCGAGGCCGAAGCCCATGCCGTGGATACCAGTTGGGATACCGTCAGGCCGGTATTCAGGATGCTGGTCTTCAGTGCTGCAATGTCCTGCTCGTCAATGAGTTCGTGATCTAC
Source organism: Bacteroidia bacterium (assembly GCA_033762375.1). GTDB lineage: Bacteria > Bacteroidota > Bacteroidia > J057 > J057 > RDXT01. The sequence goes on from JANRLQ010000097.1 coordinate 75,096, forward strand.
GGCCGGTACCGGGTCCTGCCAGATCAGCACCTCGGCCGGTACTTCCGGGCCCAGATACCGTGAGCGGGGGCCCATGTCACGGTGGGTGAGTTTGAACCAGGCACGGGCAAAGGCATCGGCAAACGCATCCGGATGCTCGAAGAACCGGCGGGAGATTTTTTCATACGCAGGATCCGCGCGCAGGGCGATATCCGTCGTGAGCATGAAGGGCTGGTGGCGCACATTCGGATCGTGTGCATCCGGTACCAGGCCTGCACCTGCATCCCCTACCGGCTTCCACTGGTGGGCACCAGCCGGGCTTTTGGTCAGCTCCCACTCATACCCGAAGAGGTTTTCGAAATAATTGTTGCTCCACTGGGTAGGGGTGGTCGTCCAGGCGCCTTCCAGGCCGGAGGTGATGGTGTGTACCCCATGACCCGTGCCGAGGGTATTGTGCCAGCCCAGCCCCTGCGCTGCAAGGTCCGCAGCCGCAGGCTCTGCGCCTACATATTTGCCCGGATCCCCGGCGCCGTGGGTTTTGCCGAAGGTATGTCCGCCAGCGATCAGCGCCACTGTCTCCTCATCGTTCATGGCCATACGCCCGAAGGTCTCGCGGATGTCGCGGGCAGCCGCCAGCGGGTCCGGTTTGCCATCAGGGCCTTCAGGGTTTACATAGATCAGGCCCATCTGCACCGCCGCCAGGGGATTTTCCAGCTCGCGGTCACCGGAGTAGCGGCTGTTTTCCTTGTCACTGGTCGCCAGCCATTCCTTCTCAGCGCCCCAATAGACATCCTCCTGCGGTTCCCAGATGTCCTTGCGGCCCCCTGCAAACCCAAAAGTTTGAAAGCCCATAGATTCCAGGGCACAGTTGCCTGCGAGGATCATGAGGTCCGCCCAGGAGATGCTGTCGCCGTATTTTTGTTTGACCGGCCAGAGGAGGAGGCGGGCCTTGTCGAGGTTGGTGTTGTCCGGCCAGCTGTTGAGCGGCGCAAACCGCTGGTCACCCGTGCCCCCGCCACCACGTCCGTCAGAGATGCGGTACGTACCCGCGCTGTGCCAGGCCATGCGGATAAAAAACGGACCATAGTGGCCATAGTCCGCCGGCCACCAGTCCTGCGAAGCCGTCATCAGGGCATAGAGGTCATCTTTAAGCGCCTGGAGGTCCAGTTTCTTAAACGCCTCCGCATAATCAAACGTCCCGCCCATCGGGTCAGACAGCGTAGAGTGCTGGCGCAGGATGTTCAGTTTCAGTTGGTTAGGCCACCACTCGCGGTTGCCTGTGCCACCACCAGCCATCTGGTTGACGACATTGCTGTGGAAAGGGAAGGGGCATTTAGCCGCGTCACCGTTGTTGTGAGGATGTTCCATGTTTGGTCGGGAGGGGTTACGTGTTGTATTACCTAAGCCCCCGCAAGGTGAACAAAAAGCCGGTATCGTTCAAATTAATAGTTTTTATGAATGTATTGGTTTTGGTTATGGGGGGTGTTTGAGATGGTTGTACAGCTCGGTGGGTTTATATATATTGCCAACGAAACTACAAATGCCTGCTGATAAGGCCGTTAATAGCTGGCACTTAGCAAGCAAAAAATGTCAAAACAGCTAAATACAAGTTGCTGCCGCCTACACTTTTACTGAACCTGGTACAATGGCTACTCAGAAAACAACGACCGAAGAACCCCTCGAAAAACAACTCTGGAAAACCGCCGATAAACTCCGTAAAAACATTGACGCGGCGGAATACAAACACATTGTGCTGGGTTTGATCTTTCTGAAATACATCTCCGATGCTTTTGAAGAACTGTACCTGAAACTAAAAGCCGAAGAAGCCAGCGGCGCCGACCCCGAAGACCAGGACGAATACAAAGCCGAAAACGTATTCTTTGTGCCCCAGGAGGCCCGCTGGACCTACCTGCAATCCAAAGCAAAACAACCCGAAATCGGCAAGTTTGTGGATGATGCCATGGACGCCATTGAAAAAGAAAACGCCTCGCTGAAAGGCGTTTTGCCCAAAGTATTTGCCCGCCAAAACCTCGACCCCACCAGCCTGGGCGAACTGATTGACCTGGTGGGCAATATCGCCCTGGGCGATGCCAAAGCCCGCAGCGCCGACGTACTCGGCCACGTGTTTGAATATTTCCTGGGTGAGTTTGCCCTGGCCGAAGGCAAAAAAGGTGGCCAGTTCTACACGCCCAGAAGTGTGGTGGAACTGCTGGTGGAAATGTTGGAGCCCTACAAAGGCCGCGTGTTTGACCCTTGCTGTGGTTCGGGCGGGATGTTTGTGCAGAGTTTGAAGTTTGTGGACAGCCATGCCGGGCGCGTCAACGACATTTCCATTTACGGCCAGGAGAGCAACCAAACCACCTGGCGACTGGCCAAAATGAACCTCGCCATTCGGGGCATCGACAGCTCGCAGGTGAAATGGAACAACGAAGGCTCTTTCCTGAACGACGCCCACAAAGACCTGAAAGCCGATTACATCATCGCTAACCCCCCCTTCAACGTGAGCGACTGGGGCGGCGACCTCATGCGCAAAGACGGGCGCTGGCAATACGGCGTACCTCCCACGGGCAACGCCAACTTCGCCTGGATGCAGCATTTCATTTACCACCTGGCCCCCAGCGGCCAAGCCGGAGTCGTATTGGCCAAAGGGGCGCTGACCTCCAAAACCTCCGGTGAAGGCGATATCCGCAAAGCCCTGGTAGACAATGGCCTGATTGATTGCATTGTGAACCTGCCCGCCAAATTGTTTTTGAATACCCAAATCCCCGCAGCCTTGTGGTTCATGAGCCGCAACCGCAAAGAATTCCCCTCCTCAGGTGGTTCATTCCCCTCCTTCGGAGGGGTGCCCGAAGGTCGGGGTGGTTTCAGAGACCGCAGCAACGAAATCCTATTCATAGACGCCCGCAACCTCGGCCACCTCATCAACCGCCGCACCCGGGAACTTTCCCCGAGGACATTGATAAAATCACCAGCACTTACCACAACTGGCGCAACCTGGATGGAACCTATGCCGATATTCCCGGTTTTTGCGCGGCGGCACCGATCAGCAAAGTAGCCGAACTGGACTACGTGCTCACCCCCGGGCGCTACGTGGGCTTGCCGGATGATGAGGATGATTTTGATTTTGTGGAGCGGTTTACGGGCTTGAAAGCGGAATTGGAGGCGCAGTTGAAGGAGGAGGCGCGGCTGAATGAGATCATTAAAAATAGTATTTCAAGAATAAAAGTTGATGAAAATGAGTGAAATTCAATTCAAACCTTTCGGTTCACTTCTTAAGAAAATTATTGATAATAGAGGCAAAACATGTCCAACGTCAGATACTGGCCTTCCTTTAATAGCAACAAATTGTATCTCGAATAAACAACTTTATCCTGTTCATTCAAAGGTCAGATTTGTTGATGAACATACCTACATACATTGGTTTAGAGGGCATCCAGAACCTGACGATATGATTTTCGTAACAAAAGGGACTCCTGGCAGGGTTTGTTGGGTTCCTAATCCTGTGGATTTTTGCATAGCTCAAGATATGTTATCCATTAGACCTGATAAAGGAAAGGTATATCCTAAATATCTTTTTGCAGCTTTAAGGTCAAAAACAATTCAACAAGAAATTGAGGGATTACATGTTGGATCATTAATCCCTCACTTTAAGAAGGGGGACTTTAATGAATTACAAATCCCAATCCCTTCAAAGGAAATCCAAGAATATATTGGTGATCAATATTTTAATCTATGTTTAAAAATAGACCTGCTGCACCGCCAAAACGCCACCTTAGAAAAAATGGCTGAAACGCTGTTTAGGCAGTGGTTTGTGGAGGAGGCGAAGGAGGAGTGGGATTATCAGCTTACTCTTGGTGATTTAATTGAAAGCGTATCAATCACTCATAAATTCCCTAATCCAAGTGTTGTATTTTTGAATACATCAGACATCTATTTAGGGAATGTGATTGAGCACAACCATACATCGGTGAAGGGATTGCCTGGCCAAGCAAAAAAAACTATTAGGAAGGACGATATATTATTTAGTGAAATTAGACCAGCTAATGGGAGATGGGCTTATATTGATTTTGAAGCGGAAAATTATGTTGTTTCTACAAAATTGATGGTATTGCGCTCTAAAAACGTATTAAGCCAAGCGTTCATTTATTTTTACTTAACCAACCCTGCTACGGTAGAATGGTTACAAATGATCGCAGAGTCGAGAAGTGGGACATTCCCTCAAATTACTTTTGACCAAATCAGGGATTTAAAAATAAATGTTCCATCTGAGAAGATTTTACAAGATTCAATAATTTGGTGTGAATCCACATTAAAAAAGATTAAGTTCAACCAAACCCAAATCCGCACCCTCACCACCTTGCGAGATACCCTATTGCCCAAGCTGATGAGTGGTGAAGTACGCGTAATCCCATGAGCCGGATAACCGAACATACCATCGAATCCTTCACCATCGAGTTGCTCGAAAAACTCGGTTATACCTACCTCTATGGCCCCGACATAGCCCCCGAATTCCCCTCCTCCGGAGGGGTGCCCGAAGGGCGGGGTGGTTCCTCCTCTCCCGAAGACCGGGGTGGTTCCTCCTCCCCCGACTACCAGCGCAGCCAGGATACCCGTGACAGCTACGCCCAGGTCCTCCTGCTGAACCGCCTACAAAGCGCCGTCCGCCGCATCAACCCCAGCATCCCCGCTGATGCCCAGGCCGAAGCCATCAAAGCCATCCAGCGCATCGCTTCCCCCGAGCTCTTGAGCAACAATGAGAGGTTTCACCGCTTGCTGACCGAAGGCATACCCGTATCCAAACAAGTAGATGGCGACGAGCGCGGCGACCGGGTTTGGCTGATTGATTTTAAAAACCCGCAGCACAACGATTTTGTCGTCGCCAACCAATTCACCATCGTTGAAAACGGCAACAACAAACGGCCCGATGTCCTGCTCTTTGTCAATGGCATTCCGCTGGTGCTGATCGAGCTCAAAAACGCCGCACACGAAAACACCACCATTCATTCGGCTTTCAAGCAGGTCGAAACCTACAAAGCCATGATCCCCAGCTTGTTTACCTACAATGGGTTTGTGGTCATTTCGGATGGGCTGGAAGCCAAGGCAGGTTCCATTTCGGCAGGTTTTAGCCGCTTCATGGCCTGGAAATCAGCCGACGGAAAAGCCGAGGCATCGCATCTGGTCAGTCAGTTGGAAACCCTGATCCAGGGTATGTTGAACCAGGAGACTTTGATTGACCTGATCCGGCATTTCATCGTTTTTGAAAAATCAAAAAAGGAGGATGCCGAAACGGGCCTCACCAGCATTTCGACCGTAAAAAAACTAGCGGCCTACCATCAATACTACGCCGTGAATCGGGCGGTGGAATCTACCTTGCGCGCAACGGGCTTTAATTCCCCTCCTCCGGAGGGGTGGCCAAAGGTTGTGGATTCCCCTCCCCTGGAGGGGTGGTCGCAGACCGGGGTGGTAAATTCCCCTCCTCCGACGGAGGTATCAAAGACCGGGGTGGTTAATTCCCCTCCGATGGAGCCCCCACATACCCACACGGTCAACAGAGCCAGCAAAAACTACTTTGACCTCCCCTTTAACCCCAAGCTGAAGGCAAGGGCCCGTGAACTCCGGCAAGCTGGTAATCTCAGCGAGGTGCTTTTCTGGAAGCAGGTGAGGAACAAACAATTTAAAGGGTTTGATTTTGACCGGCAGAAAATCATCGGGAACTACATTGTTGATTTTTACTGCACCAATTGTCGCGTAGTTGTTGAGATTGATGGGAGCAGCCATGATGATAAGCAATCATATGATGCTGAGCGGGATGCGTATCTACAATCGCTTGGGCTACAGGTGATTCATATACCGGTAGCGGATGTTTTGCAGCGGATGGGGGCGGTGATGGAGATGTTGTATAACCACCCCGCGTTGTCTGGGGATCCTTCGGAAGGGTTGTATAACCACCCCGCCCTGCCGGGCACCCCTCCGGAGGAGGGGAATTTTGGTGATGTGCTGTCTGGGGTTCCTTCGGAAGGGGTGTATAACCACCCCGCCCTGTCGGGCACCCCTCCGGAGGAGGGGAATTTTGGTGCAGTAGTGCAGGAGTCGCCTGAGCGTTATGGGTTGCCTGGGGTGCAAAAGCAGTCTATGGGTGACCGTAAGGCAGGGGTGGTGTGGCATACGCAGGGTAGTGGCAAATCGCTGTCAATGGTGTTTTATACCGGGAAAATCGTTCTGGCCCTGGACAATCCTACCATCCTTGTCATTACGGACCGCAATGACCTGGACGATCAACTGTTTGACACCTTTGCGGCCTCGAAACAACTGCTACGGCAGGATCCAGTACAGGCCGAAGACCGCAATCAATTAAAAGACTTGCTCAAAGTGGCTTCGGGGGGTGTCGTATTCACCACCATCCAAAAATTCCAACCTGAAGTCGGCAATGTGTATGAGGAGCTCTCCAGCCGCAGGAATATTGTGGTCATTGCCGATGAGGCACACCGCACTCAATACGGCTTTAAGGCCAAAACCATTGACGAAAAAGATGAGCAGGGCAATGTAGTAGGCAAAAAAACTGTGTATGGCTTCGCCAAATACATGCGTGATGCCTTGCCTTATGCTACCTATCTGGGCTTCACCGGAACGCCCATTGAACACAGCGACGTGAATACGCCAGCCGTTTTTGGCAACTACGTGGATATCTACGACATCGCCCAGGCGGTGGAAGATGGGGCTACCGTGCGGATTTATTACGAGAGTCGTTTGGCTAAGGTCAGCCTCAGTGAAGAGGGCAAACAACTGGTGGACGAGCTGGATGAGGAACTGGCGCAGGAGGATCTTACCAGTACCCAAAAGGCAAAAGCCAGATGGACACAGCTTGAGGCGCTTGTGGGGAGTGGGAACCGCATCAGAAACATCGCTCAGGATATTGTAACCCACTTCAGCCAGCGGCAGGAAGTGTTTGAGGGCAAGGGAATGATCGTGGCCATGAGCCGCAGAATCGCAGCGGATTTATACCAGGCCATCATTGACCTGAAGCCTGAGTGGCACGCCGACGAATTGAATAAGGGCGTGATCAAGGTCGTGATGACTTCGGCCTCGTCTGACGGGCCCCAAATTGCCAAACACCATTCTACCAAAGAGCAGCGGCGCAGCCTGGCCGAAAGAATGAAAAACCCCGATGATGAACTCCAATTGGTCATCGTACGGGATATGTGGCTCACAGGGTTTGATGCCCCCAGTATGCACACGTTGTACATTGACAAACCCATGAAAGGGCACAACCTGATGCAGGCCATCGCCCGGGTCAACCGCGTGTACAAAGACAAGCCGGGTGGTTTGATTGTGGACTATCTGGGCATTGCCGCCGACCTGAAAAAAGCCCTGGCGTTTTATTCAGATGCGGGTGGGAAGGGTGATCCCAGCATTTTGCAGGAGCAGGCGGTGCAGCTGATGCTGGAGAAGTTAGAGGTTGTTTCTCAGATGTATCATGGGTTTGAGTATGAGCATTATTTTGATGCAGATACTTCCAGGAAACTATCGCTGATTTTGGCTGCTGAGGAGCATATTTTGGGTCTGGATGACGGGAAAAAGCGCTACATCAACGAGGTAACGGCCTTGTCAAAAGCGTTTGCCATTGCCATCCCGCACGACCAGGCGCTGGATGTAAAAGATGAGATTGGTTTTTTTCAGGCCGTCAAAGCAAGGTTGGCAAAATTTGACAGCACTGGCTCAGGCAAAACAGATGAAGAAATTGAAACTACGATCCGGCAGGTGATTGATAAGGCTTTGGTTTCAGAGCAGGTAATTGATGTGTTTGACGCGGCAGGCATCAAAAAGCCAGATATTTCTATTCTTTCAGAAGAGTTTTTGATGGAGCTGAAGGGGATGGAGCATAAAAATGTTGCCCTGGAAGTGTTGAAAAAACTATTAAATGATGAGATAAAATCAAGATCGAAGATGAATCTCGTACAGAGCAGGACATTTTTAGAAATGCTCGAAAACGCTATCAGGAATTATCAAAATAAAATTCTGACAGCAGCCGAGGTCATCGAAGAACTTATCAATCTGAGCAAGGACATTGTAAAAATGGACAATGAAGCCCGGCAGATGGGGTTGACAGATTTTGAGTATGCTTTTTATACCGCAGTAGCAAATAACGACAGTGCAAGGGAGCTCATGCAGAAAGACAAGCTCAGAGAGCTTGCCGTAGTGCTGACTGAAACCATCAGGCAAAATGCGTCTATTGACTGGACCATCAAGGAAAGTGTAAAGGCTAAATTAAAGGTTGCGGTAAAAAGGATTCTGCGAAAATATGGATATCCGCCAGATATGCAGATGCTGGCTACAGAGACTGTGCTAAAACAGGCCGAGATGATGGCAAGTGAAATAACAGGATGAGGCAGAGTGTCCTCTTGCCCTTCTTCCCCCATATTTCGTATATTTGCATAAGCCCTCCCGTATAAAATTCGCTGACGTCCCCATATATAGCCCGTCCCCAGATTACGCAAACTCAAACAACACCCGCTCCCAATGAAAACGCCACTCGCCATTATCACTATCACCCTGCTCTTGGGGGCCTGGTCCAGCCCTCAGGATGCGGGTGTACCCTATATCAATGCTGTGTGCCGGGTAAGCCTGAAAAACGGTACGGTTCACGAAGGCATGATCTGTATCGTGCGAGGTGGCTACCTTGGGTACCGAAAAAATGGATTTGGATATAAATATCCGGGCCGTGATAATATTTTTTATAACTTTTTTTCTTTAGATGATTACTTTTATCATGGCGATCCGTCGCCCAGGTGGGATAACGAATCCGGGAAAGAGCAATACCCTGAAGTATATTTTATGTCTGCACCGTATTATGATGTGAATCGGGCGAGTACGTTTAATGATACAACGCTGGAACATTCGATATCGGAGATATATACCTATAACTACCTCCTTTTTAAGGAGTTTCATATTTTTCAGGGTCTTCCGCTGTCACTCAGGTTATCTGGAGAAGAACAGGTGCGTAGCGGGCAGGAAGAGGAAATGGTGCCCAGAGTTGCCATTTCGGTAGATGAGGTAGCTCGGTTTGAGTTATTGGTCAATCCACATGAAAAATGGCTGGAAGTAGTACAAAAAGCCAGGGAGCGGCGGCTGAATTCGGGAGAGGCCTGGGAAGATTACGAAGAGCCTTTGTGGTATCACGAAATCCGTGCAGATACGGCTCTTTTTAATAGCTTGGCATTCAGATTTGAGGACAATCGCAGTGCGGCCGTTCTTCAGCCCTAACTCAGATGTTTTTCCGGATATACGCAGTTTTCCTACCCATCCTTCACGCCAGTGCCCGGTAGGCAGTGGGGTTCAGGCCGGTTTTGGCTTTGAACAGTTTGCTGAAGTGCTGGGGATACTCAAATCCCAGGCCGTAGGCGACTTCACTCACGGAGGCATTGGAGCCGAGCAGCAGGGTTTTGGCTTTTTCGATGATATGGTCGTGGATATGGTCTTTGGCGCTTTTGCCGGTTTCGATTTTCAGCATGTCGCTCAGGTATCGGGCTGACATGTTGAGGGCTTCGCCACACTGGGCCACGGTCGGAGGGCCTGACTGGGCCAGGCTGTCGGAAGCAAAATAGGTTTCGAGGTATTGCTCAAACTGGACGATATGGTCCCGGCTCAGGTTGGTGCGGGAAAAAAACTGCCGGTCGTAGTACCGCCGGCAATATTTCAGCAGGGCATGGAGGTTGGCGATGATCAGCTCCTGGGAGTGTTTGTCAGCGTTTTGGGCCAGCTCGGTCTCGATGTACTGGACAAAACCTGCCAGGATAATCCGCTCTTTTTCAGAGACATGCAGGGCCTCGTGTACCGAGTAGTCAAAAAACGCAAAGTCTCTGATGGTCCTGCCCAGTTCAGACCGGCGGATCAGGTCGGGGTGGAAGAGGAGGGTCCAGCCGGTGGTATGGGCTGTTTCTTCCTGTGTGCCGATGGTCAGGGCCTGGTGGGGAGCTGTGAAGATAAGGGTGCCTTCTTCAAAGTCATAGGCATTGCGGCCATATTGGAGGCTGCCCCTGACGCCTCCTTTTAGCCCGATGATATACAACTCACTGGTCATGCGGACGCCTGCCAGGCTTGCCTCCACCGCAGGCCAGCCCCTGAGCACCGTGATGAGGGGGTGCAGGGGGCTGGGCAGTCCTAGCAGATGGTGGACCTCGGCGATACTCCGGGAGTGATGAAAGGCCGGCATACTCAGGAAAGGACGGGATATACGACCTGGGTCAGGGTTTCGGAGAGTTCCCACAGGCGACGGGCCGGGGTTTCCTGATGTGACAGGGCATTGGAGGATACGACGACCGGGTACCCGCGCATCTCCATAAATCCGGACGGGCCAAAGTAAGTACCCGGCTGGGCTTGTGCCTCACAGGCAGCCCGGAGGGTCGGCAGTACGCCCATGGAGAGCGGCTGCGAAAAAACCGGATTGAGTACCCGGGCCAGCCGGGAGTGGCGCTGGAGTTCGGTGCTGGTCCAGCCCGGATGGGCAGCCGTGATCAGCGGCGCCTTGGGGCTACTTTTCAGCCGGCGGGTCAGTTCGTAGGCAAAATACAGGTTGGCAATTTTGCTGTCGGAGTAGGCCTGCATGGTATTGTAGGGCCGTTTTTCCCAGTGGAAGTCCTCAAAGTTAATCTTGCCCTGCTGGTGGGCGATGCTGGAGGTCGCCACAATCCTGGACTGAGGGGTAGTGGTCAGGAGGGGCATGAGCAGGCCTGTCAGGGCAAAATGCCCCAGGTGGTTGACGCCCATCTGGACTTCGAATCCATCTTCGGTTTTGGCATAGGGGCAAGCCATGATCCCGGCATTGTTGATGAGCACATCCAGGCGCGGGTAGGTGCGGAGGACCTCCCCGGCAAAGTGCTGAACCGATTGCAGGCTGTTCAGGTCCAGGGCATGCACGTGGAGGCGGGCATCCGGGGTGGTTTGCCGGATTTCCTGCACGACGGCCCGTGCTTTCGCCAGGTCTCTTGCCGCCAGGATGATCGTCGCGTGTTTGCCTGCCAGTACGCTGGCGGCTTCTTTGCCCAGGCCGCTGGTAGCGCCTGTGATCAGGATGACTTTACCGGTTTGGTCCGGTATGTGTTGGGAATCCCACTGGTTTTTCATCTGGGTTGGGTGTCGTTGAATAGGTGAGGTTCTTCTCCATCATACCCGATGGCAGAAGGAACACCACAAAACTACGGTGGCGGTCAGGGTTGCGATGAATACATTTCGCAGGGACTTGCATATATTTTACCGGGGCTGCGTCTGTATTACCCCTGTGCCGCATCCCTGCCTCCCCGTCTGGACGGAGGATCCGGCAGGGATGTTGTCAGACCAGGGACCAGGTGGATTGCGTCCCGGATCGTTTATGGGGAGAAGTTGGGCGGGGCTTATTGTTTCACAAACGCGGATTCAGCCTCCTTGCCATCACGAAATCTCACCCGCAGGAAATAATACCCCGGCGCGAGCGTATGCACATCCACGCTGCTGTTGTCTGGCACAAGCGCCTGTGTCCTTCCCAGCACATCTGTCACATACAGGGCCTCAATCGGGGCGTCGGCTCTGAGCTGCATTATATCGCTGGCGGGATTGGGCCACAGGGCCAGGGCTGGCGCTGATACCGGATCCTCCACACGGGTAGAAGTGCCGTATTTCGCCAGGGCAAACCCTGTGTTGTCGCATTCAAACTCGACGATCAGGGCAGCGGGTATCTGGCCGGTCACGAGGGTATTGTTGGTGGTCGAATATATATAAAAGTCTAAGGCACCGCCTATCGCGCCGAGCATAAATACCATGTTGCCCGTATTCTGGTCAAATGCACAGGTACTTACCTGATATACATTGAGTTGCGGAAAATCAGCCTCCACCGTCATGGCACCGGTTGCGGGATCCAATTCCTGAATCTGGATATGGCTTGTGGTGCCTGCATACAAGCTGGACAACGCGTACAGCACATCGTTTTGGTTGTCGTACTCCAGCGTAATGATGGAGACAGCCGGATCCGTCAGGGGTACTTTGGTGAAGCTGAAGACCGTGTCGGTGGTTTTGGCACCATAGAGGCAGGTGCCCAGTACGCTGTCTATGCCGACAAAATAGTATATCCCGGCATTGGAGTCATAACTACTTACATCTACCAGCAAGGCCTGACATTGAGGAATGGTCCCCAGGATCGTGTCCGTGCCCGTGGTGATATCGGTAGATACCACATAGACGCTGGTGGCGATCAGCGACCCCGTGCTGCTGAATACATTGTCCAGCCTGACCCGGAATATTTCGCCGGAACTCATGTCAATCTCCGCGCTGATGCCGGGATTCATGGTTCCTGCCACAGAGGCGGTGCCGGTACTGAGATCCACCCGGTTTGTACCATTTTCACCGGTAAAAAAGTACTGATTGTTATAGGCATCAAATACCGACGAACTGATAATCACGTATTGGGCCGCAGTCGGGATGGTATCTGTGGGTATGCCCGTGATGGCATCCCAGCGGATGATGCGGGTGGAGGCAGAGGCCGCATCGTAGTTGGTACCCATCATGGGGAGTTGGGCCGGGAGCACTTGAGAGAGGCAGACCAGCGCGAAAAGAGGTAGCAGGTGTTTCATAATGGGTATTAATAGGGAGTTGGTATAACAGTAGTACAGGGGTTTTGTTTTTGTGGCCTGCATATCAGGGACTTGCTTTTGGGTATGACAAGACAAAAGTTTTATTTGCGTACGAACGTTGCGAGACAGGACCTCGCATCAGGTCCTCCGGCAGGTGTCCGGTTGCTTTCGGGTTATGGCTGGCCACAACCTTGTATGTATATGAACCGATTAAGCGTAGATAGCTACCTCACAGAGGGCTGCGGACGCTGCCCGCTGGGTGGCACCCCTGACTGCAAGGTCCATGCCTGGCCCCGCGAACTCCAGGCTCTCCGGACCCTGGTACTGTCCTGCGGGCTGACCGAAGAGATGAAGTGGGGGGTGCCCTGTTATACGTTTCAGGATGCTAATGTGTTGACTGTGAGTGCCTTAAAAGAATATGCTTCGCTCAGTTTTTTCAAAGGTGCCCTGCTGGCAGATCCCCATCATCTCCTGACCAAACCCGGCGAGAACTCCCAGGCTGTGCGCCTGATCCGGTTTACCCAGGTCCGAGAGATCATGACGCTGGAGCCTGTCCTGCGGGCCTATATTTTTGAGGCCATAGAGGTGGAACGTATGGGCCTGAAAGTAGATTTTAAGGCTAAAAACGAACTCGAACTCCCTGCCGAACTCCAGCAGAAACTGGAAGACGACCCCGTCTTAAAGGCTGCCTTTGAGGCCCTCACCCCGGGTCGGCAACGGGGATATGTATTGTTTATCTCCGCACCCAAACAGTCCGCTACCCGCTCCACCCGTGTCGAAAAATGTGTACCCAACATCCTCGCCGGCAAGGGGTATCAGGATCGGTAGGCGGAGAATGGTATGATCTATGCCAGCATCCTGCGTGGTGATAGTATTTGTGGGTGAGTATTTTTGAATGTGGGGTTGTCAGGTTGGCAGGAAGGTTGTATTATTGTGTTGAGGGGTGTTTTGGTGTCTAAATATTTAAAAACACACAGTTGTCCGAACAAATGCAAACCAAAAATGAGATACTGACGACCCTAAAAGCGTTGAAACCAACGCTTTATAAAGATTTTGCTGTCAAAGAAATTGGATTATTTGGCTCTTTTTCGGACGAAACGCAATCTGCAGACAGCGATATTGATATTTTGGTTGAATTAGAGAGGCCAATCGGGTGGAAATTTTTCTCTCTTGAAATATACCTGGAGAAAATATTTAACAGAAAGATTGACCTGGTAACAAAAAATTCCTTGAAAGGTCCCATAAAACAAAAAATACTCAACCAGGTTAATTTTGTATAGGTTGAAAAAGGGAGAACGCATATACACAATGTACCTTGAGGACCTTTTAATGGCCATAAATCGTATTGTTGAATATATTGATGGGCTTTCTTTTGAGGATTTTAAGAAGGATTATAAAACAACAGATGCTGTAATCCGAAATTTTGAAATAATGGGTGAGGCTGCTAAAAATGTACCTTTAACCGTAAGAGAAAAATATCCTGATATACCCTGGACAGAAATGTACCTGATGAGAAATAAAATTTCACATGAATATTTTGGTATTGATTATGAAATAATCTGGGATGTAGCTACAAAGTACTTGCCTGAAAATAAAAAGCAAGTAGAGGAAATTTTGACGATCGAATTAAAAAATATCAATACATAAGCGATGGTTATCCTGATGGGGCTGAGTAGAGCCAAGCCACGCAGTATTTCAGGTTTAAACCGGGCACTAATCGCCCATTAACCTGAGGCTGCAAGCATGCATCTCTAGTCATTCCCGCATCACAAAGCTCCCTACCGCCTGAGCGCCGATCCGCTCCGCTGCTCATCGCCGGGCCAGTAGGGCAGGTACTGGACGACCAGCCGCATCATCTCATCTGAGTCATCCATGGCCCGCTCAAAAAACACATCCTGCGGGGGGGAGTTGGGGTTGTCGTAGTTGCGGTCGGTATTGTCAAAAGTCCCCTCGACCCGGAGCACACTGCCCGCCGGGACATGGATCAGTTTGTCAAACGCATAAAACTCCTGCCAGTCAAAGTCCCAGCGGGGTACCTCCACGAGGGGGACGGTATCCTGACCCGGGAGGATCAGGTAGGCTTTGATATACGTGCCGAGCCGGTGCATGTGGGGGTTGATGCTGAGGAGCGAGACCTCATCCTTAAACTTGACATTGATATGGTGGTGTACGACGGAGTCGGCGGGAATGATCCAGTCTCCGGTCACGGTCTTGCGCGGCGCAAACGCCGCAAACAGCACCGGCCGCAGGACCGGGCCCTGGTTGAAGTACAGGTGGAGCCGGGACTGGTCGGTGGTGTCTACCGGGGTAGGGGCGTAGTGCAGGTTGCGGATGATGAGTACCCCCCGTTTGGGCAGGTAAAAACCACTCTCCTCCGGGAATACCTGGGGCGAAACACCCGGGAGCCACCCGCTGTGAAAGGTTTCCACCGGCAGATTGCCCTGGTCATCCACCAGCCCGAAGTATGCATAGTCGTGTGCATCATCCACGTACTGGCTGTCGCCGTAGACAAAATAATCCGGTCCCTCATATATGTCAGCCCCGGGACTGACCGCCAGCACCTGGTAGCTGGCATGGTGGACGAGTTGTTTGTTGCCGGGGATAAACTCAATGGCCCGCACGAAGGTATCCCGCTCGATTTCGTAGGGGATTTTGTAGCAGATATACGTCTGCCGGTTGTTGCCGGGGATCTGAAACGGCTCCCGCATGGAGACGACGAGGTCAGGTTGATCCGCGAGCTGAGAACCAGCCGGGAATACCGGCACCGGAGGGGTGGCGGCCCGGTTGCCTTCGGGCGCGCCTGCGGCTACCCACCGTGTGATGGCCTCAACCTGTGCCGGGGGCAGGATGCGCTCATTGGCAAAATGCCGGAAGCCGGGATTGGCTTTCCACGGGGGCATATACCCGATCTCCGTCACATGTGCGATAAATCCGGCCCGGCGTGAGACCTCCTCATAGGTCGTGAGCGGAAAAGGGGCATACCCGTCAGGGCGGTGACAGGGGGTGCAATGCTCAAATATGATCGGTGCGATATGGGAGGCGAAGGTAATGTCCTGTGTATAAGCTTGGTAGGGTGTCCCGATCCAGGTCGCCAACCAATAAAAAAGGGGCATGAGGCCCCTCTTCTTTGTCCTTAACCAAAACCTAAACGTATGCACAGATGCGAATGCATCCCTACTACTACGGATGCAAAAATAAACATGCACATGCTGTACCATATTATCAACGGGTTAATTTTCAGTTAAGAAAAAATGGTAAATGGCTGATTTTGAGGCCTCTAATGTACATTTTTTCGTTCAGACTGCCTAATAACCGGGATAAATAGATCTGCCTTGGATGGATTTTTCTGCTAGTTTTGGGACTTGTCGTTCAACAAAAATGGTGGGTATGTACACATGGCTGGATACAGATACCTGGTACCGCAGGCAGCAGTATGAGTTTTTCAGGCAGTATGAGATGCCTTTTTTTAACATGACGAGCTTGGTGGATGTGACCCGGCTCCGGGCACGGTCTGCGGCTGAGGGGAGTTCATTTTTTTTGCTGAGTCTTCATGCCTCCTTGCAGGCCGCCCAGGAGATCGAGCCATTCCGGTACCGGATCGAGGGAGACCGGGTAGTGGTGTACGAAGTCATACACGCCGGCTCTACCATTTTGCATGAGGATCAGTCATTTGGGTTTTGTTATTTTCCGTATGAGGCTGATGCTGAAGCGTTTTGTGCAGCGGGCGTGCGCCGTATTGCGGTCCAGCAGGCACATCGCCACCTGGATCCCCATCTGGGCCAGCAGGATATTATTCACTACTCGGTGATCCCGTGGATACACTTCAGCAGTTTCCAGCATGCACGGCGGCTTGGGAAAGACGACAGCATCCCCAAGATTGTGTTTGGGCAGTACCAGCGGGATCCAGCGGGGCGGTACATGATGCCGGTATCCGTGGAGGTACACCACGCCTTGGCGGACGGGCTGCATGTAGGGCAATATCTGGCGCGGTTTCAGGCGCTGCTGGACGTGTAGGGAACGCGGCAATTCAGGCAGTTCACGCAAAGCAAAGGCACGGCTCAGTTTTTCTTGGCGATCTCCGCGGCATTTCCTCTGCGGTCTTTGCGTGAAAAAAAACAGGCGATTCGGCCTTTTTCTCCTGCTGCGATCGTTGCGTGAAAAACAGCACGATATTTCAGGGCAAAAAAAAACGCCTATGTCGACACATACGCGTTGTTTCCGGGACGGAAAAAATGGTTTTCAGGTGGACTCGCTTGCAGAGAGGTCAGAAAAAGTGCTGTAGGGCGTTTTTACACCTATACAACGTATGGATCTGCCGGTAAGTATATCGGGTGTATGTTTTTTTCGCCAATTGTCAGGACAGCGCCTATCGCCTGATGCCCAGCTTGCTCATAAATGCGTCAAACTCCCGTACGTACCCGTCGTTGTAACTGATCCGGTTCCGGAAAATCGGCTCCAGTTCGCGCAGGGTTTTGCTGTAGGGCTGGACATTCAGCACGGCGATAAACTCCATGAGGTCATCGTCATTGGTGTGATTGACCCAGCCATCAAACTCATCGCTGATCTGGCGCAGGGCAAAATCATTGTCCGCCGCAAATTTCCGGATCAACTCCATCGCCTGGTCATCGCCGGGGGTAGATACGGCTTCCTGGAGGAGCATGGCTGTTTTTTCGGCGAGTTTGAGGTATTTTTTCTGAACATCCAGGCTGGAAGCAGCCCAGGTATCGAGCTCGGTGCGGGACTGGGCGCTGAGGGCCCCTTGCCGGGGATCCCAGCAGGCTGACAGGAAGAGCAGCGACAGGCCCAGGCCCATCAAGCATATATACCGCATAATCTTACCACGATTGGAAGCCGAAAGATACAATTTTGCTTGATTCTTAGGTATCTCTTGCTGTAATTCACCGCCTCTTATGTGCATTTAAACATGAAAAATCTGATTTTCAAACTCTTAGCATTGTCACTGCTCATGAACCTTGATCCCGAAACCCTCGATGCCCAGAACGGCAAAAAAGATGTCGTAGTCACGATCAGCACCTCCTTTGGGGAAATGACGGTGATTTTGTACGACGAAACTCCCAAACACAAGGCCAATTTTTTGAAGCTGGTCGAAGAGGGATTTTATGACAGCACGGCATTTCACCGGGTGATCCAGAACTTTATGATCCAGGGAGGTGACCCTTACAGCAAGGCTGGTGGTACCGGTGGTCCGGTCGGCACAGGGGGTCCCGGATACACCGTGGATGCTGAGTTTGTGCCGGGTATCACCCATGTCAAGGGGGCCCTGGCCGCAGCCCGTCAGGGAGACCAGGTCAATCCCAAACGTGCTTCCAGCGGGAGCCAGTTTTATATCGTACACAGCGAGGCGGGGTGCCGTGGCCTTAATGGGCAATACACCGTGTTTGGCCGGGTAGTCAAGGGCCTGGAAGTTGTGGACGCGATTGCCACCCAGCCTACCAACCGGAGCCGGGGAGATCAGCCTGTCACGCCGATTTATATGACCATGACGGCCGAAAAAATGAGCCGCAAAAAGATCGAGAAAGAATTTGGATACCAGTATCCGGAAGAGAAGTAACCAAAACGCACGCACAGTGCCGGGGCCAGACATGTGCTGGCCCCGTTTTTTTTATTCCCGCATCAGCCGTGTGGTATATACCCGGTTGCCTGCCTGGAGCCGGATCGTATAAATGCCCGCAGGAAGCTCAGGCAGCCGGACCTGGGTTTGTCCTGCGGACAAGGTGTCCTGCATCCATACACGTCCGGCAGCATCATAGAGGGTCATCGCTGCCACGACCGGGACCTGTACCTCCAGAGAGGTCCCCACCGGATTGGGATATACATGTACCCCCGCCAGCGGCTCGGAAACAGCGGTCGAGGGATTTTGGTATAAAAACAGATAGGCATCTTCAAACTCCCGCTTCCAGAACCATTCGCTGTGTTGCCCGTCCGCCACGACCCGCAGGCGGAGATCAGCCGGCTGAAATCCATTGGCGCTGAGGGTGTCCCGCATCCGGGTATTGTTGGCGGCCACAGAGGCGGGTTCCTGCCCGCCTGCCAGCAGGTATGCCCGCGCGGGCGCCTGATAGGGGGCGCTGCCCGCATACGTATATACAGAGTCGCTAAACCAAAACGACGGCGACAAGATGCCCCCCTTGCTAAATACCCCCGGATACCGCAACATCGCATACAGGCTGATCAGCCCGCCCATGCTGCTGCCCATGATCCCTGTATGCTCACGCGCTGGCAGGGTGCGAAAGACGCTGTCAATGTGTGGCTTGAGGGTCTGCGCGATAAAATCCACGTAGGCTTCCCCATCTCCTCCGCCGTACTGGATATTTACCCAGGGACTGTATTCATCCAGCCGGCTGCCCCCGCCGTTGTCTATCGCGACGACAATAATACCCGGATCGCCCGCGGCCTCCAGCCGGGTCAGGGTTTCATCCACCTCCCACTCACCGCTGAAAGAAGTATAGGCGTCAAACACGTTTTGCCCGTCGTGCATATACAACACCGGGTACCGGGTTGTGCTGCTGGCATATCCCCCCGGGAGATAGACCCAGATCCGGCGGGTCGTGCCGAGCTGTGGCATATAAAAGGCCGTCTGATAGACCTGTACATGGTCATTGGCAGTGGTATTGCCTCCGCTGAGGCCCTCCCAACCGTCTATCTGTACCCGCACAGTATCACCGTTTCCATAGACATAGGTACGGTTTGGGCGGAAGGCACCCTGGGTGGTGCCTTCGACAGTAGCCCAGCTCCCCCGTGTAAACTTATACTCCAGGGTGCCGCTGCCGGCCGGGACCGTGTAGGTCCAGTCGCCGTTGGGCAAGCTGGTCATGGGGGTAGCGCCGGGATTCCAGCCATTGAAGTTGCCAGCCGCATATATAGTCGCGCCTGCGGGGGTAGTAGCCGGAACCTGGGTGACCACCAGGGTGATCTGCGCCTGGGCCGTGGCAAGCGCCCACATAAACAAGCTCGTGTAGATCAGTCGCATAGGAATGGAATGAGCAACAAAGGTACACGCTCCGGGGGGATTGACAAGGATGAAATGTGTGGCACTACCGCTTAGGCGCGGAGCCGGGTATAAAACGGGAATGGCTAAAATTTCGTTTCGCAACGAAATTTTCGTTGAATATAAAAATATTTCGTTATACTTGCGGCATGGAATCTCTCAATGCCAAAGAAGAACAAGTGATGCAGTTGATCTGGAAGCGCAAAAAGGCGCTTGTCAGTGACCTGCTGGAGGATTTTGACGATCCCAAGCCCCCCCAATCTACCCTTTCGTCCATTGTGCGAAAGCTGGAGGAAATGGGTTATCTGGGCCACAAAGCCTATGGTCGTACCCACGAGTACTTCCCGCTGATCTCCAAAGGGGCCTATAAAAAAATGAAGTTTGAGCGCATGATTGCCGATTACTTCGAAGGGTCTTATCAGGAAGTAGTGTCCTTTATGCTACAGGAGCAGGCACTCAGCGCGGAGGAGTTGGCCCGTATCCAGCAAATGATCGGGGAGGAGGAGGAAAAGACATGATCCGCTATCTGATCCTGCTCCACCTGTGCCTGCTGGTGCTTTACGGTCTGTACCGCTGGTGCCTGCACCGTCTGCCTTATTTCCGGCTCAACCGGCTGTATCTCTTGCTGATACCGCTGCTGTGTGGGGTGCTCCCGCTGATCCGCCTGCCGCTGCCACCCGCCCTGAGCGCAGGGTTTGTCGTCCTCAGCCAGGACTATTGGGAGCCTCTGCCGGATACGGGACAGATCGTTCCGGCTGAAAACAGTTCCTTCGATGTTGATCTTGCCGCTGGCCTGTTGTACGTATATGTAGCTGGTATGCTGGTTCAGCTGATCCGGTCGGGCCGCTCTTGGCTCAAGGCCAGCCGTGCGCTCTGCCTGCCATCCGGCCGCCGGGGGCATATCCACCGCCGCCCCGATCTTTCTTTCAGCTGCACTTTTTTCAGTCATATTTACCTCGGGAAGGATTATCTGGGCCTGGACCCCGGAGACCGGCACTTTCTGCTGCGGCATGAAGTAACCCATGCCCGGAGCGGACATACCTGGGACCTGCTCTGGCTCACGTTTTTCCAGGTGCTGGCCTGGTGCAACCCCCTTTCCCGGCATCTGTTGCAGGCTATCCGGGCCGTACACGAATTTCAGGCAGACCAAGCTGCGGCTCCTGCCCCCCGGGACTTTCCGGCATACGCACGGCTGTTGTTGAAACTCCGGCAAAACGCTCACACGCTGCCAGTAGCAGCTTTCCATTCACATCCTTTAACCGAACGAATGATCATGCTCAAACAAACTTTCACCTCCCGGCGCATGCGTCCCCTCGCGTACCTTCTTACCCTGCCCGTGCTGCTTATGTTGGTCATTATCATGGCCTTCCGCGCAACGGATGTCGTAGAGCAGGTACCCCTCGCAGCGACTATCAGCGCAGACAACCATTTTCCCGACCTTAAACCCGTGGCTGCCGACATCACCTCCGGATTTGGTATGCGTATGCACCCGGAGATTAAAGAAAAGCGCATGCACAAGGGCGTGGATTTTCAGGTGGCCTCTGGCACAGCGGTGAAAGCCGCAGGCAGTGGCACCGTCAGTGATATCCAGCACCATCCGCATACCTATGGCGAATTACTGATCATTGACCACGGAAACGGCTACCTGAGCCGGTATGCCCACCTTTCGGAAATCAAATATAAGATCGGAGAAACGGTGCAGCAGGGAGAGGTCGTGGCACTTTCGGGAAATACAGGCATGTCTTCTGTGCCGCACCTCCATTTCGAAATCCTGTACCAGGGCAATTTTATTGATCCTGAAACCCTTCTGAAGTGATCGGGGGCGCATAGCCTGTCTGCCTGCGATGGCCTGGTTCGTACAAACCTGTAAAGATCACGATTGCGTAAGGTGGTCAGGACAGAGAAAACATGTATTTTGCCGGTCAGAAAAGATCCCATGCTCACCAAACGTATCATTCCCTGCCTGGACATCAAAGACGGTCGCACGGTCAAAGGTGTGCAGTTTGTCAACCTCCGGGACGCCGGAGATCCGGTGGCCCTGGCAGCAGCGTATGCTGCCCAGGGAGCCGACGAACTGACCTTTCTGGACATTACGGCGACAGTTGAGGCACGGGATACCCTGGCGGACCTGGCCCGGCGGGTAGCCCGCGAGATCAACATTCCCTTCACCATCGGAGGGGGGATCAAAAGTATATCGGATGTGTACCGGCTGCTCCACGCGGGCGCTGACAAAATCTCCGTCAACTCTGCCGCCGTCCGCCGCCCGGAGCTGGTGGATGAGCTGGCCCGCGAGTTTGGGTCACAGTGTGTGGTCGTAGCCATAGATACGGACCTGATCGCAGGACAGTGGCGGGTCTGTACCCACGGCGGGCGCACGCCTACTGACCGGTTGACACAGGACTGGGCGGCTGAGGTGACTGCCCGCGGGGCAGGTGAGATATTGCTCACGTCTATGCAGGCCGACGGTGCCAAAAATGGATTTTCACTCGATATCACCGCCGCCGTCTCGACTGCGGTCTCCATCCCGGTCATTGCCTCAGGCGGGGCCGGGAGCCGGGAGCATTTTCGGGATGCGTTTGTCCTGGGACAGGCGGATGCCGCCCTGGCTGCGACCGTGTTTCATTTTGGGGAAATTCCCGTGCCGGACCTGAAACAATACCTCGCTGCGCAGGGCATTGAAGTAAGGCTTGCCTGAAAATATTTTAATATTTTGATAATCAGGATTTTATACTTGTTCAGGTAATATGCGTATATTCGGTCTTCAGGATAATTCTAAGCTGAAAAAACCATGCGTATTTCTCCCGAACAGGCACTAAACCGGTTGAATACAGCCGGAGGCGTTTTTCTGGAAGTGTTTCAGCACGGAACCCTTTCAGTCGAATTGTACAAACCCCGGGCAAAAGACTTGCAGCAGCCCCACACGCGGGATGAAGTTTATGTGGTTATTGCCGGGCAGGGGATGTTTGTGATGGATGAGGTCCAATATGCGTATCGGGCAGGCGACATGATTTTTGTCCCGGCGGGTGCGGTACACCGGTTTGAGACCTTCAGTCCGGACTTTATGACCTGGGTATTTTTTTATGGCCCTGAAGGGGGCGAAAAACACTGATTGTGATAACATGGCCGCCATACAACGATCTGACGACGGAAAAAAAGGCGTATTTTACCTGGAGGAAAACGGAAGCCGTATCGCCGAGATGACCTATGTCTGGGCTGGTGACACCCGGTTCATCATTGACCACACGGAGGTATTTCCTGGCAATGAAGGCCGGGGGCTGGGCAAACAACTGGTCGCCGCAGCTGTCGCCTATGCACGCGAGACCGGCAAACATATCCTGCCGCTTTGTCCGTTTGCCAAGGGGGTATTCCAGCGCACGCCTGCATTTGCCGATGTGCTAACCTAACCGGGTGATATACATGCTGTTAACCCCGTTTTTACGTCACCTTCAGGTCGAAAAAGGTTATTCCCGCCATACCATCCAGGCATATCAGCGGGATCTCCGGGACCTGGATGCCTGGCTCCTGGCGGCAGGACATGTATCTGTATTTCAGCCTGAGGGGCTGGCCGCGATCCAGCACCGCCTCCTGCGCACCTGGATGGGGGCGTTGCTTCGCGCGGGCTTACAGCACCGGAGTGTGGCCCGTAAGGTGTCGGCGGTCAAGACCTACTTTCACTATTTGCAGGCTGATGGACAGGTGGAGACCAATCCGGCAGCCCGTCTGCGCCCACCGGCACCCGCCCGCAAGCTGCCCGTGGCACTCAAGGAAACCGAAACCCGCGACCTCCTCGACGGGCTTCAGTATCCGGCCGGGTTTGAGGGGATTCGCGACAAATGTATCCTTGAGGTTCTCTACGGCTGCGGCCTGCGCCGCGCGGAGTTACTCTCGCTCCGCCGTGCCGATCTGGACCTGTACGGACAGACCCTCCGGGTCCTGGGCAAGGGCAACAAGGAGCGGCTGGTGCCATTTGGGCAGCATGTGCGTGAAGCCCTGACCTTGTACCTGGCGGCAGCGGCTGAGGCAGGATTTGTCCTTGAGCAGGTATTTGTGAATAACAATGGCAAACCCCTCTACGCGTCCTGGTTGTACCGGATGGTGCAGACGTATTTGTCACAAGTGACCTCTGTCCAGCAAAAAAGCCCTCACGTACTCAGGCATAGTTTTGCTACCCACCTGCTGGACCACGGGGCAGACCTGAATGCCATCAAAGAAATGCTCGGTCACAGCAGCCTGGCTGCCACCCAGGTGTATACCCACAACAGCATGTCACGGCTCAAGGCCATCCATGCCCAGGCACATCCCCGGGGGGCCCGCACCCCCACACCGGAAGACACAAACACCTGACCTATTAGGGCCAGGTGTTGAGTGTATTCGCAATTTGCGAAATAAGAAAATGTATTTAAATCCTTGATAATGAATGCTTACGAAACTACCGGCCACTTAAAGGTAGACGTAAGCCGGATGCGTTTGCCGGTAGCCTGAGACGCACGGGCCGCCTGGATCACATCCAGGACATGCAGCGCATGCTCGGCAGCGATCAGGGGTTCAGTGCCGGTAGCCAGTGCCTGACAGATGACGGAGGCACCTTCTTCCCAGACATAGGTGCCCGGATCCGGTACATACCGGACCAGTTCAGGGGCTTCCAGGGTTGCCATTTCCACCCCAAACGGAGACCAGTCGTAACCGACCATGTGCATGCTGCCTCCACTGCCGTAGATGGAGATGGTAGGGCGCTCCTGCCCGTCGCCGTCATGTCCGTGTGGATCAAAGTAATTAAACCCGCACTGCACATGTGACAGGATCCCCCGTCCATGGTCCATGAGGACCATCGCGTTGTCTTCAGCTTCTACCTGGACAGTACCTTTCTGGTGGATGTTGCGGGTGGGGGTGACGATGCTGGTCATGGCCATGACCGACTGGGCAGGTCCCAGCAGACCTGTGAGCGTGGCCAGGTTATAGACCCCCAGATCAGGCAGGCTGCCACCGCCTTTTTCATAAAAAAACGAAGACCAGTCCGGCCCCAGGTGTCCATAGTGGGCATGGGCCGCTGCCACACGGCCGAGTTTGCCGGCATTGAGGGCTTGTGCCATAAACGCAAACTGCGGGCTGTTGACGACTGCCGGCGCGCCCCAGATACGCAGGCCCTTGTCCCGGGCCAGCTCCAGGAGTTTACGGCCTTCGGCATAGGTGTTGGCCATGGGTTTTTCACTCCAGACATTCACACCCGCATGCAGGGCGATGGCATTCAGCCGTCCATGCTCCTGCATATCCGTGGTGTTGACGAGCAGGTCAAACTTAGGCCCGGCCAGCATCTGGTCTATATGCGGGTAGTGGTGGGGGATGCCAAACCGGGATGCCTGGTTGGCGGCCCGCTCCGGGATGATGTCGCAGGCACTTACCAGCTCCACATGAGGTGATTTGGAGAGGTGGGGTAAATACATACCCGATACGCTGCCACAGCCAATGATACCTACCCGGATTTTTTTGGCAGGCTGGGCCTGAAATGGCCTGCCTTCCAGGATCATAGGGGCGACCATGACGGCAGCACCCAGGGCGCCGGCCCGGCTCAGAAAGGTCCGGCGGTTGAGCAGTTGTTCTTGACTCATAAGGTTCAGTAGATAGTAGAAAGCCTGATGCAAACTGATTCTAAGGTACAAAAAAACTTGCCTTTCTGCCAAATACGGCTTACAACAGATAGATTCGCTGCGGGTGCCTGCTGACAGGTATTGTTTCCCAGTCCCGGATTAATTTACCTTTGTGGGGTATATGACCATCTTTCGGAATATCTCATATCTGCAAAAACAGCGGTTTGCGCCAAGGCAGATCCTGGTACCGCCATACCCTGGCCTGGGATTGGTCGTGGTCATTCCCTGCCACCGGGAGCCGGACCTGCTTATGACCCTGACGCAGATAGAGCAGGCTGACCCGCCTGCCTGTCCGGTCGAGGTGATCGTGGTAGTCAATGCGGGTGCGTCTGCCTCACCTGCGGTACAGGCGCAGAATGCCGCTACCGTAGCAGCCCTGAAGGACTGGACAGAGACCCCCAGGCGGTACCGGTATTTTGTCCTGCATTTTCCGGCATTGCCGGATGCACATGCCGGGATCGGGCTGGCCCGTAAGATTGGCATGGATGAGGCCGTTGACCGCCTGGAGCAGGCCGGCAACCCGCAGGGGATCATCACCTGCCTGCATGCGGATGCAAGCCCGGATACGGGGTATCTGCGGGAGCTGGTGGCACACTTTCAGGCACACCCGCGGACAGAAGCTGCCTGTGTGGCACTCGCATATGAAACATCGGCTTCGCCGGACCAGACGGAAGGTATTGTCTGGCATGAACTGGGTATGCGGTACCATATCCAGGCCCTGCGGCGGGCAGGACACCCCCAGGCCTGGTATCCCGCAGGCACGGCGATGGCCGTACGGGCAGACGCATATCAGCTCCGGGGCGGGATGAACCGGCGCAAAACAGCCAGTGATTTTCATTTTCTCCATAAGTTTACGGCAGAGGGCACCTTCAAGCCCTGTCACCGCACCACGGTACGTGTGTCAGCCCGTCCTTCGGACCGGATTCCGTTTGGGGCAGGCAAGGCAGTCGCGGACTGGCTGCAGGGGGACCAGGCGGTGCGGTTTGTGCCGCCGCTGGCAGTATATGAAGCGCTGGGGGCGTTTTTGGCATCCGGACCGGCGCTGTTTGAGGGGAGGCAGGTGGACTGGCCTCCGGTTATGGCTTCCTTTCTGACAGCGCAGGCATTTGACCAGGCCCTGCCTGACATGCGCCGGTACGGGGTGAAACCCGCTTCGTTCCAAAAACGACTGCTGGCCTGGATGGACGCCCTCCGGGTGGTGCAGTATATTCATGCCGCTGCAGCCTATTTTCCGGAAGCGGACCTCGACCGGGCTGCCCGGGACCTGCTGCTGCGTGCGGGGCGCCTGACACCAGACGCTGCGGCTCACCTCCATCCTGCGGAACTGCTCAATCTGTACCGAAACTGGTATCAGGAAAGTGATTGACGGTCAGGATTTTTGTATGTTTGAGTTCTATGGTTACGATGTATTAATATTTTCGGATGAAAACTGTATACCTGGCGTTTTTTTACCTGTTGGTTGCAGGGGCGGTATGTCTGCCACATAAACTGGCCGCTCAGGCTGATGAGGATTCTACCCGCTGGACCGTAGATGACCTGATCCGGCAGGAGGCTGTGGCTGGATTTGTATTTGCCCGCGACGGAAAATCGGCTGTCTGGCTCCGCAATATCCCCTCGGAGGAACAGGATGGATTTATCTCAAAAATATGGCTTACCCGGTTTGATGCCCCAAAAGGAGAAAACCGGCATGTACAGCTTACCCGTGGTGAATCCGATGAGTCAGACGTGCTCATGTCCCCTGACGGAGAAACTGTCTATTTCCTCTCAGACCGGGAAGACGGGGACAAACTCTGGGCGCTCAGCCTGATGGGCGGCGAACCCTACGTGGTAGATTCTTTTCCCAATGGAATAGGCAACCTGAGCTGGCTGGGTGACAGCGCGATTATATTTGAGGCAGAGGAAGGCAAAACCTGGTATGAGCAGCAACTGGAAGAAGCTAAGGATGAAACCGTAGTGGTCGAGGACTCCGTACACTGGAAACCCACCCGCCTGTTTGCCTATCACCTGGAGGAGGGTACGGTGCGCCGCCTCACCAACAACCGCCACCCAATCGAGGAGTATGCGGTATCGCCGGATGGCCGCTGGATCGTCAGCAGCCATACCCCCTCGCCACACTATGGGGTAGATGGCAAACCCACCCTGATCTGTTATCTGTGGGATGTGCGCACAGGGGCACGGGTGCAGTTATTTGAAACAGGTTTTCAGACGCCGGGCAGTTTCCAGTTTGCCCCCGACAATACCGGGTTTTATTTTATCGCCGTCCGCTCTTCTGATCCTGAGTGGGGCGGGAGCGGGGTGAATATCCTCTATTTTTATGACCTGGCTACCCGCCGCGCGGTGGAGGTGCCGCTTGGGCATCCTAATGGCACGGATGGGCAGTTTCAGGTCACCGGCAATACCCTGCTGATCTCTTTGTATCAGGGGCCGGTGTACACGATGGGGGCGTATCAAAAAAAGGGGCTTACCTGGACGCGTAAGACCTTTATATCACCTTATCCGGGTCATACGGTCTCCCTGGTGGCAGCGACAGACTCTCAGCATGTGTTGTTTATCCGCACAGGAGCTTCCTTTCTGATCCAGTATCGGGTAGGTACCCTGCGCCGGGCTGCAAGCGAGGTAGTCCTTGACTCCGGTCGGGTACTGATGCCATTAAATACTCACCTGGCCTCCAAGCCGCTGGCCAAGTCCGAGATTATCTACTGGGTGGGGGCGCTGAAGGACACGATTAATGGGATTTTGTACTACCCGGAGGGGTATGTGGCAGGGCGGGCATATCCGTTGATTGTGGCGCCACATGGTGGACCACATGCCAATGACCGGGACGAGTGGCAGGACTCCTGGGCCTATTATCCCAATATTATTTCGCAGCGGGGGGCCTTTTTGCTCATGCCCAATTATCATGGTTCCTCCGGACAAGGACAGGCATTCTCCGAGTCCATTAAAAAACACTACTACGAATACGAAGTCCCCGACATCATCGCCGGGATCAACCACCTGATCGGGAAGGGTATGGTACACCCGGACTCGCTGGGGGCCATGGGCTGGTCAAACGGGGCTATCCTGACGACCAAACTGATCCTAGAGTATCCGGATATGTTTAAAGTGGCGGCACCCGGAGCAGGAGATGTCAACTGGACCTCCGATTACGGCACCTGCGAGTTTGGGGTCACCTTTGACCAGAGTTATATAGGTGGGGCTCCCTGGGATGATACCCGCAAAAAAACATACAACGAAACCTACATCCTGAAGTCACCCCTGTTTGAGGTCGAAAAAATCAAAACACCCACCATCCTGTTTCACGGCAGCGATGACCGGGCTGTGCCACGGGACCAAAGCTGGGAGTTTTACCGGGGGCTTCAGCAGGTCGGCAAGGCACCCGTGCGGTTTATCTGGTTTCCCGGTCAGCAACACGGGCTGCGGAAACTTTCGTATCAAAAACGCAAGGTGACCGAAGAACTCCGCTGGTTGGATACGTATTTGTTTGGGACTTATAAGCTTGAAAATGAGTCCTTTAATGAAAAAAGTCCCCTCAAGTCCCTGCTGGACCTGGAGGAGCACCGCCTCTCCAATGGCTGGTATGGATATATGGAAAACAAAACCCTGCTGCCGGCGGTGGCCGTGGTCCAAACCGACTCGATCGCCCTGGGTGTATTTGAGGTGACCCATGCCCAGTATGCGCAGCACAAACCCGACCATCAGTACCTCCCGGTTCAGGCCAATCTCCCTGTTACAGGGTTGTCCTATCAGGCTGTGCAGGCGTACGTGCGCTGGCTGCGGGAGCAGACGGGCAAGCCCTACCGCCTCCCCAATGCTGCTGAGGGCAAGGCGCTGCATGCGTTGGCCCTGGACTGCGCTGCTGACGAAAACACCCTGACCTACTGGGCCGGGTACGAGATCACGGTGGATGAAGTCCCAATGTTGCAGGAAAAATTAAAAACGGTTACGAGTACCCTGCTTCAGCCCGTGGGGACCTATGCACCGGTGACAGTAGGACAAGCCAGGATTTACGACCTCGGGGGTAATGCCGCAGAATATTGCGACCAAAATGGCCAGCCGGGGCGATACGGATACAGTGCCTGGGAGCTTGCCGATCCGGCAGCCCCACGTCCGCCGGCTGATTTTTTACATACCGGATTTCGGGTGGTGCTTGACCTGAAATAATCAACCCCCCATAAACGTCAAACGGCCTGTCGGAAGACAGGCCGTTTGAGCGTAAAAACAGGTTGAGGTCCCACCGCAGAGCGGTTCGTTCGCTCCCTCAGAGCTGGCTGGCAGCCGCCTGATCGAGGTACCAGATCAGTTTGCCCTCAGGGTGTGCCGCCTGCACATGTGCCGCCGGATACACCTCAGCACCCGGCTGACGGGTCAGGATACCTTTTACCTTATCTGCCTTGTCGGCCCCGGTCACATGAAAGATGATCACCTGGCTGTGATTGATCACCTGACCGGTGAGCGTGACCCGGCGTTGTCCGGACTCGGGATGCACCGCGGTGCGGCAGGTATCTGCGACATCAGCGGGCATGTCAAACAATCCCAGGTTGCCGGGAAAGATGGATGCCGTATGTCCATCCGCTCCCATGCCCAGCAGCACAAAATCAAAAACAGGCAGACCAGCTACCTTCGGCAGAATTTCGTCCAGCAGATAACTATACCGGCGGGCCTCCAGTTCAGGCTCTGCCTCGCCCCGCATGCGGTGTACATTCGTCTCGGGGATCGGTACATGAGCCAGGAGGGTTTCGTGGGTCATCCGGTAGTTGCTGTCTGCATGATCGGGTGCCACACAGCGCTCATCCACCCAGTACAGGTGGATATGAGACCAGTCCCGGTGAGCTTCCTTCGCGAGTGCCTGAAACAAGGCCCTCGGGGTACTGCCGCCACTGACGGCAATATGATGAGGGCGCCCATCAAAGAGATCGGCTACCAGCCTGCTGGCCAGGCCCGCTGCCATAGCTGCGGGGGTATCGTAGATGAGCGGATTTTCAGTCATGTGGGTTTATAATTCGCAGTACATGCCGTCGTCGGCGAGGTTACGGCAGGGATACCGCCAGGAAAGTCCGTCTCCGATCATGCCATCCACGGGTTCTGGCCCCCAGGTACCAGCCGGGTATCCATAAACAGGGATTTCGGGGTTATTTTCCCAGGCATTCAGGATCGGATCCACAAATTGCCAGGCTGCCTCGACAGCATCTCCGCGGGCGTAGAGGGTAGAGTCACCTTTCATGGCATCCAGCAGCAGCCGCTCATACGCACTCGGGAGATACGCAGAGGACAACTCCGTATAATGAAAGTCCATGCCGACCTGCTCCACTTTAAAGCCCATGCCCGGGATTTTCATCCCAAACTTCAGGAGAATGCCCTCATTGGGCTGGATTCTGATGATGAGCTGGTTGCTGGGCGGGTGCATGCCCATCGTATTGCGAAACAACCGGTGGGGGGTCTCTTTGAAGTGAATGACGATCTCCGTGACCTGGGTGGGCAGGCGTTTGCCGGTCCGGATAAAAAACGGTACGCCGCCCCAGCGCCAGTTGTCTATATAAAATTTCATGGCCACAAAGGTCGGGGTGCGTGAGTGCTCTGGGACTCCTTTTTCCTGACGGTATCCTTTGACGGCTTCTCCCCGGATATGGGACTCGGTATATTGTCCCCGGATCACATAACTGGCCACTTCGTCCTCTGTGATCGGGCGGAGGGACTGAAATACTTTCAGGATCTCGTTTCGGATGGCACGGGAGTCAATCACCGTCGGGGGCTCCATCGCCGTCATACCTACGAGTTGCAGGAGGTGATTCTGGAGCATATCCCGCATGGCGCCGGAGCCATCATAATAACCGCCACGGTCGCCCACACCGATACTCTCAGCCGAGGTGATCTCGACATGATGGATATAGTTGCGGTTCCAGAGTGGTTCAAAAATTCCGTTGGAGAATCGGGTTACGAGCAGGTTCTGAACGGTTTCTTTGCCCAGGTAATGATCAATCCGGTAGAGCTGATCTTCCTTAAAAACCGACAGCAGTTTTTGGTTCAGGGCACGGGCTGAAGCCAGGTCATACCCAAAAGGTTTTTCCACAATCAGGCGGGACCATCCTTTGTCTTGCTGGTTGAGCCCGCAGGCGGCCAGGCTTACCGGGATGACCTCATACAGACTAGGGGGCGTAGAGAGGTAAAATATATAATTACCACCGGTATCAAGTGCCTCAGAGAGGGTTTCCAGCCGGGTTTTGAGGCCGGGATAACTCTCAGGTGCCTGGGTATCCATGGCGTGGTAATACAACATTTTCAGAAATGCCTCCAGCTTGGCGGGGTCGGCGATTTCTTTTTTGGCAAACTCCCGGATGCCGGGGATGACCCGCTCCCGAAAGGTATCGTCTCCGTACTCAGTACGGCCTACGCCCACTACGGCAAACTGGTCAGGCAGGATGTCCTGGCAAAACAGGTCGTAAATAGCAGGGATCAGTTTGCGGTAGGTCAGGTCACCGGAAGCCCCAAAAATGACAAGAATAAGCGGTTGTTTGGCTTTCATACGAGGGAGAAGATTAGCCTGAAACTCAACCTGATAGAAAATAGAGCGTGAAAACAGGAATCAAAGCCCCCGGCATGGCCGGGGGCATGACAAGACACATATTATTCAGACTTGACGACCGCGTGTCCGCCAAACTGATTGCGCAGGGCAGCCAGGGTTTTCATGGCAAAGGACTCGGTCTGACGGGATTCGAAGCGGGTAAACAGCGAAGCAGAGATTACGTGGGCAGGTACATCAAAATCAATGGCGGTCTGGATGGTCCAGCGGCCTTCGCCGGAGTCATTGACATATCCTTTGATGCCTTCGAGTTTGGGATCCTGGCTCAGGGCGATCACGGCCAGCTCCAGCAGCCAGGAGCGCACGACAGAGCCGTGCATCCACATCTCGGCAATGGCTGCGAGGTCCATCCCGTAGGGAGATTTTTCGAGGATCTCAAAACCTTCAGCATAGGCCTGCATCATGCCGTACTCGATGCCGTTGTGGACCATTTTGACCATGTGGCCGGCACCGGAAGCGCCGCAGTACAGGTGGCCGTTTTCGGGTGCGAGGGCCCTGACGATCGGCTCCAGGTAGGCAGCAGGCTCAGCTTCGCCTCCGTACATGAGTGCATAACCATTTTTGAGTCCCCAGATACCACCGCTCACCCCGCAGTCTATATAATGTACCTGATGCGCTGCCACACGGGCAGCACGGGCGACAGAGTCGCGCCAGTAGGAGTTGCCACCATCCACAATGATGTCGCCGGGGCTCAGGAGTGGCAGTACATGCGCGATGTTGTCATCTACAGCCTGGCCTGAGGGGACCATCAACCAGACGACCTTGCGGCCTTCGAGCTTGCTGACCAGGTCCTCAATAGAGTCGGCACCGATGGCACCTTCTTTGACAACTTCATCTACCGCCGGGCGGGAGCGGTTGTAGGCGACTACTTCATGCTTGTGCAGCAAAAGGCGCTTGACCATGTTGCCACCCATTTTGCCGAGTCCGACAAATCCAATTTTCATAACAGATCCTGTTGGGGTGATTGAAAGTATGGCAAGTTTCTCCTTATCTGCGGTGCGGTGACGTAAGCCGGCCGACAAAAGCGGAGATAACTTTGCCCCCAAATAACAGAAGATCAGCCATGAATCAAATAGCTGGCATGGGCAAACGCATGATAAACCACAGGAGAAGGTGCTGATGGGGGTTACCGGAGCTCAAAAGATACCGCAAGGGATACCTCAGCCTCGACAGGGCGGCCTGCGGATGATGCGGGTATCCAGCGAGGCATCAGGCGGACCAGGTCCAGGGCGGCGGCATCACAGGCCGAGTCTACCCCCCGT
Organism: Bacteroidia bacterium; assembly: GCA_033762375.1. GTDB lineage: Bacteria > Bacteroidota > Bacteroidia > J057 > J057 > RDXT01. Next base: position 108,167 of record JANRLQ010000097.1, read on the forward strand.
ACGATGACGGGTGTATGCAGGGTGCCGTCTGCTGCTACGGTAAACCGCAGCATGACGCGTCCCTCTGCACGTGCCTGGTCCGGATACCGGAGGTAGTAGGACGTGAATGCCTGCCAGGCGCTGTCCCCTCCCGGAAAAGCAGGCGCCACAAAGGTGCTATCCCGGACGTCTGAAACAGGCTGCTGCTGGACATGCTGGTACACAAGGTTCAGATACTCCGCTACGGATACAACGGTGTCCCGCTGCTCACCCTGTGTCAGCACTATGGGCTCCGGATTTTGGGCAAAAAGGGCTTCTATCCGGCTGCGATTGACCTCCGCCAGGGGGAAAGTACGGTACGAAAAAAGACCGGCCAGGTAGGATATCCCCCAGACCAGGAGCATACAAACCAGACAGGCTCCGGCGATAAGCCGGAGCCTGGTTTGGAGCCTTGCCCGGTCCCGGGCTTCCAGACGTGCCAGGAGTTCTGCCGGGTCGTTTTGCATCAGGGTCAGAGTTGAAACCGCTCCCGAAACTCCTTGTACATGCCCGCGGGCATCAGCGGAGCCAGTGCCCGGTGGGCTTTTTCGATCATTTGAGCCGAAGTGGCATCATCTGCAGTAAACCCTACAAACCGGATCTCATTTTCCTTCTGGAGGTTCCACCGGCGACGGGACACCACCAGTATGTTGTCGGCCGTCAGGTTGGCATGGGATACTTTCAGCTCACGGATGTCCTTCAGGATGTTCAGGATGAGCTTGAGGTCAGCGCTGCCCAGCTCGTCCAGGTCTTTTTTCTTATCCCAAAGAGCTTTTTTAGCGTATTCGGCCAGGGTCGTCCGCTCGATATAGTTCCGGTAGAAAAATTTACCTTCTCGTGAGTCACCGATTTCACTCACATCTCCATAGTAGGCGACTTCCTTTGCATGTAGTTTGCGGAAGCGTTCGAGTTTAGCAGGATTGTCCTGGATTTTGGCGGGCAATACCCGCAACACCCGTATTTCCTGCTCGGCGTGGAAGGTCACTTTTTTGGTCACAAACTCATCATCTGCCAGCGCCCCCTTGATGATAAACATGTCATTGAGGCTTATGACCCGCTGCTGCTTGGGTTCGGCAGGTGCTTTTTCCACGACAGTCACATCCCCTTTGCCGTTGGAGGTGGTTTTGGCCAGTTCCTGGGTTTTGATGGCAGGACTTACCCCAGCTGCGACGACGGGTTCCAGAACCGGGGCTGCCACCACTTCTGCCACGGGCTCCGCTACCGGAGGCACAGACGGTTTTACGACGGGCGTGTCGGCAACGGGTGCTGGTTGTACGACGGGTTCTTCTGGTGTGGGTTCAGGCTGGACGGCCGGTGTGAGTGCCTCAGCGAGCGGTGCTGTGACCGCTGGTTCGACAGGGGATTCTTCCTGCACGGCTTCAACCTCCGGAAGGGTTACTTCGGGTTCCGGGGTGGAGGTTGTGTCACTGGCAACGGTATCCGCTACCTGGGAGGCCGGTGTGCTGATTTCCCGGGAGACTTCAGCGACATCTGAGTGGCCTACCTCGCGCCGCAGCGCAGCCATGTTGAGGGCTTCTTCGATATTCCAGCGTACGACAACGTCTGGCACACCCAGCCGCAGCCCCTGCGCGATAAACATATCTTCATACGTATCCCGCAGCGCTTCGTCCTCACAGGTTTCCCGGATCTGGCGCAGCAGGGCTTCGCGTTCTTCACGGGTTTTCAGCTCGGAGGAGATACGGATTTTGCGCTCTTCTTCTTCTTTGCGGCGTTTGACCTCAGCTGCGTGGAGGCTGTCAGCGTGCAGCAGGAGTTGGTGCCGTACAGCCATTCCATGGATTATGGTCTGTATATCGCCCGTATCCTGCCCCCCGATAGCCACGACCTCTGTAGTGCCGCTCAGACGGGAGCTGAGGTACTGGCGGAAGTTCGGGTGATGCAGAAAGCCGCCGAGGAGGGCCAGTTTTTCAATCTGGCGCTCGATCAGGATCTCTTCGTTGAGTTTTTCGAAGATACGCTCCCGGTTGGTGTACAGCAGCGTATCATACCGCTCCTGGGTCAGGGTGACAAGGGCTTCCAGCGAGACCCGCTCGGACTCCTGTGATACCCGGTAGGTATGGTCGCCGCTAGGCTGGAGGAGCTGGAGGGCAAGGTCAGACTGACCCTTGACATTCAGAGAGAGGCCGGCACTGGTGAGCTCGCGCAGTAATTCATTGAGAATCTGCTGATTGCCGGCTGCGGGACCAAACTGCCGGATGATATGTCCTTCGAACCGCTCTTCCTGAAGGACCGCCTCGCGCCCACGCTCCCGCATATCTGCTTCCAGAATCCCGCCTGTGCGGGTGCGGTAATATCCCAGGGTCACATGGTCATCCAGGGATTCCAGGATGGCCCAGTTGCCTGCTTTATCTGCTGGTTGCTGGCGTAGCCCAAAAAGATAGGCAACCGGCAGGATATCTGTATGAAGGACTTCATAGGCGGCAGCCTGCTGCTCGAGTACGCCCCGGATTGCTTTGAGTCCGCCGTTTTCGATGACATCGGCGGGTGCTGCGATGGAGATAGCATCTGAGCCGGTATTGCCCGGCGCCTGCCGGTAAGCCTGAAGAATAGAGGCCAGATGTTCGCGCAGGACTTCATGCGCCGGACGCCCGTCAAGGCTGATATGAGATCCCTGCGAGAGAAATTGTACTGTTTCTGTGCCTGCGCCGGCATAGAGCCGCTTACGGGTGAAAACCAGGTTTAACATAACTAGAAAAGGTTGGTGTAGGGTAACGAGTGTCTGGGTCTGTTGATAAAGAGCGCAGGGCAACGATAGCAGATACGTACCGGCGAGCCGGCTGCATAGTCCTGAATTACAGCGTCATGTGATATACCCGTTACAACTTCTGTGCATACTTTTCAGGTGCTTGAACAGGGGTGAGACATTCTTGCGTGATCCGTCATTCCGGCAACCTGAATGGTCAAGGATGGAGTATAAACGGAAACGGCCCCGCATGTGCGGGGCCGGTATGAGAGAGGGAGTATGTCCTGCGGGGTTAGCCCAATGCCTGAGCCAGGTCCTGGATCAGGTCTTCGGCATCCTCGATCCCTACGGAGAGCCGGATCAGGGTATCTTTCAGGCCGGCCTTCAGGCGCTCTTCGCGGGGGATAGAGGCATGGGTCATGCTGGCCGGGTGTCCGATCAGCGACTCTACTCCCCCCAGGCTCTCTGCCAGGGCAAACATATGGGTACCGCTGAGGACCTTCAGGGCCTGCTCCATGCGGTCGTCTTTGAGGGTGAAGGAAATCATACCCCCAAACCCCCGCATCTGCCGCCGGGCAATCTCATGGTTGGGGTGGGAGGGAAGTCCCGGCCAATATACCCGCTCTACCGCCGGGTGTCCGCTCAGAAAGGTAGCCACCTGCTCACCGTTCAGGCAGTGGCGTTCCATCCGGAGGTGCAGGGTTTTGATCCCGCGGAGCACCAAAAAACAATCCTGGGGGCCAGGTACGGCTCCGCAGGCATTCTGGAGAAACTTCAGCCGCTCGTGGAGGGTATCATCGGAGGTGATCACGCAGCCCATGATCACATCGGAGTGCCCGTTGATAAACTTGGTGATCGAGTGTACCACCAGGTCAGCTCCCTGGTCCAGGGGGTTCTGGAGATAGGGTGAGGCAAAAGTATTGTCCACGACGGTGATAATACCCCGGCCCGCCACCATGCTTGTAATGGCTTGAATATCAATGATATTCATCAGTGGATTGGTGGGAGTCTCGATCCATATCATCCGGGTCTGTGCATTGACAAGGGGCGTGATCGCAGCGGGATCGGTCAGGTCGGCAAAGTGAAATTTCAGCCCATACTCCGCAAACACCCGCATAAACAGCCGATAGGTGCCACCATACAGGTCATTGGTGCAGATGATCTCATCACCGGGGCGGAGCAGCTTCATCACGACATCCGTGGCAGCCAGGCCGGAGGCAAAACAAAGGGCATGTTTGCCGTTTTCGAGGGCCGCCAGTGATGTCTGGAGTGCGTCACGGGTGGGATTTTGGGTGCGCCCGTATTCGTACCCTTTGTGGTCGCCGGGGGCAGCCTGTACATACGTACTGGTCTGAAATACCGGCGTCATGATCGCACCGGTGGATGGGTCCGGGGTGACCCCGGCGTGAACCGCTTTGGAAGCGAACTTCATAAGATTTTTTTCGTTAAATTGACGGTACCTAATTCATGCGAGTCATTCATCCCGCTTTACCCATGGCGAAATTAAACGCTTCTGAAACAAAAATCCTCGACGATATTGCCCGTTGGAAGTCCGACAACCCCGGTTTTCTCAACATGGCGACTGATTTTGTCAGCAAACCGATTACCTGGCTCACCGAAACCCTGACGCCGGAGGACATCAAAAGTAATATATCGGGGATTACGGAGAAAATTGTCGAAAAACTTCAGGACGCTTCACAGTGGACCATCAATCCACAGGATGTACTCACAGCTACCCGGGAGTTTGAGATTGAGGCTGCTACCATTGCCGATCTGAAAAAAGCCTCTATCCACGACCTGGATCATGTCGCCCAAAAATTCATCGAGGACAATACCCGGATGGGGGCGCTGAGCGGGGTAGGTACCGGTCTGGTCGGGTGGCCCGGATTGATCGCAGATCTGCCCGCCTTGTTTGTCCTGTCCATGCGCACGATCTACCAGGTGGCCTTGTGTTATGGGTTTAATCCTGCCGATACCACCACCCCCGAGAGTGACCGTGTCTACGAACTGGAGTATATGATGCGGGTGCTGAAGATTGCGACGGCCTCTGAAAAAGTCTCCAAACAAAAAGCCCTGGCAGAGCTCAAGGATTTTGAGGCGGGCCGTGCCTCGCAGGTCAGCGGAGAGGTCATGGGGGACTTCACCACCAAACAAATCAGCAAAAATGCTACGTCCTACCTCTCCCGTGTGATCATCAAGGAGATTGTGGAGCGCACCCTCACCAAAAAAGCTGTAGGCCTGGTGCCCGGACTCGGAGCCGTATTTTCCGGCGGCTTTAATTATGTCTACCTCAAGGACGTCGGCGAAGCATCTTTTATGATCTATCGTGAGCGGTTTTTGCTTGACAAAAAAGGCCGCAAAAGGGCGTTTTCCATTGAGATTGAATAACAAAGTTATTGCTGCCTGATACCCCAAAAGCCGACACAGGATATGTGCCGGCTTTTGGGTTTGGGTACCTAAGCCATCATTAGGCGTTGGGTTCCTGCCGCAGGGCTTCGTCCATTTCGGGTACTGTCCCGGGTTTGTCTGGTAAAATATGATTGAGGAATCTGTCTATCAGCGGAATAAACCACACAAACAACAATACGCCAGCGACATTAAAGGTGACATGTGCATTGGCGATTTGTTTTTCTATGTCCATCCCCTGTGACATCCAGTTTACGAGGGCAATAAACGGCGCAAACGCCAGGAGGCCCGCCACGATGGAGACAATATTAAACGTCAGGTGAAAAATACCTGTGCGGAGCGCCTGCCGGGAAGAGCCGATGGTCGCCAGCAAAGTATCGGCACAGGTGCCCAGTTCTGCCCCTAACATTACGGCTACGCCGGCTGCCAGGGTGATAAGATCCTGCTTGGCCAGGGTGATGACCATGCCTACAGTAGCAGAAGAAGACTGAATGATCAGGGTGATCAGGGCACCGGCACCAGCTCCTGTGACCGGTGTCTCCAGGTTTTTCATCCAGGTCAGGAAGTCCGGACTGTCTCGCAGGGGCGTGACGGATTCCTCCATCGTGAGCAGCCCAAAAAACAACATCCCGAAGTACATCAGCATTTGACCTGCTTGTTTCCAGCGTTCGCCACGGGCCGCCAGCCACAGGATCAGTCCGATCACCATCGGGATCGCGGAGTACTTGCCTACATCCAGCGCGATCAGCTGGCTGGAAAAAGTAGTGCCGATATTGGCGCCCATCACCACACCCAGTGACTGGCGGGAGGTGATCGCCCCGGCATTCACCAGGACAATCGTCAGGATAATCACCGCAGAAGAAGAATCCAGCAAAATGGTGATGATCGTCCCGGTCAGGATTCCGGAGACCACGTTTCGGGTAAACCGGGCCATCAGGTGTTTGGCCTGGTAGCTGACAGCATCTTTGAGTACATCAGACAGGCTGGCTACAGCAAACAAAAACAGGACAAGGCCTGCCAGCAATGGGAGGAGAATATCGGCCATGGGATGGGTTTTGTGTCCGAAAGGTAGCAGGTTTCCGGAGAAAATACACGCAGGTATTTTCATTTTAGGGGGAGAGGTTTGACCCGTTCAGCTGAAAATCCGTACCTTGTGCGCCAATTCTTCCGAGAATGCCCTGGACAATAAGCCTGATATGGGGAATAATCCTGATGCCCGCGCTGGGGGGTACTATTTCGCTTGTTTCTGGCAAGTCCTCAGTACGAGTCGGTAGCGCCGCGTTGCTGGTGGCGTTGGGTATTACCCTGGGTCTGGCAATGGCAGCCGTCAGCCTGATGTGGGCGGGCGGACAGGTACAAGTGGCAGCTGCCTGGATGCCGGACCTTATAGCCGGTGACCTCTCCCTGCGGGTAGGGTTCAGGCTGGACCTGCTGGCCGCTTGTATGGCTGTGCTGGTGGCATTGATTGCCCTGCTGGTGACACGGTATTCAGAAGTGTATATGAAGGGAGATGCCCGGTACAGCAGTTATTTTGCATATCTGGGATTTTTTGTCTCCGCGATGCTGACGATTGTGTTTGCAGGAGACCTGCTGACCCTGTTTGCAGGCTGGGAGTGGGTGGGTTTATGTTCATATCTGCTGATCGGTTTTTGGCGCAATAAAACAGCGGCGGCCCATGCCGCCCCCAAGGCCTTCATTGTCAATAGGGTAGGGGATGCTTTTTTTCTGGCCGGGATCATACTGGCAGTTTGGCGATCAGGTACAACAGATATGGCCTCACTGCTGGGACAGGGGCAACCCCTGGCATTTTGGCCAGGTTTATTGCTGATATGCGGGGCTGTCGGTAAGTCTGCCCAGTTTCCCCTTCAGGTATGGTTGCCGGATGCGATGGCAGGCCCTACTCCAGTGTCTGCCCTGCTGCATGCAGCGACCATGGTCGCTGCGGGGGTATACATGGCTGCCCGGCTGTCACCTGTATTACCGGCGGAGGTGCTGACCGTGCTGGCGGTTATCGGCGGGATTACGGCACTGTCTGCTGCGCTGATGGCCCTGGCTCAGACAGACATCAAACGTATTCTGGCCTACTCGACGCTCTCGCAGTTGGGGCTTATGATGATGGGGATTGGGGCAGGTGTTCCGGAAGCGTCTGTTTTTCACCTGTTTACCCATGCTTTTTTTAAGGCAGGTCTTTTTTTAGTGGCTGGTATCATCATTCATACCCTGCAGGAAGCCGATACAACCGGCAACCTTGATGCCCAGGATATCCGTCAGATGGGTGGCCTCCGGCGGGTTATGCCCTGGACGTGGCGCCTGACCCTGCTGATGGGATTGTCGCTGGCCGGTATGCCGCTGTTTTCGGGTTTTCTCTCCAAAGACGGGATTCTCCTGGGGATCGTAGCCCACGCGCTCCAGTCAGGTGGCATCTGGTACGGTCTGGTGGTGGCGGCTTTTGTCACTACTGGCCTGACAGGGTTGTATATCAGCCGTTGGGCAGGGTATATATTTGGAGGGGCACCCCGGTCTGAGGCTGCCGCCCATGCCCATGATGCACGGGGCGCTATGGCGATGCCCGTGTGGGTGTTGGGGATCGGCAGTATCTGGGGATGGTTTAGCCTGAATCCGCTGGCGCTCTCGGAGGGGTGGGTCAGCCATGTGCTGGGTCACGCATCCCTGCATGTTCAGGAGTGGGTGCATGTGGCTGTCCCCATGGTGTCGGCAGGTTTGGCGGGTGCAGGTCTGATCCTGGGCTGGCGTTTGTATGGGGGTGGACGACAGGCAGGGCCGGTCACACGCAGGTGGATGTACCTGGACTTTTGGTACGAAAAATACCTGGCAGTGCTCGCGCTGAGCGTTGCCCGGCTGGTATACAGGATAGACACCTGGATCGTAGATGGATTTGTGCGTGTACTGAGCGGGGTAATCGTACGAAATGAGGGTCCTTCACTGGCCCATGCGGCAGCCTTTACAGATATGTATGGCGTAGACGGACTGGTCAATGGCGTGGCAAAGCTGACCGGCCGTGTTGGCCGGTGGGTGCGGACCCTTCAGACCGGCCGCATACAGCAGTATATTGGATGGAGTGTATTAGTGATCCTGGCCCTGACAGGGTGGTATTGCTGGACTTATTGGGAGACCATATGGGGATACTGACTTTATTGATTGTATTGCCACTGGGGGCCCTGGCCCTGCTGGCAATGGTGCCTGAGACGTGGACGCGGGTATTTCGCTGGACGACGCTTGGGGTCACCCTGGTGCAGCTCGTGGTGGTACTTGCAGGGTTATTGCCTGTGCTGATGCATCCGGCAGCAGGAGAGAGCGGTTTTGTCCTGCAGGAGCAGGCTGACTGGATCACCCTGGACATGGGAAGTGCAGGCCTGATGAAAGCTACCTGGCTCCTCGCCGTGGACGGCATGGGGGGGCTTCTGATACTGCTCACGGTGCTGATATTGCCGATAGCAGTTATTTCCTCTTTTGAGATCACCCAGTCTGTCAAGGGGTATTTTCTCCTGTTTCTCCTCCTGGATGCGTCCCTGATCGGCGTTTTTTGTGCCCTCGACTTCCTGCTGTTTTATATTTTTTATGAACTGATGCTCCTGCCGATGTTTTTCCTGATCGGTATCTGGGGCGGCGCAAGGCGGGAATATGCTTCCGTCAAGTTTTTTTTGTACACCCTCGTCGGGTCCGTATTTATGTTGCTGGTGATGGTGGGGCTGATGTTTAGTTTTACGGATCCTGTGGCAACCGCTGCTGCCGGGCATCCGGTACATACCCTGAGCATGCTCGACATGATGCAGACAGGGCCTGAAGGCTGGCCCTCCAACCTCATCAGCGGAAGTTTTTTTGATGCCGGTCGTACCCTGCTGGGGTTAAATGCCCGTTTGCTCGCATTTTTGGTGCTGTTTATCGGATTTGCCATTAAAATCCCTGCCGTGCCCCTGCACACGTGGTTGCCTGATGCACACGTGGAGGCACCCACCCCGGTGTCAGTCATCCTGGCCGGTATCCTGCTCAAAGTCGGCGGATATGGGATGGTGCGTATCTGCATGGGATTGTTTCCGGAGGGAATGATTGTATATAGCCCATGGATAGCCGGGGCTGGTATCCTCGCCATTGTGTATGGGGCCATGGTGTCTATGGCCCAGCAGGACTATAAGCGCCTGGTGGCCTACTCCTCGGTATCTCATATGGGCTATGTGCTGCTGGGACTGGGTGCCCTTCAGGTGACAGGGCTTACAGGGGCTGTATATCAGCTGTTTACGCATGGGATTACCTCAGCGATGCTGTTTATCCTGGTCGGCGTTTTGTATGTGCGGGTCCATGACCGGCACCTGCCTAATTTTAGCGGTCTCTGGGACCTGATGCCCCGGTATGCTTTTTTTACGCTGGTCGGCTTTTTTGCTTCAATGGGCTTGCCGGGTCTGTGCAGTTTTGTGTCGGAACTGCTGGTGTTTATGGGAGTACTGGGCAGCAGCATTCCGCTGGGATGGATATTGGTCGCCCTGTCAGGGATCGTGTGGTCGGCGGTATATTTTTTACGGGCTTTCCGGCAGCTGTTTTTTGGCACATTTGACGCTGGTCATACCAGTACGTGGCGGCCCCTGCTTACAGACCTGACGCTGCGGGAGTACGTCATGCTGGTACCCCTGGCGGTGCTGGCCGTAGGCCTGGGAGTATGGCCTGGGCCGGTGCTGGACATGATAGATGACTCGCTGGCCCATATGCTGCATCAAAGTCTGACAACCGGGCACCGGTTTTTATCCGCTCCGATACCTTGATTTGCGAGAGGAAATACTAACTTGCGTCCTATATACTTACTACCGGGGCCTCCTGGCTCATTTTCCTGACATGTATCAGACCTCCGACAAAATTCTGCCGCTCACGCAATTACAGCGCCGGATCAATGCCTGGCGTGTAAGGGGCGAGACAATCGTTTTTACCAATGGCTGTTTTGACCTGCTGCACCTGGGGCACGTGGATTATCTCGAAAAAGCCCAGGCACTGGGAGACCGGCTGGTTATCGGCCTGAACTCAGATACCTCTGTGCGGCAGCTGAAAGGAGAAAACCGCCCTTTTCAGGACGAAAACACCCGCGCCCGCCTGCTGGCAGCGATGGAGTTTGTGGATGCCGTATATGTGTTTCCGGAGGAGACCCCCCGTGACCTGATCGCCCTCCTACAGCCAGATGTGCTCGTCAAAGGAGCTGATTATCAGCCGGAAGAAGTCGCCGGTGCTGAGTTGCTGGCGACCTGGGGCGGACGCCTGGAGCTGATCCCCCTGACACCGGATACCTCAACCAGCAGCCTTGCGGACCGTATTCGCAACCAGGGCTGATGGACGCCTCCGGACTCTCCTGGGCCCGGGCGCTACGGGAGTTTGAGCAGTATCTCCAGATTGAACGCAATGCCGCTGCCAACTCCCGCGAGGCTTATCTCCGGGACATCACCCGGTATGCGGACTGGGCGGCTGATGTCGCCGGGATCCCGGCACCTGAACAGATATCGCTGACACATCTCCGGGATTTCCTGACCTGGCTGGCAGCCTACTGCTGCCTCGGAGAGCGCTCGCTGGCGCGGACGGTTTCTTCTCTTCGTGCCTTTCACGGATTTTTAGTAGCTGACAACCTGCTGAATACCGATCCTGCTGAGCGGCTGGATGTCCCTGCTTTTGCCCGCAAACTCCCGGCAGTGCTTGCGATCCCGGAGATCGAGGCCATGCTTCAGGCCGCTGCCGCCGATGACCTGACCGGGGCGCGTGACCGGGCGATTGTTGAGACCCTGTATGGGGCCGGCCTGCGGGTATCGGAGCTCACCGGGTTGGATTGGTCGCGGGTGTACCTGGCGGAGGGGTTTCTCCGGATTTTGGGTAAAGGTTCCAAAGAGCGCCTGACGCCCCTCGGAGATGCTGCCCTGGAAGCACTCCGGCATTACCGGGAGCTGAGCAAGGCCCGGATACCAGCGGTCAGGGGGCATGAAGATGCTGTGTTTGTAAACCAGCGGGGCACCCGCCTGTCCCGTATCAGTGTGTTCAACCGGGTCAAGGCCCTGGCACTACAGGCCGGGATCAGCCGGTCTGTGAGTCCGCATACCTTCCGGCATAGTTTTGCGACACATCTCATCGAGGGCGGGGCAGACCTGCGGGCGGTCCAGGAGATGCTCGGCCACGAATCCATCACCACGACAGAGATATACCTCCACCTCGACCGTGAGTACCTCCGCGAAATACACACCCTGTTTCATCCCCGAAAATAATATCCCTGGTTCGAGGACCTGAAAAATCGCCTTGCGCGCTGCCTGATTCGGCCCTATCTTGCAGCATATCCTGGTACGCATGCGCCTGATGCAGAAACCTGGCCGACGTCTGGGGTAATGACTTTTCTGCTCTAACCTGTGGTTATGCACACACCGATCCTACTGGCCGAACTTCGCCGCCCTTACACCCTCTGGATCAAGGTATTAGGCGCACCCCGCCCGGTAGCTGTCCGGTCTTACCGCCTGACGGATGCACAGGGCACCGTGATCCCGATCGCGCAGGTACTCCCCAATGAAGAGCATACGGCCCTGATTGTCCCGGCACAGGCACTCGACATCCGGCGGATTTATTACCTGGAGATTCCTGCCTATCAGCTCAAAAGCTGGTGTTCGTTTGATGGGTGGTTTCGGGAATTATACTCCTCCAAACCCCTCGGTGCTGAGATCAGGCCAGATGCGTCTGCCACCGATTTCCGGTTGTTTGCGCCCCGTGCCACCCAGGTGAAGGTATATCTGTATCACGAGGCCACCGGCGACCCGTACGAGATCTGGGACCTTGTGCAGGATGCTGACGGGGTATGGGAAATCACAGTGCCCGGCAATCTTAAGGGCATTTATTACGACTATACCATTCATGGAGCTGATGATCCCGGCAACCATTTTTATGAGACCAATCCCGTCCACGTCACGGATCCTTATGCCCGTGTGAGCCTGGACAGCTGGGGGCGTGCCCGGGTGTGGACCCGCACGATCCCGGCGGCTCCCCTGGCTGGAGGTCGCCCTCCGATGGAGGATGTGATAGCATATGAGGTTCATGTACAGGACTTTACGGATTTGTTGCCCGTGCCTGAAGATATCAGGGGCACCCTGCCTGCCATGACAGTGCCCGGTCTTCGCAACAGCCAGGGGCATCCGATCGGATTTGACTACCTCCTTGACCTCGGCATCAATGTGGTACACCTGATGCCCGTGCAGGAGTTTTTACATTACCGGGATGAAGACTGGCGGCCGGCTTTTGAAGAGGACCGGTTTATGATTGAGCAGGGGATCCACCTGGAAAACTACGACTGGGGGTATCGTACGACACATGCCTTTGCGGTCGAATCCCGGTTTCGGCAGCGTGGCACTGCACCCGGCGAGGAGCGGGAGCAGTTCAGGGACCTGGTACAGGCTTTTCATGCGCAGGGTATCGCGGTGATCATAGACATTGTCCCTAACCATACCGGCGAAAACATGGACAAGGGTGTGTATTATTGGTTTAACTGGAATGTCATAGACAAACTCTATCACTACCGCACCCATGACCTGGACCATATCGGCGAGTATGGCAATGAAGTCAAATTTGAGAACCGGCCCATGGTGCAGCGGTGGCTTATTGACCAGTGTCTGCATTTTATAGAGGAGTTTGGGATAGACGGTTTCAGGATAGACCTGGCAGGTCAGATAGACCGCCAGACCCTGATCAAACTGCGTGAGGCCGTAGGGCCGGATATTATTATCTACGGCGAACCATGGATCGGGTCTGCTGACCCTGCCTTTGAGCACAATCCTTCCTGGGATTGGTATAAACACAACTCGCCGATCACTTACTTTAATGACGAAGCCCGTGACGCGATCAAAGGTCCCACCTCCAATCCATACGAAAAAGGCCGGGACCAGGGATATGCAGGTGGCAACTTCAGGGAACTTGACAAGGTAAAAAAAGCCCTGACCTCGACATTTCACGACGAAAAAACACCGCTGAGTGGTATCTCCTACCTCGATATTCATGACAACTGGGCCCTGGCAGATCAGTTTGCCCAGTCCAACTGGGACGGGCGGTTTGGGGTAGATGAAGACCGGTTCAAGATAGCGGCACTGCTCCTGTACACGTCCGTAGGTCCGATTGTGACACATGGAGGCACGGAGATGATGCGATCCAAGGGATTGGCTGAGCTCAAAGAAACCGTCAAGGTCATGACCAATGGGGTGAAGGTGTATATGCACGGCAAACGTGATACCTATAACATGCGCGCCCCTAACTGGTTTGTCTGGGAAAATGCCGGCAAAACCCCGGATCACCCGGAGACCTTCGCCAATTACCGGGATATGTACCTGTTTTGGCGTGGGCTGAACCGGTTTCGGCTGAGTGCGTATGGCAAGGTGTTTCGGGTGTCAGCGCGACTCCCCGATGGATATTATCGCTGGATAGACACCGTCAATCCCTACCAACTGGGTTATATCGTGGCCGGTCGCATATTGGTACTGATCAATACCGGCAGCCATACCCATGACTGGGACCGGGTTGTATTGCCCGTAGGGACTTGGCGACTCATCGGGAGCAATACCGGGATAGATCTCGCCGGTATCTCCGATCCCCATCACAAGTACGAGCACCTCAGGGGGGGGCATCCCCTGCATTTCCGCCTCGGCGGATGCCAGTTCCGGATGTGGGTGCTGGAAGGGTAATCGGTACACCTGCGCGCTCCCAAAACGACAAACACCCCGCAGAGGGGGTGTTTGTACCATCTTACAAGTCGGTGGGGTTTACTTCACCCGCGCCAGAAAAGCGACAGCTTCCTGCTGCACATGGGCAGGGGTAAACCCAAATTTTTCGTCCAGCACTTTGTACGGTGCAGAGTACCCAAAGTGATTAAGTCCGACCACATGGCCCCGTGCGCCCGTGAGTCCGCGGAGGGTTACCGGCAGACCAGCCGTCAGGCCCATCGTAGGTACCTCAGATGGCAGTACAGATGCCTGATACTCAGCAGACTGTGTCCGGAACAAACCTTCAGAAATAGCAGACACTACCCGCACTTTCAGCCCTTGGGCTTGGCGGAGCAGCTCGGCACCGGCCACCAGGGTCGCTACCTCTGATCCATTGCCTACCAAAACCAGATCAGGGGTACCTTCTGTATCCTGCACGATATAGGCTCCTTTTTCAGCTTGCCGGGCATCGGTATAGCGGTCAGATCCCTCGCGGGCAGGCAGGTCCATGATGTCCTGACGGGAAAAAATCAGGCCAGTGGGGCTGTGGATATTCTCCAGGGCCATCTTCCAGGCTATCGTAGTCTCGTGACCATCCGCCGGGCGCAGGGCCAGAAGGCTGTTGTGGCCTTTGTGTGTCTGGAGTTGCTCCAGGAGGCGGAGCTGCGCTTCCTGCTCGATCGGCTGGTGGGTAGGTCCGTCCTCTCCCACCCGAAAGGCATCGTGTGTCCAGACAAACTTCACCGGCTGCTCCATCAGGGCGGCGAGGCGCAGGGTTGGTTTCATGTAGTCGGAGAATACAAAAAAGGTCGCACACACCGGGATCACCCCGCCATGCAGGGCCATGCCGGTAGCCAGGGCACCCATTGTCAGCTCAGAAACGCCGGCCTGCAGGAATTTTCCGTTAAAATCACCCCGCTTGAATGCTTTGGTTTTTTTCAGGAAAGCATCTGTTTTGTCGCTGTTGGAGAGGTCGGCAGAAGCCACTACCATGTTTTCGACATGATCAGCCAGGTACGCCAGCACAGCCCCGGAGGCGTTGCGGGTCGCACTGTTGGGCTTCTGTACGATGGCATCCCAGTTGATACTAGGCGCCTCACCAGAAAAATACTGATGCAGTTTCGCAGCCAGCTCAGGATTGGCTTGTTCCCATTCTGCCTGGAGGGCTTTTTTGGCGGCTGCCTGGGCAGCCTTATGGGCGAGTACTTCCTGGTAATAAGCAGCTACCTCCGGAAATACCACAAAAGGATCATCAGGATTGCCGCCGAGGTGCACGATGGTTTTGGCAAAAGAAGCGCCTGCCTTGCCGAGAGGCATACCGTGGGTTTCTACCTCTCCTTCAAAGCTGTGACCATCCTCCGTGAGAGCACCTTTACCCATGATCGTTTTTCCGATGATCAGCGAAGGACGCTCAGTCTCAGCCACTGCGGCCTGGAGTGCCTCGCGGATCGCCAGCGGATTATTGCCCTCAATGGTCTGTACATGCCAGCCCCACGCCTCATACTTACGGGCTGTATCCTCGTCCATGACATCAGGCACGGTCGTGGAGAGCTGGATATCATTGGAGTCATAAAACATCGTGACATGGCCCAGGCCCAGAAAACCCGCAATACGACCTACACCCTGGGAGATTTCCTCCTGGATACCCCCGTCAGAAATATAAATCCAGGTTTTGTGCTGGGTCCACTCGCCAAACCGGGCAGCTATAAACCGCTCAGCAATGGCAGCCCCTACGCCGAATGCATGGCCCTGGCCGAGCGGGCCGGAGGTGTTTTCGACCCCGCGGTCCACGTCTATCTCCGGGTGGCCAGGTGTCACGCTGCCCCACTGCCTGAATTGTTTCAGGTCATCCATTGAGTAGTTGCCCAGCAATGAAAGGGAGGAATACAACATCGGGGACATATGACCCGGGTCCAGAAAAAAGCGGTCGCGCATGGGCCAGTGTTTGTCATTCGGATCAAACGTGACAAACTCCGAGAAGAGGATGTGAATAAAATCAGCTCCCCCCATAGCACCTCCGGGGTGACCAGAGCCAGCTTTCTCGACCATGGCTGCCGAGAGGATGCGGATATTGTCAGCGGCGCGCTGCGTGAGAGACGGTGATGGGACTGTAGGCGTCATAAAAAGGTGGTTGATAAACAATGGCTTGATACAGGGGAAGTGTGGGTTATGACCCGGCAGCCGCAGCGACCGCACGCCATACCCGGAAGACATTTTGGTAACAAATTTTGGCAATATCTGCTTCTGAATACCCCCGGCGCAGGAGTTCCAGGATCAGATTGGGGTAGTCCGATACATCTTTCAGGCCCTGCGGCAGGGAGTCGCCCACCCCGTCGTAGTCAGAACCCAGTCCCACATGATCTATGCCAGCAATGGCCACCACGTGGTCTATATGGTCAGCCACACGGGCTACATCGCTGTGCGGATATCCCTTTTCGCGGTAATACTGCTGGATAAATGCCTGATAGGCACTGTCTCCTTCGGCAAGGTTATGGTCTGCGGCATAGGTACTGACTTCTTTTCTGAAGACTTCAAATTTTTGCCGCGAAAGGCTGTCAAGGAAGGTCGAACCAAAATTGATCTGGATCACGCCGCCATTGCGGGCCAGGGCTTTGAGCATATCATCATTCATATTCCGCTCAAATCCCGGCGTGAAATACCGGCAGGAGGAGTGAGAGGCAATCACCGGCGCCTTCACGATCTGCAGCACCTCATAAAAACTGCTGTCGGACACATGTGAGATGTCCACCATGATGCCCAGCCGGTTCATCTCACGGACTACCTGCGCGCCGAAGGGGCTGAGCCCGTTCCAGGTGCGGGTAGTGTCGTAGGAGGAGTCGCAGATCCGGTTGTCCGTGGCATGTGTCAGGGTGATATACCGGATGCCCCGCTCATAAAAATACGCCACATTGCGGATATCATCCTCAATAGGGGCACCATTTTCCATGCCCATCGGCAGGGCTATTTTGCCGGTACGGGCTGCCTCCAGCACATCATCCGGCGTATAGGCCATCATGTAATGGGCAGGATACCGCGCCGGAATCGCCAGGACCATGTCTATGAGTGAGTCAGCTACCCGTTTGCTCAGGCCCGGGGTGAGTTGATTGTCAGACGGAATATAGATAGACATAAAAGGGGCGTCCAATCCGCCCGCACGTGCCCGCACATAGTCAAAGTCACCGTCAGCTGTCCGGACAGAGACATCCAGGTAAGCCCGCTTCAGCCGGAAATTGGAGACTTTCATCCGGTAGGGCAGATCCACATGGCCATCCGTGATGATCAGCCGATGGGCAAGTGAGGTTGCGTATCCCAGCCCTGGCTCATGCTGGCAGGAGACAAACATAACCCCCAAAAGTAGTAGCAGGTACCTGTACATATTAGCGTATTCGTTGCGGCGAATATTACGCACTAAATAGCTACCAGCCAACACACAGTGCCGTCTGCCGGGAGACAAACGATGTAATAAACGCAGATCAGCCCTTCCGGTCAGAAAAAGATGGGATACGCCCTGGGATCAGCTTCGTGCATGATCTCATACACTGCCTGAAACACATGCTCGGCCTGTGGTTTGGAGAAATAATCTCCGTCATCAGCATAAGCGGTGCGGTGTTCTTTGGCGGTAATCGTACGCGGGGGCGCATCAAGGTGATAATACCCGCCCTGTACCTCCAATACCTGCTGCATCATGTAGGCACTGGCGCCTCCCGGTACATCTTCGTCCAAAAATACGATCCGGTTTGTTTTTTTGAGCGAATCCAGGATCATATGGTGTCTGTCAAAGGGCAGCAGGGTCCGTACATCCAGGATTTCAAGGCTGATGCCAGCATCCTCAAGCTGGCGGGCGGCCTCCTGGGCTACGCGGCAGCAGGCACCATACGTGACGAGGGTGACGTCATGCCCCTGCCGGATTACCTCCGGCACTCCGAGCGGGAGGGTGATCTGAGACAGGTTGTCGGGCAGGCGCTCTTTGAGGCGGTACCCGTTGAGCACCTCCACGATGATGGCCGGGTCGTCTCCCTGAAGAAAGGTGTTGTAAAAAGCTGCGGCCTGGACCATATTGCGCGGCACGGCAATGTGGATCCCGCGCAGGCTGCTGAGCATCATGCCGAGCGGAGAGCCCGCATGCCAGATGCCTTCCAGCCGGTGTCCGCGTGTGCGGATGATGGCAGGTGCCTTCTGGCCGCCTTTGGTGCGGTAGTGCAGGGTCGCCAGGTCATCAGACAGGGTCTGGATGCCGTACAGCAGGTAGTCCAGGTATTGGATCTCTGCGATCGGACGCAGGCCCCGCAAGGCCAGCCCGATGGCTTGTCCCATGATGGTGGCCTCCCGGATACCCGTATCCATGATCCGGAGGGGGCCATACTTTTTTTGCAGGTCGGCAAATCCCTGGTTCACATCGCCGAGGTACCCTACGTCCTCCCCAAATGCGACCACCAGCGGGTTGCGCTCAAAAATCAGGTTAAAACACTGATTCAGAATCTGATATCCGCTTACTTCCTGCGCATCAGCAGCATATACCGGAGCAACCTCCCGGACTTCTGTCGGGGAGTGTGCGGTCTCGCTGTGCAGAAAGTTGTCATAGATACGATCTCCCGCAGCGACTTTTTCACGTCGCCAGGACGCCAACTGCGCCAGGGCAGGGGTCGGGTGTGAGCGTGCAGCCAGGAGCATTTTGTGGGCGGTGCCGAGCAGTTCCCGGCGAGCATATTCCTTGGTTTTTTCCAGGCTGCTCAGCAGCTCGCGGAGTTCGGTTTTAGATGCAGTCGCCTGGACCAGCTGGCGTCCCAGGGCGATGAGTTCACGCGCATCAGACTCCAGGCCAGCCTGATATTGTTTCCAGGCCTCTTGTTTTTCATGCTGCACCCATTTTTTTTCAGCCTGTTCTATCGCCTGGAGCTCAGCCTCTGTCGTGACACCTTGCCGGAGGATATACTCTCGCAGGTGGAGGAGGCAGTCAAACTTGCGTTCCCATCCCAGCCGGTCCAGTGTTTTGTATCGTTCGTGGCTGCCGGAGGTGGAGTGTCCCTGGGGTTGGGTTACCTCGGTCACGTGTATGATGGATGGAACGTGATGGGTACGGGCATTGTCGGCGGCCAGGGTGTATACCTGGATCAACTCCTCGTAGTCCCAGGCACGGACCGTGTAGATGTCAAATCCCCGGGTGTTTTCGGTCCGCTGAAAACCCGCCAGCAGTTGGGAGAGGCTTTTGGTCAACTGAAATTCATTGGGAACAGAAATACCGTACTCGTCGTCCCAGATAGAAATAATGGCCGGGGCCTGCAATACACCCAGTGCATTGAGGGTTTCCCAAAAGTGTCCCTCAGCACAGCTCGCATTTCCTATTGTGCCGAAGACGACCTCCTGCCCCTTATTAGAAAACTGGGTCTGGCCCGCCAGGACGGGAGAGTGGCGGTATAAGACAGATGCCTGCGCCAGGCCCGTGATCCGGGGCATTTGTGAGGCGGTAGGGGCCGCATCTGCAGAAGAGATAGGCATGCCTGTCTGATTGAGCCAGTTGCCGTCTTTGTCGACCAGTCGCGTCGCAAAGTGACTGACCATCTGCCGCCCCCCGGAGTGTGGATCGTTTTCGACCTGGGTATCTGCAAATAACTGGGCAAAAAACTCCCGGAAGGTAGCAATACCGGTAGCAAAGGCAAAAGTCTGGTCGCGGTAATAGCCGGATCGAATATCGCCGGGCCTGAAAACCTTGGCAATGGCCAACTGCGGTAATTCTTTACCGTCGCCAAATATCCCAAATTTAGCCTTGCCTGTAAGCACTTCGCGTCTTCCCAGCAAACTGGCCTGACGGCTTGCATACGCCAGCCGGTAGTCGCGCAGCGCTTCCTCAGGGGAGACAGATGCTGCTGATGTAATCGTGCCGCTGCCGGGGTGAGTTCCCTGTATCATACCCACTAATTTAAGCTGAAAGGTACTGAGTCCATCAGGTGCCCGTTACCCTCAGGGGACAAAGATAATAATTATTATGACAGACGGACAATTTAGCTGTGTAGCCGGATGCCGGGGTGGCATAAGTTTTGAACCTGAGAGATATATACTTTGATGAACCATGACTCATACGCCTGATATTGCCACTACCTTGCCGCCCGATACTGCCCACGACACAGCCTCCCTGCACCAGTTGCTGGAGAAGTACGCACTCCCGCCTGAAGACGACCAGCTGGCATCCCGGATCCTGGTCATGCTCACAGCCCGCTGCCACCTGGCAGGTCACAATGTGGAGGGAGATTTTGTACGGCTACAGCACATCCTCGCCCAGTACCAGGGCCTTGTCCGTGAACTGCGGTACCTCTCAGGCGTAGCCTGAGCCTTTGCGGAGACAAAAAAAACCGGATGCAGGTGACTGCATCCGGTTTTTTTGGTATGGTTTCCGGAGATCAGGAAAGGTATTTTTTGACCAGCGCCTTGTATGCGGGGTCTTTTTTCAGCGGCGTAAGCCTTTTGTCTTTTTTGATCTGGGCGGCCGTAAATTCACCAGAGGCAAACGCTTTTTCGAGCCAGGTCATGGCCTCAGCCTGCGGCCCCCTGATCGCCAGGATACAGGCCATCCCATAAGCAGCCAGCGGCTGGGTGGGGTCCTGGCTCAGGGACTGATCCATGAAGGAGCGTGCTTTTTCCCACTTCCCCGCATCTATGGCACTAAGACCGGCCTCTGCATACACGGCTGCGGTGCGGACAGAGTCGCTCAGCTCAAATGCCGTCTCAAAGTCCGCAACTGCGGAGGAGTAGCCTCCGGTAGCGGCATAGGCCCTCGCCCGCTGGAGATAAACACCTGCATGGCGATAGTCGAGCTTGAGGGCGGCTGCATAGTCAGCAGAGGCCTTGGCGGGCTGTGCCAGGGCCATCTGGGCGTTGCCGCGCTCGTAGAGGGCGGGGGCATACTCCTTGCGGAGTTTCAGGGCTTCATTACAATCCGCGAGGGCCTTGGCCGGCTCCCCGGTGGCCAGCATGATCTGCGCCCGCAGCAGGAGCGCCTCCGGAAACTCCGGCTGGAGTTTGATGGCCTGGTCGAGGGCCGCAGCCGCATTGCGGGTGTCTTTGAGGTAAAAACGCATCCGCCCGGCTTCCATATGTACGGCTGCGAGGGTATTGTCTATCTCCAGGGCTCTTTGGTAGGCCTCCAGCGCACGCTTCCAGCTCTGAAAGGCAGCAAGAGACTTGCCCAGCTCTATCCAGCCCAGCGCAAATCCGGGTTGTATCCGCACCGCCTGCTCAAAGTCAGGGACTGCCTCCGCGTAGTTGTTGAGTTTGACTCGCAGCACGCCCCGGCGGTACCAGGCATTAAAATAATCGGGGTTGGCTGTGACAGCCTCGTGATAGTCGTCCAGTGCCGCCCCGTAGGATTGAAGTTGCTCGTGTGCGCCTGCCCGGGCAAAGTAAGCCTCGGCAAAATCAGGCCGGAGTGTGACTGCGTGGGTAAAAGGGGTAAGTGCAGCCCGGTATTGCTGGGCCACTACCTGCTGGGTACCTTCGTTGTAATACTGCTGGGCCAGTTCTTCAACCTTTTGCCAAAGCCCCGGGTCAAGCCCGGCTTCTTTGGCCCGCAGAAAATCCCGGGCAGCCTGCTGGATATGATTGGCCCGGATATGATACATCCCCCGTTTGTACCAGGCACCGGGTTTGCCGGATGAGAGGCTGATCGCGCGTGAGTAGTCGTCAAGGGCCTTATCAGGCTGTCCTGCCGCCTCCTGCCACTCGGCCCGCTCCAGGTACCACTCGGCCCGGGTAGAGTCCAGGCTAATGGCCATACCGAGATCGGCAATGGCATCGGAGAGGTTTTTTTGGGCGTAGCGGAGGCGGGCGCGTGTCAGGTACAGCAGCGGATCCTGGTCCCAGATCGAAATCGCCATCGCATAATCTGCGTCTGCGAGCGGTATCTGACCGGTTTTTTCGTAGAGGGCTGCCCGCAGGCGATAGGCTTCCGGGAAATCAGGGTACCGTTTCAGGGCTTCATTGTACTCCTCCAGCGCTTGTTTGGGTTTGTCAAGCTGCTCATAACACCGCCCCCGGAGGAGATACAGGTCGGCCTGCGCTGGATTGTCCTTAATGGCTTTGGTCAGGTCCTTGATGGCGCCGTTGTAGTCACCCTGCTGATATTTGAGCATTAGGCGGGCCATCTCAATGGTGGTTCGCTCCAAATCCCGGATATACTGCTGAACGGAGTCTGCCTGAGGTTTGATCTTGAGGGCATTTTTATATGCCTGCACAGCCGTTTCGTACTCTTTGACCCGCCAGGCGTATCGTCCTTTTTGGGTCCAGTCCGCATATTGAAGCTGGACTTTTTGCTGCCGCTGGGCCTGAGCAGCCATTTCTTTTCGGATGTCGGCAATTTTGCGGAAAGTCTCCGGGGTATATTTGATCTGCTGCGCCTCCTGGTAGGCGACCAGGGCCGCCTCATAGTCCTGCCGTGCAAAAGCATCGTCGCCCTCCTGCACCAGTTGCAAGCTGTTTTCGGTTTTTTGTTGTTCTTCTTTGTCTGCCAGGCGGGCCACATCTTCCCGTATCTGGTTCAGGATGTCCTGCTGCTGCCGGAGCAGCTCACGCTGCATGAGCGAAAGGGTATCACCCTCACTGGTCAGTGCCTTCAGTTGGGTGCCGATTTCTTTGCCATAGTCGGCGGTGAGCAGGGGTACGTCCGGATTAAAAAACGTGATGCTGCTGATCAGCAGTTGCCATTGGTTATCAACCTTGATCGCCTGAATCTGCGCCACCCGCCGGGTAGGGCGGTAGGGCTGCTGGATGGTCTTGTGGGCACCATTAAAACTGCTTTCGAAGTACACCTGCACATATACCTTGTCATTCTCCTCAAACACACGGGAAGACCTTACATTGGAGATAGAAATCGTCGGATCCTCGGACTTGCGATACGAGAGGTCGAGGTCACGGAGGTATCTTACCACTTCGGCATCACGTACTTTCTGGTGATCGGCATTGGCAGGGTTGATATCATCCTCAATGATAGCCTTATCAGAAAAAAACAGCCGGTTGGCGGTTTCGGCGTAGCTGTTTTCGATCAGTGCCTTGATTTCAGAGTCATAGAGATCCGAGCTGGCAATCGCATTCAGCAGGCTCTCATATTCTTTGATGAGCTTTTCGGCCCGGTAGGTGATCTCTACCTTGTCCCGGGTCGAGAGGGTGTCCTGAGATGGCCGGGCCGAGAGATGGAGCATGATGCCCGGCAACAATAAGATGTAGGTGAAAAATCTGTGCATGGGTGAGAGTTTGCAGGTCAATATCATTCGGGTAGGTGCAGGACATCCTGCTTGTACATAGACTTGGCTATGGCACCGGCTGGTGTCAGGTCGCTGATAAGCCAGCCTGCATTGCGGCTGGGCCGGATAAATTTATCCACCGTAAATATCCATCCCTCTACCTGGAGGAAGTGATAGGTAATGGAAGATACCTGTACGAGTTGGATTTCACCTGTTTGTACTTCATGCATAAATACGGCCAGCAGATCGGGCCGGTAGGTCTGGGGCAGGTAGTTGGGGAGGTTGAGGCTGTCCCGCAGGGCTTTGTGCAGTCCCAGGAAGTCTGTGCCGTGGCTGATCGGATTGAGGTGGCGAAGGCTGTCCCTGCCAGGCGGGAGGTTGAGAAAAGGAGCCTCAATGCCACAAATGATCCACTTGGCGGCATCTCCTACCTGCTCTATGCGCAGGGTGAGCCATACCTGCTCAGTGCGGTTATGGTAGCGGACTTCGCACCGGAGCCGCGCATACCAGTCTGCATCATAAAAGTGCAGTCGGACAGGCTTCAGGCTGTCTGTCACCCGGGTCATAAACCGGGTCAGGTGCTCTGCGTTCCAGTCAGCCTTTTCTTCATTAAACAGCGACAACAGCAGGGTAGGGCGGTCCAGTCGGGTACCGGGTGCCTGCTCTTCCATAAACCGGACCAGCAGGGTGGTGCTGTCCTGATTAAAACGCTCAAAAAACTCGTCCAGTTGTTTGACTTCCAGGGCGAAAACAATCTCGTCTTCCTGGCGATGCGTAGGCTGTGCCACCATCGGTGACACAGCCCATATCAGCCAATACAGCAGCAGGCTGCGGGTGAGGTACATGCAATTATCCGCGTGAAGTGTTGACAACACCAATATCAGAGAGAAATACATCCCAGAGTTCGCGGGTCTCGCCGCCTACTTCCTTGGTGTATCCCTTGAGAATCACCTCGATGTTTTTGCGGGTTACATCGGAGTACACCGGCTTTCCTTCTTTATAGCCCGTAAACCGCTGCATAAACGTGATGACCCCGTAATAATTGCCATCAACCCCTTTCTGGAGCTTGCTCACATAGGTGATATCAGACCAGGTGATCTCTACCTGGTCGTACTTCAGGAGTTTGAGGCGGTCGAGGTACCGGCGGATCGGGTAGCGTTTTTTCTCAGGGGTCGTGGAGGAGGATACTTCTACCTGTGCTTCTTCGCTGATAAAAAGTGCCACAGAGAGCTCAATGGCATCATTGGCCTCCTGAAAGGGCGTACCCCGGTCCGCGATGATGGAGATATACTGACTCAGGGTTTTGGTTTTGTCGAGCGCCTTGTCATTAAACTCTTCCAGGTTCAGCTCTATCTCCTGCGCGGGGGCAGGAGTGGAGGAGCCAGGGGTGGGTGGCTCATCAGGTGTGGCCGCCATTCCGGGGCCGTCGAGACCATTTCGGCGGATATAGTCGGCACATTGACCGGTCTCGCCGTAGAGGATGTGTTTGCCATCCCGGTACAGGACCAGCAGTACCCCTGACACAGGCTGAATCTGAGGGGATGCGCTGGCCATACCGGCGGGATAGTACCGGATATTGTCTATGTCCTCGCTGATGATCCCCCCGAGCAATACTTCCCCGTTGATGAGGAGCATGCGGTCATGGAGCTGGTCTTGCAGGTTGTATGACCGGTACCCCCTGGGGTCTGCCGGGTCAAACAAGGCCAGTTTGCCTTCCTGCGAAAAAATCAGGTGTACCTGTGCCGCTTCCAGGCGTTTTTCAGTCGTAGTACCAGACTCCTGGTAGGCGACCTGTTTGCTGGTGAGGCCTGTGATATTACAGGTGAGCTGGCTCCCGTCAGCCAGGTAGATAATGTCCTGGGCAGTGGCTGTCCCGGAGCCGAGGAGCCCGGCGAGGAGTGGCAGAAGAAAAATTCGCTTCATATATAGAGATGTTTGCAGGTGTAAAACGAATACCAATCAGCAAGACGTATATCCGGCCGCAGATACATCCGGTCAGCGCCGGTGCATCCGCTGGCTGAAGAGATTCATCAGGGCTTGGGTATAGGACTCCCGGAGGTTGAGGCTGACGAAGTCCGCACCCGCCCGCAGGAAAGTCTCCCGCGCCCGGGCCAGGTTTTGGGCATAAGCAGCCGCATAGGTGGCACGCACATGGGCACTGCTGGTGTCTATCCAGCCGGTCTCTCCGGTCTCTGCATCACGCACATGCACCAATCCCACAGACGGCAGCGCAGCCTCCCGGTCATCCCATACGTGGATGCCCACTACGTCATGTCGCCTGCGGGCAACCGTCAGGGCATCTTTATACGCTGCGTGGTCCGTCATAAAGTCTGAAACGATAAATACAATGCTGCTTTTTTTCAGGACATTGTTCAGGTGCAGCAGGGCATCCCCCAGGTGGGTGCTGCGGCCCTCCGGAGTGGCCTCGATCAGCTCCCGGACGATCCGCAGGAGGTGGTTTTTGCCCTTGCGGGGGGGGATAAACCGCTCTGTCTGATCTGTAAACAGCAGGGCACCTACCTTGTCCTGGTTGTTCATGGCACTAAAAGCCAGCACGGCACATATCTCAGCCATGTACTCCTGCTTGAGCAGGGCTTCGCCCCCGGCTCCGGGTTGTGTCCCAAACAAAGTAGAAGGGCTCACATCTGCCAGCAGCATGACGGTCAGTTCACGCTCCTCCTCAAATACCTTCACGTATGGCTCGTCAAGCCGGGCCGTTACGTTCCAGTCAATGTTCCGGACATCATCCCCAAACTGATAGTTGCGCACCTCACTAAACGACATACCGCGTCCCTTGAAGGCACTGTGATACCCGCCAGAAAACATCTGATTGGACAAGCCGCGGGTTTTGATCTCAATTTTGCGGACCTTCTTGAGGATTTCGTATGTGCGATCTGCGGAGCCAGGTGCCTGCATAGGAGGTAGGTTAGTCTGTATCAAGCAAATATAAGGCCGAATACCTGATTTTCAGCGTTGTCTGAATGTTGCTACTGAGTCTTTTTTGTGCAAAATATCCATACATCGAAATAAACGGATACAGGAGGCGGTATATGCTCACGCATACATTCCATACACTGTATCATATTACCGACATAATTTGCACATATTTAAAGCAGAAAAGGGAAGATGATAAAGTCACAGAATGGTTTATAGTTTGTTGATGCAAAATGTTTGTAACGCGATGTTAAGCGCGTGTTAATTTTTAAATAAACTCTTGACAAAGTGGATTTTTTTTTTTTTCTTAGATGGCAGATTGTACAATCACAAAAAAATCTGCCATTCGAGGCTCATGGCAGACGCTATAGACTTGTGCGAAAACAAGTTTCCATCTTTATTACCCAAATAGTATGAAACAAGTTAAATGGATCTGTCTGCTCATGTTTTTTGGTTTCTATGTAGGAGGTCTCTCCGTGTATGCTGGAGAATCTTTCCCTAAAGACGGTGGAAATAAGCCAGATAAGAAACGATCAGCATCTTTCTCCCATGCTACCTCTGTAGTGGGGATCACGTATCCAGGTGAAGCGCGACTAACAGGACACGGCATCCGCTGTCGTGGGAAGGAAGGTGTCTGCCTCGAAATATCAGCAGGTGGAAATGGTGTTGTCATCATTATCGTATACCTGCCTAACGGCACACAAGAGATTCAAGCCTGTGAATATACTGTTTCAGAAACATCTGAAGAAACGGTAGTAACGTATGAGCCTTGCGGGAATTAAGTATCCGCCAATAATGGGGAGGGGTATATACCTCTCCCCGATTACATTATTAACAAATTGAAAATGAAACGCATACACCTGACATACTGTTGCCTGCTGCTCATGTCTGGCCTTTTCTCTCAGCATACGAGAGTAGATAGCGGGTATCAGGTATATATTCGGATGAGTCTGACCGATTGCTTGAATTGTTACGGTATATTACCGCTGATTCGGCAGATTCCTCCAACCCTGCCTGTAATATGGGTCATGAAGGAAATGTATCGCAAAGATGGCCAGACTATTATCGAGGATCAGCTTGGTTTTTCAGACAGGGAGAACCGTATTCTCTTCTCGGACAGTTTGTTTGAGACACTGGCCCTAGGACCAGAGGCTCGGGTGGCTTTGGTGAAATCATGGCCAGAAAAAGCTGATTCGCTGCTTTGGTCGGTCCCACTCAGAGAACTGCCTCAATACCTTCTCCGGTTCTCCTCATTTGCTCCCCTGTCAATCAGTTTTACAGAAACGAGTTTGGGAGGTGATACCCTGATCCTCACAGAGCAGGCTCAGGGTATGGCCACACAACATGCCCTGGTGGTATTTGACTATGTGCAAAATAGGTTGATTTTCAAGTACTTAGATCGTAGTCGAAAGGATTTTTTGTGGTCAGGTTCAGATTTTTCTCGTCAGGAATGGCTGCGACAGGTATTTGGCGATGATAATGCCTATGAGGCAACCCATAGACTTGACCCCCTGCTGAAGCCATTCCAAAAAGATCATTGCCAGATTGAAGGGGTTTATGCCGCTCAAGACACGGCTTTCTTGACCGTATCCCTGCCTTATGTGCCACCGTCGCGTAAACAAACGCCTGATACTCGGGTGTCAGTTGGGCTTTTGTATTTTCTGGTCAAGGTTCCCCTAGCGAATCCCGACCAACATGAAGTGTTTTACCTTGATACAAAAGGATTGGGCCCGTATGATCTGGACCTTTCCCAACTGTATGTGAAAGGCTCGACCTGTTATCTGGGGTTATTCAAATCGGAGCTTGCCGACCCCAATTATTTTTTGGCTTCATTTCGCAGGAAAGGGGATGGATACATAAAGCAGCAATATCACCCGGCAACCCTTCCACCCCTGTTTGAACAAAACGACTGGGTTTATGATTACAATTCTTTTATACTATGTGGAGAGCGGCTTTTATTGAATACTTTTCCCTGGATATGGGATGCTGTACAAAATCAATGGTTGTTGATTCCAGTAGAATCCCGGCGAGACTCTCTGAGTGGATATGAATTGTTTTCCGGCATCGAACAGGGAGCCGGCATTCGTCTGCTATATAAGGAAGATAAAAGCTGGTTTCTGGGCTTTTGGGATCCTGCACATCCGATGCAGCGGCATGAAATAATACTTCCGCCTGCTATCAGATCAAGTCTGAAGGGTCGGCCGTTTTTTATCAGCCTCAGCCAAATCGCTTTCGTCAATGCAGACAATCGCTTGACAATCATTAATTTATATGGGCAGCCTACGCCATGACAGATGTTGTCCCTTTAGTTTAAAACCGGATTTCTTCAGCAGGTTTGGTCCGGTCCAGGATGATGCTTTTTTTATGCCCGTTGATATGGGTGTGCACAATGTTTTGCTGCGCCTCAAATAACTCCGTAAACAGCCGGTTCTCGATCCGGCACGCTGCAACCTGCTGCACGGGCACACTCTCCAGGTATAACCAGGACGACTCAGGTTCTATCTCCTTGCCGACCCAGCGCAGCGTGACGGGCTGTCCCTGCACCTGGAGCGAAACCTGCCGCGAGACGTATGCCATCAGCAGGGCGTCTGCACGCGGGGCCTCCTGCTCGGTGCCCAGCATCAAAAATCCCTCCCCCTGGGCCTGAATGGCTTTTTCGAGGTCTTCCGTAAAAACCCGGATCGAAATTTCAAACTGGTGCGTGGTCGGGTTGTGATATATTTCGCTCACACTCAGATAAAATGGGTGCGCCGGACGGGCCGATAGCAGACAAAGCAGGAGCAATGGCAGAATCCATAAGGGGCGAAAGGGGGTCATTTCCTTCAAATTATTGTATCTTGCAAAGATAACGTTGTTCTTAACCATTTCTTTCTACCCTGTATAAACAATGATTACCCAAGCTACCTGCACCCGCAGCCGCCTGGTCTTGTGGGCGATCCTGCTGCTGACGGGACCTGGTCTGCTGGCGCAGATTCCCTACGCCAAGCGGCCTATTAACCCTGACAAGTTCCGGCAGTTGGAAGAAGAACTTCCGACACCCACCCCCTACCGCAATGCCGCCGGAGCACCCGGCCATGCCTACTGGCAAAACCGCGCCGACTACGACATGGACATCCGCCTGGACGATGACCGCCAGCAGCTGTATGGTACGGAGACCATCACGTACCAAAACGCCTCTCCGGACGCCCTCTCGTATCTCTGGCTCCAGCTCGACCAGAACCTCTTTGCCAAAACCTCCGAGACCAGCCTGATTCAGACCGGCTCTATCTCCCAGGGCAATGGCCGGCTCCCGTACCAGGAGCTGCAGGCCCTGCATCAGGATTTTGACGGCGGGTTTAAGATCGAGTATGTGCAGGATGCCGCCGGCAAAGCCCTGCCCTTCACTATCGTCAAAACCATGATGCGGGTGGACCTCCCGCAGGCCCTCCTGCCTGGCAAAACCTTTGCCTTCAAGGTAAAATGGTGGTACAATATCAACGACCGCCAGAAACTCGGCGGCCGCTCCGGGATGGAGTATTTCCCGGCTGACAGCAATTATATCTACACCATTGCCCAGTTTTTTCCGCGCATGTGTGTATATAATGAGGTGTATGGCTGGCAGCACAAGCAGTTTCTGGGCCGGGGGGAGTTTACCCTGCCCTTTGGCAACTATACCGTGCGCCTTACGACCCCGGCTGACCATGTGGTAGGCGCTACCGGCGTCCTCCAGAATGCCGATAAGGTCCTCACCGCCGAGCAGCGCCGCCGCCTGGAGGCCGCCCGCACCAGCGCGGACCCCGTCATCATCGTGACCCAGGAGGAGGCTACCGCTGCCGAAAAACAACGCGCCCGGCAGGAAAAAACCTGGATTTTTAAAGCAGAAAACGTCCGTGATTTTGCCTTTGCCTCCTCCCGGAAGTTTATCTGGGATGCCCTCGGCGTGAAGTCCGGCGACCGCACGGTGCTCGCCATGTCCTATTACCCCAAAGAAGGCAACCCCCTCTGGGAGCGGTACTCTACCCGTGCCGTGGCCATCACCCTGCGCGTGTACTCCCGGCATACCTTTGACTACCCGTACCCGGTGGCCATTTCGGTACACACCAGGGACATCGGGATGGAGTATCCCATGATCTGCTTCAACGGAGGCCGGCCTGAGCCGGACGGCACCTATTCAGCTGCGACCAAGTACGGGATGATCTCGGTCATCATTCACGAGGTGGGACACAACTATTTTCCCATGATCGTCAACTCCGATGAGCGGCAGTGGTCCTGGATGGACGAGGGTCTGAATACCTTCCTCCAATACCTGACCGAGCAGGAGTGGGAGCGGGGATACCCCTCACGCCGAGGGCCCGCCTACCGCATGACGGAGTACATGCGCGGAGTGCCGGAAGGCATGGTGCCGATCATGACCAACTCGGAGTCTGTCCTCCAGTTTGGCAACAATGCCTATGGTAAACCCGCTACCGCCCTCAATATCCTCCGGGAGACCATCCTCGGGCGGGAGTTATTTGATTTTGCCTTCAGGCAGTATGCCCAGCGCTGGATGTTCAAGCAGCCCTCACCGGCAGACTTTTTCCGCTCGATGGAGGATGCCTCCGGTGTGGACCTTGACTGGTTCTGGCGGGGCTGGTTTTACACCAACGACAACGTGGACATCTCCCTCGACAAGGTGGCCTGGTACCAGGTGAGCACCCTGGACCCGGATGTAGAAAAACCCCTCGCCAAAGCCGTCCAGGAAGCGCAGCCCGATTTTATCGGCGACACCCGCAATGAAACCCTGATCGCGCAGACCCTCACCGAGCAAGATCCGCGCCTCAAGGACTTCTACAACACATATGACCCCTTTGCTGTGATGCCGTCCGAGCGGGTAGCCTATCAGCAGACCCTCAAAGGTCTTACTCCGACCGAGCAGGCCCTGCTCAAGTCCGGCAGCCAGTACTACGAACTGACCTTCCGCAATGTTGGAGGCCTCGTCTCACCGCTGATCGTGGCATTTACCTATGCTGACAGCTCTCAGGAGGTGATCCGTATCCCGGCTGAGATATGGCGGATGAATGCAGACTCCGTCACCAAGGTATTCCGCCTGCCCAAAGAAGTCATTTCCATCCAGGTGGACCCCTACCTGGAGACCGCCGATACCGATGTGACCAATAACGCCTGGCCCCGCCAGGTAGTACCTTCCCGGTTTCAGCTCTACAAAATGAACCGCCCGGAGGCCCCTAACCCGATGCAGCGCCAGCAGCGCGAGGCAGAAGCCCCTGCAGGAAGCCGACCATAAGGGGAGGAGGAATCGGCCCAGGTTGATATAGTACGATGTATCGCCTGGGCCCCATTACAGTGGAGTTTTTATAAAAACTTGACTTTTTTAGTTTTTTCTACTTTTTTTGTATAAAAAGCAAAATGACATTATTAGATAATTCGGATAAGCTAAAAAATTTGGCAAGCCTCAGCACTTCAATCATCTTTCATGGGGATACAAGGGATTTGTTGCCGAAGTTGCCAGATAATCATTATGCGACCTGTATCACAAGTCCTCCATACTGGGGTAAACGAGATTATGGAATAAAAGATCAGATCGGTGCCGAAGAGCGACTGGAAGACTTTATTGATAACATTACATCTGTATTTCGAGAGGTGAGGGCAAAACTTAAGCCGGAAGGCACACTCTGGCTTAATATAGGTGATGGATATACAAGTGGTAATCGCACATGGCGGGCTGAAGATAAAAAAAATCCAGCTCGCGCGATGACCTACCGGCCTGCTACGCCAGACGGACTTAAGCCTAAAGACTTATTGGGTATGCCGTGGAGGGTGGCATTGGCACTACAACAAGATGGATGGTACCTAAGGTCTGATATTATCTGGTATAAACCCAATTGCCAGCCAGAATCCGTTAAGGATCGCCCCACAATGGCCCATGAGTATTTGTTTTTGTTCAGCAAGGAAGAAAAATATTATTATGATTATGAGGCTATCCGGGAGTCCAGCAAAGATGGTACTGGGATTCGCAATAAGCGGACGGTCTGGGAGGTAAATACCGAGCCTTTTCCTGAGGCGCACTTCGCCACTTTCCCCACCAAGCTGGTTGAGCCTTGTGTATTAGCTGCTAGCCCTCCAGGTGGGATTGTCTTAGACCCGTTTCTGGGTTCCGGGACAGTAGGACTGGTCAGCCAGCAGCTAGGCAGAGAGTTTCATGGAATCGAGATCAATCCGGCGTATGTACAAATAGCGCAGCGCAGACTTTCCCACGTACAGCTTCAGGCTTTTTAAATTAGCGCAAATGCACAATCAGGCCTTCCCCATTTTAGATCCAAGCTTGCAGGTGGATTTTTTTCTCCGGCTAAAGGTGGTTCGCACCCAATATCTACGCGAAGCACTTTCAGCAGCAATAGCTGTATTATCTGTTACAGAGATTGATCAGCAGTTGGCTACTTTTGTACCAGCAGATGCACTAAATCAAGTCGCCAGACTTGGCATCAGAGGGGAACAGGTGTTTCCCATTCCGATTATACTGGAGGCTAATCCGTACCTTTTGGGCTATTATAGACTTTTGTTGGGATTTTCTCAGAAAGAATTTTATAAACCCCAGCACTTTGGTAAGCTCAAGGCTATGGAGGAAAAAGGGAAAATCTCAGACGTGCAAAAAGCGGTTTTATCAGAAGCATGCCGGAGTCTTTGTGGGTCGTCAGTACTGCTTACGGGGAAAATTGCACCTTTTGCGGGTGCTGACATTGACAGCCTCCAACTGTTGACACTGGGACCTCAATTGAGGGGCGGGCAGAATAACTCCTATGGTCAGATAGCAGCTTTTCAGGTGTTGGGCTTGATAAGAGAATTTGTTCAGCCATATCTGACAGAGGAATCTGATACTGAGTTAAGAATAGCTAGTGCTACTGGGCGGGATATGATTATACGTTTTGCATCAGATCCTGACATCGTTATCTACGAGCAGCTTTCTTCTTCCATGCGAGGACTCATCTCGATTGAGATAAAAGGGGGACGTGATATGTCCAATATTCATAACCGGATAGGAGAAGCTGAGAAAAGTCATCAGAAGGCACGGGCAAATGGCTTCTTTGAGTTTATGACGATCATAAATGTTGATTTTGATCATGCGGTACTCAAGCAGGAATCCCCAACGACTAATCATTTTTTTAACCTGACACGGTTGCTCTCGAAACAATCCTCTGATTATCAAAAGTTTAAAGAATTATTTTTTTCAATTTTGAGCATATAATCTTCAAGTCACGATATTTTTAAGGCCACAGCAGACAGGCGTGTTGCCATGTTTAAGGTTATCAAAAAATAAACACCCCGGAAGAACGATCGTGCTTCCGGGGTCCCTCCTGAGGATTCCATTCAGAATATCTCCTCCGCATCTATCGAAAATCCGGGGACGGCCTGGGCGCGGATCACTCCCTCGGCGACTTTGGCGTGAAGCATAAAAGTGCCATCATCCTGGAGCAGATACTGCTCGACACATTGGTGACGGGGGTCCACGATCCAGTACTCCTGTACACCGTGAGCGGCATAATCCACAAATTTTTCACCCCGGTCAGTTTTTTCCGTAGAGTTGGACACGACCTCCACCAGAAAGTCAGGTGCCGGAAACAGCATCTGTTCGGGCGTAAAGGTGGCAGCCACTTCCTGCCGGAAAAAACACACATCCGGCTCGTAGTCATTGCGGGTGAGGCTGATCATCACCTTCTCGATGCCGACCTCGCCCAGGCCGAGTCGCTCCACGTACGCACTGAGTTTCATCGCCAGCCGGGTAGTGGCCCGCCAGTGCTGACGCCGGACAGGAGACCGGAATACCACCTCGCCGTTAATAAACTCTGCCTTGTGATCCTCGTGGATCAGCTCGTAGAACTTATGGCGTTTGTCCGTCTCGCGCTCAATGATGGCCTCTGCCTCGCGGATCAGTAGTACGAGGTCCGGTGCAGCCTGGAGCGAGCGCAGGAGTTTGTGCTTGTTTTTCATTGCAGCGTTTTCATGGTTCAATATACGGAATATTCCGCAAATGGTGCGAAGTGTCTTCTACGAAGTGCCCGTCCAAAAGTTAGCCGGAGAAAACCCACAAAAAAAGCCCCCCGCAGGAGGCTTATTATAAAGACTGTCAGGGCTGGTTATTGTTGCAGCCGCCCCTTGTAGCGTTTCAGTTGAGATTTGAGTTTGTCCATAACCAGGTCCGTAGCTTCCTCAAACGTGCGGCCTTCTTCCCGCGCCACCAGCAAGTCTCCCGGGACCGACACGTGAATCTCCACATACTTGTTCATGCCCTTGCCCTCGGGTTGTACCCGAAGAATCACGTTTCCACCCACGATCTTGTCAAAAAACTGATCCAGTTTGTTCAGTTTCTGCTCAATGTACGCCTGAAGACGCGTGGCAGCCGTGAAATGGATGGACTGAATGGTTACTTTCATGACAATAAAAAAGTTAAGTGAACAAAAAGTCATCCGTGCCGACAAGTATCGGCTACGTGTAAGGTTTTCCGTAAACACACAGAAACTACAGGGCTCGCCCGGGTGTTGCCGGGTCCATGCAGGAGATTGCTTGAACTAACATCCTCAAAATAGGAAAATGCTTAATCATTTCCTAATCTTTTTTTAATACGGCCCCGGAAAAATAAGGTTAGCCACTTTTGTTACCCCTTAGACAGCTCAGGCGGGAATGATGCCGGGTCGGTACAGGGGGGCTTGCCAGGCTCCCGGAAAATCAGGGTATTCACGGCGAAAATTCTCTGAAAAAAGCCGGGGGCGGCTTGTTTCTTTAGGCAATGCACCCTAATTTGCGGCGTTTTCAACGTAACAGATTCTTTTACAACCAATAA
The DNA here is from genome assembly GCA_033762375.1 of Bacteroidia bacterium. Lineage (GTDB taxonomy): Bacteria > Bacteroidota > Bacteroidia > J057 > J057 > RDXT01. The sequence goes on from JANRLQ010000097.1 coordinate 142,985, forward strand.
GGTCTAATGGCAAACAATGCGGTCAATAAGGGCAAAGTAGCCCAGGTGATCGGGCCGGTAATTGACGTGGAGTTCAGCGGCGAAGGCTCCACCCTGCCCAAGATTTACAGCGCGCTGGAAATCGAACGGCCCGGCCAGTACCCCCTTGTACTCGAAGTGCAGCAGCACCTGGGCGAAAGCCGGGTACGCACCATCGCGATGGACTCTACCGACGGGATCGAGCGCGGCATGGAAGCGACAGACAAAGGCATGACCATCTCTGTTCCCGTAGGGGAAGGGATCATGGGACGCCTGCTCAACGTGACCGGTATGCCGATTGACGGCTTGCCCTATCCCGAACACGAAGGCTACTATTCCATCCACGGCGGCGCTCCCAAGTTTGAAGAGCTGTCTGTAGAAGCTGAAGTCCTCTATACCGGTATCAAGGTGATTGACCTCCTGGCCCCTTACCTTAAAGGTGGTAAAATCGGCCTCTTCGGTGGTGCGGGTGTAGGCAAAACCGTATTGATCCAGGAACTCATCAACAATATCGCCCTGGCCCACAACGGTCTCTCGGTTTTCGCAGGCGTAGGTGAGCGTACCCGCGAGGGGAACGACATCCTCCGGGAGATGATCGAAGCCAACGTTATCCGTTACGGTGAAGGTTTTGAAGAAAGCATGCACCACGGTGGATGGGACCTCGCCAAGGTAAACCTGGAAGGGATGAAAGAGTCCAAACTCACCATGGTGTTTGGGCAGATGAACGAACCTCCGGGTGCCCGTGCCCGTGTGGCCCTGACAGGACTGACCATCGCCGAGTACTTCCGCGACGGCAAAAAAACCGATGCCAAAGGCCGCGACGTATTGTTTTTTATTGACAATATCTTCCGCTTCACCCAGGCAGGTTCTGAAGTATCGGCGCTGCTCGGCCGTATGCCATCAGCTGTAGGATACCAGCCGACCCTCGCCTCTGAGATGGGTGCCATGCAGGAGCGTATTACCTCCACCAAGCGGGGTTCTATCACCTCCATCCAGGCCATCTACGTACCTGCCGACGACTACACCGACCCGGCTCCGGCTACGACCTTCGGTCACCTGGATGCGACCACCGAGCTGTCCCGTCAACTGTCCGCACTGGGTATCTATCCAGCCGTGGATCCGCTTACTTCTACCTCCCGTATCCTTCAGCCCAGCATCGTAGGCGATGATCACTACCGCTGCGCCCAGCGCGTGATCCAGCTGCTGCAGAAGTATAAGGAACTTCAGGATATTATTGCCATCTTGGGGATGGACGAACTCTCCGATGATGACAAACGTGCCGTAGAGCGCGCCCGTAAGGTGCAGCGTTTCCTGTCTCAGCCATTTTTTGTGGCCGAGGCTTTCACCGGCATCAAAGGTCAGTTTGTTTCCATACAGGACACCATCCGCGGATTTAACATGATCCTGGATGGAGAGCTTGATCACCTGCCCGAGCAGGCGTTTTACCTGAAAGGAAACATTGACATGGCCATCGAAGAAGGTCAAAAAATGCTGACACAAGCCTAAGGCCTTATAAGATGAAAACTTTTCAGTTGGAAATCGTAACCCCCGAGGCCAGCGTATTTGCCGGTCCCGTGCAGCGTGTTTCCGTACCCGGCTCACAAGGCGGTTTTCAGGTGCTGTATAATCACGCCCCGATCATCTCCACCCTGACCAATGGCAGGGTCAAAGTTGTGACCGAGTCCGGCGAAACCCGTTCCTACAGCACCCGTGAGGGTGTCATCGAAGTACTCAACAACAAAGCGGTGATCCTGGTAGAAAAAATCCTCGATTAATCCCGCTCACAAAACTGTGTTTGTTTGTTGTAAAAGGGTCGGTCCAGTTTTGGGCCGGCTTTTTTTATGGCCCATCCGCTGCCCGTCTCCGGACCAGTAGGGGCGGTCCGGCAGGCCGCCCCGCCAACTCCGAAGGAGTGGCAGGATGATAGACGACAGATACATCATTTTTTTCCGTCGAAAACCCCGGAGGGGTGACATACAGGTCAAGCGTCTTATACCACCCCTTCGGGGTTATGGCAGCGATTGGGGTTGATTGCTGGCTACAATCTTGTCATCCCTTCGGGATTGGGCTGCGCCTGGCACCCCGGTTCCCATATGGTAAGGTATGCGCGCGGTCCGGGTACCTGTAGGGGCGGTCCGGCAGGCCGCCCCGTTTTAGCCCAACATCATGTAGGGCATTGCGTAGAGACGCGGTTAACCGCGTCTCTACGAGGCGTTGGACATCAGGCTGGGGACGTTGAGAAACCACCCCGATCGGCGTTACCCGCCGCCCACCCCTCCATGGAGGGGAGATGTTAGGTCCCCGGACGGCGAAGCATGAGCGCGGTCCGGGGCCTCCCGTACGATAAAAAATCATGTTGGGCTATGCAGGAGGCCCCGGTTCAGGATGCTGCGCATCAGACCGGGGACCTGTAGGGGCGGTCCGGCAGGCCGCCCCGTTTTAGCCCAACATCATGTAGGGTATTTCGTAGAGACGCGGTTAACCGCGTCTCTACGAAGCGTTTCGCATCAGACCGGAGACCTTGGGACCCACCCCGGCGCAGCCTGTGGGCTGCACCTTCCCCTCCGCGGGAGGGGGGATTTTAGGTCCCCGGACGGCGAAGCATGAGCGCGGTCCGGGGCCTCCCGTACGATAAAAAATCATGTTGGGCTATGCAGGAGGCCCCGGTTCAGGATGCAACGCATCAGACCGGGGGCCTGATTTTCCACCCTTCCTCACACCTCCAGCAACACGGCCCACCAGTGGCAAGCGGAGCCGATCAGGGTAAATACATGCCAGATGGCGTGGTGAAACCGCAGCTTGCGCCACATATAAAATACGGCACCCAGGGTGTAAGCGGCTCCCCCGGCGACGAGCCACCAGAGGGTCTCGGGTTGTACCCCGCTGAAGATGGGTCCGCCAATAAATATCACCATCCAGCCCATGACCAGGTAGGCGAGGGTGGAGACCAACCGGAATTTTCCGGTGAAAAACAACTTAAAGACGCTGCCCGTCAGGGCGATGGACCACATGAGGATCAGGTAGTTGCGGGCCCATACGGACTCCATAAACCAGAGCAGAAACGGGGTATAACTCCCGGCGATCTGGAGATAGATGCTCACATGGTCCAGGGTGCGCATCCGCACCCGGCGCACAGGGTCCTGGGTGCTGTGGTACAGGGTAGAGGCCAGGTACAACAAAAACAGGCACACACTAAACACCAGGGTCCCCCAGATCCTGACAGGCACCCCGCTGGCACCGGCCTGGCTGACCAGGTACACGCCCCCGATCAGACAAAGACCGGTTCCGATGGCGTGGGTGATGATATTGGCCCGCTCTTCCTGCGGATCGTACACGGTGGCTGTTTTGGACATAGGACAAGTAGTTTGGTGCTGGCAAAGTAACAGCCTGCGCAGCAGAAATCATACAGCGGACTCAGAGCTGTCCCCGGTCCACCGTCCGGCAGCCCTGGGCTGCACAGGCCCATACGGCCCCGATCAGCGCCGCAAACCGGGGATCGCGGGTTAGCCCCCGTGCGTACCGGGCATAAATCTGCTGGGCGATCACCCCCAGCTTAAAACACCCGAAGGCAGCATAAAACACGATGTCAGATACATCCCGGCCGGTGCGGGCGGCATATCGGTTCACGACCGCCTCCCGGGTGAGGTTGCCGGGGAGCCAGGTGAGGTTAAACAGCCGCAGAATATCCGGGTCGTCGGCCTCGACCCAGTAGGCCAGCGTGGTGCCAAGGTCCATGAGCGGGTTGCCGGTGGTGGACATTTCCCAGTCGAGGACTGCCCGGATCCGGCCCGGATCGTCCGGGTCCAGGACAATATTGTCGTATTTGTAGTCATTGTGAATAAAAGCCGGGGCCGGTTCCGGGGGGATATGTGCCTGCATCCAGGTGGCCAGCCGGTTCATGTCCGGGATATGCTCTGTTTCTGCCTGCTGGTACCGCCCGATCCATCCGCTGACCTGCCGGGCGGTGTACCCCTCAGGTTTGCCCAGGGCACCGAGGCCGGTAGCCTGAAGGTCCAGCGTATGAAGCAGAGCCAGGTTGTCCACGACCGTCTCTGACAAGCGGCGCATAAACTCCGGCTCCGGCAGCGGGCTGGGCGGATGGGAGGGCCGGAGGATCACCCCGGTCACCCGCTCCATGAGGTAAAACGGCGCCCCGATCCAGGACACATCTTCACAATACACAAGGGGCTGAGGTGCAGCCGGATACACGTCCCGGAGCAGGCTCAGGACCCGGTACTCCCGGCCCATGTCGTGGGCTGTTTTGATGTCAGCTCCGATGGGGGGGCGGCGCAGGACATAGGAGGTTGCGCCTGCGCGTACGAGATAGGTCAGGTTGGAGTATCCGCCGGGGAACTGTCGCAGCTCGTCCACCTGCTCAAACCCCGGCAGCAGCGTCCGGAGGCAGCGGGAAAGGGCAGCCGTGTCCAGGGTTTCGCCGGGGCGTATGTCGCGGGGTTGGTCAGGCTGCATCACGGGGCAGGGTGGGGGTAGTTTTTCAGGATTTTTTTGGCCAATGAAACCTTGTGCACCTCATCCGGGCCGTCATAAATCCGGGCCCCCCGCTCCTCGCGGTACCAGTAGGAGAGGATGGTATCATCCGTGATGCCCATGGCCCCGTGGACCTGGATGGCCCGGTCGAGTACCTGCTGGAGGACATTGGCCACAAAAAACTTGATGGCAGAGACCTGAATGGCAGCAGTTTGGTCGCCCTGGGTCTGCATGAGGTAGGCTGTATGCAGGACCATAAGCCGGGCCGCGTCAATCTCTGCCCGCGACTCCGCGATCCAGTTCTGGACGGTCTGTTTATCACTCAGGTACCGGCCATCGCCCATCTCACGGGCGGCAGCCCGGCGGCACATCAGGTCCAGGCTGCGCTCACAGATGCCGATCCAGCGCATGCAGTGGTGGATACGTCCGGGGCCTAACCGCTGCTGGGCCAGCACAAATCCGGCTCCCTCGGGACCGAGCAGGTGGGAGGCGGGCACCCGCACCTGGTCATACCGGATCTCGGCATGGCTGTGGTACCCCTCGCCGGGGTGACCCATGATGGGGATATTGCGGATGAGCTGAAAACCAGGGGTGTCTGTAGGCACAATGATCATACTCGCCCGCTGGTAGGGACCCGCTTCCGGATCGGTGATACACATCACGATCGCAAAGGCAGCTCCATCGGCTGAGGACGTAAACCATTTGTGGCCGTTGATGATATAGTCGTCGCCGTCGCGGGTGGCGGTGGTGCCCATGTTCACCGGATTGGAGCCGGCAAATTCAGGCTCTGTCATGGAAAAACACGACCGTATCTCGCCTGCCAGCAGCGGGTGGAGGTATCGTGTTTTGATTTCGTCAGACGCATACCGGATGAGGAGCTCAATATTGCCCGCATCAGGTGCCTGACAATTAAAGGCGTAATGCCCGAGCGGGCTGCGGCCCAGGAGTTCGCTGATCTGGGCCACCTCCATCAGGGTCAGGCCCGGCCCTCCGTGAGCCTGGCTGTGATAGAGGTTCCAGGCACCTGTGCGCATCACCTCCGGCTTGAGGGCACGGAGCAGGGACTCAGTTTGCTTAAAGGGCAGGCCAAGTACCTCTTTTTCAAGAGGATATAGTGTTTTTTCGACAAAATCACTGACGATGGGATACATCCGCCGGAGTTTGTCGGTCGCAAAATAAGGGATCATGTCAAGGGGATAAGGGCGTAGCAGTCCGGTAACTCAGAGGAAAAAATCAGGCATCAGCGGCTGCCCGGGTTCATGGGCATACACATCCAGGTCGGTGATTCCCTCAGCCGCCAGTACTTCGTCGTCAATAAAGAAGTTGCCGGTGCAGGAACGGCTTGGGCGGGAGAGAATAAAAAATGCAGCATCAGCCATAATCTCCGGCTTGCGGGACTGGCGCATCATCTGTTCGCCGCCGAGCATCTCTATGGCGGAGGTGGCGATCCCGGTCCGGGGCCAGAGGCTGTTGACCGCGATACCGTCCCGCTTGAACTCCTCAGACATGGCGAACGTGCAGAAACTCATCCCGTATTTGGCCATGGTATAGGCCAGATGAGGGGCAAACCAGCGTTTTTCGATATTAAGGGGTGGCGAGAGGGTCAGGATATGGGGATTGGGGGCTGCCTTGAGATAAGGAATACACTGCTGGGAGCAGAGATAGGTTCCCCGGAAGTTGACCTGGTGCATGAGGTCAAAGCGTTTCATGGCCGTCTGGAGGGTACCGGTGAGCTGGATGGCGCTCGCATTGTTGATGAGGATGTCTATTCCCCCAAAATGTGCTGCGGCCTGCTGTACTGCCTCGGCTACCATCGCTTCATCCCGCACGTCCACGATCAGGGGCAGGGCTTGTCCCCCGGCGGCGATCATTTCTTCAGCAGCAGAATAGACCGTGCCCGGAAGTTTGGGGTGAGGTTCGGCCGTTTTGGCTGCGATGACAATATTGGCCCCTTCCTGCGCGAGCCGCAAGCCTATGGCCTTGCCGATCCCCCGGCTCGCGCCGGTGATAAAGGCTGTTTTTCCTGAAAAAATACCCATGAAGGAAATAATTGGGGGATAAGGTGAAAAACAAATCAGGCAACTCCGGCGTTCGTTATGCTGTCTTTGGGCTACCTGGACCCAAAATAGTATGCATGCATCAAATCTCAAACCCGGCAGCCGGGTTTATTTTGGAGCCCGGGGATTCTCAGCGACTTTTCTCTTTATTTATCCCATCAATTTATGGTTTTCAGCAGCTTAAAATATGTTTTGGCCGGATGGCTGGCGGGGTTGAGCATGGTGCAGGTTGTTTGGGCGCAGTCGGACGTGCTGGCTGCCCGCACGCGGGTGTATGAGGCGTATGTGACCCATAACCAGCCCGCCTGGGAGGCGGGCATCAGCCAGTTGCAGCAACTGTACGCCCAGCGGCAGGAGCCAGCAGTATTATATGAGTTGTGCCTGGCTCAGTATGGCCTGGCAGCCTGGTGCGCTGGTCAGAAGTGCCCGGATGTAGACAAGCGCATCCAGGAGGTGCAGAAAAATCTCGACAAACTCATCCAGCTTCAGCCCCGGCATGCGGCAGCACACGCGATGATGGGCGCAGCCATTGCGATGGAGATGGGACGAACCCCAGCCAAGGCCATTTACCTCGGCCCCCGCAGCACATATTACCTGGACAAAGCCCTTTCCCTTGACCCCAACAATGCGGCGGCCTGGGTGGAAAAAGGCAATATGCGCTACCATGCGCCGGGGGTGTTTGGGGGTGACAAGGCCGAGGCGGTAAAATGTTTTCAGAAAGCCGTCACCCTGTTTGATGCCAATGCCAGCCTGCGCCAGTCCAACTGGCTCTACCTGCACGCCCTCACGTGGCTGGGGCGCTCCTGTGAGGCCGTCGGAGACCGCAACCAGGCCCTCGCTACGTACCGCCGCATTGTGGCCCTGGAACCACGGTTTGAGTGGGTACGGCTTGAGCTGCTGCCACAGTTGGAGATGGCCCGCTGAGGCTGGTGTGGTGGTGAAAAATAGTGTATATTCACCCTGTGAAACGATACAAGCTCCACTATCTGCCCCTGTGGTCCGGGCTCCTGATCCTTCTGGTATCGGGTGCGTGTTTTACGATTCGCCCTGTAGAACCTCCGGATACGGTGGTCTCTGACTGGGTGAGCCCCACCGACTACGAAATCCTGCTGGGCAACCTCCGCACCGCCGTGGCACAACGAAACACCCAAAACTACCTCCGGTGTTTCAGCCGGGACCTGTTTGGATACCAGGCGGCTGCGTCTCTGCTGAATGACAATGAAAGCGTGTGGAACAACTGGTCTCTCCAGGACGAACAGACCTGGATGGACAATGTATGGGCCCGGCTGACAGCCCCCTCCGGCAATACCCTCCTCCTGGAGGAGGTGGACTTGCAGGACGTCACGGCGGACTCGCTGAAGTATGTCGGCAACTATACCCTGCGCATCAACCACAATGATACCACCCTCACCACGCTGTTTCAGGGACAGATGCTGCTGGTGATGGGCCCTAATATCTACAACGAATGGGAAATCCTCCGGTGGGCTGACATTGAGACCCATCCCGACTCCAGTTGGAGTCACCTCAAGTTGCAGTTTTCGCAGTAAGGTGGCGGGATATTGGAGCCATATGTGTATGTTGCACCCGATCCATCTCCCTTTCAACTAAACACATGAATCGTCCGGGTATCTGGCTTGTGGGTTTGCTGGCGCTCATGCAGGTGAGCTGTAATCCCTTTGCCCCGGCTTATGATGAGGAGGGCCTGACCAATATCAACCTGCTGGGGGATCCCACATCTATTGACGGGTATTTTCAGTTGTTCAAAAATGCCTACGAGCTCCGGGACACCACCCTGTACGGGCGGTTGTTTACGGGAGATTTTGTGTTTTCCTACTATGACCCCGACCAGGGGCAGGAGATCCAGTGGGACCGCGCTACGGAACTGGCGATTTCGTACAACCTGTTTCAGGCGGTGCTTCAGATCAACCTCGACTGGAATTATTATACTCAGCTGGACACGACACCGGTGGAGGCCTATGTGGTACGAAACTTCACCCTGACGATAGCTGAAGACGAACAAACGGTATTCACAGGCTCCGGACGGGCACGTATGAAGCTGCGCCGGGCAGTACCTGGTGAGGCATGGCGGGCCTGGTCCTGGTTTGATGACTCTGATTTCTGATGGAACGTGTTCAACCTCTTTTCTGGCCCCGGATGAAGGCCTTCTGGCTGACGCTGGGCGTGATATTCGGGGCGGGGCTGATCTGGGTGCTATGGCACGGGTACCAGACAAGTTTCCTGCTGCTGCACAGCCTGCGGGCATCCTGGCTGGATATGCTCATGCCACACTTTACCCATCTGGGGGATGGGGTTATCCTGACCGTTTGTATTTCATTGATGCTCCTGCGGCAGGACAAGGCCCTGATTGTGACGACAATCCTGGGCATGCTCCTGATCGGCCTGCTCATCGGCCAGCTCAAACACCAGTTGTTTGATGACTGGTTGCGGCCAGCGGCAGTATTTACCGGAGAGGGCAAGGTGCACCTCATCAGCCTCGGGCGGGAGTTGTTTCACGCCTTCCCGTCCGGTCATGCGGCAGCAGCAGCAGGAATGATGTTTTTTGCGGCCTTTGCCTGGAGTGAACGTTATCCCTGGGTGGGAGCCGGAGCCGCCCTGATGGTCGGCCTGATCGGTTACAGCCGGATCTATATCGGGGTACACTTTGTGGGCGATATCCTGGCAGGTATCGTGACCGGGCTGCTGATTACCGGCACTACGCTGGCAGTCGCTTATCCGGCACTGAGCCGGTGGTTTTCAGGATTTTCGCCCCGGACCCATGCCTACTGGACGGCCGGATTGCTGACACTGGGCATACTGGTACTGACAGCTGATATTTATCTCCTGTATGATACCTATTATCGCTGATACCTGGCATACGCTGGTGGGATGGGATCAGGGGCTTTTTCACCTGATTAATTCCTGGCGGCATCCCTGGGCGGATGAATGTATGCACCTCATCAGCGAAAAACTTTTTTGGGTCTGGGCCTATATCGTGTTGTGCTGGGTATTATACCGCCGGTATGCATGGCCGGGGATCGGCTGGCTGCTGGCAGGGGTTGCATTGGCGGTGCTGATCAGCGACCAGTTGGCCTCCGGGCTGCTCAAGCCCCTGATCGGGCGATTGCGGCCCTGCCAGCCAGATGCCGGATTGCCCTTTACGGTATTTACTTATCACGGGTATTGTGGGGGCCGGTTTGGGTTTGTGAGTTCACATGCCGCCAATTTTTTTGCCCTGGCCCGATACGTATCTGGCTGGTTGCCCGGTCGCCGCTGGGCTGTTGCCTTGTTTGGTACAGCGGCTTTGGTGGCCTACAGCCGGATATACCTGGGCGTACATTACCCTGGCGATGTACTGGGCGGTGCACTCGTAGGCCTGATGGCGGGCTGGCTGGCCTGGCGTTTGGTGCGGCTGCGGGTCACACCCCTGTCGGAGGCACTCACTTCCGGCTGATCTGTGTCACGAGGTTTTCTGTCTGCATCCGGGGGCCATGGTAGCGGCTGGTCACCTGGAGGATAATGACGGTGGGTTCAGTCTTTTGTCGTGGCGGGATGGTGATCAGTTCGATGAGCCGGTCGTCTTTGATCGTCGCATAATGCTGGACACCGTTGGGGCTGTCCACGTTTCGCACACGCTGGTTGCCCATACTCATGTAGTCGAGGCAGGTTTTGAGGAGGCGCTCAGCGTCCTTGCGGTCTGTGACACGGCGCTCATCCCGGACGGCATACAAGACATTTTCTTTAAATACATAATCCACCTCCCGTGGGAGCGAGAACCTCAGGCCCAGGGTATCCGGGAGCCGGTCCATCCGCCGGAAGACATACTCCCGTGTATCAAGATAGGCATTTACCTCCTGACGGGTTTGTCCGAAGGGGATAAACATAGCATTTTGAGCAACAGCAGAAGCACAGAGGGACAATATCAGGATCAGGGTAATATTTTTCATGCAAGGCCGGACCTGTGGGGAAGGATGCCGCAGGTGTTTCAAAGGTAGGGTGCTGTTCCGGAAATTTTATTTCATTTTTAAGTAAAATATGACAAATGGACAATATGGTAAATACTTATTTTCCAGTTTTTAAAACCGTATCCTGGTTTTATTCCTGAAAGTTTTTTTGAAAATGCCCGTTAGGTCTTACTTTTGCGAAACCCTTTTGCCATTATCCGCATGACCGTTCCTACCAAGTATATTTTTGTCACAGGGGGGGTAACCTCATCCCTGGGCAAAGGTATCCTAGCAGCCTCGCTAGCCAAGCTCCTCCAAATGAGAGGATACAGTGCCATCATCCAGAAGTTTGACCCGTACATCAACATTGACCCCGGAACCCTGAACCCCTACGAACACGGGGAGTGTTATGTCACGGACGACGGTGCTGAGACAGACCTGGACCTCGGTCACTATGAGCGTTTTCTGAATGTGCCGACCTCCCAGGCCAATAACGTGACCACCGGACGTATCTATGAGAGCGTCATCGGGCGGGAACGCCGGGGTGAGTACCACGGCAAAACGGTGCAGGTGGTCCCGCATATCACGGACGAGATCAAGACCCGGTTCAAAAAACTGGATACCCACCAGCAGTTTGATATTATCCTCACAGAGATGGGCGGTACGGTCGGGGACATCGAGTCGCTGCCGTATATCGAGGCCCTGCGCCAGTTTCGGTATGAGCACGGCCCCGAAAACTGCCTGGTCATTCACCTGACCCTGGTGCCATATCTCCAGGCTGCGGGTGAGCTCAAGACCAAACCCACCCAACACTCTGTCAAGCTCCTGCTTCAGTCAGGGGTGCAGCCGGACATTTTGGTATGCCGCACGGAGCATACGATCCCGGTGGAGGTGCGATCCAAGCTGGCGAGTTTCTGCAATGTACACCGGGATGCCGTCATCGAAAACATCAACGCTGACTCTATCTACGAGGTGCCTTTTATGCTCCGGGCAGAAAAGCTGGATGTGGTCGTACTGAGCAAGCTCGGCCTGTCCCTGCGCCAGGAGCCGGACATGACCTACTGGAGCAAGTTTGTCCAGCGCCTCAAAAATCCTGTGGGGGTGGTGCGGATCGGCCTGGTCGGCAAGTATGTCGAGCTGCATGACTCCTATCTCTCGATCTGTGAGTCGCTCAAGATCGCTGCCAATGAAAACGAACTGGCTGTCCAGATCGAGTGGATACACTCTGAGGACCTGGAGCCTGATACCGTGGCAGACCACCTGGATCAGTTGGACGGGGTGATCATCGCACCGGGATTTGGGGAGCGGGGTATAGAAGGCAAGCTGGCCGCTGCCCGGTATGTACGGGAACACCGGATTCCGTTTTTTGGGATTTGCCTCGGGATGCAGATTGCGGTTATAGACTTTGCCCGCAGTGTCCTGGGTATGACAGAGGCCAATAGCACAGAGTTTAATCCTGAGACCCCTTTTCCGGTGATTTCAAAAATGGAATCCCAAAAAGAAGTCGTCAACCTCGGCGGGACCATGCGCCTCGGCAGCTACGAGTGTGTCCTCAAACGTAACTCTATCGCACATAAAGCGTATCAAAAAACCCGGATACAGGAGCGCCACCGGCACCGCTATGAGTTGAATAACGAGTATCGGAAACAACTGGAGAAAAAAGGAATGGTACTCTCCGGCATCAACCCGGTCACAGACCTGGTAGAGGTCGTAGAGCTGAAGGATCATCCGTTTTTTATCGGGACACAGTTCCATCCGGAGTATAAATCTACGGTTGAGTCACCTCACCCGCTGTTTCTTTCCTTTATCAACGCAGCGTACGCCTACCAGACCCGGCGTCATGTGCCAGAAACCGCTGTGCAGTAAGTCTTTTGCGGTGTTGGGTTTGGGGTATGGTTTCTTTTTGTAATTTCGACCTCCTCATCTGAGGGAGATAATACTGACACATGGACAGAAATTCGATTACAGGCCTTATTTTGATCACCCTGCTGAGTTTTGGGTACTTTTATTTTTTTAATAAGTCTCAGCAGGATCAGCGGACCCGGCTCCGGGAGCAGCAGGCATCTCAGCCACAGGCGGTGGATACCCTGAAGACACAGCCTGACAGCCCTGCCCAGGCAGCACCTGCCGAGAGTGATTCAGCCCGGATCGCACGCCAGCGGGACCGGTACAGCGATCTGTATCTGCTCACCCAGGGACAAGGTGCGATCGTCTCTGTCAAAACTGACCAGCTTACAGTCGAGCTGAACACCCAGGGTGGCGGCATTCATGCTATTTTTCTCAATGAATACCGCACGTTTGACTCTCTCCCCCTGCCCGTGTACACACCCGACATGCGCAACCAGTGGTTTTTTGACTTCCCCTTTAATAACCGGGCAATCCGTTCATCAGATTTGTTTTTTACGCCCTCGGTTGCAAGCCTGGAAGTCCATGGCGCTGATACAGCCGTACTGGTGATGCGTGCTGCGATAGATGATGCCCGCAGCATCGAGCAGGTATATACCTTCACGGCAAAAGGATACGACTTCGGGTATCAGATCCGGATGAATGGCCTCCGTGAAGCACTGGGTGCGGGTGGTTCCTTTGATGTGCAGTGGAAGTCCTATCTGCCGCAGACGGAGCAGTCGCTGGAAGCCATGCACCAGAAGACAGCGATTGTCTACCAGGTAGGGGATGACGTGGAGCGCCTTGACATCAAAAACGATACGGACAAGAAAAAACTCGGTGCCCTCGTCAACTGGATTTCGTACAAAAGCCAGTTTTTCTCTCAAATCCTGATTGCCGACAAGCCCCTACGCTCCGCTACCATCTCACAGTACACCCCCCAAAACCTCCCCGGAGTGAACCGGGTCATGGACTCGCGCCTCATTGTGGACGCGCCTGCACAGGACCAGGTAGTGGCCGGATTCAGGATGTATGCCGGTCCTAACGAATATTATACCCTCAACAGCTACAAACTCAACCTGGAGGAATCCATGGACCTCGGCTGGTGGATCATCGGGTATATTAACAAAGGCACGACGTACATCTTCAAGTTTCTCGAAGGGCTGACCCATAACTACGGCCTGATCATTATCATCATGGCGATCCTGATCCGCCTGGTGATGTTTCCGCTTTCGATCCGGAGTTATGTCTCCATGGCCAAAATGCGGATCCTTAATGCTTCTGATGAGATGAAACAACTCGATGAGAAGTACAAGGATGATATGCAGAAACTTCAGGTGGCCAAGATGGCCATGTACAAGGAAACCAACGTGAGCATGTTTGGCGGGTGTCTGCCGATGCTGATCTCATATCCGTTCCTGATTTCGTTTTTCTTCTTTTTCCCGCAGTCTGTTGAGCTGCGCCAGCAGTCCTTCCTCTGGGCGCATGACCTCTCGACCTTTGACTCGATCCTGGCCCTGCCATTTGACATACCAGGTTACGGGCAGCACGTGAGCCTCTTCTGTCTGCTCATGTCGCTCTCTACCTTTGTCTATACCTGGTACCAGCAGAAGTCACAGCCGCAGACCCCCGCCAATGCCCAGTTTAAGTACGTGGCGTACATGATGCCGTTTGTGCTGCTGATTTTCCTCAACAAATACGCAGCCGGACTGAGCCTGTATTACCTCATGTCGAATGTCCTGACCATCGGGCAAAACGCGGTCACCAAGCTGTTTATCAGTGACGAAAAACTCCTCGCAGAGATGAAGGTGAACCAGAAGAAGTACCGGGCAGAAGCAGCCCGTACCGGCAGTGCACCTAAGTCCCGGATGGAAAAATGGATGGATGAGCAGCAGAAAAAACAACAGGAAGCCATGAAGCAGCAGCGTCAGGGCAATGGCACCAACCGCCAGACCCGTCGCAAATCCTGATACGGAAGGGCCAGATTTATTTGGCAGAGTCAATACTGCTTAGTAATTTGACACTCCATGCGAGAGTAGCTCAGTTGGTAGAGCATCAGCTTCCCAAGCTGAGGGTCGCGGGTTCGAGTCCCGTTTCTCGCTCCAGGCCGCCAATTCAGATTGGCGGCCTTTTTGTTGGTCATGGGTCATCCGGCCAACAATTGTGCCTTACGACAGGTTAATCATCCGTCTGTAGTTGATCATGCCGGGTTTTGGGGTTAATTTTGCAGACGAATCACAAGCCTAATCCGACCAGACGTGAAAGCCGAAGAGCTCCTTCGCCTATATCAGCAGCATGAGACGCTTCAGGCCCTGGGCCAGGCGCTCCATACAGCCGAGGGCGGTCACTATCAGATCAAGGGGACGGTAGGAAGCCAGTCGGCCATGATCCTCGCCAGCCTCTATCGCATCGCACACCGGGACATGCTCATCGTGCTCAATGATAAGGAGGAGGCGCTTTATTTTCACAATGACCTTCAGTCCCTGATGCCGAAAAAAGAGATTCTGCTTTTTCCGGCCTCATATAAAAGACCCTACCAGGTGGAGGAGGTGGACAACGCCAATATCCTGCTGCGGGCTGAGGTCCTCAATGAACTCAACCATACCCAGGCAGGCCGGCGTCTTGTGGTGACCTTTGCGGAGGCCCTGAATGAAAAAGTCATCAACAAACGATCCCTCGTCCGGCACACCTTCGAGATATACGACGGACTGGAGATCGGGATGAGTTTTGCGGCTGAGTTGCTGGACTCCTACGGATTTGAGCGGGAGGATTATGTCTTTGAGCCGGGTCAGTATGCCCTGAGGGGCGGGATCATGGACGTGTTCTCCTTTGCACATGACATGCCCTACCGCATAGAGTTTGACGAGGAGCGCATCGAGAAAATCCGGATTTTTGACCCTGTCACCCAGCTCACCGAGCAGGAAATCAAGCGGGTCTCCCTGATCCCCAATATCCAGCGCCACCTCCTCACCGAGGAGCGGGTCTCCCTGCTGGAGTATATTTCGCCCCGGACCCTGGTTTTTGCCCAGAACATTGACTTTATCCAGACAGAACTCGGGCGCATGTTTGAAAAAGCAAGTGCGCACTACGAAAAAATAAAAGCTGACAGTGGCGGGGCTGCCTCCAGCAGTGCTCCGGAGGCCCTGTACCTGCATCCGGACCAATTTCTCAAAGACCTCGGAGGATTTCCGGTGATAGAACTCACCAAAAATCCCTACTTCCGCCGGATAGATCAGGTCGTCGAGTGGAAAGGCAGTGCTCAACCTGCTTTTCACAAGGAATTTAACCTCCTGGCGGATCACCTCAAAGCCAATACCGCAGAAGGTATCACCAACTACGTCTGCTCCGACAATGACAAACAGATCCTCCGGCTGACCGAGATTTTTCAGGAGGTAGATGCCGGGGTACATTTTACGGGCGTAGCCGGGGACTTTCACGAGGGGTTCCGGGACCACCAGCTCCAGGTCGCCATTTATACCGACCATCAGATCTTTGACCGATACCACAAGTACAAGTCCCGCTCCAGCGTACAGCGGTCACAGGCCCTGACCCTGCGGGAGCTCCGGGAGCTGAATCCCGGCGATTTTGTGGTGCATGTCAGCCACGGGATCGGGCAGTTTGCCGGGCTGCACACCATCCAGGTCGGGCAGCACATGCAGGAGGCAGTCAAGATTATTTACAAAAACGGGGATGCCATCTTTGTTAATACCAGCTCCCTGCACAAGGTATCCAAGTTTGTCGGCAAGGAAGGTACCGAGCCCCAGCTGAGCAAACTCGGCTCTCCTGCCTGGAACAATACCAAAGCCAAAACCAAAAAACGGCTCAAAGAGCTGGCATTTGACCTGGTGAGCGTATATGCCCGCCGCAAAGCCTCGCCAGGATTTGCTTTTAGCCCCGATAATTACCTGCAGCGGGAGGTGGAGGCTTCATTTATGTACGAAGACACCCCGGATCAGGTCAAAACCACGGAGGAGGTCAAGGCAGATATGGAACAACCCCACCCGATGGACCGTCTGATCTGCGGGGATGTGGGGTTTGGTAAGACCGAGATCGCCTTACGGGCGGCGTTTAAGGCGGCGATTGATGGCAAACAAACAGCCGTACTGGTGCCTACGACCATTCTGGCCCTCCAGCATTATAAGACCTTCCGGGATCGCCTGAAGGATATGCCCGTGACAGTGGACTATGTGAGCCGGTTCAAGGCGCCGGCCGACATCAAAGAAACCCTGGAAAAAGTCAAGACCGGCAAAGTAGACATCCTCATCGGGACCCACCGCATTGTGTCGGACGATGTGAAGTTTAAAGAACTGGGGCTCCTCATTATAGACGAGGAACAGCGGTTTGGGGTAGGGGTCAAGGACAAACTTAAGTCCATGCGGGCCCACCTGGATACCCTTACCCTCACGGCGACACCTATTCCCCGCACCCTGGAGTTTTCGCTGGCAGGGATACGGGACCTCTCCGTGATCGCGACACCACCCCCTAACCGGCAGCCGATCGAGACGATTGTCACGACTTTTTCGCCCACCTCACTCCGGGACGCCATTTCATATGAGCTCAAACGGGGCGGGCAGGTGTTTTTTATTCACCCCCGCGTCAAGGACATTGATGAGGTAGCTTCAGCCATCAAAAAACTTGTACCCGATGCACGCATTGGGATCGGGCACGGGCAGATGACAGGCCCCAAGCTGGAGCAGGTAATGGTCAATTTTATCGAGGGGGCCTACGATATCCTGATCGCAACGACGATCATCGAGTCAGGCCTGGATATCCCCAACGCCAACACCATCATCATCAACGAAGCCAATAAATACGGCCTCTCCGAGTTGCACCAGATGCGGGGACGGGTAGGCCGCTCCAACCGCAAGGCATTTTGTTACCTGCTGGCACCGCCGGAAATATCGCTCACCCAGGATGCCCGCAAGCGAATGAAGGCCATGGAAGAGTTTTCAGACCTGGGAAGCGGGTTCCATATCGCCCTGCGTGACCTCGATATCCGGGGGGCCGGAGACCTGCTGGGGCCGGAACAAAGCGGGTTTGTCAATGAAATCGGGTATGATCTCTACCACAGCATCCTGGACGAGGCTGTGCGGGAGCTGAAAGAAGAGCATTTTGCTGACTTGTTTGAAGAAGACCTTCGTACGGGCAAACAAGTCTATGTAGAAGACTGCAAGATAGACCTGGACCTGGATATTCTGTTGCCAGCGTCATACATGCCCAGCATACCGGAGCGTCTCAAGTTTTACCGGCGCATCGCGGCAGCGGAGGAGGAGGCCGATCTGCGGCAGATCCAGCTCGAACTGCTGGACCGGTTTGGGCCCCTGCCCAGGTCTGTGCTGGCGCTTTTTGACGCCACCCGTATCCGCGAGACCGCCCGCAGGGTAGGGGTGGAGCGGGTCGCCCTCAAGGACCAGATGCTGCGCTTTTATTTTGTGTCAGACCAGTCCAACCTCTTTTATCAGACAGAGGCCTTCGGCCGGATCATTGAGTATGTCCAGACCTTCTCAGCCCGGGTGAAGATGAACCAGACCCCCAAGTTTCTTTTCCTGCTGTATGAGGGCGTCAGTGACATCAAGCGGGTGCTCACACTGATCCGGGAGTTGCATGATTTTGCCTTTCATGTCACACCGGCTGATGCCTCAGTTCCGCCCGGGATATAAAACAAAAACAGCCCGCAACGCGGGCTGTACATATCAAAGCAGCAGATGCGTCAGGATCAATGGTGCGCCTCTACCTCATGGCCGTCAGCCTCGTCAGGCAGTACTTCCCAGGCAGCCTGGATTTTGTAGTTGCTCGGAAACGCCAGGAGTCCGATACCCAGCAGCACATTGGTCAGACCAAAAAAAGTGCGCCAGTTGAGGTTGTAGTTGTTGCTGTTGCGGACAACGACCTCGGTACCCTGGGCCTTAATTGTTTTCTCAGGAGCGCCACTCACGCTGTAGCCACGGATGGTAAGAAACAAGCCGATGGCGAGCAGGCTTAGGCCAATGGTATTTTTCATATATAAAACCAGTAAGGAGTTCTGATACGTACTTTGCGTGCGAATTTACAGGAAACTTTGAAACATCCGCATGATATTTTTCATAAAATAATACCTCCGGGCAAAAGAAAAACCCGGACAAGGCCCCGGTAGAAGCCCCGATATACAGGTTCGGCAGAGGTTTTTTTAGGAAGGTTCGATTTTTTTGTTCATAAAAGAGAATGTTTTGTATTTTCGCTGTCCGTTTACCCTTTGTTATACCCGCTTAAATGGAGGGACCATAGGTTGAAAAATGGGATTTTGACTGCAAAAAAGTTGCACAAATGTGTATATTGTTCGCAGGAAAGGCCCGTTATATCACCGCCGAGTCTCCCTATAGCACTTTAATCTTGTACTGCGAAGACAACTTTTGTTAACCATGGAATCTGTTACAGAACTGCGTCAGTCGGGAAAGCTGGAAGAAGCCCTCGCACTTGCCCTCGAACAATTACAGGCTGCCCCGGATGATGAAACCGTGATCAAGGAGACTGCCTGGGTTTATCTCTCTTACTTCAAGCGCACCTGCAAAAATCCCGATGTAGAGCCCGCGTTGGGGTACATGGATCAAATTTTATCCGTTCATCCCCGGCTGGCCCATGATACCATTCTGGGCGAGAGTATTGGCTGGGCTATTTTCCGGTATGCAAAATTTCTGCTGGAGCAGAAGCCTCCCCGGAGCCATGAGGTGGTAAGCCTTCTGCAGAAGGCCCGGGGATTTGCCTACAGCCCGGAGCAGCAACCAAGCGCCTACCCGGCTCTGTTGCGTATCGCCCTGAAAGTCAAGGACTTCTTTCCGGATTTTCTGGAATACATTGACTGGTGGGGGCTCGACAACCTCCAGGGAGAAGATTTTGATCCCTACGAGACCCAGGGGGGCAAACGCCTTATGGCCCTGGCTGAGCAGGTGCATATCGCCGTCGCTAAAAAACTGATTGCCACCCGTGACAAGGCGGCCATCGAAACGTTTATGGAGCGGCTCAACCGCCTGATCCATGATCATCCCGATTATGTATATCCCTCCAACTACCGCATTCAGCTCCTGCTGGCCCTGGGCCGGAACCAGGACGTGATTGCGATGCTGGTGCCCTATCTCCGCCGCCGCCGCAATGAGTACTGGCCCTGGAGTGTGCTCGGGGAGGCTTTTATGGGCGTGGATGATGATAAAGCCATTGCTTGTTTCTCTCAGTCTCTCCTGGTGCCAGGTGGCAAGCCGGAAGCCCAGGCGCATATACACGAGCATCTGGCCATCCTGCTGGCTGGCCGCCAGATGTACTCAGAAGCCAAGGCTGAGGTAGAGGGACTCCTGCGCCTCAAGCGTGACCGCAAGTGGAACCTCACCACCCCGATCAGTGAACTCATGCAGCAGCCCTGGTATGACCAGACGCAGCCCATGTACAATACCCGCAACCTCTACCGGCAAGTCGCCAGCCTTGCGAACGAGGTGTTGTATGAAGATATTCCGATCCAGACAGGGGTTGTGACCCATATTGACCCCAAAACCGGCAAAGCCTGGTACATGGTCGGCAAGGAAGTACAGGGAAGCCTGCAACTCAACAAATGTCCCGACCGCCTCGCAGTGGGTGATTTTGTGGCCCTGCGGCTGGAAGAGCATGAAGGAGAAACCAACAAATGGTACTCGGTCATCTCCTGCCGCAAAACTACTACCCAACTCCCTGATCCAGAGGTCGCCAAACCCTTCAAGGGCCGCCTGATCATGCCACGTGACAAAGAGCACGGATTTGTGGAGCCCTGGATTTATATCCACCCGCAGATGATCCGGGATGGCCGCCTGATCCCCGGACAGGAAGTCACCGGTGTGGCTGTCATTGCCTATGACAAGGTGCGCGAGCGATGGAACTGGCGGGCACTCTTCGTAAAATAAATCGCAACAATCCGTTTGTAGAAGGCCGCCGCAAGGCGGCCTTTGTTGTCTGGAGGCCGCTCCGGATTTTTGTTTTTCACGGACGTGTCCTATCTTGACCAGGTATTTTGATTCACCCATTCACCTCCGGCCATATACCATGTCAATTGTTATCGAGGGCATACGCAAAAAATTTGGCGACAAGGATGTCCTCAAAGGAATTGATTTCCGGTTTGAAAAGGGCAGTGTAAATATGA
Source organism: Bacteroidia bacterium (assembly GCA_033762375.1). Taxonomy (GTDB): domain Bacteria; phylum Bacteroidota; class Bacteroidia; order J057; family J057; genus RDXT01. Next base: position 163,510 of record JANRLQ010000097.1, read on the forward strand.
TCATCGGTGCCAGCGGCAGCGGCAAAAGTGTCATGCTGAAGTGTATCGTAGGGCTCCTGCACCCCGATGAGGGCAATGTGTTGTATGGAGGGGTGAATTTTCTGAAGATGGATCACCGGGGACAGCGGGAAGTCCGCAAGAATATCGGGATGTTGTTTCAGGGCGGAGCATTGTTTGACTCGATGAATGTCGAAGAAAATGTCGCATTTCCGCTCCGGATGTTTACCCAGATGCGCCCGGGCGAGATACAGGACCGGGTAAACTTCTGTCTGCAGCGGGTCAACCTTCCCGGTGCCAACAAGTTGTTTGCGTCTGAGCTCTCCGGCGGGATGAAAAAAAGGGTCGGTATCGCACGGGCCATTGCCATGAATCCCAGCTACCTTTTTGTAGATGAACCCAACTCAGGCCTGGATCCGCTGACCAGCTCCGTGATTGATGAGCTGATTCAGGACATTACGGTAGAGTTTAACATGACCACGGTTGTTGTCAGCCATGATATGAACAGCGTGATGAATATCGGAAACCGGATCATGTTTTTATATGAGGGCCAAAAAGAGTGGGAAGGCACCAACAAAGAGATCCTGCACTCAGGGAGTGCAGCCCTGGACAAATTTATTTTTGTATCTGACCTCATCAAACGATGAATCCCCAACAGCGCATCGCCGAGCTCTCCGAGCTCCTGCGACAGCACAACCATGCGTATTATGTGCTGGCGCAACCTACCATTTCCGATTTTGAATTTGATCAGCTCCTGCGTGAGCTGGATGATCTCGAAAAGGCCCATCCGGCTTATCGCCAGCCAGACTCTCCGACTTTGCGGGTAGGGGGAGAGATAACCAAGGTTTTCCCTGCCTTCCGGCATATACGCCCCATGCTCAGCCTCGGCAACAGCTACTCACGGGAGGAAATTGCAGATTTTGACCGTCAGGTACAGGAACTGGCTGGCGGCAAGGCACTTACCTACCTGCTGGATCACAAGTTTGACGGAGTGAGCCTGAGCCTTCATTATGAAGACGGGCTGCTGGTGCGGGCCGTCACACGCGGCAATGGTGTCGAAGGGGACGAGATCACGGCCAATGCCCGTACGATCCGTACCATCCCCCTGCGGCTCCGGGGAGAGGCGATCCCGGCACGTCTGGAGGTCCGGGGAGAGGTCATTATGCCCAGAGATGCTTTTGACAAACTCAACCAGGAGCGGTCTGAAGAAGGGCTGCCGGCCCTGATGAACCCCCGCAATACAACTGCCGGGACGCTCAAGCAGCAAGACTCAGCCATCGTGGCACAGCGTACCCTGGTGTTTTATGCCTACTTCCTGGCCATCGAGGGGCAAGCCATAGAGGAAGACTTCACCCATGTCAACCTGCTTGCCGCATGGGGGTTCAAGACCAGTGGGGTCACCCGGGTGGTGGATTCGCTGGAGGCCATGTTTGCGTACCTGGATGAGTGGGATACCCGCCGGTTTGAGTTGCCCTACGATATAGACGGGATCGTCATTAAGGTAAATGAAATCCCGCTCCGCGAGGAAATCGGCTATACGGCCAAGGCACCGCGCTGGGCCATTGCCTATAAATACAAGGCCGCCGAGGTCACGACCCGGCTCCAGTCCGTATCGTTTCAGGTGGGACGTACCGGCAAGGTAACACCTGTCGCCAACCTGGAGCCCGTGTGGCTGGCCGGTACCACCGTCAAACGAGCCTCTATCCACAATGCTGACGAGATTATCCGCCTGGACTTACACGAGGGGGATACGGTCATGGTCGAAAAAGGAGGCGAAATTATCCCCAAAATTACCGGGGTCCTGACTTCTTCCCGGGCGTCGGAGGCAGTTGCGGTGCAGTTTATCACCCATTGCCCGGACTGTGGGACAGAACTGGTGCGGGTAGAGGGTGATGCCAACCATTATTGCCCTAATATTTCCGGCTGTCCCCCCCAGATCAAGGGGCGTATCATTCACTTTGCCAGCCGCCGGGCGATGGACATTGACGGGCTGGGGACAGAGATCGTCAATCAATTGGTGGACGAAGGCCTGATCCGGGTTTGCAGTGATTTGTATGCCCTGACCTACGAAAAACTCATCGGACTGGAGCGGTTTGCAGACCTCTCAGCCCGCAACCTCCTGGCCGGAATCGAAGCCAGTAAGACCGTACCCTTGCCCCGGCTGATCTTTGGGCTGGGGATTCGGTATGTCGGGGAGACCGTAGCCAAAAAACTGGCCCGCCATTTGGGGGGAATAGAAGAGTTGAGCAAAGCAGATTTTGATACCCTGCGCAATGTCCCCGACGTGGGCGACCGGATCGCCCGGAGTGTAGCGGCATTTTTTCAGGATCCGGCTAACCTCGATATGGTGCATACGCTCCGTCAGGCAGGATTGCAAACCGAGTCAGGTGAAAAATCAAGCCGTTCAGACGTATTGACTGGGAAAAGTTTTGTAATTTCGGGAGTTTTCAAGCATCAAAGCAGAGAGGCCCTGCAAGCCCTGATAGAGTCACTGGGAGGAGAGGTCAAAAGTTCGGTTTCCTCCAAAACATCCTATCTGCTCGCTGGCGAGAGTGCCGGACCTGCCAAGCTGGATAAAGCCCGTTCGTTATCTGTACAGATTCTTTCTGAAGACGAATTTTTGAGCCTGATCAATGGAGTGGTTTAGTGACATTAAAGATAAGTTCAGCAAGCGCCGTATCCGCAACCAGGACCGCTCCAAGGAGTTTGCCCGGGATTTTGTGGACCTGGATAGTGCCAGGAAAGTCGGTGTCATCGTGAACGTAACCCTGGCAGTTGAAGATGAACTTCAGCACATCCAGGCCTATACCACTGCGCTTAAAAAACGCAAAAAAGAGATTCTCATTATTGAGATCAATCTCAACAAGAAGGCGGAACCTTCGCTGGTTGCCTGGGGTGACAGCCATATTTTTGTGGATCCTACCCGCCTCAACTGGCTGGACTATCCCGCACCGGCGGTAGAAGCCCAGATACGGCAGTTTGAGATGGATGTATTGATTGATTTTGACAATACAGAACGTCCCACCTCCCGCTACATCTGCAGCATGGCGCATGCGCGTACCCGTACGGGACTGCACCGTGAGGGGTTTGAGAGCTGCTACGAGCTCATGGTGCATCAGGATGAGGGCGATGAGTCCGGTATGAAAGGAATGATCAAGATGTTTGATTATTTCCTCAACATGATAGACAACGGGAAGCGGGTCAAAGCCAACGCCTGATCATGGAGGCATTCAGTGGCACGGGGGTAGCCGTCATTACCCCTTTTCAGGCAGATTTTTCACTTGACGAGGCTGCCCTGCGGCGGGTGCTGCAGCATGTTATGGCAGGTCAATGTGAATATCTTGTCGCCCTGGGCACCACGGGCGAGCCTGCGACACTCACCCCGGCAGAACAGGCCAGGGTTCTGGAGATTTTTTTTGAGGAGGCAGGAGATATTCCGGTAGTAATCGGGATAGGCGGCAATGATACCGCAGCAGTGGTGGCGGCCGCTAAGGCACGGGCGGCGGATTTCCCGGCAGCGGGTATCCTGTCCGTGACACCCTACTATAATAAACCCTCGCAGGAGGGATTAGTCCGGCATTATCAGGCCGTGGCTGCGGCGACTGATCTTCCCTTGATTTTGTACAATGTACCCGGGCGTACAGCCTGTAATATGCTGCCGGATACGGTCCTGCGGATTGCCAGGGATTGTGAGACGGTAGTGGCTGTGAAGGAAGCCTCGGGCAACATGGAGCAGGCGATGGATATCATCGCAGGGGCACCACCCGGATTTACACTCCTTTCAGGCGATGACGCCCTTACACTGCCCCTGATCAGCGTCGGCGCACGGGGGGTGATCTCTGTCGTCGCCAATGCATTTCCGGCCAGCTTCAGCCAGATGGTGCGCCTGGCCCTCCGGCAGGAGGTGGTGCATGCAGCAGCCATACATTATAACCTGCTGAAATTCACCCAACTCATATTTGCAGAGGGCAATCCGGTAGGTGTCAAAGCCGCTATGGCAGACATGCAGCTCTGCGAGCCGTGGGTCAGGCTTCCGTTGGTGCCGGCCTCACCGGCACTGGTCGCCAGGCTCAGCCAGGCCCTCTCCCATATCGGCGTCAAGGCCTGAAAAAAATTACGATTTACCGGAGCGAAAGCTCAATAAAAATAAAAGGTCGGCTCAGCGCCGACCTTTTTTGGTGCGAGTAGTCCAGTCCGATTACTCAGGACTTTTCTGATCCTGGATGTCCTTACGGATGTCCTGGGCGAGGGCTTTGACCTCTTGCATGGCCTTACGGGCACGGGTGCCGGCAGCTTTGTTGCCTTTTTCGTAAAACTTAGCAAAGTCCTCCTCAGCAGCAAGGATCAGGCTTTTTAAAGTGGCGTATTTTTCCATCTTGTTTACTATTTGTGTTCTAAGGCAATTTATAACAAAAAAGTTTGTTTGACAAAAAAATCAGAGCGTTAGAGAAGCAGGTTGAAGTGATTTATACACACCGGCATCAATTTTGGCCCGAACCTGCTCAAAACACTTCAGGGTGTATGCTACATCCTCGTCAGTGTGGACAGCAGTAGGGATCAGCCGGAAGATAATAACTCCTTTTTCGACGACCGGATAGGTCACCCCGGAGGCAAAAATACCCATGTTTTCGCGCAGGTCCACGATAATGGCGATGATCTCCTGATCGGTCATGGCAAGGTGGGGGCTGCGCAGATATACGGGCGTCACGGGAGAAGCTGTGTCACCTATATCAAACCCGCGATCACGGAGACCGTTCTGGAGGGTGTTGACAATATGCCACAGGCGCTCGCGCAGCTCAGGTTGGTTGCGGAGCAGCTCCAGGCGTTTGACAGCTCCGGCTGCCATCGGCATACAGAGTGCCTTGGCGTAGATCTGGCTCCGGAGGTTGTAGCGCAGATAGGTGATGACTTTTTTGGAGCCGGCCACAAACGAGCCGAAGCCCGCCATTGACTTGGCGAAGGTATTAAAGAGTACATCAATCTCGTCCTGTACCCCAAAGTGCTCACCCGTACCGATGCCGGTAGCACCCATCGCACCAAAACCGTGTGCGTCATCCACAAACAGGCGGGCACCAAATTTTTTCTTCAGGGCTACGACTTCATCCAGTTTGCCCAGGTCGCCCCGCATCCCGAATACACCTTCTGTGATGATAAGAATACCACCCCCTGTTTTTTCGACGATACGTTGTGCTTTGTTGAGGCGGTCTTCAAGCTGTGCCATGTCGTTGTGTGCATACATGAAACGCTTGGCAAGGCTGAGATTCATCCCGTCTATGATACAGGCATGTGCCAGTTGGTCATAGACGATGACATCGCGCCGGTCGGTGAGGCTCTGGATGATGGAAACACAGCCCTGGTACCCAAAGTTCATCAGGTAGGCATCTTCTTTCTGCATGAACTCAGCCACTTCTTTTTCGAAGTGCTCGTGTATGTCAGAGTTGCCGGTCAGCATCCGGGAGCCCATAGGGTAGGCAAGCCCGTACTCGGCGGCTGCTTCAGCATCAGCCTTGCGGATTTCGGGGTGGTTAGCCAGGCCCAGATAGTTGTTCAGTGACCAAACCAACACCTCTTTACCCCGGAATTTCATACGGGGTGCAATTTCTCCTTCCAGCTTGGGAAAAGCCAGATAGCCATGACCTATGGCAGCATATTGCCCCAGGTCGGTGGCCATGTTTCGGTCTATCTTGTTGAAGATGTCCAAGACTTGTCTGATTTATGGGTTACAGGCACTGCGTTTCATGGAGTAGTGCGTCAAAAATAACGAGTATTTCAGAATTTAAGAAATCCAGTACGGGGCATTAGGGGCCTGTACCTGCTATTTCTGCTCCCCCAGCCATAACGGGCAAAGTGTCAGCCAAATGACATTGATTGTAATTAGTTGAATATCAGTTTATTAATAGAGTGATTGCCAAAAAATGGGAGGTTATCCGATGTTACAGGAAATCTGAAAATTTTCAGATTATTTAGTGCCAGGGGGGTGAGAAGTGATCAGGATGTGCCCCAAACAGGCTTTTCCCCGGATCATGGCCGTATCCGGGGGAGGTTTGAGGGTTGGTTGGCAGGTCAGGGGAGCCGCCTGGAGGCGGAGCCGGCCGGGAGAAGGGCAGGTATCGGGGACCTGTGCGGACGGGAGTGTGTACTCGCCAGGCTGCCTCGGCGTATATTCCTTCCGGCCTCGTGCGACAAGATTTAACATAGGTAAACTACAGATAATTAGGCGAGCTAACCTGTTGTTTTTGAGCATTTTTACTTGATTTCCGTCGGCAAGGTCCTAAAAATAGTCGGCAGATATTATATCCACAGCGAGGGTTTTGCGTATGATATACCCAAACCAGGACAGCCCTGGCTCAAAAGCTATTTTTGTAGGTAGGTATTGACAGGCATGTATGTTATACAGAGATATTTCCCCGATGATTTCAAACCGATACCCGGCCGGCCGGCTCAGAACCGCTCCTGCTCCTGTGACAGAAGAAGACAGGGTATTTATGTTTCTGGACATCCGGTCCTCGACACGGCTGGCGGAGAGCCTGGGCAGTGTCCGGTACTTTCATCTGCTGCGGGACTTTGTGCAGGATCTTTCTCCTGTCATTACGGCCTGTGAAGGACAGATATATCAGTACGCAGGAGACCAGATTGTCGTGAGCTGGCCGATGGAGGGGAAAAGCTGCTGCCTCAATTGTTTTTTTGAAGCAGCGGATACCCTGGACTCGCGCAGACACCTATATATGGATCGGTATGGGGTATGCCCTGAGTTTAAAGCCGCTATCCATGGAGGCACGGTGTGTCGTGGTCATATCGGGGCTGGCCGGCAGGAATGGATTTATGCAGGTGATGTGCTGAATACGACTTCCCGGATCGAAGAATTGTGTAATGAACTGAATACCAATATTCTTATTTCAGAAGTTGTGGCTTCACAACTCCCGCCTGAGGTGGCGTACATTCTGACCTCGGTGGGGGTGTTTCAGCTTAGGGGTCGTCAGGCGGCTGTTGAGCTTTTTACGGTCGCACGTGATGGTCAGTGATCAGGTATGGGAGCAGTTTTTGCGGGACCTGATGGCGCTGTGTCCGTTTGAGATCCGCTACAAAAACCGCTCGCGCCTGATGCAGGCACTACACTGGGTCGTACAGCTATATTGTCCGGCTTTTCTGACCCGATTCACGACGATCCTCGGCAACCGGATCTACCTGCCTGATAGTACCTACACGACCCGCCACCGGGAGGTGACAGCCCGTATTCTGACACACGAACTGGTACACCTGACAGACCAGCGCCGGGTAGGCGTAGGGTTTTTTTCGGCAGCGTACCTGTTTCCGCAGATATTGGTACTGGGGGTGCTGCTGATGCCCTGGATGGGATGGGCGGCCGCCTGGTTTCTGCTCGCATTGCTGCCCTGGCCGGCCCCATTCAGGGCTTGGATCGAGTGCCGGGCTTATGCACTGGATATGGTGATGTCCGGACGTGATCTGCAGGCAGAAGCAGCAACTCTCCGGCACCACTTTACGGGGTGGACCTACTATCGGATGATGCCTGTTCATGCGTGGGCACGGGCCATGCTGATGTGGGAGGCTGGCCGTATCCGGGCAGGTGAGCGCCCTGCTGCACAGGACATACAAGCGGCTTATCTGGCGTTCGCCCGGCATCTGGCAGATGCTCGCCCATAATTCACTATGTTTGTCGCCTAATCCGGACGCGTGGCCACTGTAGTTTGTATATCTGATACGCACGGGCGGCATCACTCGGTTGAGGTGCCACCAGGGGACATCCTGATACATGCGGGCGACATGAGTGCGCGTGGTGGTTATGCTGAGATAGCAGATTTTATGACATGGTTTGCGGCACAACCTCATGCGTATAAGATATGTATCGCCGGTAATCATGATTTCCTGGCTGAGCAGTCCCCTGATCTGATGCGGTCATTGGTCCCGCCGGACTGCCTGTACCTGGAAAATACAACGGCTACTGTGCTGGGCCTGCGGATATGGGGGTCTCCCGTCACGCCGTGGTTTCACGACTGGGCATTCAACCGGCACAGGGGAGACGATATCCGCCATTACTGGGACATGATACCGCCTGACACAGATATTCTGATCACCCACGGTCCACCCTTTGGGATACGGGACCTGACCGTCAGCGGAGAGCTGGTCGGGTGCCGGGACCTCAATCACCGGGTATGGGAGGTAAATCCCCGCCTGCATGTGTTTGGACATATCCATGAGGCGTATGGGGTGACAGAGGTCGCAGGCACCCGTTTTGTCAATGCGAGTATGCTCGATATTGGCTACCGGCCTGTACATCTGCCGGTGGTGCTGGAAGTATGACGGGTTTTTTTGTGTCAGATTTGACCGATTGGGATAAATCTTCGTGATTAGCGGCTGAAACCCACTCCTGGTGGAGGGGTTATGTACCTATTATCAGTACGCAGATGAGTTCACATGACAATCAAAAGGTGAGCCTGGCGGGGCTCCTGATCACCCTGGGAATCATTTTTGGAGATATCGGGACTTCGCCCCTGTACGTGATCAAGGCCATTGTAGACAAGGCCATCATTACGGAGGGACTGATATTCGGGGCTATTTCTTGTGTATTCTGGACCCTGACCCTGCAGACAACGATCAAGTATGTGATCATCACGCTGCGGGCCGACAACAACGGAGAGGGAGGTATATTTTCATTGTACACCCTGGTGCGGCGGCGCGGCAAGTGGCTGATCTGGCCCGCCATTATCGGGGGAGCCACCCTGCTGGCTGACGGGGTCATCACCCCGGCTATCTCGGTGACATCAGCGGTAGAGGGCTTGCTGATCATCTATCCGGATATACCTGTAGTAGAGATCGTGGTGGTGATCATCAGCATCCTGTTTTTTTTCCAGCAGTTTGGTACCTCCGCCATGGGCCGGTCATTCGGGCCGATCATGCTGGTCTGGTTTACCATGCTGGCCATACTGGGAATCTCGCAGATCATACACATGCCCGGTGTACTTGCAGCGCTGAGTCCACACTACGCGATCGGGTTTCTGACGACCCATCCGGGTGCCTTCTGGTTGCTGGGCGGGGTGTTTTTGTGTACCACTGGTGCTGAGGCTTTGTACTCAGACCTGGGGCACTGCGGCCGGCAGAATATCCGGGTGAGCTGGATATATGTCAAGACCGCCCTGGTCCTGAACTATCTCGGACAAGGTGCCTGGCTCATGCAGTATGTCGGGGAAGAATTGCCCGGCAATCCGTTTTATAAGATTATGCCCGGCTGGTTTCTGGGGATCGGCATCGTGATAGCAACGGCAGCCACGATTATTGCCAGCCAGGCCCTGATATCGGGTTCGTTTACCCTGGTAGGGGAGGCCATACGGTTGTATTTGTTTCCCCGTGTGAAAATCATTTACCCTACCGACCTCAAAGGACAGCTTTACATCCCGCTTATCAACTTCCTGCTGTGGCTGGGTTGTATCGGCATTGTCTTTTACTTCAAAGATTCCTCCCATATGGAGGCAGCATACGGGCTGTCTATTACGGTGACGATGCTCATGACGACACTCCTGCTCGGGAGTTATCTGCGGAGCCAGCGGCTGCCGCGGGTAGCGACCTGGCTGCTGATCGGGTTGTACCTGATGATCGAGGGTGCTTTTTTTGTGGCCAACATCGTCAAGTTTACCCACGGCGGATATGTCGCAGCGATTATTGCATTAGCCATCGTCTTGCTGATGTATATATGGCTAAGGGCACATGAAATCAAGCGCCGCCTGGCAGAGAATGTGGACATCCAGGACTACACCACACAACTGGTAGGGCTGAGCCAGGACACATCTGTGCCCAAGTACGCTACGCACCTGATATTTCTGAGCACCGCCGAAAAAAAGGAGCAGGTAGAACACAAGGCCATGTACTCCATCCTGCAAAAACAACCTAAACGGGCCGATATCTACTGGTTTATTCATATCCAGGTTACGGATGACCCCGCTACCATGGCCTATCAGGTATTGCCGATTGTGCCGGGCGAGGTGATCAAGGTGGTGTTTAAGCTGGGCTTCCGGGTAGAGCAGCGGGTCAATTTGTTCTTGCGGATGGTCATCGAGGACATGGTCAAGCGCGGGGAAATAGACATCATCAGCAAGTACAATTCGCTTCGGGACATGAATATCGTGGGTGACTTCCGGTTTGTGATCCTGGAAGAGTTTTTGTCCAGCGAAAACGACCTCCCGATCCTGGATCAGTTTGTGATGAGTTCGTATATCTTCATCAAGTCCTTCACCGCCTCGCCTGAGCGGTGGTTTGGGCTGGACACAAGCGTGGTGGTGACAGAAAAAGTTCCCCTCCTGATCAAGCCAGTTTCAGGTATCTCCATGCAGCGGATAGAGCCCGTCTGAGAAAATCGTCAGGTCGAAAAAACACCCCATCTGGTCCTCTCACAAGGCATACTGGTCTGAAAATCCTGTAGTACCCGGCGTGGTGGGCAGGGGGCAGGTGGAGGGGTATGAAGGAGAATATGTATCTTGGGGGTCAACCGACTATTTACGGGTTTTAGCTTCTGAAATTTGGTTATGAGTATGATCCGATCGCTGAGCACCACCGCCCTGCTGGGACTGGTACTGCTACCCACATTCCTTCAGGCACAGGCACCTATGCCAGCCCGCAGTGCCAGTGAGGTGCAGCACATGCTGCGCGAGCTCCGGGTGCTGGGCAGTGTCCTCTACATCGCAGCACATCCGGATGACGAAAACACCCGCATGATCGCCTACCTGGACCGGGGACGGGGATACCGCACGGGGTATTTGTCGCTGACACGGGGAGACGGAGGCCAAAACCTGATCGGCGACGAACAAGGCGATCGCCTGGGCCTGCTGCGTACGCAGGAGTTGCTGGCCGCCCGCCGTATTGACGGAGGGGAGCAGTTTTTTACCCGCGCTTTTGACTTTGGGTACTCCAAAACCCCGGACGAAACCCTGGAAATCTGGAACAAAGAAGCCGTATTGGCGGATGTTGTGTGGACCATCCGGCAGTTTAGGCCCGATGTGATCATCACCCGGTTTGCCACCCCTGAAAAAGGAGGCGGCGGGCACGGTCACCATACCGCCTCTGCCATGCTGGCTCATGAGGCGTTTAAGCTGGCTGCCGATCCCAATGCATTTCCGGAGCAATTGGCCCACGTACAGGTATGGCAGGCCAAACGCCTGGTCTGGAATAATTATTGGGTTTTCAGAGACCATGAGCCGACCCCGGACGAACTCGCCAATATCCTCCGGGTCGAAATCGGCGGGTACGATCCGCTCCTGGGGAAAAATTACGGGGAAATAGCAGGCGAAGCCCGCAGCATGCACCGATGCCAGGCCTTTGGTACCTCCCGCACCCGGGGCTCTATCATAGAGTACCTGGAGCATGAGTTGGGCGAAAAAGCTACCGGTGACCTCTTTGACGGGATAGAAACCTCCTGGGCCCGGGTAGGGGATGCCGCCTTGGGCAAACTCCTCGACCGGGCGTATGAAAACTATGACGCCCGCCACCCAGAATGGGTGTTGCCTGACCTCCTCAAGGCTTATTCCCTCATGAAAAACAAATCAGGGTATTGGTATGAGGTCAAACGGCAGGATCTGCTCACGGCTATCCTGTACTGTGCAGGTGTATGGACAGAGGCTGGCGCTGTGCAGCCGACAGTGGCTGTAGGAGACACGGCTGCCGTGACCGTCAGCCTTGTCAAGCGGTCAGCCATCCCGGTTGAGGTGTCTCGTATTGAGTTTGGGTACCCGGGGCAGACCGAGCAGGTGAATAAACCCCTGGAGACCCAGGCCAAAGTCCTGACGATCACCCGCAAGTTTACGGTGCCGGACCTGCCCGTCTCACAGCCGTACTGGCTGAAGCAACGAAAATCAGAAGGCATCTATACGGTCAGTGACCAGCAGCTGATCGGACGTCCGGAGAGTCACCCGGCATTAACCGCACGTATTTACCTGACGATCACCGGCACAGAAGTAGTGTACGAGACACCGGTGATTCACAAATATATAGACCGGTCTATTGGGGAGGTCTATCGGCCCTTTGTGATTGTGCCACCCGTGACGGTCAATACCCCGCAGGCTGTCAGGTTGTTTCCGGACAAGTCAGGGGCAGAGATGCGTTTTCTGGTAAAAAACTGGAGCAAGGCCACCTCAGCGGTTCAGTTTAAGCTGGAGACTCCTCCGGGATGGGAGGCCAATCCTGCCCAGCAATCCCTCAGCCTGGCACCTGGTGAGGAGCGGACCCTGGCTATCCGGGTCACACCCGGCGCAGGCGCTCAGGCGGGTTATCTCCGGGCCGTCGCTACTGCCGGGGCCTGGTCGGGCTCATTCAGTTACGATGAGGTGGTCTATGACCATATCCTGCGCCAGATGGTGTTTGATCCGGCAGAAGTCCGGCTGGTGCCCCTGGACCTGGCCCGCAAAGGAACCCTGGTCGGATATATCTCCGGATCGGGTGACGAGATTCCGGCTATGCTGGAGCAGATGGGATACAAAGTAGAGTTGCTGGAGGATGACAAGATTGAACCTGCCTATCTGGCCAAATTTGACGCAGTCATTGCCGGTATCCGGGTGTACAACACCAACCAGCGGATGCGGTTTCATCAGGAAAAAATCCTCGAATACGTAAAACAAGGCGGTACTTACCTGGTGCAGTACAATACCAACTCAGATATGGCCACTGCACAGCCGGGTCCCTATCCGCTCAGCATCTCGCGGGAGCGTGTCACCCGGGAGCAGGCGCCTGTGACCCTGCTTAAGCCGGATCATATAGCATTCAACAGTCCCAACGTCATCACAGCAGCCGATTTTGATGGCTGGGTGCAGGAGCGGGGGTTGTACTTTCCCGGTAAATGGGACAGCCAGTATGAAGCCCTGACGGCCTGTGCTGACCCGGGAGAGCCTGCCCTTGAGGGGGCCCTGCTGGTAGCCCGGTACGGAGAGGGGTACTACGTGCACAGCAGTTTTGCCTGGTTCCGGCAGTTGCCCGCCGGTGTGCCAGGTGCCTGCCGCCTCTTTGTGAATCTTATTTCTCTCGGTCAATAACCCTGGTTTTCATGCCCCGCCCTGCGACACCCCCCGCTGATACCCCTAATCCGGAAGAGGAACTCCGGCAGTTGTTTCCTTTGGCCCGCACCTGGCGGCAGATGTACCTGTTTGTGCTGGGTGAGCTGGCCCTGACCATCTTGTTATTGTACCTTTTTAGCCAGGCATTTATATGAGTGGGCTGGATTGGTTGGTGTTGATCGGTTCGACCTTGTTTATCATGTTATATGGTATCTGGAAGACCCGTCATACCCGTGACTTGCAGGGATACATGCTCTCCGGGAGCAGCATGAAGTGGTGGGTGGTCTGTTTGTCCATTATGGCGACCCAGGCGAGTGCCATTACCTTTTTGTCTACGCCGGGACAGGCCTATGGGGATGGGATGCGGTTTGTGCAGTTTTATTTTGGGGTGCCGATCGCTATGGTGCTGATATCCGTAGTGGCCATTCCCATCTACCGGAATCTCCAGGTATATACCGCCTATCAATACCTTGAATCCCGGTTTGATCTCAAAACCCGGGTGCTGACAGCTACCCTTTTCCTGATAGGGCGGGGGATGGCAGCCGGTATGACGATCTACGCACCAGCCATTATTATGAGCAGCATCCTGGGCTGGGACACCTACCTGACCTGTATTGTGGTAGGAGTAGCTGTGCTGGCCTATACTTTTTTTGGGGGAAATGCGGCTGTCAGCCAGACCCAGACACAACAGATGGCCATTATCCTGATCGGTATGCTGGTGTGCGGGGTTGTCATGGTCCTCAAGCTGCCCCCAGATATATCGTTTGCGGATGCGATGTCTATCGCCGGGCGTATGAACAAACTCAACGCCATTACGACGCCTTCGTGGGAAAAATTTGATATTAAGGACCAATATAACCTCTGGTCCGGACTGATAGGCGGGACTTTTTTGGCCTTGTCGTACTTTGGGACAGATCAGTCGCAGGTGCAGCGGTATCTGGGGGGTAAAAGTACGACCCAGATTCGCCTCGGGCTGCTGTTTAATGGTATCCTGAAGGTGCCTATGCAGTTTTTGATCCTGCTGATCGGGGTGTTGATGTTTGTCTTTTATCAGTTTGCACCCACTCCGGTTTTTTTCAACAAAGCTGTATATGAGTCTGTAAGCGAGGGGCCTTATCAGGAGCCGTTTGCAGCAGCCGAGGCCGCCCACGACCAGCTCATGCAGCTCAAACAAGCCCAATACCGGGAGATGCTGGCAGCCCTGGACGCCGGAGATGAGCAGGCAGCCGACAGGGCAGAGCAGGCCCTGGAGACGCTGGAAGCAGAGCGGCTGAAGGTTCGGGAGCAGGCTGTGAATATCATTCGCCAGCACAATCCCCGGGCCGATACCAAGGACCAGGACCGGATATTTTTGTCATTTGTGCTGGATCATCTTCCGCATGGACTGGTCGGCCTGCTGATCAGCGTCATTATCGCTGCGGCCATGTCCTCGTCTGCCGCAGAGCTCAACTCACTCTCCACCACTGCGGTGATTGATGTGTACCGGCGGCTTATCAGGACACAGGCGGACGACAAAGAACTTCTGCTCGCATCACGGGGGATGACGCTCATGTGGGGCGGGATCGCCATCGGATTTGCGCTGATCGCCGGGCAGTTTGGCAACCTGATCCAGGCCGTAAACCTGGTCGGCTCTCTGTTTTATGGGACGATCCTCGGCATTTTTGTTGTTGCCTTTTTTATCAGACACGTTCAGGGGACGGCTGTATTTGCAGGGGCACTCCTGGCAGAGGCTGTTGTGGTGTTGTGTTATGTGCTGCCCCTGTACGGCGATTCGTTCAAGTGGCTGGACATTGGATTTCTCTGGTACAACCTGATTGGCTGTCTGGCGGTTTGTTTGTTTTCGCTGCTGATACAGGTGTTTTTGCGCCGCAGACCAGCCTGATATTACATGCAGGAGCGACTGCAAGGTTTTGTATGGGTTGTTAGCCATTGTGCGGGGTGTCTGGATGGGGCATGGTCGTATGCGGCTAATGCAGGCGGTCACGGGCCATAAAATAAATTCAATGTTTGTACAATTTATTTTTTGTAATGTTAGATTTTGGGTATATATTTGAAAAGTAATAACAGTGTGATGAAAAAGGTATTAATATTTTGCATATTGATAGGGGCTTCGGGCATCTGGGCCGCGCCTGTATCACCAGCCAGCTGCCATGAGGCGGTTGTGTCTGTATCCAATGATCCTCCCGTACAACCCGCTCCACAGGCCCCCCGGAAACCCTGAGGCCTGATACCGGGACCAGAAGGTGCAAGATTATTTGGGGATTCAGGTATAATGTGTATATTATGCTTGCATACCAACAAAGCTTTGCCCTAAACTGGATTGTATGAACTACGACTACATTATAGCAGGTGCAGGATCTGCAGGTTGTGTCCTCGCTAACCGGCTTTCTGCCGATCCCTCCGCAAAAGTTCTGCTGATCGAGGCAGGTCGCTCGCACAAACAGTTTTTGATTCAGACGCCGGCTGCCTACGTGCGGCTCCATCGCAGCAAGATGGACTGGGCATTTGAGACCGAGTCTCAGCCTGGTATGGCCGGTCGCCGTATGCACCAGCCCCGTGGCAAAGTCCTGGGCGGCAGCAGCGCCACCAACTGCATGGCTTATATCCGTGGTAATGCCCTGGACTATGATGACTGGGCGCGTGCCGGTAATATCGGCTGGAGTTACCAGGAGGTCTTGCCGTACTTCATTCGGTCAGAGCATAATGAGCAGCTTGTGGATGCCTGGCATGGGCAGGGCGGCGAACTGAATGTCACACATGCCCAGGGCTGGCGCAGCCCGGTTATGGATGCCTTTGTGGCCGCCTGTGTGGAGAAGGATATTCCCGCCAATCCGGATTTTAACGGAGCAGTCCAGGATGGGGCAGGGGAGTTTCAGTTTACGATCCGCAACGGACGCCGCTGTAGCACCGCAGACGCGTTTATTGACCCGGTCCGCCATCGCCCCAATCTCACCATTGTCACAGGTGCGCGGGTGACCCGGATCTTGCTGGAGGGCCGCCGTGCCACGGGTATCGAGTATGTCCTCGGACGCGAGCTGGTCCAGGCACACGCCGGACAGGAAGTCATCCTGAGTGCAGGCGCCTTTGGCAGTCCTCATCTGCTGATGCTCTCCGGGATCGGACCTGCCGCTCACCTCCGCGAGAAAGGCATACAACCCCTCGTGGACCTGCCCGGCGTAGGGCAAAACCTCCAGGATCACCTGATCCTGGGTATCTCCTGCATCACCGATAAGCCGGTCTCCTTTAATACCAAAGAAAACCTCCCAAATCTCCTGCGCTACCTGATCTTCCGGGACGGCCCGTTCTCCGCCAGTCCGCTGGCTGCCTGTGCCTTTTGGCGCACGGACGAGCATCAGGACCGGCCTGACATGCAGTTCCATTTTGTACCAGCACACGGGACAGATCTGCATGATCCCAATTCCCTGCCCCGGCACGTGGATGGATATACCATCCTGCCGACCATGCTGCGCCCTAAGAGCCGGGGAGAGGTACGGCTGCGCGCCGCCGATCCCACAAGCGCGCCTGTGATAGACCCCCGCTACCTGAGTGAACCAGACGACCTCCGGATGATGATGGCCGGTGTCCGGAAAGCCGTGGAGATCATGCAGGCCGATGCCCTGGGAGGCTACCGGCTCCGGTTTAGTTTCCCTGAAAACGTACTTGACGATGAGAGCCTGCTGCGGCACCTCTATGCCAAAACCGAAACGTGTTATCACCCGGTAGGGACCTGCAAGATGGGGTACGACCCGATGGCGGTCGTGGATGCCCGCCTGCGGGTGTATGGGGTGGAGGGACTCCGGGTAGCGGATGCCTCCATCATGCCGGACGTGATCATGGGCAATACCAATGCACCCGTGATCATGATCGGTGAAAAAGCAGCCGACCTCATCCGGAATATCGAACAGCCTGTGCGGCACAGTGTAGCCTATCAGACCATGAGTTAATGTAGCTTTATAACGTTGAGAAGGGGAGGTGGCTTCGGCCACCTTTCTTGTTGGTTGGCGGGTGACAATACCCGGAGGGTTTTTTCCGTTGGGGATTTGACGAGACGGTTGTATATAGCCATAAATACCCTACACAAAATGAGATTGACCTGGATCATGCTGCTGATGTCCCTGTGGATGACAAGCCGGGGACAGCATATGGCCGCTACAGAGGCCCGACTGGTACAGATGTCCCGCAATATCCTGGGACAAACAGACCTGGAAGCAAAAAAACAAGAAAACCGGGAGTTCACCCGGCTGCTGATGGAGACACTCAGGCGGCCGGAGAGTTATGACTACCCCTTTGATTCGCTCAATACGGTTTCGATCCTTCGCCCGGCTGACAACAGTTTCAGGCTGTTTACCTGGCATATAGCAGACCGCCCTGACCCCGATGCCCGCTATGGAGAAGAGAATTTTTATTACTTCGGATTGGTGCAGCGCCGTTATATCACCCGGCAAGGCCGGGAGGAGCTGATCATTATCCCGCTGATCGAGATGCCTGCCATTACCCAGGGGATCGAAAATATGGTCCTGGACAATAACAACTGGCTCGGCGGACAATATTATCCCATCAAAAACCAAACGACCATTCCTGCCTACACCTTTAAGTACGCCGACCCGCGCAATCGTACCGCCTCCGGCGAGATCAAGCGCACCCGCCAGACCTATTATCTGCTTCTCGGGTGGAACGGGATGGACAACACCCGCAATATGAAGTTTGTGGAAACCATGTCCTTTGATCCCAAAGACTCCAGCCGGGTGATATTCGGGGCCAACGTCTTTTATTTTGACCCTAATATCCCCAAGTACCGCGCCCTGTACACCTACTCGGAGTATGCTCCGTTCACGATGAATTTTGCGTGGGTAAAAACAGGCCCCCTGACCAAAAGGCGGATGATAGTCTATGACCACCTCGCCAATCCCCGGCAAAGTGAGCGCAAGTTTACGGAGATATGGGAAATGGGACCTGATGGGTCGTATGACGCCCTGGGCTTTAATCGCTGGGACGGATCGTTTCAATGGTACAAAAATGTGCAGTTGGCGGAGAAGTATAACAGCCGGGTCAATCAAAAAGCTTTGGAAGCACAGCGGGCGGAAGAGCTAAAAAAAATGCAGGCTGCGGGCATTCAAGTGCCTGGTATCCAGCAAGATAAAGAAGAACCCCAGGAGTAGTCGCAGAATAAATTTTCAGATTCCGAAAAAAACAGCCAGTCAGGAGTTGGCCGACTGGCTGTTTTATGCTATTTTTGTTTACATCTAATCTAAGAACTAACTTCCTGAGTTATGCAAGGGCACGAGCAAGAGCAAGGGAAAGACGAGGTGTACTCCGAGAAGATCAAAGCGGGGAAACGCACGTACTTTTTTGATGTGAGGTCAACCCGCTCCAGTGATTATTATATCACCATCACCGAGAGCAAACGTCGGTTTAACGGTCGAGGCTACGACAAGCATAAAATTTTCCTGTACAAGGAAGATTTTAATAAGTTTCTGGCGACCCTTACCCATACGGTGGAGTATGTGAAGACAGAGCTTATGCCCGATTACGACTACGATGAGTTTGATCGCAGAGAGCGTGACTATGATAGCGGATACGAGGACGAGTCACCTGATACAGCAGACGGCGTATATGAAAGTGCGCATGAGGAGCGACTCTCTACCCGCTGGGAAGATTGATCACCCATCGTGCAAGTAATAGTATAAAACCCCGCCATTTGGCGGGGTTTATTGTTGTCAGGAGGTGATGGCTTCCATCAGCGGAGCCATATTTACATGTTCTCTGAAGATATCAACCGCTTTTTTGACCTTCCAGGGGGTGCGGGTATTAATTTTGACTTCGATCCGGCTGATTTTGATGACAGCCTCGTAGGTGTCCAGTTTGACCATCAGGACTGGTATCCGGTGTTTGATGAAGTACTCTGTCTGTGCCGGGGTGAGGTCTCCCCGTCCGGTGAGGATAATCCCGGAGAGCGGACTGGTCTCAGACTCCAGGATACGTGCCACTTCTTCAAGCTTGCGCATCGCTTCTCCCAGGCGATTGATGCTCACGACCAGGAGCTGGTTCTGAAAGTTTTTGGCTTCGTTCAGGTCAATGAGCGATCCCGCTATGATGCCCTTAACCTTGTTGTCGAGCATATCTTCATTAAATAAGATCTGGGCCCGGAGGGTCTGTGCGATGGTGTACATGACCGGGAACCCAAGCTCCTCCTCATAGGGCATAATACCCAGCAGCGGGATATTGCGCTCTTCCAGGATCTGTCCTACATAACGGCGGACCTTGTCTATCTTTTCAGGGATCGCTTTGTTGATGATGACCCCCAGGATGCGGATGTTGCGCTGCTGAAAAGGCGCCAGATTCAGATACAGGCGATCAATGGTATTGCCGACACCTGCCTCCACGACCATGATGACCCCGGCATCCAGCATCTCCGCTACCCGGTCATTGGAAAGACCCACGACACTCCCCACACCCGGATGGCCTGTACCCTCATAGACGACAATGTCATAGGCCTCCTGAAGGGCCTGGGCTGCATGCATGAGACGGTTGGCAAACTGAAACTCCTCCGGGTGGTCAATATAAGCCATCGTAGCGCCGTCTCCGAGGATAACCGGGCTGTGCAGGTCTGGCTGCAACTCAAAATTCATGCTGGACGCAAAAAGCAGGGCATCCTTGTCGGCGCGGCTCGGTCCTATCTCCACAAACTGCTGGCCCACGGGCTTGCAGTAGCCTACATTCACCCCCATCTCTCGGAGCGTATGCACCAGGCCGAGGGTGGAGGTGGTTTTGCCGACATGCTGGCTGGTCGCGGCTATGTATAAAGGCCGGTATTTCATCAGGTGGCGTTAGGGTTGGCCGCTTTGCAGCAAGTTGAAAAGTTCGTCCAGGCGCGGCGAGAGAATAATCTCCGTGCGACGGTTGAGTTGTTTACCTTCTTTGGTATCGTTAGGGCCCACCGGGAAGTGCTCGCCCCGTCCGGAGGGGATCAGGCGCTTGGGGTCCATCTTGCCGCCCCAGACCAGGATCCGCACCACGGATGTAGCCCGCAGGACACTCAGGTCCCAGTTGTCTTTGTACAGGCCCGACTTGATCGGGACATTGTCTGTATGCCCCTCGATCATGACCTGTATATCCTGGTTTTTGTTGAGGACATCAGCCAGTTTGACCAGGGCTTCGCGGCCTTTGGTATTCACCTCGGCACTGCCGGACTGAAACAGCAGCTTCTCAGACAGCGAGACATACACCTTTCCGTCTTTTTGATAGACGGAGAGTTCCTCCTTGCTAAAACTGACGAGGGCAGCTTCGACTTTGGCGAGGAGTGCCTTGGCGAGTGAGTCCTGACGCTGGATCACGGCATTAAGCTCCCGTACCTTGGCCTCCCGCAGCTCCAGCTCCCGCGAAAAAAGCTCCAGGGCTTTTTTCTTGGCTTCCAGCTCCTGGTTGGTCTTCTGGAGTTCCTGGCTCGTGACGGAGAGTTGCTGGTTGAGTTGTTGTGCCTGAGACTGTGCCTGTGCGGCCAGTGCGGCATACTGCCCGCGCAACTCACGTACGCCCTGGCCCAGGCGGGTCGTGTCAGTGCCGAGCTGGCTCACACGGGTGTGCAATGCCTGGATGTCACGCTCGCGGGCCTGGCGGAGCGAGTCCTGGGTCAGGCTCTCCTGCACCGCCAGTTTGTATTTTTTGCTGGAAACACAGGCTGGGAGCAGGAGCAGCAGGGCAGCAGCTATCAGGAGGGTATGGCTTGACTTCATGCGGAAAATTGACGGAGAAAACAATCAGGATTGATACAAACATACTTCTTTATCATGAGAAGCAAAATGACGAACCGTGAAAACGCGCAGGTGTATGAGTAAATATTTATTAGGCATAAAATCTAACACTGTTATTATTGACACATTTGCCACACTCCGGCAGGCAGAATATCGGCTTGTGGATTTTCTATCTTCGGCTGAATGGCTATTTTGTACGGCAGTTCCTGTCTCATACCTGATCGGGTAGGGCAGGGGCAATATGTTACCTAAATACACCGGACCTATGATCAGATCTATCTCAGTAGTGTTAGGGCTGTGGCTGATGATGCTCACCGGCACCGCACATGCCCAGCAAGACGAGCGTCAAGCTGTCAAAGAAACCATCTATGCCTTGTTTGATGCCATGCGGGCAGGGGATAGCGCTACGGTACGGCGGGTACTCTCTCCAGACATCAAAATGTGCAGCTCGGTAGAGCAACTCAATAATACCCGCTGGAAGTGTGAAGATTCCCCGGAGGGATTTGTCCGGGCGGTAGGCAGCCCACATGATGCCATATGGGATGAGCGTATCTCAGGTCTGAAAATCCAGGTGGACGGACGTCTGGCGTCTGCCTGGATGAAATACGATTTTTATCTGGGGGATACGTTTCACCACAAAGGGGTAGATGTAATGACGCTGTATCAGACGGATGCAGGCTGGCAGATTGTATGGCTGGCGGATACCCGGCATTAAAACAATTTTATATGTGTTAGATTTTCTAACATCGTTAGTGACAAACCCGCTCAAAACCATATACCGACATGAACTATCGCAGGCTTCTGATTGCCACTGTGTTGTTTTTTTGTTTTTCCGTAGCAAAATCTCAACTTGCCGGATATTATTTCCCGGCAGATACCCGGTTTGATCCGGCTATACCCACACCGCAGCGGGTATTGGGATACGAAGTAGGGGCGTGGCACGTGACCCACGACCAACTCGTACGATACATAGAAACCCTGAACCGCACCTCCCGCCGCACCAGGCTCGATACCATCGGTTATACCTACGAGCAGCGCCCGCTCCTGAACCTGATTATTTCATCACCTGCCAATATCAACCGGCTGGAAGAGATCCGGCGTCAACACCTGGCGCTGAGTGACCCCACGGCCTCTGCCCGGCTGGATATCCGGCATATGCCCGCTGTGGTGTATCTGGGTTTTAGTATTCATGGCAATGAACCGAGTGGCTCCAATGCCTCGATGCTGCTGGCGTATTATCTCACGGCAGGGCGGGACGCCTGGGTGGACTCCTTGCTGCGGCATACCATTGTGATCCTGGACCCGAGTTTTAACCCTGATGGGCTGAACCGGTTTGCCAACTGGGCCAATATGCACCGGGGTATTGTTCACCCGGACGCGACACCTTTGAGCCGGGAGCATGTGGAGGGGTGGCCTTCAGGCCGGACCAATCATTACTGGTTTGACCTGAACCGGGACTGGTTGCCCGCACAACATCCTGAGTCACAGGCCCGACTCGCGCAGTATCACAAGTGGAAACCCAATTGGCTCACCGACCACCACGAGATGGGGAGCAATGGCACCTTTTTTTTCCAGCCAGGGGTTTCTGCCCGCATTCATCCGTTGATTCCGACACGGGTGGACAGCCTGACCCGGCGTATGGTGCCTTATTACCGGCACGCGCTGGACAGCATAGGATCACTGTATTATGCAGAAGAGGGGTTTGATGATTTTTATTTTGGCAAGGGTTCTACCTATCCGGACATCAATGGGGCTGTCGGGATTTTGTTTGAGCAAGCCTCAAGCCGGGGACACCGCCAGGAAACCGATAACGGCCTGCTGACATTTCCATTCACCATCCGCAACCATCTTAATGCGGCCCTGGCCACCCTGCGTGGAGTAGGGGAGATGCGCACGGACCTGCTGGAGCACCAGCGCCGATTTTATCAGGACGCAGTGCGTGAAGCCGAAGCCTCTCCTGTGCAGGCCTGGGTGGTCAACCTGGGCCGGGATGTCAGCAGGCAGACATGGCTGCTGGGACTATTGGCAAGACATCAGATCGGGGCATATGCGCTCCAGCAGGAGATCAAATCTGGCGGGGAGGTATTTGTGCCGGGGCAGGCCTGTCTGATACCCGCCATACAACCTCAGTACAAGCTGATCCGGGCGTTATTTGAGGTCGAGACAAGTTTTCGGGACAGTCTGTTCTATGACATTTCGACCTGGACATTGCCCCTGGCTGCTAACCTGTCCTACGCGACCCTGGATCGCAAGGCACTCCGGGAGGCAGGTATCGGTCCGCAGCTTGTTCAGGCGCCCGGCACCACCAGGGTCCAAGCTACAGCAGATGCGTATGCGTGGCTGGTCAGGTGGGACTATGACCTGGCGCCCCGTATGCTGGATGTATTGTTGCGGACAGGCGTCCGGGTTAAAGTTGCTACCCAGCCCGTGGGCATTGCCGGGGTTGCTTATCCGGAAGGCACCCTGATGATCGCCCGGCAGGGCCAGACATTGCCCCCGGTGCAGATAGCCCCCCTGCTCGACAGCCTCGCCAATGTATGCCAGGTGCCTGTTGTATCCCTGGCCGGTGGTGAAACGAGCCTGGGGTATCTGGGCAGCAGTACTTTCCGGCTGGTGGAGCCTCCCAGGATTTTGCTGCTGGCGGGAGAAGGCACGGAAGCTTATGAGGTCGGCGAAATATGGCATCTGTTTGATTACCGGTATCAGGTGCCGGTCACGATGGGGGATATCTCCCAATTGAGCCGCATCAAACTGGATGACTTTGAGGTGATCATCATGTCTGATGGTGCCTATAATACCCTGCCGTCGGCATTTGAAGGCCAGCTCCGCCCCTGGCTTGACAAAGGGGGAAGA
The DNA here is from genome assembly GCA_033762375.1 of Bacteroidia bacterium. Taxonomy (GTDB): domain Bacteria; phylum Bacteroidota; class Bacteroidia; order J057; family J057; genus RDXT01. The sequence continues at coordinate 187,163 of JANRLQ010000097.1, forward strand.
CTTATCGCCATGCAGGGCGCTGTCTCCTGGCTGGCAGCTCATGCAGTAGGAGGAGTGTCACTCAAGACCCTCGCGGCAGATACCCTGAAACAACGTCCCTACAACACACGGGAGCAGGTCAGTGGGGCCCGTGTGACAGGAGGTGCCATTTGCAAAGTGACCTTAGACCTGACCCATCCGATTTGTTACGGATATAATCGGCAAGACGCTTTTGTTTTTCGAAATAACAACCTCTTTCTTCTGCCATCGGCTAACCCCTATGCCTCTCCTGTGCGCTACCAGGCGAGTCCGCTTATCTCAGGATATATGGACGAAGCTAATGCTAATATGCTCAGGGACAAGGCTTCTGTGACGGTGACCAGGGTAGGGGCAGGGGTTGTGATTGCTATGTCAGACAATCCGGCTTTCAGGGCGTACTGGATCGGCACTAACAAACTGCTGGCCAATGCCGTATATTTTGGAGGAATCATACAACAATAACCGTGTTATGAAAAATCTTCCCTGGATGGCGGGCGCTTGCGTCCTGCTCATGTCTGCTTGTACCCCTGTGGTATTTGAATCGCCTCAGCCGGAGAATGTTCCGGCTTTGAAGGCATTTCCTGCTGCATTTATCGGGACCTATGAAAATGACGGCGATACCCTCTGGGTATCTTCAGCCTCGTATGTCTACCTGGACTGTGAAGAAACACTCGTGGACCGCGATTCACTCGATGGCAAAACCAGGCTGATCCGGGATGGGCTGTTTTATGACCTGACGGATAACCCGGACCATGGGCATAACTGGAGCCCGTCGGGAGATACGGCCATTGCGGTGAAGTACTGCAAGTCAGATACACAGGCCCTGGGCAAGGAGCTGATCCTCAAACAATACGAGGATCAGTATTTTCTCAGCATGCGCGATGAAGAACATGCTGGCTGGTCAGTGGCCCTGCTGGAGCGTGAGCGAAATGGAAGAGGTAAATTTACGGCCCTGATCCCGGATGGCGAAAGCGAAACGGAACTTCAGGTCCTTCACCATGTCATGAAGGTGGACACCGTCAAAAACGATGACGGAGGGGTGAACCACTACCGGGTGAGTCCCCGCCCTGCCCAACTGATGCAGTACCTGGACGAGGGTGGATTTACGAAGGTGTACCTGAGCATGAAACCTGTCCGCAACTAAATCCGGCTGTCAGCACCTCCGGCTCAGGCCGGAGGTGTGAGTTCAAGCAACTCCCAGGTATGATCAGCCAGAAGCCGTACGGTACCCAGATGGTCTGTAAACGGCATACTGCGTCCCCACTCGGCAGGTGCGACCATAGAGAGAGCCCATGAGCCATTTTTTCGCTCATAGAGGTGATATATATGCCCGATAATGGGCTGAAAGCCCACATCTGCCTGATAGATACGCTCCGAAATTTCGACCCGTCGCTTGATCTCCTGTGCCTGGGCTGCCAGTACTTCATATTGTTTCCTGAGCTGCTCCATCTGCCGGGCAGTCTGCTGCTCCATGGCCATCATGGCTTGCCCTTTGATCTTACCTTTGTCTTCAGGCCGGATCAAAGCGCCCCCTACGCTGTGTGCATAGGGTAACAGGCCGGGATTTTCTGCCGTTTTATCTTTGTCTATCGGATTATCATGCATAGTGGTAATAAACGATATGGGCTCCGAATTGTTCTGCCTGACAAACCTAACTATTTTTCAGCATGAACAAAGCGATCCCGGCTGGCAAATGAGGCATGACGACACGACAGAATTTACCGTCTTTAAATTTTTTTATGTTTGAAATAAAGTAAAACTTTCGCCACTCAACAAGCAAGTCCTTTTTAAGACCTTCAGAATCATGAGCAACATCACCTACCATTACCTGGACGAATCCACCCTGACTGCGCTTGTAGAAATGATGGATGGAGACGGAGAGATGCTGGCAGAACTAATTTCCACCCTGGTGGACACAACACCAGGCTTGATGGCCTCGCTGGAAGAAGGGTTGGCCGAGCGCGACAGCACCAAAGTACGGGAGTCTGCCCATGCCCTGAAATCTTCCAATGCCCAGCTGGGTGCGATTGAGTTTGCCAATCTGTTTAATAAGCTGGAGCATATGGGCCGGATCAATGATCTCTCCTTTGCAAACGATGTGTTTGCGCAGATACAGGAGGAATACCAGCGGGTCACGGCTGCGCTGGAATCATGGAAAGACAAGGTACTAAACGGATAATATGCACAGGCTCGCCCGCCTTATTGGTTTCATATTGTGGATAGGGCTCCCCCTGATATTACCTGCACAGGGTGAGTGGATCACCCGTCAGTATCGGGGTGACGTGCTCAAATGGCCACCGGATGCCTGGGCTTTTGCAGAGGGGAAACAAGGATTTCTCTATGCAGGTATGTCCCGTGGCATACTGGAGTACGATGGCCACCAATGGCGGCAGATCCCCCTGCCTGAGCAGCGGTTTGTACGGGCGCTGGCAGCTGATACGGCCAGCGGGCGGATCTATGTAGGCGCATCCGGAGAGGTGGGATACCTCACGCCGGATCCGCAGGGGTTGATGTATTATGTGAGCCTTCGGGATTCTTTTGTCCGGGCAGGTGTCCCGGCAGGCGAGTTTTGGCAGGTGGTCTGTACCCCTGAGGCCATATGGTTTCTGACGGATCAGCACCTGATCCGATGGGCTGCGGGCCGTATCCAAATCCTCCATACCGCAGGGCGCTTTTTTAGAATGGGATATGCCGGCGGCCTGCTGTGGGTATATGATGAGCTGGCAGGGCTCCAGATTCTCCAGCCGGACTTATCCCTGAGCACAGTACAACAGCGCACGGGCACTACCCAGGAGGCTGTTTTTGACCTGATCATGTATAAACCAGGTCGCTGGTTGTTGCTTCAGGCACAGTCGGTGTCTACCGGCGAGCTGGTTCATACACCGGCCGGGTGGGTATTCAGCGGACATATACTCACACTGCCGGCTGAGCTGCAACAGGCAAAATGGTACAAAGCACATGCGATCCCCGGAGGCGGATGGGCCCTGGCAAGCCTGAACCAGGGATTGTATCTGGGGTATGATGATACCGGTGAATGCAGTCACCTCCAGTCAGCCCGCTTTCAGCTCCCTGACGACCGTATACATGACCTGATGATGGACCGGCATGGCTGGCTCTGGGTAGCAACCCAGCAAGGCATAGGCAAGGTTGCCGTGCAGTCTGACATTGCATTTTGGGGTTCTCAGGCCGGGCTTAATGGCAAAATAAGGGATATGGAGGTATGGAACGGGCACCTGTACCTGGGTACCAGTCAGGGACTGTACCGGATGGCCTATCCGCGCGGGCGGCGTGTGGAGACCGTCCATCAGGCAGAGGTGTGGGACATAGCTATATGGGATGAAACGCCCGGTGCCTCCCATCTGCTGGTTGCCACCTCCGCAGGCCTGTGGGACCAGGCCGAGCAGCAGTATATCAGTGACGAACTGGTGCTGAAGGTATTACCCTCCCGGCGCTCCCCGGGCTTGATCTACCTGGGTGCGTACAACCGTCCCCTACAACAAATGACCCGGATCGGGAACCACTGGGAAAAAACATCCCTGGCGGATTCGCCCAGTCTGGCTGTATATAGTTTACTTGAAGATCCGGATGGACGCCTTTGGATCGGAACTGCCTTTGACGGGATTTATCGCCGGGATACCACCGGAGAGATGCATCACTTCGGTACCCAGGACGGGTTGCCTGCCCTGAGTGAGCTGCACCTTTTCCAGATGGGCGACAAAGTCATTACCGACTCACCCTCAGGTATATGGGTCTGGCATGAGGCCTCAAATCAATTTAAACCAGATACAACATTCAGCTTTACAGGACTGTCGCCCCGGCCGGGCGTGCGGATTGGCAGGGTCGCAGGTGCTACGCTCTGGGTGAGCCTCTATACAGATAAGGATGGCACAGCCGGACGATTGATGCCCGGAGTGTCTGGTGCCTACCAGTTTGAGCCGTTGGGGTCAGGTGCCGGGCAGCATATCTGGGACGGTGTTTTCTGGGCAGAAGGGGACAGTGCCGTTTGGTCAGGCAGTACCGAAGGGGTCTATCGGCACAGGCTGGCGCCTGCGTCTCGTGGAGCGCTACAGGTATTTTTGCGGAAAATAGCCGTGGGGCCCGGACGCAGCGTGGCAGCAGAAGGCGCCCTGGTCAAAACCCCCGCCGAGCCGCCTGCATGGGCCTGGGAAGCCAGCCCGGTGGTTTTTAGTTTTGCCACCAATATACCTGGAGATGAAGGCAGTATCCGCTACCGGTATCGCCTGGAAGGATTAGAGAGTGGCTGGTCTGACTGGCAGACAGAGCCTGTGGTCAAGCTGGGGCGGATACCAGAGGGCCGTTATACCCTCCAGATCGAAGCCATTGATCAGCAGGGGCGTATCAGTCAGCCCGCAGAGGTGAGTTTTGTGATTTATCCTCCCTGGTACCGGAGTCCGCTGGCCCTGGCTGCCTATGGACTGGGGGCTATGTTGCTGATAGCAGGGCTTATGTGGGGATACGGGCTTGCCCTCTCCCGGCGCAATCACCTCCTGGAGCAAGAGGTCCTCCGCCGCACCCGTGATGCAGAGCTGGCCCGGGAGGAGGCCGTCGAAGCCAGCAAAGCCAAAAGTCTGTTCCTTGCCAGCATGAGCCATGAAATACGCACCCCCATGAACGGAGTCCTGGGTATGACGGAACTCCTGATGGACACCGGACCCAATGAAGAGCAGCAGGAGTATATCAATACCATCCGCGTCAGCGGCGAAAACCTCCTGACCATTATCAATGACATACTGGACTACTCCAAGATTGAATCTGGCTCCATGGAGCTGGAGGAGCGTCCTATTCCGATCCGTGCATGGGTGGCGGAGGTGCTGGAGTTATTTGGTGAAAAAGCAGCCCGCGCCGGACTGGAGCTGTATGCGCAGGTGCATGATGAGGTGCCGGAAGTAATCGCAGGGGATGATACCCGGCTGCGTCAGATTGTTATTAACCTGATAAACAACGCATTAAAGTTTACCGAAAAAGGCCAGGTCGAGCTGGTCGTCAGCATGGTGGCACCGCTGATCCCGGGGGAGGATGCCTGCAAACTGCGGTTTGAGGTCAGAGACAGCGGGATCGGAATCCCGGAGCATAAGCTGGACAGGCTCTTTAAGGTATATAGCCAGACGGATGCGTCCACAGCACGTACCCATGGTGGCACGGGATTGGGATTGGCTATTTCACAAGAGTTGGTCATCCTGATGGGCGGGGCCATAACGGTCTCCAGCAAGGTAGGGCAGGGGAGTACATTTGCCTTCACCATCCAAAGCCGGGTAATGCCTGAAACAGGGCCCGCACCTTATGTGCAATATGCACTCGCGGGCATCAAACTTCTTTTGCTGGACGATCACGCCGGTTCCCGGGCAGCTCAGGCTGCACAGCTCAGACGAGCCGGAGCGGATGTGACAGAGGCAGGCAGCCTGGCTGAAGCCCGCCAGATACTGGCCAATACCACCTTTCAGGCCATTGTCACAGACCTGGAAATGCCTGGTGGGAATGGGATCCTGCTTGCACAAGAGATGCAGGGCAGGGGAGTGCCTGTACTGCTGATGAGTACCCCCCTGCATTTCAGGCCGTTCCGCACCCGGAAGGATCTTTTTACGGCTGTTATCTCCAAGCCGGTAAGACCGGACAATCTCCTGCGGATGGTGCATCGGGCTGTGTTTCAGGACCATAACGAGATCGCGATGCCCCAGGGCCAGCATGACCCGGCAGAAACGTCCCGGCTTGCCGATGCGTTTCCCCTCAGGCTGTTGGTGGCAGAGGATAACGCTGTTAATCAGCGACTTATCACCAAAATTTTAGCTAAAATGGGCTATGAGGTCAGGCTTGCCTCGAATGGGGCTGAGGCTGTCGCTGCACTGCGAAAAGAGCGGTATGATGTGGTCCTCATGGATGTACAGATGCCAGAAATGGATGGACTGGCTGCTACAAAGATGATCAGGTCCGAACTGGCATATCAGCCAGTGATTGTAGCCATGACCGCCAACGCCATGCAGGGCGACCGGGAGATGTGTATTGAAGCTGGTATGAATGATTATGTGAGCAAACCCTTCAAACAACAAGAGCTGATAGAAATGCTGCAAAAGTATGGACTCGAAAAACAAATACGGGAAGCCCTGCAGCAGGCGTAGGGAAGGTAAGATTTGGCTGAAAGGTGATTTTACTTAACATAATATAAATTATGGTTCAAATAATTCATCTCCTTTATATCTGCCAACTCCTTTGTATCTTTGCCGCATGGCGCTGCAAGACATTATACTGCTGGGAGATGAACGTCTGTATCAGGTAGCGGATCCCGTGACGATGGAGGATGTCCCTTTGGTAGCTGACTGGACGCGCCGCCTGCATGAAGCCCTCATGGCGTTTCGGGCTCGCTACCAGGCCGGACGTGCTATCGCCGCTCCCCAGATCGGGATTGCCAGACGGCTCGTGTATATGCATATAGATCACCCGGTAGTGTTTATTAACCCGGTACTGTATGACTTCAGCGATGAGATGATGGAGATTTGGGACGACTGTATGTGTTTTCCCAATCTGCTGGTACATCTCAGGCGACACCGGAGGTGCCGTATTCGGTTTTATGATGAAAACTGGACCCTCCGGGACTGGTTGCTGGAAGATGATATGGCAGAACTGCTTCAGCATGAATGCGACCATCTGGATGGCATCCTTGCGACCCAGCGCGCCCTGAGTCCTGTCGCCTTTCGCTGGAGAGTCTGATTCACCTGAAATACCTTATTCCCTTGAAGTTATTCCCAAACCTTGTTACGGCTGTTTCGCAGGCCTTATTTGAGATTTTTCAGCAACAACAATACGCTGATAAGGTCATCGAGCGCACCCTCAAGTCCAATCCCCGCTGGGGTGCACGGGATCGTGGGTTTATTGCAGAGAGTGTCTATGAGATCGTGCGATACAAACGACTCCTGGAGACGGTAAGCGAAATCACCCCCACTACCCCGGCGGATTATGCCCGTATTTTTGGCGTGTGGCGGCTCATGCGTGGGCAAACTTTGCCCGACTGGTATGAGTTTGAAGGGCTTGACGCTGAGGTGCTGGAGCGGCGGTTTCAGGCGGTGCGCCAGGACCGGCGTATCCTGGAGGCGATCCCGGACTGGCTGGATGAGGTTGGCAGCCAGGAGCTGGGAGACCGGTGGCCGGGTGTATTACATGCGCTCAATGAGCCTGCACCTGTTGTGCTCCGGGTCAATACACTCAAAGCTGACCGCAAAACCGTGCAGGAGGCACTGGAAGCCGAAGGTATCGAGACCGAAACAACCGGCTCGCACGGACTGGTCCTGCGCCGCAGGCAGCAGGTGTTCCGGACACGGGCTTTTATGGATGGATGGTTTGAGATGCAGGATGCTGCCTCGCAGCTGGTGGCGCCCATGCTGGATGTCCGGCCCGGCATGCGGGTCGTGGATGCCTGCGCCGGCGCAGGCGGCAAAACGCTGCATATCGCAGCCCTGATGGAGAACAAAGGAAGCCTGATCGCCCTTGATACGGAGGAGTGGAAACTCCAGGAACTCAAAAAACGCGCCCGGAGAGCTGGCGTTTTTATCATTGAACCTCGTCCCATCACGTCAAACAAGGTCATCAAACGCCTGCATGGTTCCGCTGACAGGGTCCTTCTTGACGTGCCCTGCTCAGGCTTAGGGGTACTCCGCCGCAATCCCGATGCTAAGTGGAAACTCACCCCCGCCTTCCTTGATCAGGTCAGGGCCTGGCAGCAAGACATCCTGCGTGAGTACAGCCTGATCTGTAAACCTGGCGGACGGCTCGTATATGCGACATGCAGCATTCTGCCGTCTGAAAACCAACTGCAAGTGCAGCAGTTTTTGGCCCGGCATGGTGACACCTTTACCCTCAAGTCTGAGAAGATCATCCTGCCGGATGAGTCTGGATATGACGGATTCTATATCGCTGCCCTGGAGCGAACAGGCGAGGCCCCTACCCTATCAGCCTAGGCTCTTCAGATCCAGCCCGTCAAAGTTGCCGGAGGACATCATCAGTACGACATCATCTCCCGTACAAGCCTCGCGGATATACCGGCGCAGGGTCTCGGTGTCTGTTGCGTACCGGAGCTGAGGGTCCCCAAATGCCTGCATCACCTCTTTGGCACTGATGGGGGGCATCCGTCGTTTTTCGAGGGCTTTGGGGTTGATATAGACAATTTTGTGCCGGGCTTTGCTCAGCGTGCCCTGATAGTGCCGGAGGTATGCCTTGTTGAGGCTGCTGAAGGTGTGCATCTCTGCACAGGCGATCAGGTTGCGGTGTTTGTACTTTTCAGCAGCGGCCTGGACGGTAGCTTCCACTTTGGCGGGAGCATGTGCGTAGTCTCTGATAATGAGGAGGTTATCAGACTCGTGTACAGTCTCCATCCGGAGGCTGGCACCCACAAAGCTCGCGATATGCGTCCTGAACTCCTCTGGCTCGATGGAAAGCAGCTTGCAGACCTCCCACGCAGCGGCCATATTGGCCATATTGTGTTTGCCGATGACGGATACCGGAAACCGTTCCCCGGCAATTTTTACCTCAAACCGGTCATTCCTGATCTTGTAGGGCGGTGTGACGAAGGGATATTTGTAGTGAATAGCATCATCCGTGCAGGCATTTACCAGACGGGTAAGACGGGGATCCTCTTCGTTGTAGATGATTTCGGCTGCTTTTTCAAGCGAGCGCAGGAGTTTTTCAAATTGCTCGACATAGATATCCTCCGTAGGGAAAACATTGATATGGTCCCACGAGATACCCGTGACAACCACCGCATGTGGCTGATACAGCAAAAACTTAGGCCGGGGATCTGTGCTGGAAGCCAGATATTCGTCTCCTTCTATGATAATCGTCGGTGCATCTGCTGAGAGCCGTACGGCATTCTCAAACCCGGGCACGGTAGCTCCTACGAGATAGTCAAATTTTCGGCCGCAGGCTTCCAGGACATGCATGATCATCGAGGTGACCGTCGTTTTTCCGTAACTGCCAGCGACCACGATCCGTTGTTTCTGGCGGGCCTGCTGGTAGATAAACTCAGGGAAAGAATACATCGGAATACCCAGCCGGATGGCTTCGGCGGCCTCCGGATTGTCACCAAATGCGTGCATGCCCAGGATGACCGCCTCTATATCCGGTGTGATACGGGAAGCGTCCCAGCCCTCGGCAGCAGGCAGAAGCCCATGGGCAGCGAGCCGGGTACGGGCAGGATCATATACCTGATCATCAGAACCCGTGACCTGATGCCCTGCCTGATGAAGTGCGATGGCCAGGCTGTGCATGATGCTGCCGCCAATGGCGATAAAGTGAATCCGCATGTGAATTCCGTTCTGAAAAAAATCCTGACCTGTAATAAGGGGTCAAAAATAACATTATACCCTGGATAAACAACGCAAAAATACGCCCGTCGGCATCCGATTGAGCATCAAAACAAGCGGTATTCTTGTGGGAGCTTCCTATTCTTGCATCAGAATTAGTATCTTGCAGCATGTCCCGGATCATCGTTGTCTCCAACCGGTTGCCGGTAACGGTTGACCGCAAACAAGGCGAGCTTATTTACTACCCCAGCGCTGGTGGCTTGGCGACGGGCCTGGACTCATTGGATGCCTCTTTTGAAAAGATATGGATCGGCTGGCCCGGCCGCCCGGTGGACTCACAAGCCGAGCGGGACCTGATCATCAGGCAGTTTGAGCGGGACAAGATGGTGCCGGTGTTTTTGTCACAGCAGGAAGTGGAGCTGTTTTATGAGGGCTTCAGCAACAAAACCATCTGGCCTCACTTCCACTATTTCACCCAATACACGGCCTATAGTGATACCTACTGGGAAGCCTATCGCCTTGTCAATCAAAAATACGCTGATGCCGTCACGGCGATCGTGCAGCCAGAGGATACCGTCTGGGTACATGACTACCAGCTGATGCTTGTGCCCCAGCTCCTGCGGGAACAGTTTCCCGATCTTTCCATTGGTTTTTTTCTGCACATTCCGTTTCCCTCCTACGAAATTTTCAGGACCCTGCCCTGGCGGGAAGAACTCCTGCAGGGAATGCTCGGCGCTGACCAGATCGGGTTTCATACCTTCGGGTACATGCGGCACTTCCTGAGTGCCGTCTATCGGATCATCGGGATCGAGCATACCTTCGGCAAACTCACCGTCAATGACCGGCTGGTCAATATTGATGTCTTTCCGATGGGGATAGACTACCACAAATATGCACACCCTGACCTGGCCCTGGAGGACAGTGAGGAAATACAGTTTCTGAAGGAATACAGCCAGCGCATCAAGTTTATCCTCTCCATAGACCGCCTGGACTACTCCAAGGGGATCCCGGAGCGTATACATGCCTATGAGAATTTTCTGAAAAAAAATCCCCGCCAGCGGGGCAAGGTCGCCCTGCTGCTCATCGTGGTGCCTTCCCGCTCAAATGTGGGACAATACCAGAGCCTCAAGGTCGAAATTGACGAAATGGTAGGCCGCATCAATGGCGACCTGGGTACCTTCAACTGGACACCGATCCGGTATTATTATCGTTCATTTACCTTTCACAGCCTCTCGGTGCTGTACCAGATCTGCCAGATTGCCCTGATCACTCCCCTCCGGGATGGCATGAACCTGGTCGCCAAAGAGTTTGTAGCAGCCAAAGACATCTCTAAAAAAGGGGTTCTTATCCTGAGTGAAATGGCTGGCGCAGCGCATGAGCTATCAGAAGCCCTGATTATCAACCCCAATGACATCAACCAGATCGGGCAGGCCCTGATAGACGCACTGGAAATGTCGGAGGAGGAGCAGGCCCGGCGCTTACAGGACATGCAGAAAAAACTGATCCGGTATGATGTGGCTCACTGGGCCAAGACCTTTATCAATCAGCAAATGGAGATCAAAAGAACCCAGCACGACCGCTCGACCAAAATCCTGAGCGATACCGGCAAGCAGACCATGCTCCATGCCTACCGGGAGGCCCGTAACCGCCTCCTCCTGCTGGACTATGACGGTACGCTTGTAGGGTTTAAAAATGATCCGCTGGAGGCCTATCCTGACAAAGAGCTGCTGCTCATCCTGGAGGCCCTTATCCGGCAGGAAGGCAATACCTGTGTCCTGATCAGCGGACGGGACCGCTATACGCTGGAGGCATGGTTTAAGGAGACGGGGATCGAGATGGTCTCTGAACATGGGGTCTGGCTCTGGCGAAATCAATCCTGGGTACTGAACGAAGGGGTGATCTCCAGCTGGAAACCTGCCGTGATGCCGATCCTCGAAAACCTGGTACAGCGCACCCCGGGATCTTTTGTCGAGGAAAAAGACTTCACCCTCGCCTGGCATTACCGCAGGATAGACCACGAGCTGGGCGCCACCCGGGTGCGCGAGATACGGGATGAGCTGATCTACCTCACCGCCAACCACAACCTCCAGGTGCTCGAAGGCAAAAAGGTCGTCGAAATCCGAAATGCCGGTGTCAACAAAGGCAAGGCGGCCCTGCGCTGGCTCAACCGCCAGAAGTGGGATTTTATCTTCGCCATCGGAGATGATCACACGGATGAGGATACCTTCCTGGCCTTGCCGGAGTCCGCCTATACCATCAAGGTAGGCCTGATGCGGACCCATGCCCGGTTTAAAGTAAAATCTGTCGAGGAGGCCCGTGATCTCCTGGCAGAAATGGCGATACTTTAATTAATTGATTTTCATCAGATTAATTAAAATATTCGCAATACGCGAACAAAGATCATAGTGCTGCAAGTTTTTTTCGGAGCCAGTCTGCATTGGATACGCCTTTGGCAGCCATCAGCCGCGCAGATAATTCGTCCCGGCGGGCCTCCCACTCCGCAGGCTTCCGTTTGTTTTTTTGCTCCCGCAGCCGCATCAGGTGTACCGTAAACCGGATCAGGTTAAGGTGGGATGCCGTATGAAAACCTGATATCTGCTGGTTGCGGCGCAGCAACGCCCGGAAGGCATGAATCAGGTACTCCAGTGACTCATCTTCCTGCAGCTCATAATAGACCTTCAGCAAGATAGACTTGGCGCTAAGGTGGTAGTAGATGTCCGTAAAAACCACCTGCTGGAGAAGTTTCAGGGCTTCGCGGTATTGTTTCTGCTCAAAGTACAGGACAGACTGGTTATAGGTCCAGGCGTTTTCCTGCACATCGGGGTGGAGCCGGCTTTTGTATTGTGCCAAAAATGTCTGCACCCACTCAAACCGGCTCAGCCGCAAGGCGACCGTGGTGATATTTTTGTAGTGTTCGTGTGCCAGCATACCTTCTTCCAGCAGGATCCCTGTATCCAGCAGCTGCTGATACAGCCTGAAGAGTTCTTCCAGGTACGGCTGCTTGCCTTCATTGATGCGTTTGATGCAATAGTTCTGGGCATAGGCAAATAACGAATAGGCCTCCTGGCGGGAAAATGCAGTGGCATGGGCGTCCAGCAGTTGTGCCAGGTGTTGATACACACTTTCCTCCTGCCAGCGCAGCATGCGATACACCTGTACATATATCGCAATAAGCGGCGTATTGACCAGCGCGGGGTCTGCCGAGGCCAGCCAGACGATCAGCGCATCTGTCGGGCCTGTATCAAACCCTGTTTTTATGATATAATGCCGGTTGAGGAGCTCACAGGATATCCGCAGGCGGGAGGCTATATAAAACATATCCAGATGATCCGCTGCCCGGGCCAGGTGGTCGTGCTGACCCCGGTTCTGGAGCCGGGAGGTGAGGGTGTCTGCCAACTGGTGGGCCTGAAACCGGTAATACGCTGCATGGGTATCATATCCGGCCATCGAGGTATCTAGCAGCCGCTGATACACCCGGTCAAAGTGTGCCCCTGCCGAATGGCTGCTCAGCGCCCGCAGCAAACTGAGGTCGGTAGCTCCGGGTTCAGACTTAAACTGCTCATACGCCAGAAACTGCTCCAGGAGCCGGAGCATCTGTGCACTCAGGTCGTACAGGGCCTGGGCTTGAAACGGTGTATCTTCTCCATACACCCAGGCATGCACCGATGTCTTCTCCAGCAGGGGGTCTGAGAAACCCGGATAAGCCCGGTGCAGGAGCTGTGCAAACTTCAGCAACCGGGGTTGCTGGTTGACGACCGGAGACTCTACGAAGAGTAAAAACTGGCGCATCTCCCCCGGTGAGAGCGACTTGAGCAACAAAATAAGGCGAGAGTTATGCATAGCAGCTTATCCATGTGTTTCAGATATAGAACACGACAGGCGATATAGTTGTTTGAATATCAGGTATTTAATTTAATCATGAACAGAATTTTTCTTTCAGAAATTGATTTTTTTGTTCCGCATTTTGCTAAACAAAACCCTCAATTTCACGCTTAAGCCATTCAGAAACCAACTCCTACCCGGAACATCAACCATACTTTTATGAACAAAATATCTGCCTGCTCTTATCTGCGTTATCTGCTGCTGGTCGGCGGGATGCTGACTTGTATGCAGACCAGGGCCATCCAGGTGACATTTGGGACTGATACCCAATACGTGTGTCTGCTGGAACCGATAACCCTGAGCCCAGATATTTCCGGTCAGTCAGGCCCTGTTTCGTATGCATGGAGCACAGGAGATACAACCCCGGTGACGGATATTATGTTTGGCAGTGCCGGCAGTGCCTGGTATTGGGTGCAGGTTACGGACGCAAGCGGACAGGTGGATATTGACTCCATATGGATTTCGGCCCTGGGAGCGTGTGTATGGCCGGGAGATGCGAATGGAGACGGCATCGCAAACAACCTTGACCTGCTTACCTGGGGACTGGCGTACGGGGCTCAGGGCATGGTACGACCTAACGCACACCTGAACTGGATCGCACAGCCCGTCCAGCCCTGGACCCAGCAGCTGGGGGGCGGCCTTAACTACGCGCACGCAGACGTCAACGGGGATGGCTTGATAAATACGCCTGATATTCAGGGCATTATACACAACTATGCAGTTCCGAATACGGCCCCTACCCTGCCCCCGGGTCCTGGTACGACCCCCATCATGTGGATTGAGTTTGACAGCCAGATATACCAGCCAGGTGACACGATCTACGGAACGGTGATGCTGGGCACTCCGGATGTCCCTGCCACTGACATACACGGGGTGGCCTTCTCGGTGGAGTATGATCCGATCCTGATACCACCGGGCAATATCCGGCTGGCGGCATCTGACTCGTGGCTGGGGCAGCCGGGACAAGACCTTCAGTCTCTGGACAAGGATTTTGGGCCCTGGGCCCGGCTGGACGCTGCCATTACCCGGATAGATCCGCAAAACCGCACCGGATATGGCCGTATCGCAGACATTACGGTGATGATAGATGACATTACCGGCAAAAACCAGGGCATCCAAATGGTGAATGTACAACTCAGCCATATCCACCTGACAGATGCCGCTGGTCAGCCTGTCAGGGTACAGCAAGGTTCCTCTTCATTTATGCTCACCCTGTCCCGCACGGATGTGTTGCCCGGCGGTGCCAATGTATCGGCTACGGCCGGTGCTGATGATACGATAAACCTGCGCTGGGAGGGCCTGCCTGATGGATTGGAGCATGTATATCTGACAGATATGCAGGGGCGTATATGCTGGGCGGGGACTTATGAAACTCCCGCCGGACAAACAACTATCTCACACCGGCTTGTGCCGGGATTGTATATGCTTCAGGCTGTTTCCGGGCCTTATATGAGTGCCCGCAAGCTCCTGATCCGATGACCTAAGGATTGGTTTTTAGGTTCGTTCTTTGTGTGTGTTCCATTGAGCTAAGATTTCTTAGCATAGACGTGGTGTGGGCGGCGTCTGGTCTCTGGCCAACAGCCGACGCTGGCCCCATCCCGTTTTCCTGTAGCAAGTAGTACCAAGGGTATGACTTGATCTTCAACCGAATTTTCACTTTTTGTTTTTTTCCTTTTTTCATTCTGTACTTTTTACTGACGACAACATGAACAAGTTAATGAACTCATTAACCCTGGGACTCCTGTGCCTGGCAGGTACCCAGCTTATGGCCCAAACCGCTAACGTACAGGTGATTCACAACTCACCTGACCCACTGGCCGCTACCGTTGACATTTATCTGAATGGCGGTGCCACACCAGCTATTGACAACCTGGACTTCCGGGAGGCTACGGCTTTTATTCAGCTCCCGATCAATGCCGTTGTGGGAGTAGCTCCCGGCAACAGCACAGGTCCTAGTAGCATTCTGGCATCTTTTCCCCTGAACCTGACTGCCAATGAAAACTATGTCGTCATGGCAACGGGTGTTCTGACGCCAGCCCTGTTTGATCAGTCAGCCAATGGCACCAACATTAACTTTGACCTTAAAATCCTGAGTGCTGCTCAGACTACGGCTCCTTTTGGCAGTGTGAACCTGGTAGCCTATCACGGCGCTACAGATGCGCCTACAGTAGATGTCCTCGCCAATGGTGGTATCCTGATCAATGACCTGGCATTCAAGTCATTTGCAGGGTATCTGGCCGTTCCTGCCGCAGGATACGTGCTTGATGTAACCCCCGGTAATGACAACAACACCATTGTAGCCTCTTATTATGCAGACCTTTCTGGCCTGGGTGGTGGTGCAGCCGTGGTATTTGCCTCAGGTTTCCTCACCCCCGCCAACGACCAGAATGGCCCGGCCTTCGGCTTGTATGCAGCCCTGCCTGACGGCACCGTGATTGCCCTGCCGACTGTCGGTACTGCCCGCGCCCAGGTCATCCACAATGCTGCTGACCCGGCCGCTGCTACGGTTGACGTTTATGTCAATACCCGCAAGGACACCATCAAGATCGATAACTTTGCCTTCCGTTCTGCTACGCCATTTCTGACCCTGCCTGCCGGGTATCCGATAGGTATTGTTATCGCCAGTCCGACCAGTACTGCCATCAATGACCAAGTGATCACTACCATCCCTGCCACGTTGGCCATCGGGGAGACCTATGCCCTGGTCGCCAACGGGGTACTCAACCCGGCTGCTTTTGCGCCCAATCCCAACGCTGTCTCTACGGATTTCAGCCTGTTGGTAGCACCAGGCGTACGTGAAGCTGCCGCGACCGGTGGTAATGTAGACATCAAGGTACTACATGGCGCTACTGATGCGCCTGCCGTAGGGGTCAATGCCAATGGCAATGTGGCAGTACCTACTGCCAGCTACAAAGACTTCACGGGGTATCTCTCTGTACCTGCTGCTGAGTATCGCGTGGACGTAACCGGTGCCAATGCACCCGGCACCCTGATTGCTCCTTTTTATGTAGATGCTTCTACCCTCGGAGGAGGCGCCACCCTGATTTTTGCTTCCGGGTTCCTGACACCGTCAGCTAACCAGAACGGCCCTGCTTTTGGGCTGTATGCTGCCTTTGCCAATGGTACAGTAGCCCCGCTTACCCCTGTAGGCAATGCCCGCGCCCAGGTAATCCACAATGCGGCTGATCCCGGTGCTGCCTCTGTGGACATCTACGTCAACACCCTGGCAGCTGTCGTGAAACTGGACAATGTGGCTTTCCGTACCGCAACAGGCTTCCTGGACCTGCCAACGGGGTATCCGGTGGACATCGTGATTGCAGGACCTACCAGCACCAGCATCACCGACCAGGTCGTAGCTACAATCCCTGCCAGCCTGATGAATGGGGAGAAATACCATATCGTGGCCAATGGCGTACTTAATCCCGCCAACTTTGCGGCTAACCCTACCGGTACTTCTACAGCGTTTAATCTCTTTGTAAATCCAGGTGCCCGCGAGGCTGCTGTCGTTACATCTAATGTCGAGCTGACGGTATTCCACGGCGCTACTGATGCGCCC
The DNA here is from genome assembly GCA_033762375.1 of Bacteroidia bacterium. Lineage (GTDB taxonomy): Bacteria > Bacteroidota > Bacteroidia > J057 > J057 > RDXT01. The sequence goes on from JANRLQ010000097.1 coordinate 203,927, forward strand.
CGGGTGGACGTACTCGCCAACGGTGGCACACCACCTGTCGTTTCCAACCTGGAGTACACAGAGTTTAACGGCAGCTATCTCTCTCTGCCACCTGCGACCTATACTCTGGGCATCAACCTGGCGGGTACCTCTACCCGTGTCGCTACCTATGCAGCAGATGCCTCCGGACTGGGTGGTGGAGCTGGCATCGTACTGGCCTCCGGTTTCCTGACGCCTGCAACCAACCAAAACGGTGAAGCTTTTGGGCTGCTGCTGGTCCTGGCCGATGGTACCGCCATCCTCCTGCCGATCTCTACCGGTATTGATGAACTGCCGCTCCGCAATGAGCTGCTGGAAGTGTATCCTAACCCGGCTGCCGGAATAGCTACCCTGAACTACGAAGTCGAAAAAGCCGGTGACGTTACCATCTCTGTCCTTGACATAGCTGGTCGTGAGGTAAGCCGCCAGGTGATGGCCAATCAGCCAGCCGGCAGCCTGGGTACTACCCTGGATGTCAGCACCCTGACCAACGGATACTACACCGTCATGGTAACGACCCGCACCTCCCGCGCCCTGCTCAAGCTGGTAGTCGCTCAATAAGTATTACGTATAAGGTGGTGTTTATAACAACAATCGCCTCTCCGTCTGGAGAGGCGATTGTTGTTTATAGCTCGTCGGGAGATCAGTTGGTGTGGGGCAGGAAGGAGTAGTTTTTAGCGTAAAACAACATCTGCTCCCGGAAATCCTTGGGGTATTCAATTTTCACATCTGTGATTTCATCCCCATTCATGACGGGCACCAGCCGGGGGTTGATAAAACCTGAGTAGGGTGCGATGCCGAGCTTGGCATACCGGTCCAGCACCTCCTGGTGCAGCGCCTGATCAATTTTCACACCGTATGTTTCGACCAGGTTTTGTGCCCCGGCAAAATCTCCCTCTGAAGTGATCCGCTGTACCTCCCGGAGGAGTTCTCCGAAGAGTACCCGGAGTTTGTCGTAATCATTGATCTTCACATAGGTTTTGCCGTCTCGTTTGACCATCTCGATGACGTTGTCGGCTTTACCTTTTTCGTAAGCCCACCAGGCGACCATGGCTCTGTTGCGCATGTGATCCTCCTCGATATCATCTCCGAGTTTGATGCGACGGAGCTGGGTGAGCATACCGTTGCGGATATAATAGTCGTAGGCTGCCTTGCCCGTTTCGAGAGATGGCATCAGTTTCATCTCAACGAGTTTGGGGTCCATAAGATAATACAGGGCGACCAGATCCGCCCGGCCTTCTTCGATTGTGGAGCCGTAGTTGCGGAGGGTTTGTTTAGGGGTGCCGACGCCTGGTTCAATTTTGCCGGAGGCGTGACCGATCACCTCATGCATATCTGTATGGAGGTTGTCAGCCAGTTCGCCATAAGCCTTGGCCCGCTCGATTTCTTCTTTCGAAAAAGCAAATTCATCCATCATGCCGCCGGAGCCTTTGGCAGACTCGTTATAGGCGGCGACAATATTGGCCAGGTTGACGGATTTGGATCCGTAGTCAGCCCGGATCCAGTTGGCATTGGGGAGGTTGACACCGATCGGAGTGGCAGGCGAGGCGTCACCTGACTCGACTACCACATTGATTACCTTGGCGGAGATACCCGTCACCGTGTCTTTTTTGTGCTCATCGAGGATGGGGGAGTGATCTTCAAACCACTGTGCCTCTTTGCTGATGGCAGCAATACGTTTGGTCGCCTCCGGGTCTCGGATCGAAACCATAGATTCGAATGAACCTTTGTATCCTTTGGGATCGTGATAGACCTCAATAAATCCATTCACGACATCCACGACAGAAGCTGTATCGGCTACCCAGGCAATGCTGTACGCATCAAACACGGCGAGGTCACCTGTCTGGTAATATTGGACCAGGAGTTCCAGGGCTTTGCGCTGGGCATCGTTTTCTGCCACCGTAACGGCCTTCTGGAGCCAGTATACAATTTTTTCAATGGCGGGGCTGTACATACCTCCTACCTTCCAGACTTTTTCTACGAGTTGTCCGTTTTCCTTCACCACCTTGCTGTTGAGGCCGTAAGAGATGGGCGAGGGGTCGTTTTTGTCTATCATTCCATTATAAAAAGCATCTACTTCGGCGTCTGTCACCCCTTCATAAAAGTTGATGGCAGAGGTAGATACGATGTCGACGCCTGCGGCTTTGTTGACTTTTTTGGCAGCGATCGCAGGATCAAACATGATCGGCGTAAGACGGGCAGCGAGGGCAGCGGGATCTTCACCCGGTCCCAGGGGCAGCTGCGCCGGGGGAACCATTGCGACCACCCTGGCGAAATAATCTGCCGGAAATTCAGGCATGATTTTTTCATTTCCGTAGTGGTGATGGATACCATTGGAAAACCAGACCCGCTTGGTATATACCACGAGCTGCTTGTATGATTCGGAGCCATCATCCGGCACATGCTGAACGATCGCTTCCAGCGTACGCCGGATCGTCAGGTTGTGCTTGAAGTTTTGGTCCCACATAATGTCACGGCCGGAGAGAGCAGCCTCATGGAGGTAATAAAGCAACTTTTTTTGCTGAAGGGACAGCTCCTCAAAACCTGGTACCTGGTACCGGAGGATTTTCAGGTCAGCAAACTGTTCGGTCATGTATTGAAAATCAGCTTCAGCGGCTGTCGCTGCTGGTTCTGTAGCCTGCTGCTGGCAGGCGATCCCGGTGAGGGTCAGGGCAGCAATGAAATAAATCCAGTGAAAGCGCATACGTCGGGGGGTTAAAACAAATTAAGACAGCATGTTATAACATGCAAGATGACAGATTTTACTGGTTATGCCAATAAAAAATCTGGCGTATCTTGTCAAAGATACTGGCATACACCCAAACCCGGTGCACAACCATGAGATTTCTTGCATGTGTAATATTCGCTCACGGGTAAGGAGGGCGAAGGGGCACAGGTTCTGGTACCTTGAGAATGTTTTCCCTGGTTGTTATGAATCTGGCTGGCCACACCGTACTTGCCTTGCTCTTTGTTTTGTTCTTACCGCCCCTGTCTGCAACCCCGATCCGTCAGGGATTTTTGACGGATCCAGATGGAACCCGCTGGGCATATGCGATTATGCTGCCGGCACAGATGCCGACGGGTATTGTGCTGACATACTATCCCCTGGAAACCCAACGCTGGAGTCCCGCAGCATGGTGCACCTCATTACGGGGCTTCTCCGACACCAAACGCCTGATTGTGGTCTGTGTGGATGCCTATGCATCCGCCGGAGTTAGTCTCCCGGGTGAGTACCTGGTCGGACAGCGCAGCAACCAGTTGCTGGACTCTGTATTTCGATGGCATCGCCCCAACAATCTCCCTATCTGGACATTCGGCGTTTCATTTGGCGCTCAGTATGCGCTGATGGTCACCCGTTTCATCTCAAAACCCGTCAGTGGGGTCCTGATGGTGAGTCCTACATTGGAGAATCTCTCATCCAGGCAGTGGCCGCTGAGGAGTGGACTTACCTGTTATGTAATTCATGGAGCGCAAGACATGACGGAGCGCCGCTACTTTGAACTACAGCATCAGCTGATGATACAAGGCGTGTGTACCAGCGGGCAGTTGTTGCCTCACCAAGGCCATATGACAGAGCCGGCCGATTTTTTGGGGGCCTGTTATGAGGGTTGGGGTTGGTTGCAGTCCACCAAGTGTTTTCCCAGGACAGGCATGGTACCATCCCATGCGCTGCACGTCAGAATAGACGGCTACGAAGTCTGGATGCAGCCCCAGGACGGATCAGATATCCGCAAGGTATGGGTATATGACGAAAACCAGATCTTGGTACGCACGGTACAACCATACCAGCCCACAAGCCCCATCATCATGGACAGGCCGGGATGGTATCGGATCAATGCTGAGACCGATACGGGTATGCAGAGTCAGACCATTGAGATCACGACACGGTGACAGATCAGAATCCGGTTTTTTTCATCCGCTGCTCGCGCATGTAGTTTCCGTGATCGGGGTGGTTGCAGTTTTTGCGGGGATCACCCCGCAGGGCGCGGCATGAGGAGAGACCGAGAACCAGCACGAGTGCCATCATCATCAGGGTGCGGGGGGAGATCGTTACACGTTTCATCCAATGAATCAGATTAATATGACCTGCTGTACAAATATATAACGATTATCCGGTGGATATTCGTCTGTTTGACGGCCGATACTACACCCCTGCCCTACTCTTCCCGTTTGGTATAACCCGCTGGTCCTATCAGGACTTCGAGTTGCTCGTAAAAAGTGACTACCTCCTCGGGTACATTAAACCGGGCCCGAACCTGGTGAGTACGCCCTCCTGAGGTGCTGGCTACGGTCACAGCAGGTACATCCATGACCCCGGGCTGATCATAGACAGAGTCCATGGCCCAGAATTGTTTTTCGTCCAGATACTTCACCACAGCCAGGAGCTGAGCGGTTTCCAGCTTTTTCTCATACGTGCCGGTCAGGTCCGTAAACCGCTCTCCAGTATATACCACCTGGCCGGTATAGTCTATCGAGAGTTGATAGATCGGGCACCGCCCCCGGCAGCCTGTGCGCTGGATCGTGAGCGAAAAATCCGCCGGGATCTCCGTGGAGGTGCGTTGAGTCATGCGGTTGGTCTGGCATGCGGCCAGGGTGATCAGCAAGGTCAGCAAAAGGACGGCAGCGATGGAAAATTGCTTCATAATGAGCAGATTAGCCCAGTTCCAGGGTGATACGCTTGCGGATTTCCGTCACACAAGTTTTGAAGGTTTTGTCGGTAGATATCAGGTCATTGACCGTCTGCAGGGCATGAATGACCGTGGAGTGATCCCGCCCCCCAAAATGCAGCCCGATGGTCTTGAGCGAGTGCTGGGTCAGCTCTTTGGCAAAAAACATAGCAATCTGACGCGCCTGTACGATCTCGCGCTTGCGGCTTTTGGCTTTCATCAATTCTACCTCTACGGAAAAGTGCTCTCCGACGATTTTTTGAATAGACTCGATTGTCACCTCACGGCTGATGGTGTCAATAAAGTTTTTGAGCATACCCCGTGCCAGGTCCAGGTCCACCTCGCGGCGGTTGAGCGAGCTCTGGGCCAGCAGTCCGATCAGGGCTCCTTCCAGCGTACGGATATTGGAGGTGATATTGTGCGAAATAAAGTCCACCACTTCGTCAGGCATCTCAATCCCGTTCTGGTGCATCTTGGACTGAAGTATCTGGCGACGAGTGTGATAATCAGGCACTTGCAGGCTGGCACTCAGCCCCCACCGAAACCGGGAGAGCAGCCGCTCCTCCATCCCCTCCATCTCGTGTGGTGCCCGGTCAGAGGCCAGGATGATCTGCTTGCCGGACTGGCGGAGGTGGTTGAACACATGAAAAAAATTCTCCTGTGTTTTCTCCTTACCCGCCATAAACTGAATATCGTCCACTAGCAGCACGTCTATCATCTGATAGAAGTTCATAAACTCATTGACGGTATTCTTGCGGACAGCATCCACAAACTGGTTGATAAACCGCTCAGACGAGAGGTACAATACCACCTTGCGGGGGTTATTCAGCTTTACGTGGTTGCCGATGGCCTGGAGAAGGTGTGTTTTGCCGAGACCCGTACCCCCAAACACAAACAGCGGGTTATAAGCCGTCACGCCCGGGCGGTTGGCTACCGCATATCCTGCTGCACGCGCCAGCCGGTTGCAGTCACCCTCAATAAAATTATCAAATGTATATTCCCCATTGAGGTTAGAGTCCACCTCAAACTTCCGGATACCCGGGATCACAAAGGGATTAGGTACCGGACGATCCGTCTCCAGTTCCGTATCCAGGTGTTGGTAGGGATTGGCGGGAGGCGTATGGGAAGAAGTAGGATACTTCACCACGTGATTGCTCCCGTTCTTTTTGTTGTGCTCGACAATAATCGAGTACTCAAGCCGTCCGTCTGGCCCCAGCGTCGCCATGATCGCACGTTTCAGCATGGACACATAGTGTTCTTCCAGCCATTCATAGAAGAATTGGCTGGGTACCTCGATGGTCAGGACCCGGTTGTCCACCTTGAGCGGTTTAATGGGTTTAAACCAGGTGTCAAAACTCTGGGGGGTGATCTCCTCACGGATCAGGAGAAGACAATCATTCCAGATGTCAACGTGGCTCGTTGCCATTACAGTCATGCTAAAATAGTTTGATAATACGAACCTGTGCTTAGGCTGGTCAAAGCCTTTTACTTTCGGCGTAAGGTTGAAGTTCTGAAAAAGAGGTAGAAAAAAAAACTAGGAGAATAAACTTTTTTTACAGGCCCGGAAGGAAAATGCATATCGTTGAAATACAAATTATTACGAATTCAACCCCCGAATCGGCGATTCTGATCAAATAGGCAGGAATTGAACACATGAAAAAATGATCATAAATGCGTGGTATCTCATTTACAATCAATTTGTTACATATATTTCATACGAATAAACGAAATAATCTGTTTTTTCACACAGAAAGTATTTCACGATTCGTGGTATCCAGGCCTGTGCCCTTTCGGAAGTCCGGCTATCCTGAAATAGTCGCCCCGGTCCGGCTAATCCCAACGCTTTTTTTATTAGCTGGAAACTAAGCTTATTTGGTGTTAGGTGCAGCAGAAATGGGCAAAACTTGCGCTACATCCGACTTGAACATCGCAATGGCATTTTGTAAATATTGTATGTCCTGGCTTTTTTCAAATATTTTTTTTCCCAGTGCCAATGCCTCTGCTTCTCCGCCTGTTTCCCGGTATGCGGTATGAATCAGGGCCATTACCTCCTCCCGCGCCTGCACGAGGGCTGCCCACGCCGCAGGGGTGACATAGAGCTGCTGCACCAGGTTGTGCTCGTATTCATCCCGGATGGCTGCCACCATTTCAGCATAGAGGAGATCCGCATTTTTGCCGGCAGTACCGATCCGCAAGACCAGCATGCCAGGGTGAAGCCGCTCCAGAAACAAGATCGCACGCTCATAAGCGCTTATCTGCAGCGGGATGTACTGATCCAGCACCTTCGTCCGATGCTGCCAGCGCATCTGCTGCTCATCCCGGCTCCGCTGGCGCTCCAGCACCAGCCATACGCCTCCTACGACCGCCAGGGCGGGTACTGTGTACTTCAGAAACTCAGTCACAAAAACAGCAAAATCCATATAACAATTTGATAATCAATTGATCAATAAAAAAAACAAATCAAAGACCGCACCAGCGCAGGGCGGCTTCATACACATCAGGCGGAATCTGGTGTCCCAGCCCTTGCCAGGTCGTGATCATCTGGACAGGGGCCTGATGTTCCGGCGCAGACAGGTAGGTCCAGGTCGGGCCCGGGGGCACCACCGTATCCTCTGCTCCCAGCACCACCCAGCGGGCCGGGCAGCGGTATGCCATGCTGAGGGGAACGTGGGCTTCCTCGCGGGTCACGTGGAGCGCCGGATTAAACAACAAACAAGGCAGCCCCAGCTCTTCTCCTAACCAGTAGCCTAAAAAACCGCCCAGCGAACTCCCGACAATCCAGGCAGCTTCGGACTTACGGGCAAAATCCCGCAAAATAGCATAGGCGTCCGGCTGATTGCGGTAGTCGAGGTGAAGCGCAAAAACAGTATGCCCCCGCCGGGTAAGCGCCTCCAGCCGGTCCTGATGCGGAAAAGAGTCCAGTCCGTGTATATAAAGTATGTGCATACGTCAGCAATAGCTTGAAAACTGCCGAAACATGGTTAATTTTCTCCGCAAAATAAAGGGAATCATGCAAAATACGGTGTCTCTTCTTCTGGTCGCCCTGCTGACCGCCGGCTGCACCGGCAATGCCGCCCGGCCGTTGGCCGTCAAAAAAGCCTCCCGCATCCTCATTGCAGAGGCTGACAGCGTCCAGTATCTGCTGGCGGGATACCATGATCCCTACCAGGATATGCACCCTGAACTGGGGGTGACACCTGACTCTCTCATACCAGATACCCTGACTTTTTTTGCCGACGGACACTTCCTCCGGTCCGCCAGCGGTGTGCATACGACGGGTGACTGGCGTATCAACCGGGCTCGTCAGGCGATGATGCTGAGGACCACGATGACAGACACGCTGCCCGTAGCACCCCGTCAGCAGGATACAATCTATCGCTACAACCTGATCCGCACCGGAGATACATTGCGCTGGGGGGTTCAGGGACGGCATGGGATTGTCACCTATACCTGGCATAAAACTGCCTCCCCCCAACCTTGAGGACATGGCAGGAAGGCACCATGCTCAGGTATACGCGACAGGGGTCTGCGCCGGTGACCGGGTGATGCTCAGCCAGGCGATCACCCTGATCGAGAGCACCCGCGAGTCGGATATGACGCTGGCCGCTGAGGTAAGTCAATTGTGCCTGCCGCACACCGGCAGGAGTTTTCGGATAGGGATCACAGGACCGCCGGGCGTCGGCAAGAGTACCTTTATCGAGGCACTGGGGAGTTACCTCACCCGGTCAGGCCACACGGTGGCTGTCCTGGCCATAGACCCCTCCAGCACACGCACACGGGGGAGCATCCTCGGGGACAAAACCCGTATGACCACCCTGGCCCGTGACCCGCAGGCCTATATCCGTCCCTCACCGAGTGGAGGCTCGCTGGGCGGGGTCGCCCGCCAGACAAGAGACACGTTATTGTTGTGTGAAGCAGCCGGCTTTGATATCATCCTGGTAGAGACGGTAGGCGTGGGTCAGTCGGAGACCGCCGTCAGTGACATGGTAGATTTTTTTCTGCTGCTGGCACTCCCGCATGCCGGAGACGAGCTGCAGGGGATCAAAAAAGGAATCATGGAAACAGCGGACGGCATCGTGGTGCACAAGGCTGACGGAGAACTGTTGGCCAGGGCCAGAAGTGCAGCAGCCACCCTGCGTCAGGCCTTGCGGTACTTTCCGCCGGGTGATGCCGGCCTGCGGCCCGAGGTATTGCTGTGCTCCAGCCTGACCCAGACTGGCATAGACGAAGTCTGGAGACTGCTTCAGGCCTATCGTTCTCACACGGTCGCCACAGGGTACTGGGAGCTTCGCCGGCAGCGCCAGCGTATTACGTGGGTGGAAGAGGCGCTCCGGGAGCGGCTGGAGCGGACGTTTTTCCGGCAGGCGGGCGTCAGTGCACTATGGGAAACACTTCGGCCGGACGTACAGGACAATACCTGTGCACCCGCACAAGCCGTAGAACTGCTGATCCAGGCGTGGCAAACTCAGCGGGGAGAGATGCCATAAAGGGTCTTCAACATATCGGCCGGGTTGTGTCCGCTGGGGTGATCCCATGCAATACGCCCGTCCCGGAGGCCGATCACACGGGCACCAGGGTGAGAGAGGGGTTCCAGGTCATGGGTCACACACAGGATGATCCGTCCCTGGTCACCCAGGCGCAACAAATGCCGGTAGAGGCGATCGCGTCCCGCCGGATCAAGGTGCTGGCCTGGTTCATCCAGCAGTAACACAGGGGTATCCTGGGCTACTGCCCGGGCCAGGGTCAGGAGTTGCATTTCGCCGCCGGAGAGCTGGTGTGTCTTGCGGCCTGTGAGATGGAGCGCCTCCAGGTCTGCCATGGCGGCCTGTACAGCTGCGAGGTCTTGCCGGTTGTACCCGCGCAGCGGGCGGAGGTGCCGGAATCTGCCCGTCAGGACATACTCTTCTGCCAGCATGGGGATCATCTGGCGCTGGGTCTGAAATACGGTCGCCACCATACCCGCCAGGGTAGCCCGGTCCTGGCTCCGCACATCCTGGTGGTCAAGGATGATGCTGCCGCTATAAACGACCAGACCCTCCAGACAGTGTATCAGGGTGGATTTGCCACTCCCGTTTACACCTGCCAGCAGGGTCAGTCCTGGTCCGATACGGACCGAAATGTCATGTAATACCAGCCGACCCCTCCGGTGTACGGACAGGCCTGCTATCTCCAGCATGTGAGGCTTAGTATTCGTCGTCGTTGAACAAAAAATCCTCCTTGGAAGGGTAGTCTGGCCAGATCTCCTCGATGCTTTCAAATGGCACGTCTTCATCCGGGAGTTCTTCCAGGTTTTCGACAACCTCCATCGGTGCGCCGGAGCGCATCGCAAAATCAATCAACTCATCCCTGGTAGCAGGCCAGGGCGCGTCTTCGAGGTAGGTTGCTAGTTCAAGTGTCCAGTACATATCTTACTTGCGGTTTGTACGGTGAATGTAAAGATTCGCAAAAATATGATTAAAAAACTCATAGTCAAGAGCGGCAGACCGGAGTTTACGGGATAGTTAACGTATCTTTCTCTTAATTCGTACAAGGTACCTGTATCCTTGTTTTTCTTTTATATTTGCAGACCGGCTGTTGTTTCCTGTATGTTCTATCAGACTAAACGCCCATGATGTTTTTGAGTCCTGTCGCCCTCTGGGGGTTATTGACATTGGCAGTGCCGGTGATCGTACACTTTTTTAATTTTCAGCGGCCCCGCCAGGTGCTTTTCAGCAATGTGGCCCTGGTGAAGGAAGTACAGCGCTCTGTGGTACGGCGTATCAAACTGCGGCAATGGCTGATCCTGCTCATCCGGATGGCAGCGGTCGCAGCGATTGTGCTGGCGCTCGCCGGTCCGGTTCTCACGGAGCGCGGAGGTCTGGTACAAGGTGGGCGAAGTGTGGCCATCGTACTTGACAACTCTCCCAGCATGACCGCCGGCAATGACCAGGGCGTTTATTTTCAGCAGGCAATCTCTATGGCCCGCAATATCGTCAAGGCCTACAGCTCCACGGATGAATACCTGATCATGACAGGCGCCAATCTCCAGCCAGAGGCGTACTTCAGCACCCAGCAGGAAGCATTAGATCAGCTTCAGGCCCTTCAGACAGAACCTAATACCCGGTCTCACTACGAAATACTGGGGTTTGGGAGCAGGTTTTTTGGCAGGGCCCAATATCCTGCGCGGGAGCTGTACCTGATCAGTGATTTTCAGCGGGCTACCATGGCAGCAGACTCTGGCGGCGTTTCCAGCCCGGACTCGACCATCCGGTTTCATTATATCCCGCTGGCAACCCGCCCCACCCAAAATATCTATATCACCGATCACCAGATCACCTCCCGCGTGATCGAGCGGGGCAAACCTGTCAACCTCCGGATGCAACTCGTCAACGGAGGAGACCAGCCCGTACGGGACCTGAGCGTGCGCGTCATGCTGGCCGATAAGGCCGTCGCCATCGCAACCGTTACCCTCTCGCCCGGTGAGACGCAGCAACTTGACCTGACCATGACACCGGAGACGGCCGGGTGGCTGAGTGGATATATCGAGGTGGAAGACAACCCCATCAACTTTGATAACCGGCGTTATATCAGCTTATATGTCCCGGACAAAGAAAAAATCCTGATTGCTGAATCGCAGCCATCCCGTGAGTTACGGATTCTGTTTGGGCAGCTTTTTACTACGTTTGAAACTACCTTTATACCAGGCCGCAACCTGAATGCCCTGGAGCTGAATGACTATAAAGCCATTATCCTCAGCGGACAACGTGATATGCCGCCCGGCCTGGGCGAAAAACTGGCTGCTTATCTTGACCAGGGCGGCAGTATCCTTTTGTTGCCCGGTGAGGGCCTGGACCTGCCCGCCATGAATGCATTTTTGGACCAGGTGAAAGCAGGACAGTTTCAAGAGATGGTCCGTTATCCGGACGGCGTCCGTGCTTCAGGTGCGGACCTGGCCCATCCGGCATTTGAGGGGATATATACCCGGCAGAAAGCCGACCAGCAGTTTGATGCACCCATGGTGTTTAAGCTCTATCCGCTTGTGACACAGGGCCAACGGGTGCTGTCCCGGATTTTGACCCTTGACAATCAGCTCCCGGTCCTCACAGAGGTGCAGACGGGCAGCGGCCTGCTGCTGATCAGTGCCTTATCAATGGAGCAGACCTGGACCGACCTGCCCATCAGCGGGATATTCACGCCCCTGATGTACAGGCTGGCACAGCTGATGACACAGCCCAAAGACGCCCTGAGTGGTTCTCAGGTGATCGGGCAGTTTGTACCGCTGCCTGTAGTGGGTGAAGGCGAAGGGATTATCCAGTTGGTACATACCGATGGTACAAGTTATGCTCCCGGACAATACCTCAGGGGAGGCGCCACGGTGCTTTCTTTTGAAAACCTGGATCTCCCTCCCGGCAACTATCAACTGGTCCAGGCAGACCGGGTACTCCGGCATCTGTCTTTTAATGTTTCCGATACGGAATCCCGCCTTGCTTATCTGGATGCGGCAGCCCTGCGTGAGTACCTCAACCGGCAACAGCTCGGTGAGATTGATGTCATGGAAGCGCAGCCGGACCTGGTCGCCAACCGGATCCAGACAGAGCAGTATGGCCGCCCGCTTTGGGCCTGGTTCCTGATAGCGGCACTGGTATTTCTCCTGACCGAAATTGCCCTGCTGACAGCCCAACGTACCCCTGCACCTGCTTCAGCCTAATCCTAAGTTTTTCAGTCCATTATGCCTGACTACCTGCTCTCCCGCATTACCTTGAGTGATCCTCAGCATCCCATGAACGGCCAGCGCGTTGATGTGCGTATAGAGGCCGGCAGGATCGCGGATATACAACCCGCAGGCACTATCCCCCTGACGGACAAGTATCAGATCATCACGGGGGATACGCTGCACGTCTCACCGGGATGGGTGGATATGCACACAGTCTTGCAGGACCCGGGCGGCGAACACAAAGAAACCCTGGCGGAGCTGGCACATGCGGCAGTATCAGGCGGTTTTACGGACCTTGTATGTCACCCACATACCCATCCGGCCGCAGATAATGGCCAGCTTATTCATGCATTCAGGCATCGTGCAGCCGACCTGCCGGTACGGATGTGGTTTTGCGGGACACTCTCTGCCGGAGATACCGGCAAGGAAATGGCCGAGTTATATGATATGCATCAGGCAGGGGCTGTGGGGTTTACGGACGATGTACACCCCGTGCAGAGCAGTGGCCTGCTGATCAGGAGTTTGCAGTACCTGGCTTCATTTGACGGACTGTTTTTTCATGTGCCATATGATGCATCTGTCGTACAAGATGGGCAAATGAATGATGGACCGCAAGCTACCCTGCTGGGCATGAAGGGAATACCTGAGCTGAGCGAAAGCCTTGCTTTGGCGCGTATGCAGGAAATACTCCAGTATACCCCCGGACGGGTGCACCTGCAGCCGGTCAGCTCACCTGCTGCCCTGAAGCATATACGCACGCTCAAAGCCGCATTCCCACAGGTGACAACAGGTATTCAGGTTGCACATTTGGTGCTGACGGATGCTGCGCTGATAGACTTTGACACCCATCTCAAGGTTTTCCCGCCCCTCCGCAGCCCTGAGCAACGAGAGCAGTTGCGGGAGGCCCTTGCAGCAGGTTTGCTGGATGTGATCTGCACCGGACACACAGCTCAGGGACTTGAGGAAAAAGAAGTTGAATTTGGCCTGGCAGCACCGGGTATGCTGGGGCTTCAGACATTTTTTCCCCTGATCGTTACCCACCTGATACAGCCGGGGATAATCACCCTGGATCAGTTTGTGCGCATGGTAGCCATACGCCCGCGCGAGATCCTGCGACAGCCTGCCGTCACCCTGGAGCCCGGCAGTGTGGCACACCTGACCCTGTTTGATCCCGATGCCAGCAGCGTGCTGAGCGCCCACCAGATCCCATCCCGTGCCCGCAACAGTCCCTGGATCAACCAGCCGCTGACGGGTAAGATACATGGGGTATTTTGTCAGGGTGTTTTTCGTCAGGGGTAGTAGTATTACCGGGAAAGAGTGTTAGATTTGCCCCTTTACGACAGGGGTATGAATTGGACTGTCAGGCAAGTAGCCGATATCCTCGGGGGAGAAATAGCGGGCAATCCAGATGCCGCCCTTACCACCCTCGCCAAAATAGAAGAAGCCGGGCCGGGAGGGATTTCTTTTCTGGCAAATCCCAAATACGAGGCACACCTGTACACTACGCAGGCTACGGCTGTACTCATCTCCAGGCAGCAAGAAGTCAAAGCACCTGTGAACTGCACCCTGATCCGCGTTCGGGATCCCTATCAGGCTTTTGGACATCTCCTGACGATGGTACAGCAGGCGCAGACGCCTGCCCTGACAGGCATTGAGCAGCCTTGTTATATTCACCCCGGCGCACAACTGGCAGAGGATGTATATGTGGGTGCCTTTGCCTGGATCGGGCCAGATGTGACCATTGGTGCAGGAGCCAAAATTTATCCTCATGTCTGTATAGGAGCAGGATCCGTCATCGGCGCCCAGACTATCATCTATCCACATGTCACGCTGTACCACGGCACACAGGTCGGAAGCCGCTGCATCATCCACTCGGGGGCCCGTATCGGAGCAGATGGGTTTGGATTTATCCCCCAGCCTGATGGAAAACTGATCAAAATGCCCCAGATCGGGGTCGTTGTCCTTGAGGATGAGGTAGAGATCGGTGCCAATACCTGTATTGACCGTGCCACCCTGGGCGAAACCCGTATCAGACGCGGGGTCAAACTGGACAACCTCGTACAAATCGCCCACAATGTCGAGATAGACCACGACACTGCGCTGGCAGCCCAGGCAGGCGTGGCCGGCAGCACCCGTATCGGCGCACACTGTATGATCGGCGGGCAGGCGGGTATGGTAGGGCATATCACCATAGCAGACCAAACCCGTATAGATGCGCAGTCAGGGGTGAATAGCTCTATCAAAACGCCGGGAGGAGCCTATCGGGGCTCACCTATACAGCCGTATGCCCGACAGCTGCGGTCTGAGGTGATTTTTAGAAAACTCGACAAACTGGAACAACAGATCTCAGAACTTCATAAACGATTGTCTCAAAGCGGATTGTCCTGACATGTACACGCGCCAACACACTATCAAGCAGCCCGTAAGCCTTACGGGCCAGGGTCTCCATACGGGCCAGCCTTCCCGGATCACCTTTCACCCGGCCCCGGCAGACCATGGATTTGTTTTTTGCCGGGCAGATGTGGAGGGACGTCCGCTCGTACATGCTGATGTAGACCTGGTGGTGGAAACTGCCCGAGGGACCACCCTGGCTGAAAACGGCGTACGTGTATATACGGTGGAGCATGTGCTCTCCGCCCTTGCAGGACTCCAGATAGACAATGTATTGATTGAGCTGGAAGGACCTGAGCCGCCCATTATGGATGGCAGCGCGCAACCTTTTGTAGAATTATTGCTCTCTTCAGGCATGGAAGAGCAGGATGCCGCACGCGAAATCTATGTAATAGATGAACCGATCTATTACCGGGAGCCCGACCGCAAGGTGGAGCTGGCAGTATTTCCTGCTGACACCTTTCAGGCTACTGTCATGGTGGACTTTGACGCGCATACCCTGCGGGCGCAGCAAGCTTTTCTCTCAGCCCTGGAGGACTACCCCGGCGAGATCGCCGACAGCCGCACGTTTTGTTTCCTGCACGAGGTAGAGGCCATGCACGCGGCAGGGCTCATACAAGGCGGCAACCTGGACAGCGCAGTAGTCGTGGTGGACCGCGACCTGAGCCCGGCGGAGCTGGACCGGCTCCGGACTACCTTCGGCAGGCCTGACCTGGAGGTAAAAACCGGCCTCCTGAATGCCGATGGGTTCCGGCACGCCAATGAACCTGCCCGCCATAAGCTGCTGGACATCGTGGGGGACCTGGCCCTGATCGGCACCCCGATCAAAGGCAGCGTACTGGCCTCCCGGCCCGGCCACAAAGCCAATGTGGAGCTGGCCAAAAAAATTAAAAGCCGGATCAAACAAAGCCGTATTGCTGCAAGGTTTCAGAAAGGAGGACGGCAGCAAGGGCTGGTATTTGATATCAATGCCATACACAATATTCTGCCACACAGGTACCCGTTCCTGCTCGTGGACAAAATTGTGGACTTCAGTGAGTCAAAAATTGTGGGGATCAAAAACGTTACGATTAATGAGCCATTCTTTCAGGGACACTTCCCCGGCAATCCCATTATGCCGGGTGTCCTCCAGTTGGAAGCCATGGCACAGGTTGGTGGGGTGCTTTTACTTAATTCAATCGAAAATCCACAATCAATCTGGGTTTATATCGTAGGGATAGACAACGCCAGGTTCAAAAAACCAGTTATACCAGGAGACGTATTGGTCATGGAACTCGAACTGACCGCCCTCCGCAGGGGTATCTGCAAAATGTCCGGCAGAGTACTCGTGGATGGTCAGGTCGTATGTACAGCCGATCTCGTTGCGAGTGTTGTTCCTAAAACCTGATTATGATCGCACCAAACAAAGAAAACCATTTTCCGCTGGCCCATGTACACCCCCTGGCCAACATCCATGAAAACGTACGTATTGAGCCTTTTTCCAGCATCGGTGCTGATGTAGAGATCGGAGAGGGTACGGTCATCGGATCCCATGTCACCATCTACGACGGGGTACGTATCGGGCGCAATTGCCGCATCATGCCCGGAACCGTGATCTCAGCAGATGTACGCCAACTGGAGTACTGGCGAAAAGCAGATGACAATACCGGGATGCTGACCCGTGTCAGCATTGGTGACCATGTGTATATCGGTCCTTCCTGTAATATCCACGGCGGGATCACCATCGGTGATCATGCCTGGTTTGGGGGCCAGGTGACGGTATATGACGGCGCCCGTATCGGGCAGCATTGCCGCTTTTTTCCAGGTTCTGTGATTTCTGCCATTCCACAGGACCTTAAATTTCACGGTGAAAAAACCCTCCTCGAAATTGGTGATTATACGACCGTACGTGAGTGTGCGACCCTCAACCGGGGCACAGACTACCACGGCAAAACGGTCATCGGTGCTCACGTTCTGGTGATGGCTTATGCACATATCGCCCATGACTGTATCATTGGCAACCATGTCATTATCGCCAACGCCGTAAACATTGCCGGTCATGTAGAGGTCGGTGACTATGTTATATTCGGAGGGGTCTCTGCGGTACACCAGTTTGTAAAGATAGGCCGCCATGCGATGATCTCCGGCGGATCTCTTGTCCGGAAAGACGTACCACCTTATGTCAAGGCGGGCCGCACGCCCCTGCACTATGAAGGCGTCAACTCAGTCGGACTGCGTCGCAGGGGCTTCAGCAATGACGTCATCCATGCGATTCAGAATATATACCGGTTTATCTTCCTCAGCGGCATGAATACCTCTCATGCCCTCGCACACGTGGAGGCACACCTGCCTGCAACAGAGGAGCGGGACGAGGTTATTTCCTTTATCCGTAATGCGACCCGTGGCATCATCAAGGGATATACCGCTGAAGCCAAATCGGAGGACGCCGAAGATGCCTGAGTTATGACGGAGCAACAGCCTGTAACGGTGAGCCTGGAGGGAATCGGCAAAAAATATTACCAGCGATGGTTATTCCGGGACATTCATCTGCACCTGACACCGGATACCCGGCTGGCTATCACGGGTACCAATGGCAGTGGCAAGTCCACCCTCCTGCGCATCATAGCAGGCCAGCTCAGTCCTACCCAGGGCACGGTCCGTTATGCCCGGCACGGGCAGCAGATACCGACCCAGGCCATCTATCAGCATATCAGCTGGAGTGGCCCCTGGTCGGGCCTGTATGAAGACCTTACCTTGCGTGAGCACCTGATGCTCCACTTCCGTGCGCGGACATGTGTATTGCCCAACCCCGAGGAGCTGATCGGTCTTCTCGACCTGGTCCCGCATGCCGACAAAAAACTCCGGTACTACTCCTCCGGTATGCTCCAGCGCACCAAAGTAGGCCTGAGCCTTTTCACCCAGTCAGACGTACTCCTGCTGGACGAGCCGACCGGCAACATGGATACTGCCAATGCGACCCGCATGCTGGGCCTGATCAATACCTATGCTGTGGGACGTGTGTATATCCTCGCCTCCAACCTGGAGCGCGAGTACGAAGGTTTTTCGCAGATACTCACCCTACAGTCCTGGTCATGAGGTATGCCTGCTGGCTGATCGTGTCACTGCTGGCTGCTCAGCACCTGGCAGGACAGGTATTAACCCGGTGGGCTGTCCCCGTCATTGAAAATGGGAGGCAGCTCCCCCACCCTTTTGCCGGCGGGCTGAACCTTCCGCAGTTTTCACAGGCTGACTGGGACCAGGACGATACGCTGGATCTGTTGGTATTTGACCGGGCCTCACAGGCTGTCCTTACCTACATTTTTCGTGGAGGGGAATACCTATATTCGCCTGAATATCAAACGCATATACCCCAGCTCCAAAACTGGGCCCTGATGACAGACCTCACCTGCGACGGGATCCCGGAGCTTCTGAGCAGCGCGGCTGACTCCAGCGGGATACGGGTGTTTTCGGTAGATTTTACAGGGGGTGTTCCTGCGTTTGAGCTTTGGCCCCGGCTGTTACGCAGCGATGAAGGGCTGATATTTATTGCCCCGACAGATGTGCCAGCCCTTGCAGATGTGGACGCTGACGGTGATGTGGATATACTCGGATTTGATACCGGCGGGAGCCAGGTGATCTGGTACCAAAACCAGGCTGCTCCTGTCTGTGACTCGGCACTTTTTGTGGTGGAAACAACTTGTTTTGGTGCTTTTGAGGAGGCTGGTCTCAACAACCAGATCAGCCTCAATGTAGCCTGTAAGCGCGGGAGCGGGGTCAGCAGGCATGCGGGTTCCAGCCTGACAGCGTTTGACCGGGATGCTGACGGAGACATGGAGTTGCTGATCGGGGATATCAATCACAGCAACCTTGTGTACCTGCACAACGGGGGCACACTTGCGCTGGCGCAGATGGATCAGGTGTTGTATAGTTTTCCGGAAGTGGGGATTCCTGCCGATATGCCCCAGTTTCCGGCTGCATACGAGCTGGATGCGGACCATGACGGAGATAAAGACCTGATCATCGCACCCAATCTCAGCAACCTCTCTCTCAACCAGCAGCAAGTCTGGTATTATGACCATGATGGAAGCAATCCGGCACAATACACGCTTGAATCCCAGCAATGGCTGACGGCTGATATGATAGACCGGGGCGAAGACACCCATCCGGCTTTTACTGATTACAACCGGGACGGCCTCCTGGACCTGGTCGTAGGCAATCATCTCTCGCGCACACCTGCCGGAGAGGAAGCCGCCACCCTCAGCCTGTATGAAAATACCGGCACTGCCACCCAGCCTGTTTTTACCCTTGTCAACCGCAATTATCTTCAGCTTCCGACCCGGTTTAGCCCCAAACTATATGCCGTGCGGCCTGCTTTTGGGGACCTGGACGGAGATGGAGATGATGACCTGATCATCGGTGACAAAAACGGACGCATCCATCGGTTTACCAATACGGCCGCCAGCGGGCAACCTGCCAGTTATCAACTCACGCATCCAGACTATCAGGGCATAGACGTGGGGGGCAATGCTACTCCCCAGATCGTGGACCTGAACCGCGACGGCAGCCCGGACCTCCTGATCGGTGAGCAAAGTGGCAACCTCAACCTGTACCTGAACCAGGGTAGCCCCGGCAATCCCGTGTTTACGGTCGCAGACCCTGCCTTTGGGGAGGTGGATGTACAACCATTATGTTGTACAGGGTTTAGCGTGCCGTTTGTGTTTGAAAACGAAAACGGTGCATTCGAGCTGATCACAGGTGCTGAAAATGGTGAACTGTTTCATCATACTGGAATAGAGGGCAATCTGAGCGGGGCTTTTTCCCTGATAACATCCCGGTTTGGTGATATACGGGCCGGCGGGCGACTCTCTCCCGCTGCGGCCGACCTGAACGGGGATGGGTTGCTGGACTGGGTGATGGGTACACGGGGTGGCGGCTTGCTGCTTTATACGACTGCTGCGTCCCTGTCTGTACCGGCGCCCGTAGTTTCGCCGCAGTTGTACCCCAATCCCGGACGGGGTTATGTGTCCATATCGCTGCCGGGTGCTGCTCCCCTGCAGATTGAATCGCTGGAAATCACGGACCTTACCGGTCGGCGGTTTAGCGTTTCATCTCATCTGACTACCCCAGATGCCTGCAGGCTGGATACCCAATATCTGATCCCAGGCATCTACCAGATCTCCGTACGGGATCAACAGGGGCAATTGTACAGGGCTCGCTGGGTCAGGCTGCCCGAATAGGCACCTGATGGTTTTTTCCTTTGGAGCAGAAAAATTTATTCTGCTAACTTTAAGGCCTTAACCCCGATCTCTATGGAAGCTATCCGGTCATATATTGACACGAACAAAGAACGATTTCTGAGCGAACTCCTGGATTTTCTCCGGATACCCAGCATCAGTGCCGACTCCCGCTACAAAGACAACGTGAGCCAGGCAGCCGACTGGCTGATGACAAAATTTCACGCACTGGGACTTGACCGGGTGGAAAAATTCCAGACCCCAGGTCACCCGATTGTATTTGCCGAAAAAATTGTCAACCCCGCGCTCCCGACCATTCTCATATACGGCCACTACGATGTCCAGCCCCCGGATCCGCTTGATCTCTGGACTTCGCCGCCTTTTGAGCCGGTGATCAAAGATGAAAAAATATATGCACGTGGGGCCTGTGACGACAAAGGGCAGGTATACATGCACGTGAAGGCGGTCGAGGTCCTCAGCAGCATGGGACAATTGCCATGTAATGTCAAATTTCTCATCGAAGGAGAAGAAGAAATCGGCAGTGTCAACCTCGGGGACTTCATCCGCGCCCACAAGGAAATGCTTGCAGCAGACATCATCCTGGTGTCTGATACGTCTATTCTCGGCAATGACACCCCGTCCGTCACCATCGGACTCCGGGGCCTTGCGTATGTGGAGGTAGAAGTCACCGGACCTAACCGCGACCTGCACTCCGGGGTGTACGGAGGTGCCGTGGACAACCCGATCAATGTGCTTTGTCAGATGATCGCCTCGCTCAAAGATGAGGATGGGCGTATCACGATTCCCGGCTTTTATGACAAGGTAGAAGTGCTGTCCGCCGCCCAGCGGGATGCCCTGGCCCGCCGCCCGCATGATGAGGAGGCTTACAAGCAAGCCCTGGACATTGCTGCCACTGCCGGTGAGATGGGATACTCCACCACCGAGCGTGCTACCATCCGTCCCACACTTGATGTAAACGGTATCTGGGGTGGATACACGGGCGAAGGTGCCAAGACTGTATTGCCGTCCAGGGCATTTGCCAAAATTTCCATGCGTCTGGTACCAGACCAGCACCCTGATGAGATCATGGCCATGTTTAGCGAGCATTTTCAGAAACTGGCTCCGGCTACCGTCAAGGTTGAGGTGCGGCCTCATCACGGCGGACAGGCTGCTGTCGTCTCCACCGAAACCAATGGGTACAAAGCTGCTGCGCTGGCGCTGATGGATGCTTTTGGCAAGGAGCCTATCCCCACCCGCGAAGGTGGTTCTATCCCTATTGTGGCATTGTTCCGGGAAATTTTAGGCCTGGATACGGTCCTGCTGGGATTTGGGCTGGACTCAGATGCGATCCACAGCCCTAACGAACACTTTGGGCTGTTCAATTTTTACAAAGGCATTGAAACCCTGCCCCGGTTTCACCACCACTTCGCTGCGCTGAACGCCTGAACAATATGAAAACCCTGCGAAAACTGCTGATTTGGCTCCTGATTCCCTGCCTGCTGGCTGTGGGGCTGTATGTATTCCGGCATACCCTGCTCAAAGGACTGGGGCAATGGCTGATCGCAGGAGATGTCCCCCGCAAGGCAGACGCGGTATTTGTCCTCTCAGGCGACCCGGCAGACCGGTCTGCCAAGGGCCGCCAACTGGTACAAGAAGGCTATGCACCGCTCCTCGTGACCACGGGGAGCGGTGTGAGTGCCTCCCTGCTTGTCCGCGGAGATACCATCACAGACGCTGAACTGACACGTAGTTTTCTGATACGCACAGGAATGGACAGCCTGCAGGTACGGGCACTCCCGGTAGGAACCAGCACCTGGGAAGAAGCGGAGCTGGTAGCAGGCTACTGTGAGCGAGAGGGATACGAAGTGGTACTTGTTGTAACCTCCCAATTCCACACCCGGCGTACCCGCCAGGTATTCAGGCAGGCACTCCGGGCGGTGGGAGTAGATGTGACCGTAATCGGGGCTCCTCCATCTGAGTATTCCACAGATGCGTGGTGGGAGTCGGAAAAGGGGTTACTGTTTGTCTACGACGAATATATCAAACTCATCTATTACTGGCTGAAATATTAGTCAGCGATTGGTCCGGCCTTCCAGCAGAGACTCAATTTCACCTACCGTCCGTAGGTTGACCCAGTCCCGATCCGGCAGGCTTACGCCCAGATCGCGCTCCGTAAGCATGACCAGTTCTACCATGTCGAGTGAGTCCATGGCCAGGTCTTCTTTAAACCGGGCCTTAGCGGTGTAGGCATGTGCTTCTGCGCCAGAAATGTCAAGGATATGCGCTTTGATTATCTCCCGCATCTCACGGAGGGTTTTAGCTGGTTGTGCCGGGGCTGGGGTGTGAACAGGGGTATCGAGAAAAGTACTGGCGAGCGCGGCGGAATTGGTGTAGTGATGATTCATAAGAACTTTGCTTACTGAGATAGATTGTGTATTAGGGTACAGGTTACCTTTATCAAAAAATAAGCCACAATACGATCAGCAGGAGATTAAAGTATAAATCGCTGGATTTCCCGGATCAAACCGATTACTTTTGCTGGCGAAGCGCATTTCAGATGGAACTCTATCACAAAATCAGCGGGCAGGGCCCTGCCTTGATTGTCCTGCATGGATTATTTGGGTCTTCTGACAACTGGGCTAGCCATGCCAGGGTCTGGTCATCAGACTTCTCGGTATACCTGGTAGACCAGCGCAATCATGGACGCAGCCCCCATGCGCCTACCCTGACGTATGCGGACATGGCCCACGACCTGGCAGACTTTATGGACCAGCAGGGGATCACCCGGGCCTACCTGCTGGGACACTCGATGGGGGGCAAAACCGTGATGCAAATGGCGGCCTGGGATCCCGAGCGGGTAGAAAAAATGATCGTGGCCGATATGGCGCCTAAAGCCTACCCGCCACACCATCAGGCAGTCCTGCATGCCCTGCGGGAGATGGACCTCTCCCGGGTCCAGACCCGGCAGGAGGCTGAATCCATGATGGCCCGCCTGCTGGATGATCCTGTGCAGGGGCAGTTTCTCCTCAAAAGCCTCACGCGCGATGAGCAGCAGCTATTCAGGTGGAGGTTCAACCTGCCGGTGATCCTCCGGGACTATGAGGCTATCCTGGCAGATATTGAGACTTTGTATCCCGTCGAAACCCCTACCCTGTTTTTGTACGGGGGGCGGTCAAACTATCTGCGGCCCGAAGACAAAACGTCCATTCTGGCCCGGTTTCCACAGGCTACCTTTGATGTGATCCCGGAGGCCGGACATTGGCTCCACGCTGATAATCCGCCAGTTTTTTTACAAAAAGTCCGCGACTATCTTTTGTCATAGATATTGCTGGACATAAGAGGATATTTTTATAGGTTTCTGAACTTTACCCCACTTTTGACTATGCATACGCGTCACCTCCTGTTTTTTGCCGTATGGGTCCTTGCAGCAGCAAGCTGCGCACCAGGCACCCAGTCAAACACGCCGGACACAGACAGCCTCACCGTGTCTGCCCCGACAGCGCCCGCACCGTCCCCGGAGCAGCAGACCCGCTCTCTGTCAGAAACACCAGCAGCCAGCCTGATAGGCACCTGGGAGCTGACTGAAATCCTGAATGAAGACACCCCCATGTCTATGGATTTTCTGAACAATACACGGTATGAGTTTACGGCCGGAGGGGCCCTCATCATATATCCTTCTGATATGCAACCCCAGCAGAGTGCTTATTCCGTGGTCAACAATACCCTCCAGGCTGACGTACTCCCGCAGGCAGAAGTAATAGAAAGCATCACTTCAGACAAACTTGTACTGGCCTCACAGGTAGACAATAGTACTATCCGCCGGATATTCAGAAAAGTACGCTGATCACACGCCTGAATTACCCATCTGCTCACCAGATCGTTATGTGCGTTTTGGCGGGTATTTGTTTTGGCTGTGATTCGCAATCTGTCCATCTTGGAATACAATTTGAACAGTAGCGGCAGAACTAATCCTGGATGTATGACGGTTGCGCTGAGACGGTTATTGGCTGTGCTGCCCTTGTTTCTGTCTTGTTTACTCACACTGGGTCAGTACCGGTCATACCCCTGGGCCATCGGGGTGGGTCCTGGCATCGTCAGGTATCTGGCACACCCGGGTGAGGTACATGCTACCCCGCCTCCCTACGCACCTGTAGCGGAAGCCTGGCTCAGCAAATATTTGTCGCCTGCATTTTTGTTTCGGGTGCGGCTGGCAGGTGCCCCTCAGGTATCCTTCCCGTTTAATGACGGGTATGCGGACCAGGGCATGATGCTCGACATGAGTTATAGTTTGTTGTTTAAGCTGGACAATGGCGTATTCTTTCGCGAAGATGCCCGCATAGGTCCTTATCTGACGGCGGGTATAGGCGGGAGTTACGTGCTTGACCACCCGGATGGATATGTACCACTCGGGGGTGGGGTCAGGTTCAGAATATCGGAGCGTTTCAGCGTACAGGCAGAGACCGTCCGCAAACTTTCCTTTAACAAAGACTACCAGCATATCGCCCACGCCATTGCGTTTGTGTATAACCTGGGCGGCGGGCCTGAAGACGAACAAATCCTGGAGGAGCTGGCAGCCACGCCACTGGAGCTGCTCCCGGACCAGGATGGAGACGGGCTCCCGGACGTGCAGGACGCCTGCCCGGAAGAGGCTGGTTCCCAGGCACAACAAGGATGTCCGGATACAATGCCGGATGACCTCCTGCCCGGAGAAGACGCGGATCTCGCTGCCGACCCCATCATCACCGATATGGCATCCGATCTGGACCAGGATCCGGTCTATATGCCTGAGGATGAACCCGCTGCCACCTATCCTGAGGAGGAATCAACCTCTCCGGCTGCAGACCCCGCCGTATCTGCTCCGGCAGATATCACGGACACCTACTCCCAGACCTCTTCCCCAGCCAGCTATCCACCCCCCGTACAACCACAGGCATCTGGCCATACCTGGGTAGGTGAGCAAATGCCAGACTATCCTCCCGCTACCTCCGCCGAAAAACCGGTGGATCAGATGACGGATGCTGAGTTTTGGGCGCATATAGACCAGGTAGTGGCTGCACTGGACCGGCAGGAACAAGGCAACAACCCGGCAACCCCCACCTCAGGGTGTGACATACCCTCAGCTTCTGCCAATATTCCCCCGATATACTTTGGATATGCCAGTGATATACTGACGGACGAGAGCCGCGCCCGCCTGGATGAGATAGCCAACATACTCCATACATGCAGTACCGCCCGCCTTGTGATCCAGGGCAGCACAGATGATATTGGCAATGCCGAGGACAACCTGATCCTCTCCGTTATGCGGGCGTTCCGGGTCAAATATTATCTCGTACACGAGCTCGGTGTAAGCCAAAGCCGGATTACGTCCGAAGGACTCGGGGAGATCGCCGGAGCTGAAAACCGGGACACCAACCGCAGGGTCAGCTTCACGCTCCAATATTGATTCAATACGCAAATTTTGCCCGCCTTTTTATCGGGTCGTCATCTTTGCACAGTTTTTGAGGAATGACCAGTTGGGATACGGATTCCTGCTCTTCGTCCTGCATTTCAATCCGTTTGGCTGGTGGAGATATGGCTAAGTAAGGAAATCCGGTATTTTGCTTGAAATTCAAACCCGATATGGCCGGGTGTTTGCCTAAATACGAATAGCGCAGGGAGACCTGCTGATATTCTGGGATAGCTAAACACCCTAACGTACCGAACAAACTTAGACTCATGAGAAGCGGATTTATCACCTGGGGCCTTATTTCCCTGCTCTTTATTCCCCGCGCGCTTCACGCTCAGACCCAAGAGTCTCCGTGGATGGCGGGCCTCTCGGCTATCTTCCTCGACTACAAAGGCCTGATGACCGGAGACCTCACCCAGGTGCGGTCTTTTGACCCAGGTATCACGATCGGCGCATACGCCTATCTGAACAAAAGTCTCAACTTTGCGATTAACTCCAGCTTTGTTCCTGAAGCAACCTACCCTATCTCTGAAGTAGGCACCTTTATTGGCACCTCTCTCATTGATGTGAATGCCCTGGTGCATATCAAGTCAAACAATGGTAAGTTCCTGGACGAAGACGCTGTACTGGCGCCGTATCTGACGACCGGGATGGGATTTAATACCGCCAGCAACCAGTTTCGGATGTATATCCCGGCAGGTCTGGGGCTGCGGGTACAGGTATCAGACAACTTCAGCCTTCAGGCTGAGGCTATCTACAAACAACGGATCGGGGTCAATAAATTTCAGCACCTGGCCTACAGTGCGGGATTCGTGTTTGCCTTGCCTGCCTCTGCACCTCCGCCACCACCACCTCCACCGCCACCACCGAAGTCATCAGCCCTGGCAGACCGGGACCAGGACGGGACTCCGGACCGCGACGATCTTTGTCCGGACGAAAAAGGTAAAATTATGTACCTGGGTTGCCCCGACAAGGCTCCACCAGTGGCTGTCCAGCCTCAGCCGCCCAAAGAACCCAATCCCTCGAAACAAAACAGCGGTGACGTGGTCATAGAAGATGAGCCCATGCAGTTTGAGGAGGTTGATGTAACGGATGGAGATGGTGATGCTGAGGCATTGGTATCAGACGACACCGGAACAGGTACCCCTGCGAAGGTGTCCGAAGGTGATATTCGCCTCCTCGAAAAAGCCATGGACAATATCTTCTTCGAAACAGGAAGCGACCAGCTCACCCCGGAGAGCCTCAAAATTCTGGATACGGTTTCTGACATCATGGCCCGTAATCCGGCATACATCCTGGTCGTGACAGGGCACACCGACAATACTGGCCCTGACAGGGACAACCATATTCTCTCCGTACGCCGGGCATTTAAGGTCAAGTATTTCCTGGTCAATGAGAAACATATCTCTCAGTCCCGGATCAACTGTGATGGGTATAGCTCCAAACAGCCTGTATCAGACAACGCAACCGAAAATGGCCGCCGCATGAACCGCCGGGTTGACCTCAAGCTGGTCCTGCCCACCCAAAAATAAAACGGCTGTTTGGTTCAAGAATAAATCCCGGCTCTGGCCGGGATTTTTTTGTGCCTGATAGTGAGGGATTTTGCACATACCACCTACCCGGTGGTATGTAATTATTTCCAGCTAGCGGCCCGGCATTGAAAATCACCAGCCGAATGTGCATATTTGTCCCCGCACAGGGCTGCTACCCTAACCGCGAAGCCTTGATCCTGTTGTGTTGTTGTAACTTTCCTTGCGTATGAATATCAAATCCCTGTGCGATAAATATGCCCCGCTCTCCCAGCGTGAGCGGATGGAGGCTGTGTTTCAGGATTTTGACCGGGTACTGATCACTACCTCTTTTGGGACCACCTCTACGGTATTACTCCAGGTCCTGCACCAGGTGAAACCCGATCATCCGGTATACTTTGTAGATACCGGGTACCACTTCAAAGAAACGCATCAATATGCGGCAGCGATCCAGGAAAAATGGAAGCTGAACATTGTACGGATTGGCCCTAAACCCAATGAGCATAACTTCACCCGGATGGACTACACCTGGCTCCACGATCCGGATACCTGTTGTTTTATCAACAAAGTCATGCCGCTGGAAAAACTGAAGGAAACCCACGAAGTCTGGATATCAGGTATGCTGGGGGGCACTACTGCCTACCGCGATCCGGGTACGGTGTTTAAGATGGGCAAAGACATCCTGCGGTTTTATCCTTTTATTGACATGACGCCAGAGGAAGCCCGTTGGCACCGCCTGGTGCAGGAACTCCCGGAGCATCCGCTGGAGGCCAAGGGTTACGACTCGATCGGGTGTACGCATTGTACCCGGCGGGGCGAAGGCAGAAGCGGGCGCTGGGTAGGCTTCAATAAAACAGAGTGTGGCCTTCACACATTTAATGCCTGATATCAGCACGCATATCAGGCAGGAGACTCAGCGTTTTCTTCCTGCTCCTGTAGTCGCTGGTCATGCCACGAGGCAAGGTAAATGGCTGCATTCAGTTCAAATCCGATCAGGAGTACGATCGAGATGTAATAAAACCAGACCATCAGCAGGATAATGGCGCCCAGGCTGCCATATATTTTGTCGTACTGGGCAAAATTGACAAAATAATAGTTCAGACCGGCATTGGCGAGCAGGGTGAGTCCTGTAGCAACCAGCGTGCCGGCTGAGACAAAAGGCCACCGCCGACGCACAGGCGGCGCGAGGTAGTAGATCAGCGATATCATCAGAAAGATCCCGCCCGAGGTGATCAAAAACCGCCCTACCCGGTACATACTGGTGCGCACGTCTTCATTAAAGACCTGATGCAGCACAAACCAGTGTAAAATATTGTCTATCAACGATATAAACAGAACGGCCAGCACCAGGGTTACCCCCAGGCTCACAAATACGCCCAGGGCCACCCGGTACAACTGAAACAAGTTGCGCCGTTTGAATACCTCATCCCGCCGGCTGAAAGCCTTGATCATGGCTATGATTCCGCGGAGTCCGCCCCAAAGGGCCAGCAGTACACTCACCAAGGCCAGTGCCAGATCTGCACTGCGGCTAAACTGCGCTTCTACCAGCCGCTCTATAAAGTCAACCCCGTCGCTGGGTACTACCTGCCCGATAAAGGCAACTATGTCCTCCTGAAGTCCCGGTACCGGCACTAGCGGAAGCAAAATAAACAGCAACAACAGCGTCGGAAACAGGGAGAAAAAAAACTGATAGGACATGGCGGATGCCATCAGGGTAAACCGTGGATCCAGCAACCCCCTGAAAAAAAACACCAGCACATCCAGCACCGTCATCTCTTCAAACCCGGGCAGGCGTAAGCCACGCAGCAACATCAGGCCGTATTGTATCCGGCTCTGAATCCATATCTGCAGGCGGCTCAGCATCTCAGGCAGGTAACCAGTGTGCCTCAACCGCTTCCAACAGAAAAGAAGGAACCCGGACAGGTATGTTCCGGGTTTTGTCTATAAAGGCCAGCTTGACAGAGCCCGTCACCAGGAGCTCGCCCCTCGCCCGCAGCACCTCATACCAGGTCATAAAACTACTCCGGGGCAACTCCCGTACGATGGTGCGGACCGTCAGCAGGTCATCATAGTGTGCAGGGCGTTTGTACTGGATCTGGAGTTCTGCGACAGGCATCAGGATACCACGCTCCTCGATCAGGGTATAGGGTACTCCGATATCGCGTATCAGCTCTACACGGCCTACCTCAAAATATTCAGCGTATTTGCCGTAATAAACATACCCCATCTGGTCAGTCTCGCCGTAGCGAACCCTGAGCTGCACCTCTTTCACCAGCATATTTACTCTACATCAAATGTCGGATCAATCTGTGCCTTCCAGGCCAGCATCCCCCCGGTGAGGTTGCGTACATGAGCGAAACCCTGCTGCCGCATAAACTCTGTGGCACGACCGCTGCGTCCTCCGGAGCGGCATACCAGCACTACCTCCTGGTCTTTGAGATCGGTCAGCTCCGGCAGAAAAGCAGGAAGGGAGCCGAGCGAAATTTTGCGAATGCCGTCCAGGTGCTGGCGATCCCACTCAGAGGGTTCGCGTACGTCTATCATGACAGGAAGGGTGCCTGCCTCCATGCGTTCCTTCAGCTCTTGTACGGTAATATCCATGTTCTTTTCCATAGGCAGTGAATGAATGTGTTCGACAATAAGATTTATACGCCTGATAAACAGTCTTATACATTAAACCGGAAATGCATGATGTCACCGTCTTCGACGACATATTCCTTGCCTTCGATCCGGAGTTTACCTGCTTCCTTGATGGCTGACTCTGACTTGAGCTCCATCAGGTCGGCGTATTTAATGACCTCAGCCCGGATAAAACCACGCTCAAAGTCGCTGTGGATCACCCCCGCAGCCTGAGGTGCCCGTGCTCCGAGGGGAATGGTCCAGGCCCGGACTTCTTTTTCGCCTGCTGTAAAGTAGGTATGCAGGCTCAGGAGTCCGTATGCCTTGCGGATCAGGACATTCAGTCCCGGCTCTGTGAGACCGGCAGCCTCCATAAACTCAATACGGTCAGCGGGCTCCAGTCCCTGGAGCTGCTCTTCAAATGCCGCAGAGATCACCATCACTTGTGCATCCTCCTCTGCCACGGCCTGGCGCACCTGCTCTACGTATTGATTGCCGTCCGGCAGGCTGGCCTCATCAATATTGCAGATATACAGCACTTTTTTATTGGTCAGCAGGCCCACATCGGCCATGAACTCCTCCTCTTCCGGCGTCACGGCCAGTGAGCGCAGGTTCCGGCCTTCGGAGATATGATTCAGATACCGCTTGACGATTTCCACCTGCCGCACAGCGTCCTTGTTGCCACCTTTGGTGAGTTTTTGGGTGCGGTCCAGCTTGCGCTCCAGGAGTTCGAGGTCCTTGAGTTGCAGCTCGGTATCAATAATGTCTTTATCCCGGACCGGGTTGACGCTGCCCTCCACATGGACGATGTTTTCATCCTCAAAACACCGGAGCACATGCAGGATGGCTTCACACTCCCGGATATTGGCCAGAAACTGGTTGCCGAGCCCCTCACCTTTGCTGGCGCCCCGCACCAATCCCGCAATATCCACAATCTGCACCGAGGTCGGTACGACAGACTTGGGTTTGATCAGGGCCGTAATTTTGTCCAGGCGCTCATCCGGTACCGCCACTACGCCCACATTGGGCTCGATGGTGCAGAAAGGATAGTTGGCGGACTCTGCCCCGGCATTGGTCAGGCAGTTGAACAGGGATGACTTGCCGACATTGGGCAGTCCTACGATACCACACTTAAAACTCATAACAAATCGTCCGGGCTTGTAGCGGACGCGCAAACTTACAAAAAAACTGCGGGAGTGCAGGAATATCCCCTGCTCCGACCAGCAGTTTTTACCGCACAAAGATAAAGACCGAGGTGTTACTTTTGATGACTTCTAAATAGTTGGTAATTTATTAGGCTAAAATTGGTAATTTATTAGTTAGAGCATGTTTGGGACGTTCATGTAGTCGTGGTTAGGAATTTGAAAAAGAGGAATCGCCCAGATAATTTGGAGGTACCAATATAGAAGATAGTATGCCTCTTTCTGGAAGAGAGCAGTCAGTGCATATAACTGTTCAAGTTGCGCATGGGACTACTCAACGATATACGTTATGGCCTTGGGACACTAGGTTTACTCGGGAAAACTTACTAAGCGGCACGTTACGTTTGCAGAGTCGTTTAAAAAATTTTAAACCATAATCTGATGGCGGCACCACAGTTAATATGTAGAAGTAATATTTTTATCGCACTTATGATTTTTTTAGTGTGTATCATGTCTGGATGTGTGTCGAAGCCTGAACAGGCCGATTTAACAAATAAGATGAGCAAGGTATTTGGAGACAACCTACCATTGAAGCTAGACCCTATATTGCTGGATTCTTTGATTGAATACGCGAATAGGTTTCCGGGTAATGATATTTTTGCAGTCTGCGTAATGAGGACAAGCAATAATGAAACACGGCTTATGATTGAATCATTACCTAATAGACAATCCAGCCTGTTTTCAACGCCAACCCCCTTTTTTGTATGGAACCCCCAGCATCAAAAGTTGTTTCTTTTTTATTCAGGCCTGGAGATATTACTGTCTCGTGCCGATTGGACGGTACATTTTCAGCCTATATTGGAGTCTTTAACGCTGTATGATGACTGGGATGAGGATAATAACCAACAGTTGCATTACTCCGTTTACTGTCAGAATGCTCGGTTTGATGTTGTTATCCAAGGTGATTCTATTAGGCTTTTGCAAAAAAATTTAGGTATGCTGGATTGTATTTTGCCACAGAGACTCCAGCAAAAGTTTTCAATTCCACCGGAATAGATGTTGGGCTACCGAGCCGACAGGCCTGCCGCCAGTAGGCGAGTATGCCCACGACGGAAATGGCAACATGACCTCCGACCTCAACAAGGGCGTATCCATCACGTCTATCCGACATTCCCCACCCCACTCGGCAAATGTTGGGATTTATTAAATCTCTGAAAATCAAACACTGAAGAATAAATTAAGTTTATAGGCCACAAAATCAATTATTACTTTATATGAAAAATTTCGATCAATCGAATCAAAAGTAGCATTATTTTATTTTTGGGACATTTTTATGCCGAAAGCATAGGTGAGCATCTTGTTGGTAACATTGTTAGATAAAAAGATTGTGGTATAAATTTTTTATATTAGATTTTTTATTGTATCATTACATTACTTTCTCAACGTAAGAATTTGTATCTGCCTGCAAGCTCCTCCCCTGCCCTATGACCCAGATATCCCACAAACAACGCCGCGAGCGGGAAATCGAAACCCTCAAAGCCCAGATACTCCAAACCTCCCGCGACATCGCCCTGAAAGAAGGCTGGACAGAGGTCTCCATCCGCAAAATCGCCAACGCCATAGAGTACACCCCACCGGTGATCTATGAACACTTCAAAAACAAAGAAGCCATCCTGATTGAGCTGGAATCCATGGGATTCAGGCTGCTCCAGCAGGCACTCGAAGACGCCCGCGCCACCACCTCAGATCCTGTCCGTCAATTGGTGGCTGTGTCAGAGGCTTTCTGGGACTGGGCATTTATCCATCCTGAGTTGTATCAGGTAATGTTTAACCTTGACGGGATCAAGTCCACCCCTCCCAGCAACCTCTCCCTGCGCAATGCCGCCCAGTCCGTCATCGAAATCCTGCGGCAGATTCACCTATTTGCCAACGATACCGAGGAGAGTTTTTTCACCTGGTGGGCGACGGTACACGGCTATGTATCCCTCGTCATGTCCGGCCAGCTCCCTGGCCTCACCTCCCTCATGAAACACCACATGGTCACCGCAGTGAGCAGGCTGGCCCAGCGATTGGTTTGATCTTCCCTACCCTGCCGGAGCAACAGCAGGTTATTATGCGCACTAAATAACACTGTTAGATTTTAAATCGTAAGTATAATTACAACCCTTCCTATCACACATCCGTCTATGTAACGTTAGCATCACTGAATCTCTCACCCTTTCGCCAATGAAACCCGAACAAACCGTCCTGACTTTTGCCGGCCTGCTGGGCATCGTTGCTTTTTTTCTGCCGTTTATCAAGGTAGAAATCCCCATTCTGAATACGACTGTATTCCAATACAGTGGATTTTCGGTCACGGAGGATATTGTGGAAATCGTCCAGCAGCAGCAAGTATCTGATACCCTCGTCCTGGGCAAAGAAAATAACCTGGTCAGCACCCTGATTACCCTCTGGCAAAACACCGACTCCGTCAAGGACAAAGGTGCCCTGGCGGGAATTATGTTTTTGGTAGTGGGTCCCCTTCTGTATGCCCTGTTTGCTGTCTGGTATGTGCTGCGCGGGGTATTTGGCAGACAGTTTAAATTTGGTATCGGGTTTAATGTACTGTTTCTGGCCCTGGGCTGGGCCATATTCTACGGCATCACCCAGGGATATCTGGGCAATATTTTTGGGAAAATGGGCGAAACCAGCCTTGACCTGGGGATTGGGCTTAACCTGGACCTGGCACCCAAGGTGGACCTGAGCCTGAACTTTTTCAAGCTGGCGGGTATTGGATTTTGGCTGGCTTTTGCCTCGATCTGGATTGCCGGGTTTTCACTTCTGTTTGAAAAAAGCAGCGATAATGCCGCTGCGGCACCCCGCCGCCGGAAATAATGAGCAGGATACCCCTCCTATAAACACCAAGCGACCCTAACCAGGGTCGCTTTTGATAGGTACCACACACGTCCGGGATCCGTCAGTCCGGCGTGACAGCGCCCCGGATATTCCAGTTGATATTGATCAGCGACGTACGGTTGACAAGTTTGATCCACTGCCCATCAGCCGCATCCAGAAGCCAGTCTCCGTCAGCCGCTGCCGGACCTGCATCACACCCGAGGGTACGCTGGTCGAGGCTATGCGAAAACTTCACCGCAATCCAGAGGTCTTTGGCACCTACCTTGACGTCACGGGTGAGCGTGTGCCGGTTCCAGCTATTGGCCACGACATCTGAAGACACCACGGCGGAGTATATCAGGGAGTCCGGCGCATTATCAGCCGTGCCTTCATAGACCTTGATGGTACAGGACGAAGGCCGGTCCAGGATATAAAAATATACATCCTCCAGGGTACCGGTAGCAAATCCCAAACTCCCGCCTGCAAACCGGGCTGCGGCCTCGTAGGAGTTAGCCGGGAGCTGGGGTGCGGTTACATTGGAGCCGTCGTACTTGAGCGCACGCTGGGGTGCATCAATGACAGGCTCTGGCAATATCTGGGTGTCTTCGCAGGCTGTCACCAGCAGCATAGACAATACAACGGTCGGGATCAGGGCGGGTTTCAGGATCATAAGGTAATGGTTAGATCATACTCCATCATACGAAACCCTCCGCCTCATGATACACGCCCTGCTACACGTTTGTACACAGGGCCGACACGGATATACACTGGTCAGGGTACCAGGATTTTGCGGACGGTATTTAGCCCGTTTTGCCGGACCCGCACTACATACACCCCTCCGCTAAGTGGTGCTGTACTGAGGAATACGCCCTCACTGTTGCCAGACGTTGCCCCCCGGCTGCGGCCTGCCAGGTCAAATATCTCCAGCGAAATCTCGCCTGCCACCGTCGAAAAAACAGCTATCTCCTGATTGGCTGCGCGGAAGGTGATCTCAGGCGCCTGGGGGATAAAGGGGGTCTCCAGCAGATTGTCCACACAGCCGGACAGGACATTGAGCAACTGGGCAGGTGTGTAGGTGTCCGGCTCATAACTTGTCACAGCGCCTGTAATCAGCCCTGCTGACTCCTGCAAAAACCAGCGGTTGGTCTTGTCGTGAAAAGCGCGGTAGTCTCCGGGGGTTTCCCAGGCACTCATCGCTGTATCAATCGGATACAACCAGGCCCATACCTGATCACCCGGCTGCCCTAGCTGGTCCGCATTCCCATTAAAAAAGTCTCCGTTGCAGTCAAAACTTCCCATGTCCCACACCCTGACATGCGTCCGGGTCTCGGTGCCACGCCATACTTCCTGGATAGCCAGGTCCACATAGTGATTACCCTGACCAGCCACCGTCGCCCGGACCAGCACAAACTCAGGTGCCTCGTAGGGCGGATGGCCCATTTCGCAAAAATTCGACACAAAATATGAACAAGCCATCGCTGGCGAAAACCAGAGGCCGGTAAGCAATAAGAGCGTCCAGATACGTTTCATTTTGGTTTGTTTTTAGTCAAGACGTGCCTGATTCTCTATACGCTGCACGATATGTCCGGAATTTTATTGAGGCTTTATCAGGCCACGCCCGTTTTATCCAAACAAATCCGGCAACCCGATGGTATATTTCACCAGAATAACCTCTTGCACCTGATGTCTTATACAGTTTTTTGGTTCAGGCGTGATCTGCGGCTCGATGACAATGTCGGCCTGTATCATGCCCTGCGGCGGGGTCAGCCCGTACTGCCTGTCTTTATATTTGACCGGGATATCCTGGACACCCTTCCTGCCCAGGATGCACGGGTGGACTTTATTCACCGCACCCTCCACGAGATGCAGGCGACCCTGGCCGGGCTCGGCACCAGCCTGATCGTACGATACGGACACCCGGCGGAGGTCTGGAGGTCCCTGCTGGACACCTACCCGATCAGCGCGGTATATACCAATCACGACTACGAACCTTATGCCCAGGCACGTGATCACGAGATAAGCGATCTCCTGGCGGCACATGGTGCTGTGCTGCACACCTTCCGGGATCAGGTGATATTTGAGCGGGACGAATTGCTGAGCGGAGCAGGCAAAGCCTATTCTGTTTTTACACCCTACGCCCGCAAGTGGCGGGAGACCCTGGCGACACAGCCAGAGCGGCTGAGTTCCTTTGATACCCGCGCCTGGTTTGGGAACTGGGCTCCGCTTGCTGTACAGCCGATACCGACCCTGGCCGAAATGGGTTTTAGGGCGACGGATACGCTGTTTCCGTCCCGCGACCCCGACGAGGCCATCATCCGCCACTACAGTGAGCGGCGTGACTTCCCGGCTCAGGCCGGCACGACCCGCATCGGCCTCCACCTGCGGTTTGGAACCGTCAGCATCCGCCATCTGGCCCGGGTAGCTCAGGCTCTGGACGCTACCTACCTCAACGAACTCATCTGGCGGGAGTTTTATATGCAGGTCCTCTGGAACTTCCCGCATGTGGTCACGGGGCCTTTCCGCCGGGAGTATGCGGCGGTGCCCTGGCTGGATGACGAGGCTACCTTTGAAAAATGGAAAACCGGCCGCACCGGTTACCCCATCGTGGACGCAGGCATGCGCGAGCTCAGTGCCACCGGGTACATGCACAACCGGGTGCGCATGATTACGGCCAGCTTTCTCTCCAAGCATCTCCTGCTCAACTGGCAATGGGGAGAGGCTTGGTTTGCCGAAAAACTCCTCGACTTTGAGCTGGCCTCCAACAGCGGTGGCTGGCAGTGGGCCGCAGGCTGCGGGACAGATGCAGCCCCGTACTTCCGGATATTTAACCCGACGGCGCAGACCCAAAAATTTGACGCAGAGATGAAATACGTCCGGCGATGGGTGCCGGAGTATGGTACCCCCGCCTATCCCCGCCCTGTCGTGGACCATGCCTTCGCGCGGGAGCGGTGCCTGGCGGCGTATAAGGGGGTGCTGGGGAACAAAGAGGGATAAACAAAACAGCCGGCTGATTACCGGCTGTTTTGTTTACAAAAAAACTTAGTCCTTTGGCGGCGGCGTCACTTCAATCATAGAGCAGGATGAACAGCCACCTCCTTTGCAAAATAAAAACCCGTCATACTCGGTAAATGTACACCCATCCCCCGCGACATTACAGCGACACGTTACTTCCCGGAGTTGATAGCCTCTGTTTATCATGGACTGAAAAAAGGTTTCAGGTACCTTACATCCCACCAAGGTGCCGTACACATTAATGGCTATGGTGCGGGTAGCCGTTGTATGTTTGTGATTTCGTGCGATGGAGGCAGCAAGCATATCTTTATGAAAACTAACACCTTGCTGTACCGTTGGGTCTTCCAACATCAGGGGATTAAAGGGCATAAGATTTTTCATATCTTCATCGGACGTGACCCAGTTCACCTCTCCCTTTTTGTTGATCCATACACTGTTTTCCAGGATAGACGGATCAAGTACACGATCGGGGCTGGGTGTGTTATCATCCTCCATTTGACCGGTACAGCTTCCCTTGCAGTTCCCCTGTAAACACCCCCAATGATTGCCCAGATTAAATACATCACAGCCTTGTCCGGGAACAGAACAAGTACAGGTGTAGATCAGCCGGTTCAGATAGCGGATTTCTCCGGTGAGGGTTTTGTACATGAGTACTGTCCCCTCCGGAAAAACAAATGTTACTACATGTCCGTCTTCAGAAACCTGTACCTGGGACTTATCCGGCAGGGCAAATGTCCCGATGCTGTCGTTTTCAGTAAACGCAGGGAAATTTTTAAGAGAGGCCAGCATTGCCTCTTCCTGGCTGGCGGGTAACTCATCCTGCTCCACCGCAGCCGAGCACCCCATCAACAACGCTACGATCAAAAACCATGGTAATTTTTGCATACAACTACAATCAAAATAGCATACATGCGCCTACTCTATACCTTTTCGGCATCCGGATACCTGTTCAAATAAAGAACTTGACTGACACACAATTTTATTAAATGTTCACGAAAAAAAAAAATTAACTGTCATTTTTTAGAAATATTAAACGGTAAAAAAATCTATCCTTACGACGTATATTGCCTGACCATAATGTAAGTCCTATGCCTCGTTTCCTCCTCCTGCGCCTGCAAGAGGTCATCCATGAAACAGCTGACGCTGTCACCCTGCGCTGGACACAGCCGCTGACAGACCGCATCGCCTATCAGGCAGGTCAGTATCTGACGCTCAAGGTGACGATCGCGGGAGAAGACCATTACCGGGCTTACTCGATCAGCAGCGCACCCCGGTTTGACCGGTATCTGAGTGTAACTATCAAGCGGGTGCCGGGCGGTCTGGTCTCCAATTATCTCTGTGACCATGCAGCACCTGGCATGGAGCTGGCCGTACTGCAACCCCGTGGCCGGTTTGGGGTCACAACAGCCACCCGGAACCGTCGCCACCTGGTCCTGTGGGCGGGCGGGAGTGGAATTACACCT
Source organism: Bacteroidia bacterium (assembly GCA_033762375.1). Classification (GTDB taxonomy): domain Bacteria; phylum Bacteroidota; class Bacteroidia; order J057; family J057; genus RDXT01. The sequence goes on from JANRLQ010000097.1 coordinate 241,994, forward strand.
TTGTACAGCATCCTGCGGGCGGTTTTGTACCATGAGCCTTACAGCCGTGTCACGCTGGTGTACAGTAGTCGTACGGCAGCAGATACCCTGTTTGGGACAGAACTCCTGCGGCTGTCGGATTTGTTTGGGGATCGTCTCAGCCTCCACCTGCTGGCGAGCCGGACGTCCGCACCTCCCCTGCCCTGGCAACCCACCCGGCTCACAGCGGAATGGGTAGCAGCACTGGCGGCAAGGCTCCTGGCCGTCCAGGAGTATCCACTCCTATGGATGATGTGCGGACCTGCCGGTATGATGGCTGCGGTAATGTCAGGTCTGACACAGGCGGGCGTAGCGCCTGAGGCGATTCAGGCCGAGCGGTTTGATACAGGCCTGGAGGACACTGCCGCACTGGCCGCCCTGGGGCCTGCACGTACCGTGCAGGTAGTGGCGGGTGAGCAGACCTGGTCCCTGCAAGTGCCACCCGGCACTACCCTGCTGCAAGCCGCTATCGCGCAGGAGGTGCCCTTGCCCTGGTCTTGTAAGCGTGGGGTATGTGCTACGTGTATGTGTGTCCTCACGCGCGGGCAGGTGACGATGGCAGACCCCGGCCTGCTGCTTGATTTTGAGCGGGCCGCAGGCAAAATCCTTACCTGCCAGGCTTTCCCGGCAGACGATGCAGTGGTGATACAGGTGCAGTGATCAGGCGACGGCAGCGGCAGGCCAGCGCCGGGAGAGTTTGTCCGTAAGCCAGCTCAGCGACTGCTCCAGACGGGGTTTGTACGGGGCGGGGCATACGAGATACCCAAATCCCTGGTCAAATGCCGAGGCACGAATGTCAAGTGCCCCGCCTGCCAGGTGAGACACGGCATACCCTAACTCTTCGAGGATGACCTTGCCCGGCGCCCAGTCCCAGGCCCCGATATGGCGGTGGAGGCTCACGAGGCAGTCCACTTTGTCCAGGGCAAAATCCAGGCTTTTGGAGCCGATACTGCCGGTCGGGATAATATTGTCGGCCTGTACACCCAGGGAGGCATATACCCGCCGGTAGGTGTCAGTCATGTACGTGCGGTGATGCGCAAACCGAAGCTGTGACCAGGGCGCAGGTGTGCGCGGTTCGAGGCGGCTCACATGTGCGCCGGTCTGCATGTATACGCCCATCCCTGCCTCTGCATATAACATCAGGTCGCGGATGGGATCATAGATGAGTCCGATCAGCACCTGGTCATGCTCGTAGTACGCACACTGAAAGGTAGAACCCGGACGGCGGTTGACATAGGCAAATGTTCCGTCGAGCTCGTCCACGATAAATCCTTTCGGCAGATACAGGGTGTTGGTGGCGGCAGTCTCCTCGGTGAGGAGTCCATACCCAGGCCACTCAGCCTGAACCGCCTCACATACCAGGCGGCTGATGGCCAGGTCCACTTCTGTCACGACCGTCTGATCTGCTTTTTGGTACACACGCAAGTCCCGGCCCCAACCCTGCCGCATGAGTTTGCCTGCCTCACGCGCCATTTCCTGCATACCTGAAAGTTCCTTTCCCATATTAAGCGGACTTCAAAAGTCTAATATATGCTTACGGAAATACATTCGGGTCAGTTGGGTTATTGGCCGTATATTCTACCGTATGACCGGTATTTTTTCTTGCCGAAACCGATTGCACCATGCGTAACCAATCCCTGCAAGGAAGCAGAAATTTTTCAATTTTTCGTATTATAAATTTATTATACCCTACAAACCTTCCTCCCTTGTTAGGATATATCCTTTCCTGTCCATTTCCGGAGGAGCTCAGGCAGGCGGCGCAGGGCCGCTACTTCCCGCAGGGTCTGGCGTGCCTCGGTGGCGATCATGCCGAGATAGGTTTTGCCGCCTTCCAGAGAGGACATGACCCCGGTTTTGCCCATGAGGACTGCCCCTTTGCCGATGGTGAGGTCTTTGTTTACGCCGACCTGCCCCCAGAGGATGACGTCATCCTCTATATTTACGACACCTGCCACCCCTACCTGTGCGGCGATCAGGCAACGTTTGCCGATCACGGTATCGTGACCGATCTGCACGAGGTTATCTATTTTGGTCCAGTCACCGATGATGGTATCGGCGCTCACGCCCCGGTCTATTGTACACCCCGCCCCGATGTCCACATGGGACCCGATGACCACCCGACCCTGCGTGACGAGTTTTTCGCGCCCCCAGGGACGGGTCTTAAAATAAAAAGCCTCCCCGCCGATCACAGATCCTGCCTGAATACATACCTCCTCCCCGATCTGGGTATAGTCGCCGATGGTCACCTGCGGATAGAGGATCGTCCCCCGGCCTATGCTTACACCGGAACCTATCACGGTATTGTGCCCGATGGTGACATCGTCGCCAATGACTACGTCCTGACCAAATACGACATTGCGCCCGATGGAGACATTCCGCCCTAAAAAAGGCTGTCCCTCAGCCGTCACAGGCAGGATCGGCTGAAAGTGTGCCGCAAACCGGTTGTAGTCCGTGAAGGGATTGTCGCTGATCAGAAGGCCTTTTCCGACCGGAACCTCCGTCTCTTTGTTGATCAGCACAGTAGTGGCGAGGCTGGTGAGGGCTTTCTGATAATACTTTTCCACATCCACAAAGGTCATATCTCCCGGTTCTACCCGATGAATCTCATTACACCCTGTGATCAGGTGGTCCGGATCGCCGACAAACCGGCAACCGAGGATAAGGGCAGCCTCCCGGAGGCTTACAGACTGGGACAGTTTCATTGTATGATGATCCGAAAAATCGAACAATATAAATGCACAGGTGTCAATTCTCAGCAAATATTTGCATATTGACCTGCATTACCTAATTTTAGCTGCATCTACTATTATTCCACTCAATATTCCCCCTAAGGATGAACACACTGTTATATCTCTTTCCCCTCGCCGGTATTATCGGTTTGCTTTTTACCTATATACGAGCAGCCTGGGTGAAACGCCAGGACCAGGGTGACGCACGGATGATAGCTATCGGCAACCGGATTGCAGAGGGTGCAATGGCCTTTCTGAGGGCAGAATACCGGGTACTGGTCATATTTATTGTCGTGGTAGCGCTGCTGCTGGGTGCACAATCCATGGCCAGCCAGGACAGCAATGCCTGGGTGATGTTATCCTTTGTGTTGGGTGCCGGGAGCTCGGCTCTGGCAGGATTTATTGGTATGCGGGTCGCTACCCAGGCCAATGTACGCACTACCAGTGCAGCCCGTACTTCGCTCAGCAAAGCCCTCGAAGTGGCATTTGCAGGAGGCTCTGTCATGGGTATGGGGGTAGTAGGGCTCGGTGTGCTCGGGCTGGCCACGCTGCTGATCCTCTACCGGAGCATGGGATTTGGGAATGAGACCTCCGAATTAGGCGTTGTATTAAATGTAATCTCTGGTTATTCACTCGGTGCTTCTTCCATCGCCCTGTTTGCACGGGTGGGTGGCGGTATCTACACCAAAGCAGCTGACGTAGGGGCAGACCTGGTCGGAAAAGTAGAGGCAGGTATCCCGGAGGACCACCCTTATAACCCTGCCACCATCGCTGACAACGTCGGAGATAACGTAGGTGACGTAGCAGGTATGGGAGCCGACTTGTTTGAGTCCTATGTGGGCGCGATTGTGGGTGCCATGGTACTGGGGGCTCCTTTTGTTGCCGGGCTAAATGACAATATGGGCCCGGTATTACTCCCCCTGGCGCTCTCAGCTGCGGGTATTCTGATCTCCATCATCGGCACCTTTCTGGTGCGGGTCAAGGAAGGCGGCAACCCTCAGACGGCCCTGAACATGGGCGGCTACGGCTCCGCCATCATGATGGTGATTGCCTCCTATGCCATCATCAGTGCGATGATTCCGGATTTTACCTATAACGGATTTACGTATACTGCCAACGGAATTTTTGTGGCTGTGATTGCCGGGTTGCTTTCAGGCCTGGGCGTGGGCAGTATCACGGAGTATTATACCGGTACAGGTACCAAGCCAGTAAAAGATATTGTACGTCAGTCCATTACAGGTCCAGCTACCAATATTATCGCCGGACTTAGCACAGGCATGATGTCTACCGCAGTTCCGATCCTCCTGATCGGTGCAGCTATTCTGATCTCTTATACCTTTGCAGGGCTGTACGGAATCGCAATTGCCGCAGTAGGTATGCTCGCCAATACAGGTATCCAACTTGCCGTAGATGCCTACGGCCCGATCTCTGACAATGCGGGTGGTATCGCTGAGATGGCAGACCTTCCCAAGGAAGTACGCAAGCGCACAGACAAACTTGACGCAGTAGGGAATACCACAGCAGCCATTGGCAAGGGATTTGCGATTGCCTCTGCTGCCCTGACAGCCCTGGCGCTGTTTGCCGCCTTCATGCAGTCTGCCCACCTGACCGTCATCAACATCGCGAATCCCTACACCATGACAGGCTTGTTTGTAGGCGGGATGTTGCCGTTTGTGTTTTCTGCTATGGCCATGAGTGCCGTAGGACGCGCCGCTATGGCGATGATCGAAGAGGTACGCCGCCAGTTTACCCAGATCCCGGAGCTGAAGGCCGCCCTGGAGGTTATGCGTAAATATGACTCAGATATGTCTAAGGCTTCGCCCGACGAAAAAGCCATTTTTGATGCAGCAGACGGCAAAGCCGAGTACGGAAAGTGTGTGGATATCTCAACCCAGGCATCCCTCCGCGAGATGGTGCTGCCCGGTACCTTGGCCATTGTAGTGCCTGTGGTGGTGGGTCTTTTCAGCATCGAAATGTTAGGGGGACTGCTCGCCGGGGTGACCGTGACAGGCGTGCTTATGGCTATCTTCCAGTCAAATGCCGGTGGCGCCTGGGACAACGCCAAGAAAATGTTTGAGGAAGGGGTAGATATCAATGGAGACATTTACTACAAAGGCTCTGCTCCGCACAAAGCTGCTGTGGTAGGGGATACTGTCGGGGATCCGTTTAAAGACACTTCCGGCCCCTCACTGAATATTTTGGTGAAACTGATGTCAGTCGTTTCGCTGGTGATTGCGCCGGTACTGGTCAGTTTTCATGACATTGTCACCGTACCGGGTGCCCCTGCCCAGACCCTTGAGCAGACCCTGCCTCAGTCACCTGCTTCGCCTGTTTCGCCCGAATCGGCTCCGCAGCAGGACTACACCGTACCTGGTCAGACACGGGAACTCCCCTCAGACGAGCAGCCCGCTTCTGTATGGTATTATGAAGCAACCCCCGATGACGGGATTCGAAATACCTGATACCGGCTGCTGAGTCAGGCATCGCCCCAACATAACGACCCTGTCAGCCGTTATGAGGAACAAATACTATTTTTCCTATGTATAGCCTGATCCGTGGTATTCTCCCAGTACTTTTTTTTCTGAGCACCTCCACTGTGTGGGCACAGGAAATAAAGTACTGGGTTTTGTTTACAGACAAGTCCCCTGACGCCTATCTGGCACTCAGCCCGCAGGCACGCTCCAACCGGCTCCGGCAAGGCATCCAGCCCGACGAAAAAGACAGGGCCGTATCCGGCTCCTACATAACCACCCTTAAAACCCAGGGTATTGTCCCGGTGCATACTTCCCGGTGGTTTAATGGTGTGACAGCCTGGTTAACCCCCGCGCAAGCGCTTGAGCTCCGTCAGTTGTCCTTCGTGCGGGAGGTCCGGCCGGTCGGAACCTATCGTTCCCAGCCGGTCATGATCACCTGTGATCCAGAGGTAGAAAACGATGATCCCGCCCGCCAGCTGAATATGCTTGGCCTCCCGACCCTCCACTCACTCGGATCGCAGGGAGAAGGTGTCATAATAGCCGTTTTTGACAATGGATTTACAGGGGCCGATACCGTACAAGCCCTCCGGCATATCATCCAGGACGGGCGGTTGCTGGCACAGCGGGATTTTGTCAGCGGCGATATGGACGTGTTTAACAAATGCCTCCACTGCCGCCACGGAACCGCCGTATATTCGCTCCTGGCAGCCCAAGACCCCGCTCTGACCGGCAGTGCCCCGGGGGCTACTTATATCCTCCTCCGGACTGAAAACGACTCATCCGAAACCCATCAGGAAGAAGACAACTGGATCGCCGCAGCCGAGTATGCCGACAGCCTCGGGGCCCAGATTTTTTCGACCTCGCTGGGATACAGGGATTTTGATCCGGGGCAGATCAGCTACCACCTCAATGACCTGGATGGCAACACAGCCCTGATCACCCGCGCAGCCGATCTTGCGGCGTCGCGGGGCATCCTCGTCATCAACAGCGCTGGCAATGATGGCACCAATGGTATTGTAGCCCCTGCAGACGGCGACTCTGTCCTGGCTATCGGAGCGGTGAATGCGTGCGAAACAGTGGCAAACTTCAGCAGCCGGGGACCCTCGGCCGACGGACGTATCAAACCCGACCTCTCCGCAATGGGTGAAAAAGTGTGGTACCTGGATCCGGCGGGCAACCTCCGGCAAGGCTCCGGGACTTCTTTTTCGTGCCCCCTCGTATCCGGGTTGGCCGCCTGCCTCTGGCAGGCATGGCCGGCAGCCAGCGCACAAGACATCTCCGAAGCCCTCCGCCAGCGTGCAGACCGGTATACTACCCCAGACAATCTCTACGGGTACGGCATCCCGGATGCGATGCAGGCTTATGGGTGGCTGGCCGCCCGGTTTCCATCGCCTGCGGTGATATATCCCAATCCGGCTGACGGATTTTTTGTCTTCTCAATCCCGGCAGGCACAGACCTTACGGATGCCAGGGTCGTGGTGACAGACCTTGCCGGGCGTGAGGTAGCCCCTGTTTTTGTCCGGCTGAACCCTCAGCAGGGTCGGGTCACGATGCCTGATCACCTGGCGCCGGGTTTGTATGCCGTACGGCTCATGGTGGACGGCGCAGTGTTGCTGGCCGGGCGGGTCTATCTGACCGGGCGCTGATCAGGCATATACATCAAATGCATCCGCATCCCGCCAAAAGGGGAGTTTTTCGCGGATATCCTGTAATACTGCCGGGTCAAGCGTAGCTTCCAGCGTAGCGGGTTCGTCCGGACACTGAGCGACCGGATTGCCGGCCGGATCGAGGATCACGGACCGTCCCACATACTCCAGGCCGGTGCCATCCGTTCCGACACGGTTTACGCCTACAACAAATGCCTGATTTTCAATGGCACGGGCACGGAGCAGGGTCTCCCAATGGTACGTGCGGCGGGCAGGCCAGTTGGCAGCGTATATCAGCAGGTCGTAACTAAGACCACCACCCTCCAGACGGCGGTTGCGGCTCCAGACCGGGAAGCGCAGGTCATAACATATCTGGGGGACAATCCGCCAGCCTTTCCACTCCATCCAGGTCCAGGCGTCACCCGCTGTATAGGGTTTGTCCTCGCCTCCCAGGGCAAAGAGGTGTCGTTTGTCGTACTCGCAGGACAGTCCCTCATCGGGCGATACAAATACAAACCGGTTATAGTACTTGCCACCATCCCGGATGATCAGGCTTCCACATACCAGGGCCTGGTGTCCCTGTGCGATGTCTTCCATCCAGCTCAGGGTCTCGCTGTTGTCCATGTCCTCTGCCAGGGCAGCAGCATTCATCGAAAAGCCGGTGGTAAACATCTCCGGCAGAATGATCAGATCGGTTTTGACGCCCCTGAGGCGGGTTTCGATCTGCTGGCGGTTGACGGCCGGTGCCTCCCAGGCCAGGTCAAGCTGTAGTGCGGTGACGTGTATCGGTTTCATCTTGGTACAAAACTAGGCAAAAAACGCAATATCAGCACCCCGAACCGCCTGTCCTGACGGGATTGGCGGATGGACGGATGATGGGAGACAAGGTTTTCCTGTAGTGGTTTTGAATTAAATTCTTGTATATTCGCCACCGAATCAAAAACATGACGATGAGCCATATTATCGAAATCAACGCCCGGGAAATCCTTGACTCTCGTGGCAACCCTACGGTAGAGGTCGAAGTCACCACCACCGACGGCATCACCGGACGTGCTGCCGTACCCTCTGGCGCGAGCACAGGCACCCATGAGGCCGTAGAACTCCGCGATGGTGGCAGCCGCTACCTCGGAAAAGGGGTCCTGCAGGCTGTCAAAAATGTCAATGAGGTGATCGCTCCTGCCCTGGAGGGCATGCTGGTGTACGATCAGCCCCTGATAGATAAACTTATGCTGGAACTGGATGGCACCCCCAACAAAGGTAAACTGGGAGCCAATGCTATCCTCGGCGTATCCCTCGCCACAGCCCGTGCCGCTGCCCTGACATTTGACATGCCGCTCTACCGGTATGTCGGCGGTGTCAATGCCCGCGTACTGCCTGTTCCGCTGATGAATATCCTCAATGGCGGCAGCCACGCTGACAATGCCATTGATATACAGGAGTTTATGATCCTGCCGCTGAAGGCTACCAGCTTCCGCGAGGCCCTACGCATCGGTGCCGAGACCTTTCATGCTCTCAAAGGGGTACTGAAAAAACGCGGCCTCAGCACCAATGTCGGAGACGAAGGTGGTTTTGCCCCTAACCTCTCCTCTAATGAGGAAGCCCTCAAAACCATCATGGAAGCCATCGAAAAAGCTGGCTACAAACCAGGTGAGGATATCTACATCGGGCTTGATGCTGCCAGCTCTGAGTTTTATGATGCCGAAAAACAACGGTACGTGTTTGAGTCCACGGGCGAAGAAAGAACCTCTTCTGAAATGGTCTCCTACTGGGCTGACTGGTGCAGCCGCTACCCGATCGTCTCCATCGAGGATGGCCTCGCTGAAGAAGACTGGACAGGCTGGAAAGAACTCTCCGACAAACTCGGCCACAAGGTACAGCTCGTCGGTGACGACCTTTTTGTGACCAATGTTTCCTTCCTCAACCGGGGTATCCAGGAAGGTATTGCCAACTCTATCCTCGTCAAAGTAAACCAGATCGGCTCGCTGACTGAAACGATTGATGCAGTAGAACTGGCTACCCGCAACCGCTACTCCAGCATCATGAGCCACCGCAGCGGCGAGACGGAAGATACCACCATCGCAGACCTCGCGGTAGCCCTGAGCACCGGCCAGATCAAAACAGGCTCTGCTTCCCGCTCTGACAGGATCGCTAAGTACAACCAGCTCCTCCGCATCGAGGATGAGCTCGGAGATGCTGCGATCTACGGTGCCAGCCGGTTCCGTTTCTGAGACGTCTGTTCGATATAAAATACCAACCGTCGGCTCGTGGAGCCGACGGTTTTTTTTGGGTATCTGCCGGAACAGGCTGTATACAACAAAGGTGCTTCTTACCGGATCAATGTCACGGTCCCGCCACGCTCAATCCAGGCCATTGAATTGAGGCGTGCACGTACGACCCAGGTATAAACCCCCTCCGGTGCAGGACTTCCGCCGGGTTGAGTACCAGGCCAACTGTCTTCCAGCGAGTCAAACCGGGTGATCTCGCGGCCCCACCGGTCGTAGAGTACAAGCTCAAAAGACCGCAATCCCTCCCCTTTCACGAGAAAATCGTCGTTGATTCCGTCTCCATTAGGGGTAAAACCGGAGGGAATCCACACGGCTCCGTCCGGGATCACCACAAAGGTGCGGCTGGTATCGGTCGGGCAGACAAAAAATTCATTCCACGCGGTCAGGGTCACGGTGTAGGTACCGGGGGTTTCGTAGGTATAAACCGGAGAGGTATCATCCGATAACCCACGCCCGTCACCAAAATCCCAACGGTACATCACGGCACCCTGTGAGGTATTCAGAAACTGGAACTGTGCCCGGCTCGCCAGTACGGTGTCTTGGTCAGGCGATACGTCAAAGTCAGGCACGGCCGGGGGTACATTACCGACCTGCACCGTCAGGGTGTCTGTACAGGCATTGGCATCTGTCAGGGTGACCAGGTATGTCCCCCCAGCCACCTGATCTGCCACCGAGTCCCGCTCTGCAGGCAGTGATTCCCAGCGGTATTGATAGCCCGGCACCCCGCCTGTGGCCCGGACAGAGGCAAATCCATTATCCAGGTTACAGTAGGCACTGACGACCTCTCCGGGGCTGATTTCCAGCAGCGGCGGCTCTGAAATGAATACCAGGTTGTCCGCCACACAACCGTTGAGATCGCGTATCTCCACCGTATAAAGCCCGGCCGTGAGGCCTGTCGCTGTCAGGGTTGTCTGGACCGGAAAGGTACCCCAGGCAACCTGATATGGTGGTATCCCGCCGCTGATCAGGGCCGTAGCCTGTCCGTCATTCCCCCCAAAACACCGCACATCTGTCACCGGTGTCAGCACCTCCAGCGAATCTGGCTCGGTGATCCGCAAGTCAGAGAGGGAGTCCCGGCATCCATTGGCATCTGTCAGGACGATATCGTACAGGCCCGGAGTCAGGTTGTCAAAAGTACTGACCATGTCCGGTGTGCCTCCATTAAAGGAAAAAGCATAGGTTCCAGCCCCGCCGCTGGCAGATACTGCGATTACGCCATTGGCCTGGCCATAACACGGTATCTGAATCAGGGTATCCAGGTGTAATACAAGGCGTGGAGGCTCGGTAAGGTCGGTGATGATACGCGCCACACAACCGCTGTCATCCCGCACCCAGGCAGTATAGATACCCGCTGGCAACTGATCAAACCCACCTCCCGGCTGAAAAGTCAGGCTGTCCAGGCTAAATACATACCCGGGCGTCCCACCTGCCGCCGCCAGTATCAGCTCGCCGGTAGCTGCCCCAAAGCACAAAATATCCGTCGAGTCCGACACACTCAGTATAAGGCTGTCCGGCTGGGTTATGGGAATCACGAGGGCGCTCGTACAGGCACTGTCATCCCGGACTGTCACGGTATAAGTTCCGGCTAACAAACCCGTAAATATACTGTCTGGCTGAAATCCCAGGCTGTCAAGTTGAAACAGATATGCCCCTGCACCACCTGAGGCACTGAGGCGTATATCACCGGTAGCATTGCCATAGCAGTCCACCTGCTGGAGTTCGGTGATACTCAGGGTCAGGAGCGGCGGTTCGGAGACCGTCGTATCCAGGGTCGTGATACAGGCATTGGCATCGCGGACTGAGAGGGTATAAGCACCTGCGGCAAGGCCCACCAGCAAACTATCTACCTGATAATCAACACCATTTGACGAGAAGGCATATGGGAGCACCCCGCCATTCGCCTCCAGCCTGATCCAGCCGCTGCTGTCCCCGTTGCAGGCGACACCTGCCAGTTCCACCACTGCAAGGGTCAGGAGCGGAGGTTCTGTAATGGTGAAAGGAACCGGCACGATACACCCATTGGCATCCACGAGCACAACTGTATCTGTCTGCGCCCCCAATTGTCCTACGAAAGGTGTGCTGAAATACGTCAGCGAGTCAAATGTATATTGGTATGGCTGCGTCCCGCCCTGGGCGATCAGGGAGATTGATCCATTATTCCCCCCAAAACAAGCTACATTCACCTGGGTATCAATCCCGGCGGCAAGGCCTGTAGGGGTTGTCACAATCGAGTCGGCACTGACCGTGCATCCATTGGCATCGCGTACCGTGAGGGTATAAAAACCGGCATAGAGGCTGGTAAAAGCACTATCGGGACCAAAAACACTTCCATTAAGCGCATAGGAATAAGGCAAGGTACCTCCGGTACCCGCTACAGACATTACACCGGTATTATTGCCCAGACAATCTACATCCTGACGCCCGGTAATGGCGGCGGTCAGCGGTGGCGGATCCACAAAAGAGGCCTGGGTCGTGACCTGGCATCCACTGTCGTCCCGGATGATGACGGAATACACACCAGCGGGCAGGCTGTCAAAGGAAGCTATTGTACCAAAATTTCCTCCGTCAAATGCATACTGATACGGAGCAGAACCTCCCGTGCCGGAAAAAGTCACACTGCCGCTGTTATTGCCAAAGCAGTCCACCTGGGTCTGCGCCACAATAATGCCTCCCAGCGGTGCCGGCTCCGTGATGGTCACTGCCAACTGGCTCACACAGGCACTGTCATCCCGCACCACCATTAAATAAGTACCCGCACTCAACCCTCCGAAAACAGGCGATGATCCGAGGGGCAATCCTGTAAATCCATAGGTATACGCCCCTGCCCCCCCGCTACCCGCCAGCACAACGGCTCCGGTAGCATTTCCGGCACAGTCCACATTCTGCTGCTGCGCGACGGAGAGTACCAACGGCGGAGGCTGGGTCAGGGTAACGGATAGATTGGAGGTGCAGAGATTGGCGTCCCGCACCGTCACGGTATAGGTGCCAGCCGTGAGACCGGCAAATGCCCCCTGCGGCTGGAACCCGCTCCCGCTGATCGCATAGGAGAGCGCGCCTGTTCCGCCTGAGCCGCTCACCAGTACCTGCCCGGCGGGATTGCCAAAACAATCAATATTCACCTGGCTTACAAGGCTTACTGACAACAGCGGAGGTGCGGTCAGGGTGACGGGCACCGTGGCAGTGCAGCCATTGGCATCGCGTACGGTAGCATTGTATGTGCCGGCCGTCAGGCCTGTCAGCACCGGAGAAGCCTGAAAACTGGTGCCATTGGCGGAGTACTGGTATGGAGGGGTCCCGCCGCTGCCTGCGAGGGTAAAACTCCCGCCCGGGACATTGGCACACACAAGATTTACTTGTGATACCAGGGTGGCTGCGAGTGGAGGCGGCTGTGAAATCGTGATCTGCACCGTATCCACGCACCCATTGCCGTCCTGCACGACTACGGCATAGGTTCCGGCGGCCAGTTGGAGGCGGGTGCTGCTGCCCTGATTGCCGGTATTGGTCTGCAGAATATTGCCCGAACTGTTGTACCACGTGAAGGTATAAGGCGGGTCGCTGCTGATAGATACGGTCGCAAATCCCGTCGCACTCCCAAAACAAGTGGCAGGCTGCTGGGTGAAGGTCGGATATACCTGCCCCAGCACAAGAATTGAGTCAACAAAGGGTGCACAGGTATTGCTCACCTGTACCGTATAGGTACCAGCCTGACTCACCGTCAGTTGGGGCTGGGTAGAGCCATCCTCCCAGAGGTAGGTCGAGAAGGGTGTTGTCGCATCCAGGGTAATGGTCTGCCCGTCACATACCCGCTCGGGGCCGCCCAGGACATTCTGAAGGGTGTCCTGTACCACTACCGTCACCGTGTCCCGCCGGACCTGCCCGCAGGCATCTGTGATGGTCGCCACATAGGTAGTGGTCTGCTGGGGGGTTGCGATGGGATTGGCGATGGTGGTGCTGCTCAGCCCCGTTGCCGGAGACCAGCTAAATACATCTCCTGACCCTACAAACAACTGGACACTGTTGCCCCTGCAAACGGCAGTATCCCGGAGGTCTTCCGTAAATGAAATATAATCCAGGCAAAACCGGTGTTCATTGTTAAAGCCGCCCGTAGCACTCGTAAAGCCCCAGTACACCAGCGGATTTCCATTAAAAACATCATTGACCAGGTTGCCTGACCAGCTTAGCCGCAGGTTGCAGTCCACGTACACCCTGAAAAGCTGCGAGTCGGGATTCCATGACATCCGGAATTTGTGAAACTGGCAGTCCTCTGCATTGCCACCGGAAGCCAGGATCGGTACCGGCCCCGCGAGGTTATTGGGGGTAAAATGATCCACAATCCCATCGAGCATGATGGCCATGTGGTCGTATATCGGGTCATTACGATTGGTGTTTTGCCAGGTATCCATCTCCACCGCAAATGATGGATTCACTCCGCCATATCCAATCCCCTCACCGGCGGTCCCTATGCTGGTGCTGATCGGCTGGAGGACAAAAGCCAGGCCATCGGCCCCGCCGTCATTACACCCCATCATGATGTCCACATACAGCTCATACGGCTTGCTGATGTCCACCAGGTTTAGGTACCAGACCGATCCACTCTGAAAATTGACGGCATTGGTGAGCCGGTAGCAGTTGGGAGAGGTCTGCTGGGCCGAGCCGTTGACGGCGTATTGTGCCCTTGCAGGTTGCCACAACGCCAATCCTGCCAGCAAGGCCCCGGTGAATATCCAAAATCGCATGATATGATACGGTAGTAGTCGTTCAGGTTTCATCCAAATTTACGATTATGTCCTATACCTGCCTCGTTTTACAAACGTTGTTTTGTTTATATTCGTGCATCCAAAAAACTACACATGAACAGGTTACTGTGTCGAATAGCATTTTTAGCCATATTCTCTCTGACGATCAAAGCATTAGCTCAGCAGGATTCGGTTTCGATTTTTGGACCGACGGCCCCGCTCCGGATGGAAATGTCCTTCAATTATTCGCAGCTCATCAAAAACAAGTTTGATGACGAATACCAGCCTGCCATCCTGACCGTACACCTGGATGACAGTACCCAGGTCGCAGACACCATCCGGATCAAAGCACGGGGCGAGTTCCGGCGGGAGTATTGCAAGTTTCCACCCCTGGCCCTGAATTTTAAAAAGGCAGACTTTGGGTATCTGCCCCTCAATGAACTGGAGCGTGTGAAGCTGGTCACGACCTGCCGCCTGCAGGAGGCTTATCAGCAGTACCTCTACGAGGAGTACCTCGCCTACCGTATCTACAACCTCCTCACGCCCATGAGTTATCAGGTGCGTCTGGTTGAGATTACATACCGGGACAACCAGGGCAAAAAAGACCCCTTCACGGAGTACGGGTTTATCATCGAGGAAACCGACAAGATGGCCGCCCGCAACCAATGTGTAGAACTTGAGGCCAAATCAGCTCCGGAAAAACAGCTCAACCGCGCCCAGATGACCCTCGTGGCGGTATTTGAGTTTATGATCGGCAATACAGACTGGTACACCGGCAACCTCCACAATATCAGGGTCATCCAGCCGCTGGACGTGGACAATGTTACGTCTATCTACCCGGTGCCGTATGACTTTGACTATAGTGGCCTGGTCAATGCCATGTATGCCGCGCCTGACCCCAAACTGGGGATAGAGTCCGTACGGGACCGCTACTACCTCGGCGCCTGCCGCACCCGTGCTGAACTGGAAGTAGTATTTGACATCATGCGGTTGCGACGGCGGGAGATTGAGGCGCTGTACCGGGATTTTCCGCTCCTGACCAAAGAAAACCGTCAGATTGAGCTGGAGTACCTGGCTGACTTTTATGAGATTATCAACAATCCCAGTCTGGTGGAGCAAACGTTTATGAACAACTGTAAATAAGGTTGCGTGTTGGTGGATCAGACCCGTTATTATTATACAACAGGGACCGGCCAGGCAGGCCCTTTTACCCCGGAGGAGCTGCGCACGCATGGCCTCACCCGGGAAACCCTCGTGTGGGCTGCCGGGATGGAGTCCTGGAGACCCGCAGGCGAGATTCCGGCACTGGCAGATGTACTCGTGGCCCCTCCGCCCCTGCCGGGTACTGCCGCTTCCCCCAAGCGGCGCAGGCGTATCTGGGTGTACGCGGGACTGGGGGCTGCCGTAGTCCTGGCCTTGTTATTCTTTGATCTGATACGCCCGCCTGCCAAACAACCCCTCCAGACCCCACCACTCGCGGCACCCGAAGCACCCGCGACCGTACAGCCAGACACCTCCGCCCTGCGGATACAAGCCGAGGCCGAAGCCCGCACCCGCGCACGTGCCACCTGGCGCGACCATGTCACCGCAGAGGCCCTGCCCTACACCTACTCCGCCCTGGGAGGTATCTCAGACCTGCGGGTGACCCTCACCAATCAAACTGAATACCCCTTTGAGCACATCGTCATCGCCGTGGACTATATCCAGCGAAATGGTGCGATCTACAAAACCGAAGAAGTCAGATTTGTACGTCTGGGAGCCGCCTCCACCCAGACCCTCCCTTTCCCTGACAGCCCGCGGGGGGTCCGCATCAGCCAGCCCCGGATCACGGCTGCCCGCAGTGACGCAATGGAGCTGGTGTACCGGTATTAATCAATCAAGAAGGCTGTCACCGGCAACTTATTAATCACCCAAACTCCCTCTCCAAAAAAAATCACCTGCCCTTATAATGGCAGGTGATGGATGGGTGGGCCCAACAGGGCTTGAACCTGTGACCCTCTGATTATGAGTCAGATGCTCTAACCGACTGAGCTATAGGCCCCGCGCTTATAAAACGCACTGCAAACATAAAACTTGTAACGGTTTTTTCCTAATCAGGTTTTGATTCTGGCAAAATTGCTTGTTGCAGCGCCTGGGCACGCACGAGGGTAGTGAGTTGCTGCTCCAGGCGGGCGATGCGCAGGTACAGGCCCACACACACGACCGAGAGGGTGAGCAGGGCCACATAGGTCACCAGGTCCACCCCCCGCCCTACCCCCAGCCATTGGGCCAGTTGGGTGCTGGTATCCAGGATAAGGGTAAAAACCAGGGCGGCCAGCATCGCAGCCGAAAACAGGAGCCGCACCCGGGGGTACGGACGCAGCCGCGCCTGAAAGGCCAGCAACAGGCCCAGCAGGACGGGGATAAGGATGAGCTGGAGGGGTTTCATCGGTGAAACAGGGTATGAAGGATCAGGTCCCGGAGGATGGGCCATGCCTGGGTGGCACGCTGGCCTTTCTGCCGGGCGTAAGGACTATAGGTCACGGTGACGGGCACCTCCTGCCATCGCAGGCGGAGCCGGTGGATCTCCTGGAGGATTTCGGTGGCGTGTGCCATGCGGTTTTGGTGGAGCCGGATCCCGGACAAGGCATGGGCATTAAGCGCCCGGAGGCCATTATGGGCATCAGTGAGTCGGAGACCTGTAAGAAGCAGGTTGACAACAGCCGCCACCCGGAGCAGCCGCCGCCGGCCAGGGGGAACCAGGGCACGGGCCGCTGCGGACATAAACCGCGACCCCAGCACAATGTCTGCCGTACCTGCCAGCAAAGGTGCCAGCAGAACCGGAATATCTGCGACCTGGTGTTGTCCATCTGCATCAAAATGCACCACCCAGTCAGCCCCCTGCAGCCGTGCGTACGCCATCCCCGTCTCCAGGGCTGCCCCCTGCCCCAGGTTGATGCCATGCCGCAGGTAATGAACCGGCAACCCGGCGACCTGGTACCGGGTCTCATCGGTGGAGGCATCGTCTACCAGTATGACCTGGTATCCCATCGCCAGGAGGGGGGTCAGGGTGTCCCGGATCATGGTGCCCTCCTGATAGGCAGGTACAATCACCCAGACGGGGGTTGCGGGAGCCGGGGTCATAGGGTTCACATCAGGCAGGGCTGACCAGGCTGCGGGCGACCTCCGCCAGCAGGGGTTTGGTGATAAATCCGGCTACACAGCTATACTGCCCGGCACGGTTGCGATCGAGCTGAGAGATAGAGGAGGTGAGCATGCAGAGTTTGATCGGCAGGCGCAGGGGTTCAAATTTGTCCAAAAACTGCCACCCGTCCATGATGGGCATGTTGATATCCAGGAGGATCAGATCGGGGAGACGCTGCTGGTCAGCGGCCAGGGCCGTCAGGGTGTCCAGGGCATCCGCCCCGCTGGTAAACGCTACGATCTTCAGCGCCTTCGAAGCACTTTGCAGGGCGTACGTCGTAATCATGTTGGTCAGCCCATCATCATCTACCAACATAATAAACATATGATCATGCGCCTGGGACATAGGGCAATTTTACGATAAAAGTAGAACCAATGCCGGGTTGGCTTTCGACAGCAATCTCACCGCTCATCGCTTCAACCTGCGTTTTTACCAAAAAAAGCCCCATTCCCCTTCCTTCCCCCTGCGCATGAAAACGTGTGTACATCTTAAACAAGTGTTCCTTGTGCAGGGCCAGATCCAGCCCGAGTCCATTATCCTCCACTTTGATGTTGAGGTTTCCCCACTCCAGCCAGGCCTTGAGGTTGATATGCAGCGTACGCAGCGGATTCCTGTATTTGATCGCATTGCTTACGAGGTTTTCCAGGATGCTCCGGAGGTAGGTACGGATGCCATGAAACATGAGGGTATCAGGCAGGGTCAGCGACAGGTCGCCGCTTACCTTGAGCAGTTCTTCCTGGTAGTTTTCGGCCAGATCAACTATTTCGTCTTTCAGGTTAAAAGTCGAAAAGGAGTGAATGGCATCATGCTGCAGCAACAAGATTTCATTAAGGTCCAGGATATACTGATCCAGCTTGCGACTGACAGTATTAACACGGGCAGCGACCTGGCGGGTTGTTTCGGTGTCTTCCAGGTCACGCTCCAGGATGTCAGCGAGGCCGAGGAGGTTGGCGACGGGGGCACGCAGGTTGTGGGAGATAATATAGGTATATTGCTGGAGCATTTCGTTCTGGCGGCGGAGCTGATCGTTGAGGGTGGAGAGTTGCTCTTCAAACCGTTTGCGCTCCGTGAAGTCCAGGATGTTCAGCAGGATGGAGTTTACCTGACCCTGCGAGTCCACGACCGGCGAGAGGGTCGTTCGCAGCCAGTATTTTTCTCCTGTGAGCGGGGCGATGTACTCTCCGGCCAGCACGACCTGCTCCCCCCGCATGACCTTCATCATACCCTCCGAAAACTCCGCAGCACTGGTTTCCGGAAAGTACTGGCTTATTTTACTCCCCACTGGCAGCGCCAGTCCCAGCAACATCACCGCAAACTTGCGGGCGGCCTTGTTGACCATCAACACCTTCAGCTCCCGGTCCATCAGCACAAATACCTGGGTGGTATTGTCCAGAATGGTCTGCATCCGTACCACCGCCTCACTGAGCGCCGTGTCCTGTGCCTGCACCTGGTCTTTGAGCTGGAGGTTTATCTGCTCCAGTTGTTCCTGCATCGTCTTATAGGCCGATATCTCGGTCAGAATCCCATTCCAGACGACACTGCCATCTTCGCGCCCGCGCGGGACTGATGAGCTGCTGTACCACCTGATGCTACCGTCAACATCCTGTACCCGAAACTCCTGGTAACACCGGGTGAGATGGGCAAATGAGTACTGGATATTCTGAAAAAAGGTACCTGCATCTTCCGGCAGAATCCGGGTGAAAAGATGCGGTATACCACCTGCATCTTTTTTAGCGTCTTCGCCCAGGTGTGAATCCAGCCCGTTGCTCATAAAGGGCAGGCTCATCCGGCCATCAGGATACATTTCAAACTGATATATTACCCCCGGAATGGTCTTCGTAATATCCCGGAGCCTGTTGTCCCGGTCTGTCAGGGCCAGCTCTGTACGTCGCAGGAGGGTAATATCCTGTGTGATCCCGACATAACCCGCCAGTCCCCCTTCTGCCGAAAAATAGGGTTTGCCATGACTGAGCAGGTACCTGACCGTTCCATCCGGGAGCAAATAATGAAAGTCTATCACAAAATTCTCCCGTTGCTGCACCGCTGTCTCAATCTGACGCAGCAGCTCATGTGGCTTGGCGTGCTGCACTTGCCGGTATACCCGCTGATAGTCCGGGGAGATGCCCTTGTCGGCGCCCAGCATCTCATAGAGTTCATCAGACCAGTAAATATGGCCTGAGATAAAGTTCATTTGCCATACCCCCATCCGGGCAAAAGACTTAATCTCCGGCATCATCAGCAATTCCGGCTCGTAGGCAGCAAGCCGCCGGAGGATGAGGAGCCAGGTCTGATCGTCTGTCCGGCTGAGGAATACCTGATGAATGCCGTCCCGGAGTTTGAGAGAGGGTTCCCACCCTGTCGTTACTGATACTGGCAACGGCCCGGCATACCCCAGCATACGCAGCAGCTCTGCCAGGCTGAGGAGCCGAAGTTCTTCCCACGACAGTCCGATTTTGGTGAGTGCGGCCGGATTGAGTGCCCGGAAATACAACCCTTGTGTCCAGGAAGTATGCTCCTCGGCAGGCTGCTCTGCCAGTATACCTACCCCGTCTGATGTGTATTCCCACAGCGCTGTAAATCTGGCATCGGACAACAGGTCATCGGATAGCTGCATCATATTTTCTGCGGGGGAAAATCTGGCTCATGTTGCTTCAAGTCCTACCATATCCGGGCTGAAAAGGGTACAACCTGACATACTGATATTATCAGCCTAATATAGTAATCGTCTGCTGATTTCAAAAGTCCAAACCAGACATCTTCGGGTTAGATTCATACACCTTCCGGGGTGTACGGGTCATTTTTGCCATACAACCTGGCGATGTACACCTTCCCGGCTTTGGATAAGGAGAAGATAGGCCCCAGGTGGCAGGTCTTCCGGGGTAAGTTCCATCGCAGCAGCGACCCTGTCCAGGTGGTGTCTGTATTGTATCCGTCCCTGGAGGTCCCGGAGGGTGATTTCGACCTCGTGCATGGGTTTTGCCGGCACGAAGGTCAGGTTTTCATCAAATGGAACCGGATATACCTGCCAATATACCTCGGGTGTCTCCAGTCCGGCCGTTGTACAGGCAGTCCGGAAGGAGTCAAACCAGAGCTTAATGAGGATCAGTGAAGGGGCACCACAGGCCTCATGCCCAAAGGTAGTACCGGCGCTGACCCTGGATACGGACGGAGCCCCCCGCTGTACGAAGGTATTATAAGCGGTCTGGGCATTTTGCCAGGGGACAATTTCGTCACTTTCACAATAGACCAGGCGGGTCGGCGCCTGTGGGGTCCAGTCGTAGACGTCGTTGGCGGCGAGGAGTTGCCGGAAGGGGTGCTGCGGCTGGGTACGGATCGCTTGCAGTACGGCAGGCTGGATCATCCGCACGGCTGTGTCTGGCAGCGGACCCAGAACCGGATTGGCCTTGTCAAAAATCTGCGGCACGATGACATCGTAAGGCGGTGCCAATATCTCAGATGGTTGGTTCCAAAGCCCATACACATACTGATACGAGGTGAGGATATACCCGAGGAAAAAATTACTGCCGGGCCAGGGGCGCTCGGCCAGGAGCGAGTCCAGCATCAGCCCGGAGAGATCATACGGACCACTGGCCGCAGCCGTAGCCGCAATCGAAAACTCGCCGCTGTGCTGGGCTTCTATCTCGCGGGCAGTGGCCAGGGCCACATGACCACCCTGTGAGTACCCCGTGACAAACACCTGTCCGTTGAGCTGTATCCCTTCCTGCTGACAGAAGGCCCGCGCTGCCCGCATCATATCAATGGAGGCGCTTGCTTCTGACGCAGCGTGCAGATACGTATGGGGGTGTGATACCGGGGTCTCACCCAGTCCCAGGTAGTCGGGCATAATGGTCAGATACCCATTGGCTGCAAAAGGCACCCCCAAAAACCACTCACCCATCTGGTCAGACATGTCCGATCCATAATAAGCTGTGCCGTGATGGTAGGCAAACAACGGAAAAAAACACCCGCCATCAGGTGCCAATATCAGCCCGGAAGCGATGGTCAGATCAGACCCGGTTGCTGCTGGGGTGTAGTATGTCACTTTATATGCCGAGATACCATACAGCACAGGTGCCACAAGTTCCGGCAGCCCCATACTGGCATATATAGCCCTGATTTGTGCTGTCGTGTATGTTTCTATGAGGGATACGCTGATGAGTTGGCCCCGGGTCTGCGCGTTGGCTGCGAGGGCTGCGATCATCCAGATACCGAGGATGAGGCCCCGTCCTTTACTTCCGCCTGATTTCATATACACCTATTTGAAGAGGTTGTCCGTGATGCCACTCTTCAAATATAAGCTTATGGAGCGAAAAACCCGCCTGTCCGAATAAATCAAATAAGCGGGCAGCCACCGGGCGTCCGGGCTCACTCAGCAATCCGATGCCGCCGGGCCGGATCAATGTCTGAAAAGCGCCTACCAGGGCCTCAAATGCCCGCGCTTCGTAGGCCACATCAGAGGCCAGTACCACATCCGCTGCCAGTGCCGGGTCAGGATGCCGCCAGTCCATCTGGCGGCAGTCCGGCATGGTACCGAGATGTTGCAACCCATTGACACGGGAGAGAGCGACGGGCCCGGGCAGGTAATCGGTGATACACACAGAGGCCCCACAGCGCAGCGCCATCAGACCTGGCAAGGCCAGCCCGGCACCGATCTCCAGTACCTGCCTCCCGGCTACCAGCTCCGGCCTGCGGGCCAAATACCGGGCCAGGCTCAGGGCGGAGGGCCATATATCTGCCCAATAAGGAATCCGCTCGTCCTGGACATCCTCATGCGCAGGCCCCTTCGCGATCAACTGATCCATCAGCTGATCGGGGTCCCCTGGCTGATAAACCTCAAATACCACCCCCTCCAGTGACAGGGAGGTGAGCCGGAGAGGCGCCAGCTCTGGTTGTACCATCAATAACTCGTCAAGCGCCCTGGCCACTGCGGCGGATGTCCCTTCCATTTGCTTTTATATATTCCCGCTGGCATAGTGCCTGTATGCCAGGCCTTATCCGGGGATATCCGGCAAACATAACGGTATCCCGCCGCAATCCCAAGCCCGTATAGGTGCTGTTTATTTCCCGGTTTTGACCAGTGGCAGTACCATCTGATGCCCTCCCTGCTGGAGCCGGCAATAATACACCCCTGGCGACAGACCTTCGCCGTCGAGCGGGATCTCGTAGGAGCCTGCTTCGTACGCCTGATCCGTCAGGGTATTGATCCGCTGCCCGGCAGCATTAAACAGCTGGATCAGGACATGACCCGCTGGTGTCTGAAACGGGATCGTGGTTGTTGCCGCAAACGGATTAGGCGCGGGCGTCCCCAATACAGCCACTGTACCCGTGAAAGGAGGATCGGGAACAGGAGTACTCGTTTTTATCAGGGCAATATGCTGAAAGTCAGCAAATAACACAGACCGTATCACCTCTTCCTCCACACAAAACCAGTCCATCAGCAGCGAGGCATATACCGACCGGAAATCAACCTGCATGGGCAGGTTGTCCCGCGAACTCACCTCGGCCGGGATCACGGGGTTTTCCCCAAATATTTTTCCATTCACCTGAGCCCCAAAGACAAACAGCGGAGCGGCAGCCCCATGGTCGGTACCCGAACCCGAGTTGGAGCCGATGCGTCGCCCAAACTCAGAATAGGTAAATCCTACTACCCGGTCCTCCAGGCCCAGCAGGGACAGGTCATCCTGAAAGGCCGCGATGGCATCCGACAAGGTTTGGAGCAGGTTGGCATGTGTGCCTGTTGTATGGTCGCTGGTGTCCACCTGCCCGGTATGGGTGTCAAACCCGCCGAGATTGACGACATAAACCCGTGTTTTGAGGCCTCCGGCAATCAGGCGTGCGACAATCTTGAGCTGGTCAGCCAGACGGTTCTGGCCCGTGGCAGGGTATTGGGTAGACAGGTTTTGGCCCAGCTGAGAGGCAGCTTCAATGACCGTGATATACTGGTTGGTCTGAAGCATCGTCTGGCGCAGGAACGTAAGCTCGTGGCCATAGGGTGTCGCAGGCACAGGTGCCGTGCCACCGGTGAGGAGGGTATTGACATTGTCCGGGTCGGTCAGGGCCAGGCCGAGATTGGCAACAGGCCCCTGACAGGTGGCAGATACCACCGACCCGATCGTGATAGCAGGCGGATCAGGAAAAGCTTCATTGGGATATCCCTCCGGAAACCCCGGATACAGTGTGTCCAGGTACCGGCCCAGCCACCCGGTATCCAGTACGACATCGGCCTCAGAGGCGGTGGTCCAGATATCCGTCGAGCGAAAGTGTGAAAAATTGGGATCCGGATACCCGGCCCCCTGCACGATGGCTAGTTTTTGATCTTCATACAAGTGGTGCATACCGCTCATCGCAGGGTGCAGCCCCGTCTTGTCGTCCAGCTTGAGGGCGCGGGACTCCGGGATGAGGATATTGGCCCGGGCGGCGGACAAGGGGCTGTACTGATCCAGGGGCAATACGGTATTCAGCCCATCATTGCCACCATTCAGCTGAACGAGGATCAGCACCCGGTCCGTCTCCTGGGTAAGACCTGTCATGGCCGCCAGGCGATAGTTGCGCCCAAAAGCATGTACCGGAAATCCTCCCATGAGGATCGGCAGCGTCACAGCGGAGGTACGTTGGATAAAACTTCTGCGCTTCATAAATACTACGCTCAGGGGTGGATCAGCAGAGGTGATACTCGGCGAGGTTCATCAAGGTCTTAAACAAAGCCTGCAACTTGATCAGGACACTCATCCGGAGGTTGTCATCCTGCGGATTGGCCAGGTACGCACCATACTCCATCCCCCACTCGTAGTCCGGGATACCGGGCAGGAGGGTGTCGCGCAGGAAGGTAATCTGCTCGGGCACCAGCGGCTGCGGCAGCATGAGCCGGGCAAAGGTCTCTACCAACACCCATGGATCATTGGGGTCGGTGATATACTGCGCCAGCAGCGGGAGCGGGTCTATCTTGAGGGTAAAACCATTGCGGGTGTATCCGGCCCCGATCAACTGGTCTGTGTAGCGGGTTCTGGCAGGCAGGGTCACCGAATTGATCCACAACTCGTGGAAACCCGGCGCCTGATAATAAGCAGGCCAGCCAGCCACATTGGGGGGGCTGAGGGGGGCCATTTGCTGGGTGGCAGCCTGCTCCAGCAAGTAGCCCCACATGACGTAGCGGCGACCCGGATTGGGATCAGCAGGAAAAACCACCTCCAACTGGCGTGCCGCACCCAGGATAAACACAAGCGGATTTTTGATGATACAGCCCTGATTGACCATGTCATAAAAATGGGCGCTGCTCAGCAAGGCCCGCAGGGCCGGAATGATATCGTAGTTGTGGTCCCGCAACAAGTCCGCCATGGGATTGATGACCAGTTCCTCTGCGGTCTCATCTATCACATAATATACAAACCAGCGGTAGAGCTTGCGGCAGAGGAAACGGGCTGTCTCCTCCTGGTCAAAGATCATGCTGATCAGTTCCTTATAGGCCTGGTCACCCGTGGTCGTAATCAACCGGTTTTGAAACGCAGGCGAAAACTGCTTGGCCGTCATATCATGCCGGGATGCCGTAAAATATGCGGCAGGCTCAAAGGGTGCCTGCTGCGGATACCGGGAGCGCCAGCCGGTCAGGATCCGGGCAGCGGCCTGTATGTCCTGCTCCGTAAACCAGGTATAATCCCCAGGCCCTATCAGGGGACCTTTGCCGATCGTAAACAGCTCCAGCAACTCGCGGGCGTAGTTTTCATTGGGGGCATCACCTGTGTTCTGGTTGCCATTCAGGTACTCCAGCATGGCCGGATTGAGGGTCATGTCTTCTGTCAGCCGCTGCCAGTTGCCCAGGGCATGCCGGCGCAGGAGATCCAGGTACTGGTACATGGCGTGCGCATCCAGCACGGTACCCAGTTCTGTCACAAAATGATTGTGCCAGAAGAGGGTCATCATTTCTGTGAGGGAAATGCCGTCATTGAGCATCTGGCCCGTCCACCAGACCTCCAGGGACCGCCGGCGGTAACCATTGACGTTGGGGTCGCGGGAGACATATACCCAGGTACTGCCGATCGGCACGGCCGGATCATTGGTAAAGCTGGGATTCACAGGCGGATCCGGCAGGGGCTTGGGAGCCAGCAGCTGATCCAGGGTAGCCGGGAGCCCTGCCCGGACAGCATTTTCGATCTCGTCCATTCGGGGTCCGAATGTCGTGCGCCGCAGCAGGTGTGCAGCCTCGGCGAAGGTCCAGCTCCCGCTGTAGGCCTCCAGCCCGGACCGGGACCGGCCACCGGGCGGGAGTTCGCGGTTGAGCCACGGATTAGGCTCTTCATCGGTGACCCGTATCTGCGGAGCCGTAAGGGCGGCCCAGGCCTGCCTGAAAAATTGTTTCCTCTCCATGCTGCGGATATATTACACCAGAGCAGACTGGCGTTATCCTTATGGGTTTAATCCGGTCCTGAAAAAATCTGATTATCTTTCCATTCACCTTATCTGATTGATCTATGATGCCTACCGCCGGTCTTTGCACCCTGATCCTGAGCTGCTTTGCCATGTTGTCAAAACCCCAGGACTCGCCCATCACCTCCACTAATTTTTACACAGCCTACAGTGACCTCAAAATCATTCAGTATGCTGAAGCCCATCCCAAGCTCGACAAACGCCTGGCCAAGGTATTGATGAACCCCAAAACGAGTATTGGCCTGAAAGCGGCGATTGTCAATGCCATGAGCTGGCACATAGACGGGAAATCCAATGCGAGCCTTTATGGCTCATATCTGCGGGAGAAGTATGGCATCACCAAACTGGAACCGTCGGCAGATCTTAGTGCAGCCGACAACCTGGTGATGGGGTATTTTACGGTAATGGACGATTATTTTCACCCCGAAAAAGCCCTTCCATGGCTCGAAAAAGCGGTCGAACTGGCGCCCCGGAGTCATACGGCGCACCTGATCCTGGCCCTGGCCCGCGCCCAAAAAGCCATGGACGACAACTGGTGTGAGGTCTGGAAACTGTATGCAGCCGTAGATATCCGTACAGATCTGACTCGTGAATTGCGTGCAGATGCAGTGGCCGTGGTGGAAGAATATATGGTCCTTTACAAGGAAGATTGTAAATAACAGGGTGCCTTTTGAGGGTAACAAACGTTTGACGACATATAGATTACCATTTTCTCTATATCTTTACTGCTGCTTTTGATTCTTTTTTTGAAATTAACCTGTTAACCAAATCCCAACGTGATGAAAAAAGCCCTTACGCTTTTTGTTGCATCCGTCCTGATGAGTGCTGCTGCCTTTGCGCAGATTGAAGCACTGGACGTGACGCTGACCCCTGACCGCGCCCTGACGAAAGCCAGTGTACGCCAGCAGATGACCCGCACCGCCTCCTGCGGTCCTGATACCCTTGTATATGGATTCAACAAAGCCTTCCTGGGAGATACGGTTTTCCGGGCACTGGGTGTGGGAGGCCCTGTCGTAAATGCTGCTGGTCAATTGTTTGACATGCCTGCCAATACGAGCATCAGCGTCTCCGGCTTCCAGTTTTATGGCTGGTCCACCTCTGCTGATGCAACCCCCGTTAACGTTCGTTTTTCTGTATTTGCGGCCGGTGCTACTGGTCTGCCTACCGGCAATGCCCTGGCTACAACCACTGTCTCTGTAGATACCACCTTCGGCAACGGTGCTTTCAGCACCCTGAGACGTAGTGCCACCTTCGCAGCACCGATCCAGGTATCCAGCGACTTTGTCCTTACGGTCGAAAACCTCTCTGACACCACCCTGGGCCTGGTCGCCAACAACTGGGCTACCGATGCCGGCAAAGGCGAAAACCTGGGTGTACTCCGTTTTAACGGCAACTGGGTGAAATCAACCGGCCTCACCCTCGGGGGGGTAAACCTCGACTGTGACTTCCTGGCTGAGCCTTATGTGACCTATCCGATCACGGCAGACTTTACCCTGGACCAGCTCTGTGCTACCGCCGGCGACCAACTGTCCTTCACCAACACCACTGTTGGAGGTGGCCTGATCACCAGCCGGGTTTTTAACCTGTTTGCGTTTTTTGACCACTTTGACGGCGTAGTTCTGGACTCTGTGTATTTCTGGGATTACGGTGCGACAGAAGGCTACACTGACAACGGTGTGGTTACCTATGCTGCTGCCGGCAGCCAGGACATTGAGCTGTTTGCAGGTCTGCTCCAGAACAACTTCAGCTTCTGCGTGGACTCTGCCACCAAAACCTTTGATGTCAAAAACCCAGTTAACGGTGACTTCCTGTTCGTAATCGGCACCAACCAAACGGTAAGCTTTGCAGATGCTTCTACCGAAGCTACCTCTGTAAGCTGGAACTTTGGAGATGGCAACACCTCTACCCAACTCAACCCATCTCATACCTATGCCGCTGGTGGTACCTACACGGTGCGCCACATCGCACAGGGCTGCAATGGTAAGCTTGACACTACCCGCAAAGTGGTAGAAATTTTCAACACCGCCATTGACCGCGACCAACTCGCTACTGAGGTAGTCGTAGCGCCTAACCCGAGCAACGATATCTTCCACCTGAACATCAGCCTTTCTCAGGCTGCGCCGCTGAGCGTACAGGTATTTGATACCAATGGCCGTCTTCTGATCTCCCGCCACATGGGCAATATCCAGGAGACCAGCCTTGACCTGAGCCTCGGCCACCTGCCTAAAGGTGTATATCTGCTCCAGATCAACGCCGGTGAACGTCAGGGCTTCCGCCGCCTCTCCGTGCAGTAATCTAATCAACCTGCCTGATCCGATACAGCCCGCCTGTCTTCAGGCGGGCTTTTTTTTTTGAGATACTGCCCGTATCGGCTCAGAAGCAGGCATACAGAAGATTACTTTTCTCTCGTGCTTGTCTGATGCCCGACATACTGTATGTTTGTGCCGGTGCAACTTGCTGCCTGTGATGAACCCTGTGAGCACTTGTCATACCGCTATCCTGCTGTTTACGCGCCATCCGGAGGACGAAGCCCGGATCAAGCGGTTCGGTACCCGTACCCGGGGAGCGACCCGTATCAGCGAGGCGCTGACCCGGCATACCCGTCAGGTACTCAGCCAGACGGGCCTCCCGGTTTTTCATATTGCAGGCACCCGGCAGACGGGAGACACCTTCGGATCACGGCTGGGAGCGGCTTTTGAGTCCGTATTTGCAGCGGGCTATACCCGTGTCATCGCTGTCGGCAATGACACCCCTACCCTTCGCCCCGCTGACCTGCACCGGGCCTGTCACCTGCTCTCCACCCAGCCAGCCGTATGGGGTCCCGCAACCGACGGAGGCGTATGGTTGCTCGGGCTCACGGCGGAGTCGTATGCGCGGTCCTGGTTTGTAACACTGCCCTGGGAAACCCCCGCGCTGCTCCAAAGCCTGCAAGCGTGGTCTGCCGGCAACGGACAAGCCCTCCTGGCGCTGCGGCATCAGGCCGATCTGGACCGCCCCTCCGACCTCCCGGCCCTGCTAGCCCTGCTGGCACCGGCACAGATGGTGCGAAGGCAATTGGCCTCGCTCCTGCTGCGCCCACCTGCGCCCTCCCCTTCACGGGATCGGCCGGTATCGGTCACCCCTGCGCAGCTTCCGTACCTGCGTGCACCGCCAGTGGCGTAAACTCCCGATGTAAACCTGTCTGGCCGGCCCTTGGCCGGAAATGACCTCTCCTGTCAGGAAGTGGCTGACGCGCATGTGTCACCCGCTCCCGTCCGGATTTTGTCCTGGCTCCCCGACATCTGGCCGGGGTGTTTGTCACGTATGTTTTCCGCCTAGTTATTTCATTCACCTGGTTTGTTGTTTATGAAAAAGTTTCTCTTCTCACCTGTTGTATGGCTGCTGATCCTCGCCGGTACCCAGACGCTGCATGCGCAGTCCGGTCTGGAAGTCCGGCTGACAGATTTTACGACCCGCCAGCCCGTAACGGGCCAGCTCATCCGGCTCGCCAATCCGGAGCTTGGGTACACCACAACCGCTACCACCAATGCCCAGGGCAAGGTGATTTTTTCGGGACTAAGTGCAGCAGGCACCTATTCGGTCACGGCTGATCAGTCTGATATCTATCTTCCCAGCTCCGATACGATCCGGCTTCGCGAAAACTACACAGCGAGCCTGGACCTGCTGTTATTTGCCAAAAAAGAATATGAGCTGGATGAAATCATCATCGCCGGGGGCGGTGCGACCCAGATCAATGCTGTTAATGCTGAGGTATCCTCCACCCTTAGCCGGGAAGAAGTACGTACCCTGCCCGTAGAAGGGCGCGACATCACCCGGCTGCTCTATCGCCTGCCCAATGTATCGCAGGCTACAGGATTTTACCCGGAGGCGCCCAATGTCGCCATTAATGGTGCCAACTCCCTCTATACCAACTACATGATAGATGGTATGGACAATAATGAGCGTTTTTTGGGCGGGCAAAAATTTGCGATACCGGTAGGGTTTGTACAAAACGTGACGGTCCTGACCAATAATTTTTCGGCTGAATTTGGGAATACCGGAAACGGGGTCATCAACATCTCCAGCCGGTCAGGCAGCAATACCTTCAGCGGTGAAGCTTTTTTTATCACCCGCCCGGGTCCGGTCATTGACGGATCCTCTCCCTATGCGCAGCGTGACCTCTCCGGCAATCAGGTCAAGGATGGTTTTCAGCGGTATCAGGCAGGATTTGCCATCGGTGGGGCGCTTAAGGCCAACAAAACCTTTTATTACCTCAATGCCGAGCAGACCCTGGACCTGAAGGACAACCTCCTCACGGTGCCTCAGCTTGGGATTAATGAGACGGTACGGGGGCAAAATAATTTTACCTACCTCTCCGCCAAACTTGACCAGCACTGGAGCAACCGGTTTCGCTCTTCGCTCCGGGTCAACCAAGGCCTGGTTGCCATCGAGCGGCAGGGCGGCGGCCTTGACGGAGGGGTGACATTTCCCTCAGCAGCCAATAGCCAGGACCGCAACAGCACCCTTGTCGCGCTGCGCAATACCTATACCGGCAACCGGCTGATCTTTGAGAGTCACTATCAGTACAGCCGGTTTCGCTGGAACTATGGCCGGGCCGCTAATCCCACCAGCCCCCAGACGGTCGTACAAGGCCCCGACAACCTCACGCTGGCGGTCCTGGGCCATCCGGGATACGTATTTGACGCGACTGAAAACACCTTCCAGACCCAGCAAAAGGCTACTTTTCTCCTCGGCAACCATACCGTAAAGGCCGGCCTGGAGCTTATCTCGGCAGATCATCTCCTGGCCGGGGGCGGCAACCCCAATGGCAACTATACCGTCAAGCTGACCCAGTCTCAGGTGGAGGGCCTCCGGAGTGTGGGGTCCGCCCTGACTGTGACAGATATTCCGGCTGATGCAGAGGTGCTTAATTATAACATCGAACTCCGGCCCAATACCTTCGGCACCCGGCAACAGGTTTTCAGTGCCTATGTTGAGGACCAGTTTTCAGTCAGCAGCCGGCTCAATGTCAACCTGGGCCTTCGGTATGACTATGATAATCTCTCCAAAGGAGGCAATACCCAGGGTGACCTGAACAATATCGCCCCCAGGGTAAGTTTTAATACCCGGGTCAACAGCAAGAGTACCCTGCGCGGCGGATACGGGATGTTTTATGACAAAATCCTCTACGCCATCTACAGCGATGCCCTCCAGCAAAACACGACCTCAGCCGATTACCGGGCTCAACTTCAGGAGCTGGTCCGGGTCGGACAACTGCCGGCAAACACAGATATTGAGGCCATTACCTTTGATGGCAACCTCTCGGCCAGCCTGAGCAGCGTCACGTATCTCCAGGGACCCGGTGCGGCCTCACTCCAGGAACAACGGGCAGCAGCCTTCAGCGGGGAGCGCCGGATCCTCAACCCCAATGGATACCAAAATCCGGTGACCCATCAGATGACCCTGGGATTTCAGCACCAGGTCAACAAGGAGGTCCTGTTTTATGTGGACGTGATGCACAACCGGTCCTACAATCTCTTCCGGCTGCGCAATATCAACTCCGTCTCGGCCTATCCGGTCACAGACCCCGCCAATGTAGTGGTGCGCACGACTACTGAAGCTGACCTGACACGACCTGTTCCGATTTATGGAAATTATGCAGTGATCGGTGGTGATACGCTCACAGGGGTCGCCCGTAATGTTGTCATGACTGAGTCCGGTGGTGAGTCCCGGTACTGGGCTGCCAGCTTTAACCTCCAAAAGGAACGCGGCGACGACAATTATGCCTTCCGTCTGATCTACACCCTCTCCCGGCTCGAAAACAACACCGAGGACATCAACTTCCGGGCACAGGATGCCAATAATTTTGAGGCTGAGTGGGGTCCCTCAATCAATGACCGTACGCATATCCTGAACGGGATCGTGACCTGGTATGCCGCAGACCACCTGACCTTCTCCCTGGCATCCCTGATGCAGAGCGGCCAGCCGATCAACCGTATCCCGGACGGGCTGCGCTACGGCACGACAGACCTCAACGGTGACGGACAGTCCTTTGGGGATGCCTACGTGGGAAACAGCGACCGCCACCCGGGCGAATCCCGCAACAGTGACCGCCTCCCCTGGGCTACGACCTTTGACCTGGGAGCACAATATGACCTCCCCCTCGGAGAGAGTCGCCTGGCCGTGCGGGCAGATGTTTTTAACTTGTTTAATGCAGCCAACCTCAGCGGCTATAGCAACAATGCCACCCAGAGCAACCAGATCCAGGTAGGGTCCGTAGCCTCCGGGCTGCTTGTCCGCCGCAATGCTTCTGCGCCCCGGCAGTTTCAGTTTGGGGTGACGTATCTTTTCTGAACCAACCGGTTTCCGGTTTTTCACCCTGTGGCCTCCGGGCTGCGGGGTGTTTTTTTGGGGCAATGTGTATGTTTTTCCCGGTAATTCCTGTTACTTATCGCCTCACAGACGTTTTTCTTCTCATGGCAACTGCTACTTTTTTGCACGAAGATTTTATGCTGCGGTCGGAGTCGGCCCGGGTGCTGTACCACCAGTATGCCCGCGACCTCCCGATCCTGGACTACCACTGCCACCTCCCGCCGGATGAGATCGCCCGCAATCATTACTTTGACAACCTGACTCAAATCTGGCTCAAAGGTGATCACTACAAATGGCGGGCCATGCGTACGGTGGGCATTCCGGAGACGTATATCACAGGGGCCGCAGACGACCGGACCAAGTTTCAGAAATGGGCCGAAACCGTGCCTTTTACCCTCCGCAATCCCCTCTATCACTGGACGCACCTGGAGTTGCTTGATCCGTTTGGGGTGCGGGAGCTGCTCGGATCACATAATGCCGATCGGATATACGATCACTGTGGCGAACTGCTGCGCTCGACCTTCAGCACCCGTTACCTGCTCCAGCACTATGGCGTACAGGTCGTATGCACCACAGACGACCCCTGTGACACGCTGGAGCACCATGCGAGCATCCGCCAGATGCCTTTTGGGGTACAGATATTGCCGACCTTCCGGCCAGACAGGGCACTGGAGATCGGAGCCGGAGCAGGATTCAGGGCGTATGTTTCCCGCCTGGAATCGCTTGAAAATCACACCATTCGTACTTTTGACGATTACCTCAGCGTCCTGAAACGGCGGCATGACTTTTTTGGTGCCATGGGGTGCCGGCTTTCAGATCATGGCCTGGAGCACCTGTACGCCGAGCCTTATACGGAAGAGGAAGTCCGGGCTATTTTTTTGCAGGCCCTTGACCAGCAGCCTGTCAGCCTGTCTGCCCTGCACAAGGTCAAGTCTGCCCTGCTCTATCACTTTGCGGTATGGGACTACGAAAAAGGCTGGACCCAGCAGTTTCACCTTGGTGCCCTTCGCAATACCAATACCCGGATGCTGACCCGTATGGGCCGCGACACCGGCCACGACTCCATCGGAGACTTCCCGCAGGCAGTGAACATGTATCGTTTTTTTGACCGGCTGGACCGGGAGGAAAAACTGGCCAAAACCATTCTATATAACCTGAACCCTGCTGATAATGAGGTATTTGCGACGATGATCGGCAACTATCAGGATGGTCAGGTCCGGGGCAAAATCCAATGGGGGGCTGCCTGGTGGTTTCTCGATCAGCAGGACGGGATGGCACGGCAACTGGACACCCTCTCCCGGATGGGACTGCTGGCGTGTTTTGTGGGGATGCTCACGGACTCGCGCTCTTTCCTTTCCTTTCCGCGTCACGAGTACTTCCGGCGTTTGTTGTGCCAGATGCTGGGCCAGGACATCCAGAACGGCGAGCTCCCAAACGACCTGCCCTGGATAGGCCGGATGGTTCAGGACATTTGTTATTACAATGCCCAGCGATTTTTTGGATTTGACAAAACAGCCTGAGTACCCCGCATGAAACGTATCATCTGTACCGGCGAGATCATGATCCGCCTGACGCCACCAGGCCATCAGCGCCTGACCCAGACCCAAACCCTGGACGTGGTCTATGGCGGCTCCGAGTCCAATGTCGCCATCTCCCTGGCTCAGTGGGGCCTGCCTGTACGCTACCTCACGCGGGTACCCGCACATGACCTGGGCACAGCTGCCCTCCGGGCTTTGGCTACCTTTGGGGTGGATACAAGTGCCTGTGTGCGCGGAGGCGAGCGCCTGGGCGTCTATTATCTCGAAATGGGCATCGGCAAACGCCCTTCGAGGGTCATCTATGACCGGGCGTATTCCGGTATGGCAACCCTGGCACCGGGGATGATACCCTGGCCCACCGTACTGACGGATGCCGGGTGGTTTCACTGGTCGGGTATCACCCCTGCCCTGAGCGCCACCGCCGCCGCTGCTATGGCCGAAGCGGTCCATGCCGCTGCTGACCTGGGCCTGATCCTGTCCTGCGACCTGAATCACCGCAGCGCCCTCTGGCAGTATGGTATCACGCCGGCAGAGATCATGCCGCCCCTCGTATCGCGGTGTCAGGTCCTGATGGGTGACCCGGATGCATTTAGGCTCTATTTTGGGCTGGAAGCAGATCAGCCCGACACGCTGCTGCGCCACGTCATGACCCGGTTTCCGGACCTGCGATATGTGGCCATGAGCCGTCGCCGGGGACACTCGGCCACCCATAATACCTATCAGGTGCTGGGGTGGAACGGACAGCAGTTTTTTGCCTCAGCCGAACATGACTTGCCAGACATACAAGACCGAATCGGCAGTGGAGATGCCAGCATGGCCGGCCTGATCTACGCTCTGTGTCACTATCCCGACCAGCCACAACTGGCCGTGGACCTGGCAGCGGCTGCGGGTGCCTGGAAACACTATGTCCCCGGTGATGCCAATCTGGTCTCGATCCCCGAACTGGAGTCGCTGATCTCCGGCCACAGCGGCGGACGGGTGCAACGGTAGGGTCATTCTGCACAAGAGGCTGTCTTTAACAGACAGCCTCACAAGGTGTTGAAGGGGTTCGAACTGCGCGCTCACCCTGATCCGGGCAGGATCAGTCATTCTCATGTATCCTGGACACTTCTCCACTCAGAAATACGCCCTCCAGGTCCAGGTCCGGCAACAGGGCATACCGGCCCCGGTT
The DNA here is from genome assembly GCA_033762375.1 of Bacteroidia bacterium. Taxonomy (GTDB): domain Bacteria; phylum Bacteroidota; class Bacteroidia; order J057; family J057; genus RDXT01. The sequence continues at coordinate 276,547 of JANRLQ010000097.1, forward strand.
GACTTCTTTCCACTTGTCTATGTTGATCTTGAGGTTGCGGGGCCGGGTGCGAACCTTGCCCCCCAGGGCTACACTCAGGATTTTGAGCAGGATTTTGGCATGCTCATACCGGGCCATGGTATTCTTGCGGAGTTGACGCTGGAGGCTCAGGATGAGCTGATTAGCCAGATCATAGTCCTCCATCATCACATAGGTGAGGGCGAGGAAAAACTTGATCTCCAAGTCAGCGTGGGTATGTTTCCGCAGGTTGACGTCGTTGCGGAGGTTGTAGAGAAGCTTGGACGTCTTGCGGTAGTTTTTATCCAGAAAGTACGCGTAGGCCTGAAATAGATTAAAATTCAGGTAAAACGACAACCGGTATGTGTCCACCTCAATCGAAGACAGGTGCACATCCACATCACTCACGAGTTTGTTGATCGTGTGTGAATTGACGTGGTAGTGCAGTTTGTTGAACAGGAACAGGGAGGTATTCGCATTGCAGTGAAACCGGGTCAGCAGCTCCTCAATCTTGTAGTCCAGAATTTCGAAGTAGATACGGGCTTTGTCGCGGACGTGGTTGCGGTCGTAGTGCACATACCGCAGGAAGTTGAAGAGGATGTTGATATTGTTGTAGAAGGTGTCGTCCTTGTAGGTATCCAGGATATGGATAGCCTTCTCAAACATGACCTCCGTGTCCTCAATCTCACAGCGGATGGTATCGGGTATTTCTACAAAAAGTTTGGCAAAAATATGCACGATGGCTTTGTAGATATACAGGCGGTGAGACTCATGATTGATGTTGCAGACGTTGTCAATTTTTTCCATCTGCCGGACCATTTCCTGGAGGTCGCGGTCCTTGCGTCCCATATAATAGAGGTCATACGACCGGAAAAACTGGGTGACAATCTCCGCCGCCTTGTCCATGGCTACCGAGTAGGCCACTTGCTGGCTGTATCGGTTTTTGTAGTACTGCTGATCATCGTTAAAGGCATTCAGATTTTGCAGCTCGCGATACACAATCATCAGGCCATAAGGGAAGTCCAGGCGCTGGAGTTCCCGCTCCAGGCGACGCAGCGCTGCGGTAGAGATCTCCCGCGTATTCTGGAATATCAGCTCATTGGAGTTGAGTACCCGGTGCATGATGCTGATACCGGGATCCCCGAGCTGATTGATGATAAACTCCTCCACCCGCTGGTTGAGCCGGGATTTGAGTACATAAAAAGCAGCAGCTCCGATGTCAAATTTTTGCAGAAACGTCTTGTCAGGCGTTTCAGGGTTTTCGCGGATGATCTTCAGAAAAGCAGCACTTTTTTCTGCCTTGTTTTCCTCCAGATTCTTATAGATTCCCGAGTAATCCTCTTCTGAGAGTTGGGATACAATTTTATACAGGTCCATACAAAAGGGGGGTTAAGTCACCAGACAATCCAGGGTATGGGTTATGGGGTCATCTCAATCACATCAGCCGATCGGTACACAAGCGCCACCAGCCTGAAGCTGATCCGAAAAACAGTACAACCTGGTCACCAGCTTTCACCTTAGATACTACCGGCTTTGATCGTACGGCTGCCTTTTTTCAGCTATTGCTCTTGGCCATCTTGCATACTCAAATGTACAGCACCTTTCCGGATAAACCATAAAAAAAGACATGATTTTAAGGACTATTTCATAAAAATGAGTATCATTTTTTCAATTTTAAATTTTTATCAAAAAACGTGTCTTTTTTTTCATAATCAATTGTTATTCAATTTTTTATAAAACATATTTTTTCAGCACACCTTCAACACACATGCCCTTTTTTCACAGGATCTCCCCAAAACCTTACATACTGCCCGATCTTCAGCTTGTCGTACACCTGCTGTAAGGGTCTCTCGGGGATGCCTGTTTGACACCTGAGATGACATCCCAAAGCTACTGCCCCAGGCTGACTTTTTGGGCAGCAATATTGCGTATGATCCTGCCGGGCAACACACAGCATATGGCCACCCGATGCTGCCTCTGTGTACATTTTTCACGGAGATACACGGAGGTTGTGCCACCGGGATACGCGGAGGGATTTTCTCGGTGAATCTCTGTGTAGTCTCTATTGACCGCTGTGTACATTTTTCACGGAGATACACGGAGGTTGTGCCACCGGGATACGCGGAGGGATTTTCTCGGTGAA
>JANRLQ010000098.1:0-32501 GCA_033762375.1 Bacteroidia bacterium
GCCTCGGCCACACTTAACTCTCCGCGCTCCACCCGAAGCACCACTTGCTCCCTAAATGTAGGTGAATAATGCCGCTTTTCTAACTTCCGTCTCATTGAATTTTGACCCTCCGTTGATGTCAACCTATTTCAGGACAAGACCGGTCATGGGGCTGGACTTTTAAGGGTGAAACAACCGGAGTATCATCCTTACGCAGGTTACGGCTTCAGCGTATACCGGATCAGCAGATACCCTTGGGCCGGAAGCTGGTCAAAAGTGATGGTCAGGTCTTCGTCTATATCACGCTTGGGAAGAATCTCGTATTGATTCATGCCCAGGTCATTATTTACTTGTGGCTGATTGAGACTCCCATCAACCGTGTACAGCGTCAATGCCTCAATTTCAGGACTGGCAAGCTGGGCTAGATAGGGAAACCGGGAGGCTTCCAGCTTGATGGTTAGGGTTTTGCCTGGGCTCTTGAGCATTTTGTTCCACTCATTGGGGAAGTCGTGGCGAAGGTCGAAGAGGCGGAAGAGGCCGGTTCCGTTGGCGGATGAACTTATCTTAAGCTCGTTGAGAAGGTCCTTCAAGCCTGCCTGGACATCATCCCGCAGGGTGCTTCCGCCCTCTCTGGCTGTGTAGCGGACATGGACAATCACATCGGAAATGGTGTTGTAGTCGAACTGCCGCAGTTTGGGATCTGTCATCATTTCCAGCTTCCAGTCTCCGGAGGCCCCTGCTCCCTCGAAGGGCAGGTAGCGCTCGTCGCGGAAGCTCAGCTCAAATACGCCACTGTCGTTCTGGGCGGAACTGGTGGCTACATTGCTCATAACTGGCACACTCGCATCGCTAAGGTCAACCTTGTCCTGGTCCTTCCGGATGTAGGACTTTTCAAGCCGCAAAGTCGCACTCACGGTGGTGTATGGGCCTGCGATGCAGGGGATCGTGATGCTCACCGACTTGATCCGCCGACGATAATGCCCCGGAAAATCCAGGTCATACAGTTCTTCCGGGATGGAGAAGTCGCATTTTCCGGTTACGCGGAGTAGGAGCAGAGCCAGCGGATTGAGCTGCTGCAGCGAGACATGCTTGGTCAGCTCAAATTCGCGGCGGTTTGCCTCATGATACTTCCGTTCAAGTTCCTGAAGCTGAAGTAGCAAGCGCTCTCCGGAAAGCAGGCCAGCCCTGCCGCCGTCCCAATTATCGGGGAGAATAACGATCTCACTGTCAGGAAAGTCTTGCTCAAAATTGCAGGCTTTTTCTGCCTGTCTGGCTGCCTCATAGGCGATATTGTAGGCCTGGCGGTGAAGGGTATGCAGGACGCGCGACATGTAGTTGTACAAGCCGAGGTTTGTAAATTTATCCCGGTAGAATGTGTACACTTCATCGGCGTGCTCCATGCTGCGCTCATGGAGCTGTAAGTCTTTGGTTGCGATGTCCACCCGGATCACAGCCGCGAGGAGTTGCTGCGCCAACTGCTTCTGCTCTTGCGCGGCAGTATCGCGCTGGAATTTCCAGTCTTGTTTTCTGCGCACTTTAATCGCCCTTCTTTCAAACCAATCCGCAGCCAGGCTTGCACCCTGGCCTAAGCTATCAAACCCTTTAGCCCCAGCAGCAACTCTTTCTTTTGCTTTTAAAGCAAGATATGCCTCTATTACATTAAATAAAGCAGCAGTTGCATGCAATACTGTCGCTGCATCTTTAAATAATGCAGCTTTTTTCTCCTGGCTGATTTCCCCATTATCATACAAATCAGAAAAATACTTTTCCCGCTTCCCGACATTCAGCTTTGATTCGGTTGCCGCTTTTTCCTGTGCCTGCGCTTCTTCGAGGGCACGCTTGCGCACCTCCCTTCCCATTCGGAGCACTTCCCGCTCCTGCACGGAGCGAAGCAGCGTCAGTTGCTCAGTATCTTTGCTGTTTAGCGCTGCGAGGAGGGCAGAACCGAAGGACTGCACCATTTGTGCATATTGCTTTGCGCGCTCTATGAGGTAGGTAAACCGGTAGTGAGGCACCGGGGCATTGAGTATTTCGAGGATCTCATCCAGCGATAAGCCCATTGCCTTGGCCCGCACCAGGAGCATGGGGTCTATGGGTGGAGCAAAAAGTGCCACCTGACGGGGCCGGCCATCAAGATCAAGGCAATGACGGATCTTATAGAGCCGGTCGGCTACGCGGTCCCAGTATTTCTGCAATTCGGCATTGGCCGGAATGCAGAAAGCCAGCGTAGTCAGTTGTGACTGCGGGTTGGGCATAGAAGCGGGAATCATGCTGTCCTCCGCTTCCTCAGCCCCGGCAGGCTCAAGATTTTCCAGCAAGATCAGGACCTGATCCCATGTTGAGTTGCTCTGACTCCTGATCTGCTTGTAGGTCAATGCGCTGGCTTCTTCTGGCTCAGGGCAAGGCCCTGTTTGTGTGGGGCGGTCTCCCAGAATGTCGGCTGCCAGTTGGTACAGCATCAGTGCTTCGTTGATGTTTTCCATCTCGTATCGCGCAAACAAACTGTCTCCCCAGTCCACCAGATTGTCCACGTACTTCATGACAATGGTTTTCTGGTAGGCACTGATGCGCAGCCTGGCAATGGCGTGCGGATTGAAAGGGTCCATGCGATAGCGTTCCAGCGCCGCCGTGTCCTGCAGCGTATCCTTCATCTTCGCATATCCAAGTTCCCTAAACTCAATATAACGCCACGGGCGGTCAATATCCCCTACATCACCTGAGGCTGTTGGGTCAAAAATGCGCTCATACCACCACTTCGCCTCTTCGAAGCGCTGGTTGGCATTCATCTGATGTGCAATGCAAAATGGAATATGGAAGAAAAGCTCCCGAAGATAATCGCCATATGGGCCCTTGATGTACATAGAATCATCATCGGAAAATTTAGGCTGTACTCTTAACAGAAAGCCAAGTAACTCAAGAGGGAAGTTTTGTTCCCTAATTTTTTGGGTTGATGTGTCAATAAACTGCTTAATGCCTTGCTGCGAAAGGATATAATCATAATCTATTTTAGGATTGTTTCCTATAACATGCAAAAGGAAAGAATATAAGCCATTTTGACCTGTAGATGTAGTCAGCATTCGAAATGCTATAGGCAACATGCTAGTAGGTGATTTCCACCCGCCATCAGAAATCTGCGGGATTTCAGGCCTCACAATAGAAAGATATCTTTGCCCATCAAGAGTAAGAATAGCAGAATTGCGGGTTCCGCCAACGTGACTTAATGAAATACTTACATTTTCATTTTTCTTCGTCAACTGAATGAAAGAAGAAGATATGCTTTTTCCGCCACGAAGCGCATCATCTATCTGGCTCTCAGTCAAAGCGAGATCTGTTATTTGGGTGTTCAATGCATGAGGGGCCTCATCCTGGCAAGTTGACCTGTCGATAAATGATGACATTAGCAAACGAATCCCACTTGCGTAAGGTGCCGGATAACTACTATCTTCTAGAGAAAAAGAAGTTAAATCCAAGTGTTTTAATACGTTTTTATCCGCATCAGATAATGAAAATGAAAAATTATCGGCAATTGATGGAAAAACCTGTGAATTGGCATTGCTTGAGCTGTTCGCATACTCTAGTCGCTGAGGCGTACTCCAGCGCTTGTTTGCCTTCAGATGCGACAGGTTCAAAAAGACCTTCTGAAGTTCTGCATCCTCCTCTGTTTCCGCCCAAAACACATAGGTGTGGCCATTATACACAATGCCCGTAACTTCTTCGGCTGAAATAGCCACATCCATCGCCTCCCAGGGTGTCCACAATTGTTGGTTTTCCCAGCGCCGGTAATAATACTGAAACGGACTCTTTGCAGTACGGCCAAAAAAGTGGTACGTGTTTTTCTCCGCCTGGAAAAAGGCCCCGGCAATGCGCAATGCAGCCAGTTCAGTATACTTCTCAAAATAGTTGCGCCAGGCCAGCTCGGCACCTGCCTGATCGGGTTCGGCTTGCAGCAGTTCCTCTTCGAGCTCCCGGAAAATGGGCGTCTTGTTGTCCCGCAGGTCTGGCTCCAGGTAGTTTTCCGGATACAAAAACACCTTGCGATTGGCTTCCCATACACGGTAATTTTTTCGCCATTCCCATTCGGTTTTAAATTCTTCCAGATCCTCAATGGTATCCAGCACCTTGAGGATGCCATCGGAAGACTGCTCGAGATTCATCAGTATCCGGTGGATATATAATTGAATGCTGCTGTGCGCTGCCACAATGCGGGACGTACGGAAACAGCCCTCCATTTCTATATCAAGCAAAAAATAAGCAAACAGGCTGCTTTCGTTCTCGAATGGAGTCGGTCCATTTCCTAATTGCGTAAGGATCAACTGCACAAGAATATCGCGTGTTAATCCGCTGACCTTGTCATCGTAGCGCTCAAGAATCGCCTGGCGCTCTTTTTCATCCGGGTATTGAGCCGAGATGAGCTGCCGGGCAATGTCTGCCGCCACCGAAGCTTCGGCATAGGTGTCATGCCTGAGAAGCTCACTGAGCACTGCGGCCGTTGCGCCTAAACGTTTGCTGAGGGCAAGTGTTTGCTGTAGCTGGTTGACCTCCGGGACATCCAGGGCGGCATTTAGCCCGAGCAACTCCCGTATCGCTTTCACTTGCGCTGGCTCCAGTTTCCAATAATTCGCCCATGAAGAATCATCGCTATTTGCTTCCAGAACGGCGAGGGCACTTGCTGCTGCCTCCGGGTCGGCTGGCATGAGCTGCTTCCAGGCAGCCAATCCTTTCAAGGTATTCAGGTTTTTGGCCCTGCGGTTGGCAATTTTTACTTTCCCTGGATTAGCGCTTAGCCAGGCGAAGGCCTGTTCTGTCCAGCCCATGCGCTGCATCAGCCACAAGGCACGTTCTGCATCTTTCAGCCATCCTGTCAAAACAACTAAGGTTAGATTATCCTGTTCGTTAACATCCCAAAAACGGGAGATATCTTCAGGGGTCCAGTAAAGCAACGAGGCCCACAAATCGGGTCCCACATTCAACTGCGCCTGAATTTTCGGCACTGCGGACTGGAAGGCTGCTTTCCATTTGTCGCGTTTATCTGGATCGTTACTGCCCGCTGCATCAGCAATTTTTTTCAGGGTCTCTGTGAGTTTATCCGTTTGAAAACTAAAATCCTGCCCATCCAGCTTGTCTGTCCTACGTAGGAAAAATGCCATCTCTGAAGGCAGAAGTCCCAGGGCATGCTGCAATTGGCTGAAATCGTGTAGCTTGATCAGGTTTGTAAGCCCTTTGGGGTCTTTCATGGACAGCATTGCAGAGGCATGCAGCCACTCCGCCACATCCCAATCCAGGCTGCGGGCGATTTTCACATGGCGGTAGAGCTGGGAAAGAGACGTAAGATCGAGCCCTAGCCAATTCGCCTCATTCGCCTCAATTGATGCCAGGATTGCTTGTAGCTCGGGTCCACTGATTTTCAGCGCTCCGGCCAGCAAAGATGCCAACTTTAGGGTAGAGGCAGCAGGAGCGGGAGTAGCGAAGTCGGCAGGATCGAATGCAACCTGCTCCTGGTATGTTCCATCCGGCTTCAAGCCAAAGATTGCCTCCAGGTCGAAAACCCGCTCCAGCAAGCCCCGGTCATCGAGGTTTTCCACTTTCTTGGGATAGTCTTTAGAAGCCGGCATCTGATCCAGGAAGGCCCTGAGTTCGGCTACTGTCCATTTGTATCTGTTTTGCACCCAGGCAGATTTTGACAAGCGGATCAGCAGGTCGGTAGTAATTTGGCCAGAGGTTGCCGTGGTTGACAAGGTTTTCAAAAGGGCATCCAGCTCGGTGATCGTCCACGAGGTTTTGCGCCACAGGCGGATAAAGCGATACAAATAATCGGCCAGCGCTGGCGTCATACCCTGGAATTGCTCAACATAGGCCTGCACATCGTCCGTAGCCGGATTATCGACAAGCTTTACGCTAAGGCTGATGAGGCCTGCATAATACCGCATGTCGACGAGATCACTCAGTTCTTTGCGCGTGATTCCGGCTGCGCGGATAAACACCTGTGGCGTGAGATCTGCGATAGTGCCAACCCCATAACGCTTTGATACAACTGCAGCATCAGAGCTACTAGTGGTAATCAACTGGGAATCAGCATCATCAAGAGGTAAAAATTTTCTCCAGTTAGGGTCAGCCAGGCCTTCCATGTTGCTGCTGTTTCTCAGGGCAGCAACGAGGTCAAAAATAGTCAGCTTAAAATGGCTCAGATACATGCGGAGCCTGGCCAGGGGAAGGTTAACAGGCAGCAAAAAATCTGGGCTGATGTTTGCACCTGCTGCCCATTCCAAGGGATTGGGCTGACCCTGCTGCTGAATCCAGGCAGCCAGGACTTCATTCACAACCGTCAGGTAGGGAATCCGGGTTTTGGTGTTGGCACAGGTGAGCGGCAAGGTAGCCAGGTCGGGGCGCCGCTGGAGAAGCTGAAAAGACTGGTACTCCGGTGCCGTTATTTTAATTTTCTCCTCCACAAATCCCAGCATATCAACCAGATAGGCTGCAGGAGAAAGCACAGACCGGCAATCAGCACAGTCACAATATTGGCCAGCGGACAGGAGCTCACTCATGCCCTCTATTTTGCGCAAATCAGCTATCTCCTTCGGAGCAACGTTGCCAAATCTGATTTCCGAGAACCCGCCACGATCGAAATCCCGTATAGCGGCAAAGGTGTGCAAGGCTCGCACACTGGAGGCCTGGGCACGGGTGTACACATTGCGCGCAGATGCCTCTGTGAGTCCGCTGGTGTCTCTAAATGTTTGCCAGCCTCCCTTTACGATCTTGAGCGCCGAGTCGAAGCCTGCCCCTCTCAGTTGCAAAGCATCTGCAGGGCCTGCCAGCCTGAGGATGCGCTGGTCTGCCGCCAATTGGGCAACCACACCCTTGCGCGCATCAGCAGAAATACCTGTCCACTTGAAGGTTTTGAGATCACCCTTCAGCCAGTCAAAGGTGGCCCAGTCTCCCGAAGGATTCTGGTTATGGAACTTGCGTAGCGAGCTGTTGGCCGCCTGTTGCTGCAAGCGCCGGTGCACAAAATAGGGCAATGGATAAGCTTGCTCAAACCGGTCTTCGAGGGTTTTGGCATAGGTCTGCGCGTCGGCGATACGGGGGGGCAGTGCAACCCGGTTGCGCTCGATCAGGAGCGCCCAGTCGTTGGCCGTATATTCGGCCAGCTTCGCAAGCTCGCGGGGTGCAGTATTATTCAGCAGACCGACCAGATCCGGATGTATGCCTATGATCCTTGACAGGGTTCCGATACGCGAGAGTGCGTCGGCCTCGGCCTTGGTAATGATGCCGTCCTTGATGGCATCTGCCAGGGTGTCTTCCGACCATTCATCTGCTGTCAGTCCCCGCTCGGCCAGCTTGACGGTCTTCCGGGTGTTTACCCCCGCTGCCTGCGCATATACAAAGGTTTTAGCACGCCGGATTGGCTCAGCCAGCAGCGGGTGCTCCACCAGAGGCGTGTCAAGGGAAAGAAGACTCCGGGAAGTGGTGCGATAGGCGGCATGCCTCTGCAGCTTGCAGGGCTCATCTGGAGGGAATGGGGGGTAAGGAGTAGGTGAAAGCCCGGCACCTGGTGTTGATGGATCAAAATTGTCTAACGGAAGGTCGTCTTTGAGGATGACACCAAGCTCCACATCCGGATTAGCATCTCCCAGCCCATCGAGCAGCAGGCGCTCAACGGCCAGCCGGGTAGCGGGGGCCACCTCCGGCATGTTTTCCAGGATGGTCCGCTCAAGGTGCTGAGACAGGAGGCGGTTGACATACTCCGCGTCCGGGCCGGAAAGATCAGCTACGGTACTGAACAAGTTTTGGCTCTCCAGCAGTGCCACTGGCTGGGTCATGAGCCTCCCTTTGAGGTTGGCTATAGCTCTTTTCCAGCCCTCCTCTCCGCGGTCTCCGATGAGTCCGCGCCGGGCGGCTGCCTGTAAGATTGATTCCAGGTATTCCGACGGCTGCACAGCGAGGCGGCCGGGGTCGTCTGGTAAGCCTGCTTCCATCCAGGCAAAATACAGCTCTGCGTCAATGCGGGTGGCTTCATCGAGCTGATGGGCACGGCGCAGCCGCGCGATACGCGCAAGAGGCTCGCCTGTTGCAGCACTCAGTTCGCTGATGTCGCGCTGGTTCTTGTCCTCACGCAGCTCCGTCAGCCTGATCTGACCCAGCAAAGGCTGCATCCGATTGATCAACCGGCTAAAGTCGCCTCTGACTGTATTCTCAACCGGCAGGGACAGGTTGATCGTCGCGTGCTGGGGTGCTTTGTAGAGCACTGGCGACTGGGCGAGATCCCGGCCACCCCGCGCAGGGCGCACCACAATGCGGATACCAGCAGCTTCAAGCCCTTGAGGCTTGCTGTAGGCGATCCGGTAGGCGCCTGCCTCGTCGGTGCTGGCCTCGCCCAATGAAACGGTCGCGCGGAGGTTGACGAGGAACAGCTCGACCTGGGCCTCTTCTACAAAAAAGCCATTGGCATCGGTGATGACACCGGAAACGCTGAATTTCTGAGTGCGGATGGTAGCCATGATGGGATATTTCTAATAGTTCGGGTTCTGTTTGAAAGTAATCTGGGAGGGGCATTCCCCCCCTCCCGGAGCGCAGCGAAGGAGCCGCTGAAGGCTTAATCGTCAAGTTTTTAACACCGCAGGCTGTTCAGTACCTGTATTCACAGCAGGCTTATCTGTTCGGGGTACCAGACCGTGATACCGGGCATAGCCAGTAAACATACATGAGCACCAGCAGCACCACGCCGCATGCAACCGCGCACCATACACAAAACTGGGAGGCGATATACATCCAGGCAGCGGCTACGGTGGCATAGATCATGGCTGAGGCCACGGGTTCGGTTATGGCAAAACGGGTCCAGTGCGAATCTTTGAGGGAAGCGAACATCCCTGTCACCCCCATCGCAGCTTCCATCTGCTGGCCTGCCCGGATGAGGGCTGTACATTTCTGGATGCCCTTCAACTCGAAGATGGCCAGGCCCAGCGTAACCAGCAGGCCAAAAATACCCATCGCAGGGTGCATGTTTTCCGGTACTGGATTGGTGCCGCCCCAGCCGGTACTCCAGATCGAGAGGCCCGATACCAGGGGAAGAAACCCCAGGAGCTTGCCCCGGAAATCATCTATGGCCCGGTATGACACGCAGAGCTGGCTGTATGCGTCCGGATGGTACGGGGCAGTTGTCGCTTGCTGATCAGACATGAGAAACGATTGTTGTTGCCGGAAGTATAGGTTCTTGTTTTGTGCCGGATGAAACACCCTCACTCAGCGATCCTTCGACCCCAAGTTCTTTTCGGTAGGTTTCATAGTTCTGCTTAAAGGCGGCTTCGGCTTTCATAAACCCCAATTCGCCTGTAAAACCGCTCAAATACTCAAGTGCAGTGTTACCCACCATCTTAGTAAGGCGTTTATGCCGTTTTTTGAGAAATATCCCTCCTGATTTCTTCCAGGAGAGCACGGATATCCTGTCCCAGATGGAGATTCAGGGCACACTCCAGCAAACGCAGCGCGGCCTCGGGGGCGTAAAATGGCGCCTGAGCCAATTTTACAGCCAGGCCCCTCATCCGTTCCGCCAGCATTTCCCTGGCCTCGAGTTGCTCCGGCGAATCATCCAAAGGGGTCTGACGGACCCATTCCAGCGCCTGATCGGTATCCCGGGCCGGATTGTTGTGACCTGCCTCCAGTAAAAATTTTACTTTCAATACAGTTTGGCGAACAGGATTGTCCCGGACTATATACAGTTGCTCCCGGGTTTGTTCCATAAAAGCAGTTTTATCGCGATCAACATGTACGGTAAGCGCGCATTCAACAAGGCGAATGGCCGAATCATAATCGTTGAAAGGTGGATACACCACTTTGAATAACAACTCTATAATCTGCAAAGTCAGCATTTCGCGTGCCTCGGTATTTTCGGGAGAGGTGTCCAGCGGGGTTTTGCCCACCCATTCCAATACCTTATTGGTCGAGTGGGTAGAGCCTTTGCGATCGTCGCCGCAATACCAGACCAATGCCTTCACCATCCAGGCAGTGCTAAGGATGGGGTTTTGCGGTAACTGATAATCCATTTCGGGTTTATCTCGGGTTTATCGTGCTCTTCCGAGCGCATTAAAAAATGGGTGTCTGTGTCAAACTCGCATGCCCAACTTCAAACATCCGCCCGGTGGCGTGGTGATCCTACAGGCCTCTGACTGGATGGGAACCAAGGCCGGGTACTGCCCAGTCTTCGGGCCCTGAAGCACCGTCCCCAGGGCAATGGCCTGGAGGAGGTGGAGGATGTGACCGTCGGAGGATGGGCTGAAAAGATACACGGTCACGATGAGCAGGATGGCGACCAGTACCAGGGAAAAGAGCTTGTTTTCAGAAAAAATCTTCCTGTTGACCGCCAACACGGCGATCACGATCAGGGTGATGGACCCGATCACCCATGCCAGGGGCTCGGGGTGCTTAAATAATTCGGTCACTGTATCCATGCTTTACTTATTTTTAGTCGTTTTTGAGAGTACCTCGACCCTCGGTTCTAAGCATAAAAGAAGACAGAGCGGGAACAAAATGAGGAATCAAGGGCTAAGCCCAAGTTCGATACCCATGCATACAAAAAAAACGGTAGCTAATATCAAAACCAGGGCAAACCATACATTCTGCGAATTCCAGAATCAGCATCCTTTACAACTCGAATTGGTCCGCTCATTGCATTTTCCGCGGCCTGTCTCCCTGCCGAAGAACCTAACACTCCACCCAATGTGCCACCGATAATTGCTACTGTAGTAACCGCCCAACCAGGTGGGCTGGCCATGACTGCTGTCAAGACAGCAGTAGCTGCGAACGCCCCAGCCGTTGCTCCTAAACTGCCACCAGCCATAGAGCCAGCCTCTCCAGCTACAACTATCGGTAAATTCTCCTGAGAAGAATTTTTAATTGCATCCACAGCGAGAGCTGTTCCTACAGCAGCAGCAGCAGGCCCTAACACCTTAAGGGCTTTAGTTCCAACCCTAAGGACTTTAGTTCTAGGAGTACCACCCTTATTAGGCTTTGCAGGTTGGTTTTTTGGTGCTGTCCCACTTTTACTTCCCTCCCCATCAGATCCCACTTTTGAGGTTGATGTGGGAGGAATATGGCGAAAAACCGGATTGGAAAGTTTATCCAATAGCATCTGTGGCAATGGTGCACCTTCCACAATTTGAGTTCCTTTCTTAATAATAGAGGTACCGCCAGCATGTATAAACTCAATATCAGTTGTTGAAACGGGACCTTGATTTATGTATCTCAACACTACACCTAATTCTGAAGTTGTTGCGCCTTGCAATAGTTTGCCTTTTCCCGATAACATTTCTGGGGTAATTCCATCTAAATCAAATATTATTCGACCTACGCCAAGTTTTCCTCTCAATATTTTTTCTACCAAAAAATTAGAAGCCGCCGAAACGCCTTCCTTGCCACCGCCAAATTCATCGGATAATTTTGCAAAATCTTCTGCAAGATCTGGTAGCAATTTCCCCATATTTCTTAACATCTCGGTTTTGGGGTATTTCTTTCCATTTATAGTCATATCGTACCTACCAAGAACAACTGTTTCGTTTGGATTTTGCCCATTTGTATCTTTTACCAATAATGGCCTAAGCATTGAGTATGCAAATAAATTTATCCCTCCCTCCACTCCAATCGGGTCCGCACTCCCCCAGCGCCCCAGCCAGGGCAGGTAGTAGCGGGCGGTATGGTAGGCCAGGCCGCTCTCCTCGTCGCGCTCCATGCCGGTGTAGCGGTAGCGCTTGGCGGCGGCGCGTATGGCGGCGTTCTGTGCCTGGTAGGCCGTGGTGCCGTAGGGGTGATACTCCTCGTAGGAGATGATGTAAGCATCGGCATTCAGCTCCAAGGCCGCTGAGCCTAAGTGGTTGCTGTACTGGTAGCGGTAGAGCACGCCGGTACGCAGGTCGTTGTTGTCCGTGCGCACTACATCCTCCACAATCAGCACCCGCTGCTCGTCGGCAAAGAGGTGGTGGGTTTCAATTTCCTCTACCGGGTTATTTAAGTCATTCGCATTCCAGCGTCTGTATAGCTCCATTCCCCCCAGGTAGATCCGCTCCTCAACCCGGGTTACATTCCCGTTTGGACCAAGACGCTCAATTCGCTTGCGCGTGCGCTGCTTCCCGGCGTCGTATTGGTAGTACGCCCTGCCGCCGCCGCCCAGGTCGAGGGTGTGGATCATGTCGCGGTAGTCCCAGCGTAGGCGGTATTCATCCGGCGTACGGTTGAGGTTGAGCATACTGCCGTGGGTATCGTACTGGTACTCTACCTTAGCTCCCGGGGCTGTTCCTACTTGGGTGCTTAGGAGGCGGTTGCTCTTAGGATCGGTCTCGTAGGTCCGGGTCCAGGAGGAACTTCCATTGGCGATGTGGCTCATCTCGGTGAAGTTGCCCGCCGGGTCGTAGGTGTAATGCTGGGTGTAGATGCGCAGAGCACTACTGCCAGGGATGACTGTATCCAGTGGCCCGAAGGGATAGGCCCCAGGCGCGGGATCGGTATTGGTGGCATTTTCCCGACCGCGGGCTGTTATGAGCCGGTACAGCGCGTCATATTCATAGGCTTGTACAGGTTTCACCTGGCTGTTTTGGAAAAAAATGGTGTCCTGCGCCTTGTCTTCGATCTGGGTGATGTTACCCACCGGGTCGTAGGTGTAGTGCAGGTCTTGGAGCAGGCCGGGGCCACTGCTGGTGAACAGGCGGGTGAGGCGGAAGGTATTCGGGTCGTACTTGTAGTGCGTATTGGTGTCGTTGCCCAAGCGCAGCAGGGTGCGCTGGCCCTTGGCGTTGTATTCAATGCGCCGAATGGCATCCTGCACGCTCCCCCGCACGCTGAGGGTTTCGCTCACCAAAACCCCGCGCTGATTGTACTGAGGGATATAGATAGCAGGCGGAGGAGGGACTGGCTGACCCGGGAGGGCTTCCCGATGCCAGTTGTGCAGCAGGGTCATGCGGCTCAGGGCATCGTATTCGGTGCGCTGCACGAACACCTCGGGCGAAAGGTGACCAGAAGGGATTCCCTCCACATAGCCGTTCCAGTCCATGGTATGCACGTCGGCCTTATCCAGCAGTTGGCGGCGGCTTTCCAGCAAGTTGCCTTTAAAGTCAAACTTCACCGCTTCCGTGCGGCCTTCCGGGCCGAGGGAGATGACCACCTGTCCGCGCAAGTTGCTGGCCTCGGGGTTGGGCCGACTTTCGCCATAGGTAATGCGGCTGATTTCTTTCTCTGTCTCGGTCCCAATCCTGAGCCACTGGTGGGTGGGGCGCCTCAGGGCATCGTATTCCGTGCGCATCAGCCGCTGTTCCAGTGCTCCGGCATATTCATTTTCATCCCAGACATACATGGGCTGCCCTGTGCTGTCGGGCAGCATCCAGCGGTTGCCAGCCTCGTTGCTGTGCTGGAAGAGCAGGTTGCCGGCGATGTCGTAGGCAGGCACATAAGCGCTTGCCGTCGCCATGTTTTGAAAATCCGCGGGGTCTTGTACGCGGGCATATACCATCACATAATTTCGGCGCGCATCCCGCAGCCAGAGGGGTTTGCCCTCGGCGTCGAGTTTGGTGTAGGTGAGGTATTTTTCTTCCAGGCCAACCTGCTTGTTGTGCACGATGGCCACCACCTCACGGCCCAGGCTGTCGGTATGGGTTTCGGCGGGGGTATTGGCGTGGATCGCTGCCATTTGGGCAGCCCGATCGTTTTCCGGTGTACCAAACTGGGCAAATTCAGGATGAGTTGGATCGGTGCGACGTGCATACCAGGCATTTCCAGGCTCCAGCACGGTGTCATTGGCATCCCAGGCGCGGAAAAACCAGGGCGAAAACTCCACCCGGCTGAATGTGCCGTCGGGCATTTCAGTGCGGATGGTGCGGCCCGCGGCGTCGTAGAAAATAGTCGCCGTAACACCTGCCTCGTCCGGGTCCCCCTCGAAGCTGTGCAAAGGGGTAAAATACGGTTCGTATTGTTTGACGGGATTGCCCTTGTTGTTGAGCACGGTACGGCCATTGGTGATCCAGCGCAGGGGCCCGCCTGCTACTTCAGGCTCAGCCTGCACTTTGGTGGCGATCACCGCTCCGCTGCCGTCGCTGTACTCGAAGCTGAGCTGGAGCGGGCTGACTGCTCCCGGGGCCAACTGCGCCACATGCTTTTCCCGCAGGATGCTTGCTGCGCAGGCGGGGTGCACGCCGTAGGTGATCTGGCCAGTCGCATCGAGGCTTTCGCCAAAGAAATACACGTGGCAGGCGGTGGCCTCCCCAAGCAGGCTGCGGGCCTTGGCCGCGTCGTAGGGGCCTGTAAAAAAGGCGGCCACCTCGGCATGGGTGAGGGCGGCAGGCGCTACGGCGAGGGAATCCGCCTCGGCGCCTTTGCCTTTCAGGGCCATCCTCGCCGGGATACCTAGAATATCGTATTCCACCTCCGACAGGTTGCCGTTGGGGTCCTTCATCGCCAGCGGCGCCAGCACACGGTAGTCGAAGCGGAGCACCACTACTTCGTTGCTCAAGGGGTCTTTGCTCCGCTCCATGAACAGGTCGTATGGATCAAGGGTCAGGGTCGTCACCTTGCCAAAGGGATCCGTGTAGCGTTCGGGCAGGTAAAAATGCTCATCGGCATCGTCGGCGAAACCTGCTATGCCGGAGCGGATCCACCAGGCACCGTCCATGTTGTGGTAGCCGCCCAGGGGCAGCACGCGGTTGAGCATAGCAGACCTGCTTTCGCCCGGGTTTTCGAGCGTTGGCAGTTTGTCGTCCAGGACGGCTTGCAACAACCCTTCCGTCAGCGCGATCTTGTAGGTTTCGTAGGGGAGGCCGAGGCGGTTGAGTTGGCCAAATGGCAAGGCACTTGTGAGGTTTTCATCAAAATACAGCATTCTTACCCGCTCTACCAGCCGCTTTTGGGGTGTCACAAGGGCGGGCAGTTGCTGATAGGGGATTTCTGTAAAGCTACCGGGCTGCGCTGTGCGGAGTTCCGCGAGGGTGAAGTAGCGCCCGTCGGCAGGTGTCAGCCCCGTCAGCTCGTAGGTGCGCACCTCGCAGGGCATCCGCAGGCGGTAGTCCTGCGGGGTGCGGACATCGTTTGTCAGCTCGTTTTCGGTGTACACCAGATGCATTTCCTTCTGCACCGACCGGATCAATGCCTCCGCACCCTGTGGCAGCGAGGGGTCGTTCAGAGCCACATCCTGCCAGCGCGGGTACGCGACGGCCAGGGTTTGCAGGGCATTGCCAAGCTCGTCGGTCTTGAGGATCAGGCTATGGGCGATGCGCGGATCGGCCGCGGCCGGGTCTTTCGGCAGCCCATCCTTGAGCTCCAGTTCGTAGTGGTAGGTAATGGCCTCGCTTTCTGTCACGAGGAATACTGCGTTCGGGTTGGGGCCCTGGGGCTGGAGGCGCTGGATATGGCAGTTGTGGAAGGCGGCGGAGAACAATTTGACTGGCAGGTGTTCGCCCCCGCTCAGGGCATCCACATCAAGCTCGTAGGTCTCTGTTCGCAGCGTCATGCCCTTGCAGGCGCGCAGGGCTTCGCGGTATTCGATGGCGCTCAGGTCTCCGGCTTCCAGATCGGGTTCGGGCAGTTCGTTTTCTTTAAAACTGCCGCCATTGGGCCGGAAGTACTCCTGCTCAAACTGGTTCAGAATCCGCTCCCGGCTCAGGAAAGCCCCGGTATGAAACCAGGTGATGGTTTTGACCGGCGGCTGATACAGGGTTTTGTCGTCGGTAATGTAGGGGCTGGCACTATTTCCCGCAGCAAATTCGCCAAAATCTTCTGCATCGGTCTGCTCCACCCGCCCGAAGCCGCGGAACTCGCGCTCTGCATGGTCGAAGTAGCCATGATGGTAGCTGTACCGGGTGCTGAATGTGGTCCTGCGCCACTTGTCTTTTACTGTCACCCGGTTGACCACCTGCACGGGGAAAGGCAGCCTGGTGACCCAGGGCTTCCCGGCTTTTTTATCTTCCAGGTAAAAATGGGTGGAGCTTTTGTATTCCCAGCTTGTTTTCTGGCCGAAATTGTTCTTGTAGGAAGTGAGGATGTGCGGGTTTTTACCGCCCATCAGGTCAATGTAGCGGATGGGGGTTTCGGCATATTCGGGCAGGGGAGAGGACCAGACGAGGCAGGCCGTGCCATTGCCCAGGAAGTCGGTTACGGTGATCTGGCTGGGCAGGGTGGTATCGAAGAAGGGTGTGATCTCGCAGGGCTCAGACCAGGCATTGCCGCTGAGGTTGAGCCAGGCGCGGAAGCGCCCCTGGCCGAGGTAGATCAGGTCCGTGGCGCCTGTGCCGGAGATATCTGCCAGTTGCAGGTATGCGGGGTTGAAGAGATCCTGGGCATCAAACCATGGGCTGTCGGCCATGGTTACCTTGCGGCCAAAGCGGCCATAGCCGAGGTTGGGCCAGTAGCAGACCTCTCCGTTCCGGATGCGGACAATATCGGTGAGGCCGTCGCCGCTCATATCGGCCAGGAAGATGCGCTGCTCTGGGTCGGAGAATACGATGGCGGGGCCTTGCGTTTCGTCGAAGGGCTTGAAGCTGCGCTCGGCAGGGCCATATCCGGCGATGCCTTCGGCGCGGTACCATACAAAAGCCTGCTCCTCCGTGAGGACGATTTCGGCCTGCGAGTCTCCGTTGATGTCGAATATCCGCACATTGGGGTTGCGCAGATCAACGTTGGCCACCTGCTCAAATGTGCGGAAAGGCTCCCAGGTTCTGTCGTCTTTCAGTTCGAAGTAGCCATTCAGGCCGGGACTGCTGACGACGATCTGCTTTCGGCCGTCGGCTTCGAGGTCCTGAAGCTGGAGGACCCCGGCGGCAATGCCGGTCATGGCAGGCTTGAGCAGCACCGGGTGCCCCAGGGTAAACTTTCCGTAGCCGAGGTTTTCCTTATAAAACCAGCCCTCTCCCTGCTCGGTGAAGATCCCCGAGATGCCTTCGTTGTAGAGGTCCGTGAAAAAGTAGCCCGAAGTAAGCCCCGCAGGTGCATTGGCTGCATCTTCTTTGCTGACAGCGCTTACCTCCGTGTTCCATTGCAGTTCCTGGTAGGTAAATTCCAGGGGCGGGAGTGTGCGGTAGCTGTAAGAGGTGGAGGTGCCTGGCGTCCGGATATACTTGCGGATGGCTCCGGAAACCAGGTAGGTAACCTCCAGCTTCTTGCCTTCGCCCGGCCCGGGCTGGGCTTGCCAGTCGCGATAAGCGAGATCGAGCGAGCTGACGAGGCAGGGCGTATCTCCCAGCTCCTCAAAGTGGTGAAACATTAGCACCCGCTGGCAGAGCCTTGCAGTGCGGATTTCAAAACCGGAGCGGTAGGAGGAAAAGGCATCATGGCGGGTCGGCCAAGGCTGGGATGCGTCATAGGAAACCGCTGTGTCTCCCTCAATACCCGTAGGCAGGCTTCCGTGCTCGCCGTAGTCCAGGACCAGTTCCATCAGGAAGCCGCCCGGCGCAGGATTGGCAGTCTCGTACAAGCCGACTGGCGTGAAGGGGGTTTCAGGACTGTAGAAGACCCGCTTGAGGTAGCGGTTGGTGAAGCGGGGCGTGGTGCCGTTTTCCTCAAAGCGATTGGCATCCTGCAGGTCGCTCCCATAGCCAACGCCGTCTTCTGCTTTGAACTCGTAGAAGACACAATTGCCCTTGTCGTCAAAGCTCAGCTCGGGCAGCCACTGGAATACCCTGCCGGGATCGGCAGGATCGGCAATCCGGTATTCAGGTGTTTTTCCGTAAAAGGTGACCATGTTGTCCCGGGAGGTCACCTTCCACCACATCCCGTTCTGGGGGTGGGAAATCTGCTCGATGCGGGCAAAGCCGCCTTCGATGCGGGGCCGGTAGCGGCGGATGGTATAGTCGCCGTCTTGCCTTTTATCCCGTTCCCAGTCGCCCTGCTTCTCCACAAGGACGGGCACGAGGTCTTCTGCTCCGCTGAGGAGGAACACATCCTCCTGCTCACCCGCGAGATAGCGGGGCAGGAGCTTGTCGGTTCGCCGCTGAATCGAGGGGAATCCGAGGTCCCAGCCCAGACCAAAGATGCCGTTGCCGGTGCCGGAGTTGTAGCCGAGGCTGATGGCGGGCATGAAGCCGTTGCGCCCCGGCGAAAACGGCAGGGGCAGGCTGACCGACGCCGTTCC
Source organism: Bacteroidia bacterium (assembly GCA_033762375.1). Classification (GTDB taxonomy): domain Bacteria; phylum Bacteroidota; class Bacteroidia; order J057; family J057; genus RDXT01. The sequence continues at coordinate 18,074 of JANRLQ010000098.1, forward strand.
GTTGACGGGATTCACCTGAAACTTCTCGTCGATGCCCTTCAATGCACCGCCGCCCTTGGGCAGCGAGATTTGAGGCGTCTCGACAAAGAAGGACTGGCCCTCCCCGGAGGATCCGGCCTGGGAGGAAGACGCGCTGGAGTTGGGAGGGGTTTGCATACAGAGATGCGAAGAGAAGGCCCGTGAGGCGGGCAGGGATTAAAGCTGGGTCAGGTCAGAAACTTCAGGTTCCCCTTGAAGCACAATCCCATAGGCTTCGTCAAAAGCAGCCAGGGTATAAAACGCTGAAGCATAGGCATATCCCTGGTTTCCCCATTCAGGACCCCAGCTGTTCCGGATAATAAAGTAGTTGTCGCTGGTGTACCCGACAATGGCGACAGCGTGACCACCATAAGTAACATTTGTGTATTCATCCAGGCGATAATTGTCAGCGTTCGCAGACATAAAGCTGGAATCTACATTCAGCCTGGTAAGGACGGGACCACGGGTGGCCAGCCATCGCTTGAATACATTTATCCGTGCCTGTGGACCATACACCGGGCTCAGTTTGGTTAAATTGTAATAGCTCCCGATCTTCAACCTGGATGCCTCGGAGTAAAATATTTTTTCATCCCCTGTAAACGAAGTACCGCTGCCAAATGGAAGGACTTCGGACATCACGCAGCCGTATTTCCGCAATATGTCCAGCGCGGCTTTCAGGCTGGTGCCTGCCGATTCGATAAACGTGGAGGGTCGGCTTGTAAATTCATCCATCTCTTTGGCAGCCATCCAGACAAACCTGACGGATGGAATACGGTTTGGATCGATGAGATGCATCTTGACCAGGTGCCAGCGAAGCACTGAATCTGCGGCTGCCCACCCGACACAAGAGCCAGTAGATCCTTGATCATTGATTTTCCACCAGTCTGCCCCATCTCTGAGGTCTTTCTCAGGCGGAATCGAGGCTGCATTTGATACCCGTAATTCTCCTTCGCCCCCTAACGCTGTGGTAAAATCCCAATCCTGATCAGTTGAAGCGGAGTTGACACAATTGAGGACTCTGCCTTGAGGATTGGGGTGTTTTAATATCCTGCTCTGCGTCAGGCTTCTCGATGTCATGGCAACTGGGCTTGGGGCGGGGTTGAGGCCGATCGTCTCCAGATACTTGAGCGGGCTGAACTCAGGGGAAAGCAGATTGCGCACATCCAGAATCCCTTTGTTATTTCGGATGGCGTTCCTCAGTTTGTCATTTACTGAAGGATCCTCATTGGGGTTTTGCCAGTAAAAAGGCACATTAGCTGAAGCTTTCAGGCCCCATCGAAATGCCTCTACGATCAGACTGGGAGATAGCGCAAACGCACCCTGCGAAAGCTCATGGGCGTAATAATGCCGCCAAAGAGCAGCAGCAGCAGCCACATGGGCGGTAGCCTGTGAAGTTGCACCGCCAAACTTGTAGCAGCCATCCAGATGGTTTTTGTCAATATATGCTGTATAGATATACTTAGACGGGGCACTGATATCTACCTCCTCGCCATCACAGCCCTCCTGCCAGGGATAGTACCTGATCTCTCCTGATTGTTGCAAGGCACGTGGCTCAATGCCTGCCACTGCGATGGTTTCCTTTTGAGCAGCAGGCTCCACAACACCGAAGAGATTATCAACAAAGTTTGAATTTCCAGCTGCACAAACAAAAATGATGCCGTGTTTATATGCCAGTTGGGCAGCCGATTTAAGCGCTTGTACCCCCCAAAGCTCGCCGCCCATGCTCATCGTGATGACATGCGGCTTATCGTTGGAAATAGCCCATTCTACCGCTTTGAGAACATCTTCGCTACTCCTTTCCGGGTTTAGGTTCAGAACCACCCGATTAGCGACCCGATAGGGGATAAAGGTAATATATGGAAACAATCCACCGGCCAGATCGTCCGTAAAGATGCCTGAGATAGCATTTTCATCAGGCCGATCCTTTAATCCTGCCGTAGCCTTCCCACCTATCACCGTATGCGCAGTTGCAGTCCCGTGACCTGGTTTTTGAGGTGCCGGGAACCCATATTTATCAAGCTTGTCTTTAGCTTCTTTTTTGGACCCAATTCCATTAATTGAATTGATAAAACACGCGGCTTTGTCAGTATGATAACATCCGCTGTTGGCGAGTTTCGTATGCCCCGTCCAGCCAGTATCAAACTGCACTACAATAGTATCTGTTGCCTCACTTCCTACCTTAGCCAAATCCAGGCCTGGGTAATTTCTGGTCGGATCAGGTGCGCTTGCATGTTGCAGCGCTTCAGGAAAACGAATTAAGGTATGATTCCATTGGAAATCTGGCTTCAGATCATCCAACTTGGGTATATTCTCCCTCCAGTCTTTGTCAGTAGCCGAGCCGAAATCTCCAGTTACTTCACCGGAATCAGCCAAGGGCTTCAGTGTCTGCACAAAATCCGAACAGTCTCCCTGCCCGATCTCGAAATCCAGGACAGAGGTGAGCTGTATCAGTTGGTTAGCCAGTTTAGCCGAAGCGTCTGAATACAAAAATGAGAATACAAGCCATGAGTTCGGCAGTCCCTGGGGCCCGGCCTCACAAACTTCTGCACCAGGTTCACGCTTAATGTCTTCCAACAATTCCATGACTTGAGGAATGTCGGAGTAGGCTTTATTAAATTGAATAAAAACAGTAATTCTGGGTGTTGATGATTGGATCATGGCTTTGCTTGATTAAAAATTAAAACAACCCGTTTTACACAGGAAAGAACGCGAGACTAAGTAGTTGTAATATACAGGCATAGCTAAATAAAGAATCTGCGGAACACCGCGTATGCCAAAACAAAATTTTAGAAAATGGCTCCGCCCCCAATAGTCCTGCCTGGCCTATCCCTGAAATTTTGCGAGAAGATGTATGTAATGATACACCGCAAAATTGGTGTTTGCAAATTTTTTGTTTCCTAAAAGCATAAAAATCACAACTGCTGAATCATATGCAGTCCGGCTGCCTTCTGGCCGGCAATCAGGCGCTTATGGCTCCGCCTCCAATAGTCCCTGAGGGCCTATATCTGCAAAGTCCCTGATACTGCTCGCTCACACTTCCTCTTCTTTCTCCTTCACGACCCGATATTGCAGGTCGGCAGACTCGACTGATAAATAGCACCTTAGCCCTTCGATCGCCAGGTAAACTTTGTTGTTTCGGCTCGGATCAACGACGATGCCCATAAGGCCAATGAACGGGCCACTTTGAATCTCTACCTGCTGGCCAATGATCAGTCCCGACTGTTCTACTATCACAGGTTCTTCCGAGTAATCAGCGGCCTTGATTGTTTCAAGGTCTTTAGGAGTAAGCCGGGCATACTCCTTGCCAATCTGGACAAAGCGGGTGATCTGGGGCACCTTCTCGATATCCCGGATCCGCTCAGGTCCGGCTTCGATAAACACGTAGCTGGAAAACAGCGGAATCTTCAGCCAGTTTTTTCCGGTTTTGCTTGGCTTACGCTTAGTAGGTACATAAGCAGCGATTCCCAGTGCCCTGAGGTTCTCTGCTGCAACAATTTCGGCCTTAGCCCTCGAGTACAGGACGTAACAGGACATACAAGTGCAAGATTTGAATTATAGGTTGAACAGGTACACCAAGCCTGTATCCGTACAGGGTATTTTGCTGAAAGAACAGCTGGAAGCACGCCTTCCGGATACCAAGACCAACTAAATGGCGCGAATAATCAAAAGAACGAATATCAAAATATACACAATACGTTACATCTAATACACAACAAGTCTATTTTTACGTTTATTTACTCAAGTACTGCGATATTGCTTACATACACAAATCAACTTACCAAAAACTGACAATTTTTTTTCTGGCTTAACTTCCATTCCCGCTGTTGGCGGGAATGGTTCTCGTCAGCTTTATATATCATATCCTGGTTCTCCTCTACTCCTTCACCACCCGCTTTGTCACCCGCCCACGCGCGTCACTCACGGTCACCGTATACACCCCGGCGGGGAGGGAAGTCAGGTCAAGGTGTGGGTTCCAGGTGGTGCTGTAGGGGGCGGAGGTCTCCTGGTGGAGGAGGCGACCGGTGAGGTCATGGAGCAGGAGGTGGTATTGGCTGGGTTGGGTGCCTTCCAGCAGGACGTCCACGTAGGTGTGGGCGGGGTTGGGGGCCAGGGTGACCTCGGCTGCCAGGGCGGTATGCCCAAAGAGGCCCAGCAGCGGGCTGCCATTATAAGAGTAGTACTTGCCTTTGGTCACCGGATTTTGCCATTCGCCGGCAAAGCCTGTGTTTTCATCCACAAACTCGGCCCAGCCGGCATTGGCACCCTGCCCGATTTCCATCCAGGTCTGGCCCAGGTCGTGGCTGGTCCAGGTACGGACGGGGCCGCTCAGGTTGCTGTTGCGCACCACCAGCACGATCACACGGGTGCCGGGTACGATGGTGGCGGTTGTCACGAGATAGGCGCTGTCGGCGGGGGTGATGTCGGTCCAGGTGGCGCCGCCGTCCTGGGTGAGGCCCAGCCCGATAGAGTTGTTGACAAAGTCAAAGCCCCCAAAAATACCCACCTGCGTATCGGCAAATGCGATGTTGAACGTGGCACCGAAATAATTGGTGAGGCTTACCTGCCAGGTCTGCCCACGGTCACTGGAGCGGATCATCCGCCCATTGGTAGTCATAAACCATATCTGGTCACCCATGACGCGGTACGTGGCACCATACTCATCAGGCTCAGCAGCAGGCAGGATTGTGCGCGGCAGGCGGGTCCAGGTCTGGCCACCATCACTCGTGCGGTGGATTTCGAAGTGAAAAACCGTGTCAGTCAGGCTTTGAGAGGGGTCACCAAAGGCTATGCCGTTCTGTCCATCCCAGAAATAAACATAATTCAGGAAGCCGCCTGGCGTGTCGAAGAGTGAGTCCAGAATCCGGGTCCAGGTGGCACCGCCGTTTTGTGTCTGGAAAGCAAAGGTCTGAAAGGTGCTAAAATCCAATCCATTGATCCAGGCCCGGCTGGAGTCCAGCGCCGTTACGTTCAGCAGGTACGGAACCCCTCCGATATTGGGCGCGGTATCAGCACTCCAGGTCAACCCGCCATCCGTGGTGCGGTGAAACCATACCGTAGGCGAGCCTGCAAGGAAATAGAGGCTGTCTGTGGGGTTGTACTTCTGCGAAACAGCCCAGGCGACCCGTTCATTGACCGCGTCCAGGGCCTGGCAGCCGACCGTGTCAGGGATATTGGGGGTGACTCCACTCCAGACGCTGGCAGGTTGAGCCAGGACACTGGTTGCCATCAGCCAGATACTTACAAAGAGAAAAATCGCTCTCATATACATACGTGATTAAAAGGTTACATGGGTGAATAGACCATTCGTACATATCAATGTCCAATACTACGACCCTTGTCGGGTGGTTTCATTGTAAAAACCCGCAGGGTGTTTTTCAAAACCGGGGGATTCTCAGGCAGCTTTTTCGCCGGTGCCAAACATGCCAGGTTCGTTGATGCCGAGGCGGGCTTCCAGCTCGCCATACCGCGCAAAGTGGCGGGCCGGGGCACTCCCGGCATATTGCTGGAAGTCGCGGTTGAGATGTGACGGATCGGTATAGCCAAACTTCACCACCAGGTCAAACCAGGAGCAGCCGGGATGATGCAGCCAATACGATGCAGCGGCCCGGAACCGCAGGAGGCGCAGCCAGTTTTTGGGTGAGAGACTGGTTTGCTCCGCAAACTGCTCCTGGAGCCAGCGTTCGCTGCACTTAAACCTGGCCCGGAGGGTCTCCACGGTATCCTGCCCACTGGTTTTCATCAGATACCGGGTGACAGGTGAGATGTCATTCAGCCGGGTGGGGCGCTTGCGGGAGAAATACCGGAGGAGATAGGTCTCGACGAGGGTGCAGGCTTCCATTTTGTCCGTCACGTCCCAGAGACGCTCCTGGAGCTCGCGGAGGTCAGGCGGATTGCCATAAAACCGGAGCAGGTTCACCTGATCGGCCATGCCCTTCACACTGCCCCGCAGGAAGTGATAGGCACCCGTCATCTGCAGGAGGACCATCACAAAATTGACCTCACCATAAAAATGGGTCTGGGCAAAGGTACTGTTGGCGGTCAGCAGGGCCGGGCTGTCCAGGAGCCGGTGTGGATAGGCGGACCCGTCCAGGCCGTGTATAAACGACGTATCAGAGGGTGCCTTAAAAGGAAACATCAGCATGGGCACTCCGCGGGCGCTGATGATCTCCTGCTGCATCGTCTCAAACGTGCGGGAGATCACTGCAAAGCTGATTACATACGGGCTCAGGGCCACCGTTGGATAAACAAGCGATACCATAACGGCATGGATAACAGGGTACAACCATCATACAAACCATATGAGCCACCTGCGCCAGGGGGTGTCACGGATCGCAGGCGTACAGACACAGCCTGTCATCATGACCCGGCGCGTCTGCTCATAATGGGCGTAAAGTATAATCCGATGCTGGCAGGAGACAAAAAAGGACAGACGTGTGGTATATCTGTCAATTCAAATGTACGACGATCCTGTAGGGCAGACAATCACATGAAAATATGATTTTATTTTTTGCCCCGCCGGGGGCGGCCTTTATACGTGCGGTATATATCAAGAGCACCGGTGCGGTTGTGTACCTGGAGTTTTTGGTAAATACTTTGTATCTGGGTACGCACCGTATTGATCGTCACAAACTTAGCATCCGCGATTTGCTGATAGGTAAGTCCTTTGTCCAGATTTTCCAGGACCGTCCACTCCTGCTCGGTAAGGTCGTCCAGTCCGGGATGATGGCTCCGCATGACCCGAAAGGACTCCAGGATCAGGCGTGCGATCTGGCCTGTGAGCGGAGCTTCTTTGCGGGCAGCTTCCCGGATAGCGCCAGCAATCCGCTCAGGGGCAGCATCTTTGAGAATATATCCGGCAGCGCCGGCAGCCAGTGCTTCAAATACCTCCACGGGGTTGGTATGGCTGGTAAACATCACAAACTCGACCTCCGGATACCGGGCATGGCACAGGTCCACACAAGCTGTACCTGTCATCCCGGAGGTTGACAACCCGATGTCCATCAGCACCACCTGCGGCTCAATTTCCGGAAGATTTGCCATAAACGTCAGTGCATCCGCGTAGGCACCCACACATGTCAGATCAGGATAATAATTCAGCAGGCTTACCGTCATGGTGCGGATAGGTGCCTCGTCTTCTACGATTGCGTATGTGATGGGCATATTTTTTGGGGGAAAGTACGGTCAAAAAAATGGATTGTCAATCACATGAATATGTGATTGATGCAGACCTGCCTAAATTCCCGTGCCCCTGCTGCACGGGGCAGAGGGGCCAGGAACGGCAGGGTACTAGGGTACGATGAAGTTACGGGTTGAGTGAAAAACCAGATGGGGCCGGGAGCGGAGCACGTACCCCGATGCGTTGCCGGGTATCGGCTTCCATGGCATCCATCGCATTCAGCAGGTCCAGCAGGGTCCCCTGCGTCCAGGAGAGTTCACTGCGGGTGGCTGAGAGGGTGGTGGTCAGGAGGTCTGCTGATGCCTGTGCCGCTGCCAGCGAGTCCATCAGCTCAGCCTGCGTCGCTGCCAGTTGGGCGATCACGGCTTTCTGGCTGGCCAGCGTACCTTCCATCGTTTCGATGGCCACCCGGCTTCCGTCGAGGGTTGTTTTCAGCGAAACGATGGAGTCTGCCTGGCCTGCGACCACCGTCTCCGCGACCTGGAGGGCTGCCTCGGTTTGGGTCAGGGCAGCCATCAGCATCCGGACAGAGTCCCGTGCCGCTGCCAGCGGGTCCACCGGGGTCGGAGGCGGAGGGGGCAACTGGGGGATCTGATACGTAATCACAAACAGGTCATTGGTGGTGGACCGGTTGGTGCGCAGGAAAACCGCCAGTTGGGTCTCTGAGAGCCTGTGTACCCATACCTCGGGTTGATCTTTGGTCGAGCCACCACTCGTAGGCCGCTGAGAAGTATAGGCAATCGGAATCGCAGGGCCCAGGGGATGGGTAGGGATCACATACAGGATATTGACATTTTCACTCCTGACAGGGGGCGAGGTACAATATTCTGTATTGCTGGTCACATACGCCATGTATCCGCTACCGTGGCTGGCGTGAATCTGGGACATGGCACAGGCTGGCGGAAACTCCGCAGCCGGGATAGACTTGTTGTTTTTGATCAGCACAGAGGGCTGGGTTACGATCCGGGCAGGGGTCGTCCCGGTAGCCGGGATATATTGATAGAGCGCCATATACACATTGGCACGATGGGCTGTATCATTATTGGCACCGCGCCAGATTGCGCCTATGCAGGATTTGCCGCCAGATGTCACCTGGGTCAGGTCGGTATGGCTGGCATACGTCATGATTTTACCGGCAGGTGTACCTTGCAGCGTATAGGCCCAGGTACCCGGATCGGGAGCCCCCCGGTCTCCTTGCAGGACAAAGTACAGGTGATCCCCCCCTGGTGCGACGGAGCCATAGTCAACCCCCACAGGCAGGGCAAATGGCCCGGAAATCACTGTTTTGCGGGTCAGGTTCAGCACATACCCCTGGCCAGACAGGGTCGTAATGGCAAATATCGCATCACCGGCAGCATTGTACTCAATTTCGTTTCCGTCACCCTGCATCGGCTTGTCGGAGATCGTCTGGCCGGGAAGGGCTGTAGCCAGAGACCAGTACAGACGTGCGGGGGCATTGGTGGTGATGGACTTCAGGTAAAAGGCATTTCCTCTCCAGTAGAGCATGCTGTCCTTAAAGGGCCGTGCATACTCATACATATTGGCACTGAGGCCCGACTCCAGGGTGAAGGTGTTGGTTTGCAAGGAAAAAGGATTTACCACCACATACCTGGCACTCCCCACCCTGAACACACCTCCGCTGGCATTCACGCGGTCTATTTCGCTGTTAAAACTGGTGAGGCCGGATGCTTCCGAAATACGGGTGTACGGAAATCCCCATGACGTAAGGCCGGCATCATGCACCAGTTGGCCCTGAAGTTGAAGCCCGGCACCTACCAGTACCAGGGCAAAAATTACCTTTTTCATTGTGCGTTAAATGATGAAGTGAATAAACAGGCTGCGACACGCGTTCGGGATGGACATATACCAGCCTGGCTGGCCAGTTTGTCCATGTTGTACAAAAAGTAAAGTTCGTACGTCTAGCTGTCTGTATAAAGTAAGCCCGGGAAATGGGCAACAAACACCGGAATCAGCAGGAGGTCAAGATTCCGGCACCCTGTTCTTGATATATGACGCACGACCTCGGGCGTATACATGCATATCTGATATTTTTTTGCAAAAAAAAGGGGCGAAGATAATCTTCGCCCCTTATATATAATAATACGGTCCCGTTAAGGCTGTGCTTTGACCCATTTCTGGATCCAGCGGCCCTCTGGCGTGGTCACCTCCACGAGATAGACCCCGGGTGAAAAACGACCCGTAGCCAGCTCAGTCTGGGTATTGAGGGGTGTCTGTACGCTCAGCGTGCGGCCAGCCAGGTCCATAATCCGTACCTGCTCCATACGATAGCGGCTTTCGAGGCGGATCTCGTTGACACCGGGGTTAGGAGACAGGGTAATGGCGTCTGCTGGCAGCAGGTCCGCGAGGGACTCTGCAATATTGTCCTGGATCGTGATTGTCACGGTATCGAGGCTGCCGATCTGACCATTGACCACCGCAGCGATATACAATACAACGGTCTCAGTGCCTTCTATCAGTTGGTCGTCCAGGATCTGCACGCTTACAGAAGCCGTAGCGGTAGCCCCGCAAGGACCATCAGCATACACGGTATCTCCTGCAAATACAAAGTCCACCAGCGGGGTGGCAGTACCGGCTTCATTCGCAGGGTAAATCCACACCTCGGTTGAGTCCGGGTTGAGGTTGACCAATGAGAGGGTGACAACCAACGGGGCGCCGATGGCTTCATCTACCGTCACACTGGCCGGACCCTGAAAGGCAACCATTGGCAGGTTTTCTACTTCGATATCAGCGATCGTGCGGGGCAACAGCTGATACCCGGATGTGCGGGGATCGCTGCTGTCAAACTGTCCGCCGAGACCCGTCACCGCAAAGTATCCCACAGGAGCTGGCTGGCTGTAGAGGGCTACGTCGTTGTCAATCCGCAGGTCAAAGGTAGCGGTGCCATTGGTGATCTGCGCCGTAAAACCAGAGCCCGTGCCCGTCCATTGGGTAGGATTGACCAGCTTGACACATTCGAGGGTCACCAGCTCGTTTTCGGTCGTTTCATCGAGGGCGGTCACCAGTACTGGCAGCGCAAGCGGGCGTCCCGTAGCTACGACGATGATCGTATCCAGGTTGATCATCTGGTTCAGGCCGTTGAAGTGGCTTACCGTACCGATGATATGAAGGCTGTCACCCTCGGTGACCGTGGTATAACCGACCGTGGCCGAGGTTGTAAATACCCCGATCCCGTCCGTCTGATCCCGGATCGTAAACTGTACCCCGGCACCGCCGCGGAGATCCACGCCATAGACGACCCCACGTACCTCGCAGAGGACGTTGAGGGAGTCAGCGATACCATTGGCATCGGCATCAGCCGTGATCAGACCGATCGGATATACCGGGAGGGGCATATCGTCGTCGAGGATGGTGACACGCAGGGTATCATTGGTACCGATGCCACATCCCGCCAGCGAGTCAACTTTCAGGGTAAAGTATTCGTGGGTTTCAAAGTCCGTATCATTCAGCACCGGAACTGAAAAACTGAATACGGTCGGGCCTGCTGCGGTAAAGATAACGGTATCAGGCGAAACAAAGCTGAAGTCCGTCCCTGCTGTTGCGGTGCCTCCGCTCAGGAGTGATACCTCCACGGCACAGTTGGCGGCGGCAGGGGATACCATCAGGGTACCACTAACCGTACCAGCCGATTCTGCTACGTCAATATCCGTCACCGTGAAGTTGACAACGGGTGGGGTCACAACCACCGTACCACAGGGCGTCATGGTATGCGCCCCGAGAGAGTCCGTTGTGTTGGCGGGCAGGACAATCCACTGGGTAGCGCCCAGGGTCCAGTCGGTCGTACCTTCCTGCACGGAGGCCATCCGCACGAGGGTAAACTCACTCGTAGCGCCGGTGCCGACAGGCCAGTTGGTGCCCGGATCATTGCCGATGATGCCGATAATGTCCACCGTGTCAGCCAGTACCGTATCTATCAGCGCTACGGCATCGTCTCCGTTAAAGAAGGTCGCATCACCGGTCGTATCGCTCACCGCCAGGATCGCCGCAATGGCTGAGGGATTGCCAATGACAAAAGTTTCGCCGGGGAAAAGAAAACCTGCCAGGCGAAAAGGAGCCGGTGTCAGGCCGCCATTGTTAAAGCGCTGAATCTGGTAGCGGCTGAGGTCAATACCCGTATTGGATGGATTATAAATCTCCAGGGCCTTGTTGTTAGAGCTACCTTCGAGGTACTCGGAAAAAAACAGGCTAGAGCAAGATCCCGTAGCAGTCTGCTGGGCAGAGTCCAGAATGGTGATTGTCGTCTGGGTGATCCCACCTACTGCGCAGCCGCTCAGGGAGTCGAGCTGGAGGGTAAAACTTTCGGTGCCTTCGGGTGCCGGATCTACAAGGAGGTTGACGGTTAATGTTTGGGTCATGCTTCCTGTAGCAGAAAAAAACAAGGTGTCAGGCGACATAAAAAAGAAATCCGCAGAAACGACCGCAGTACCACCCGGTACCAATGATACCAGTACAGCACAGGTGCTGGCATTGGGGGCGACCTGGGCCGTGAGCGTCACCTGACCTGCCGCCTCCATCACCGTGTCAGCCGCCAGTACGAAGCTAACCGTGCCTGGTGTAGAAATACTCCCGCAAGGGGTCATCGTATGAGTCCCCAAAGAGTCCGTCGTGTTGGCGGGCAGGACAATCCACTGGGTAGCGCCCAGGGTCCAGTCGGTCGTACCTTCCTGCACGGAGGCCATCCGCACGAGGGTAAACTCACTCGTAGCCCCAGAGCCGACGGGCCAGTTGGTGCCCGGATCGTTGCCGATGATACCGATGATGTCCACCGTATCTGCATTGAGGGTGTCTATCAGGGCTACGGCGTCGTCTCCATTAAAAAAAGTCGCATCGCCGGTCGTGTCGCTCACCCCCAGGATCGCCGCAATGGCAGAAGGGTTGCCGATGACATACACAGCATCGGGTGCCAGGACACCACTCAGCCGAAAGACAGCCGGGGTCAGGCCCCCATTGTTAAACCGACGTACCTGATATCGGCTCAGGTCCACCGCATTACCCGTAGGATTGTAGATTTCCAGGGCTTTGTTATTGGAACTGCCCTCCAGGTATTCTGAAAAAAACAGATTGGTACATTGGCCAAATACCTGACTGCTCCCCAGGAGGGAGAGCAGGGTGATGGCTAGGGTCAGCATTCTTTTCATAGAAAAGGGGTTGTTGAGGTTGGAAAACATTCACGCATATTCGCCGCCGGGCAAATATAACCCCACAACCCGGAGTAACCCATGCTGTCTGTGTTAAATTTATGTAGTCATTCTCGATACACCGTCTGAATTGCAGCACATCCGGGGGAGTCTTTTATGATCGGGGGGATAGAGTGCCCTGGATGGGCCCTGTGACCCGGATGCGGGTACCTGCCCCGGGTGCCGTGGTGATGGTGAGCTGGGCTCCGATCCTGTCTGCCCGCCACTTCATCCCGGAGAGTCCATAGGCATCGTCGCGAACCTTCGTGGGGTCAAATCCCCGGCCATTATCCTGAATCTCCAGCAGAAACTGCCCCGGCACGACCTCCCCAAAGGTCAGGCTGACACTGGTGGCCGCTGCGTATTTGGCGATATTGCTCTGTGCTTCCCGGCTGATCATCAGGATATGCCAGCTTACCTCTGGGCTCAGCTCCGCATGGCTGATAAGCGGTAGCCGGTAAAACCGGAGTTCTACGGGGGCGTCCTGCCAGAATTCATACGCACGATCCTGAAGATCAGCCTGAAGGGTTGTTATCTGTCCGGCCCCGTGCTTGACAGAGTGAATGACCTCCCTGAGGCTGGCGGTAGCCGAGCGGGCATCTGCCAGTGCCTGGACGATGCGTTTTTGCAGCGTTGACGGTACCTGATCCGGATCAAGCAACCCCAGCTCCAGGCCCATGATCAACCTTGTCATCATAGAACCTACCTCATCGTGTATATCCTGTGATATCCGGGTACGGGTGCGCTCCGTCTCCAGGGCCCGCTGGAGCTGGAGTTCCTGGTTTTCGTAGGCAGCCCGCAGCGACTCCGTCTTCCAGATACTGCTCCGGTAGGCCAGACCTGCCGTAAAACACGCCGACTCCAGCAGCACCCCCAGCGCGCCTGCCTCCGACATCCATCCGTCCTGAAACAGCCAGGTCATCATCTCACCCGCCAGCAGACATAAGGTACCGATCAGGATATACCGGGACAAGGTATCCTCCCGCCTGAGCAGCACAAACACCACCAACAAGCCCACCAGGCCACTCAAGCCTGTGCTAAGGGTATATAACAGGCGGCTGGCGGCCTCTGCATGTGCCATCAGCAGCCCCGTCTCCAACACTACCAGCGCTATGACCGCATAGGTGATCCCCTGCGCCATCCGGCGCAGGATCGGGATGTCGCCCTGCAAAAAGGTATTTACAAAGCGGGTATATCCCAGCAGCATGGCGGCAAACAGATACGTCTTGGTATCTATCCATCGCACATGACAATAGGTCAGATACACATACGGGAAGTGTACCTCCACATTGCGCCAGCAGACCACCAGGATCGCAGCACAATACAGCATATACCAGAGAAACATTTCTTCCCGCAGCTGGATATAATTAAACAAGGCATATAAGACCATCATCAGCAGCAGCCCGCAGGAGATCAGAAAAAAAAGTGCCTGGCCCAGCGAGGCCCTGATACGCTGGCTTTCATACGTGCGGGCATCACTCAGCCGGAGGGTAATGTGACCCGGACGGCTGTAAAAAAACATCGGCACCAGGATCGTATCCCGGGTACAGGGTGGTACCATCACCACTTGCTCCAGCCGCAGCCAAAAATGGATATACCCGCTGGTATCAGGTATCGGATAGGTCGGTATCTGTACCAGGCGCGGTACAACTGATACCAGGACCCCCATATAACCGGCACGCAAGATACCGGGGGTCCGGATCAGCAGGGGATACACCGTATCTGTCGGATTTTCTATGGCCGTCGCGAGCCAGGTATTGGTGGCACCCCATGTCTGCCAGGAGATGGGCCCCGGGTCAAACTCTGTCAGGGGTAAGAAGGTGCCCTTGCGCAGTTGGGACAGGGCAGCCGCAGGGTCCTCTGTCAGGCTGCTGTCCATCCATATACTGGTGGCCGCAGCCGATGCCTCCTGATACATAGCAGCCTGCAACCTCACAGGTTCTTGCGGTATCTTCAGGCTGGTGCCCTCAGCATAGGCAAGGCTGATAATCAATGTCAACCACCATTCCTGCATATCCTATAAAATTACAAGTTACAC
>JANRLQ010000099.1:0-25437 GCA_033762375.1 Bacteroidia bacterium
GCCTCGGCCACACTTAACTCTCCGCGCTCCACCCGAAGCACCACTTGCTCCCTAAATGTAGGTGAATAATGCCGCTTTTCTAACTTCCGTCTCATTGAATTTTGACCCTCCGTTGATGTCAACCTATTTCAGGACAAGACCCATAATGGGTGAAGTTGAGTGGCTGGTCTTAAGGTAGTTGGGGAAATGGTATTTACGGTAGAAATCGTTTGATGTGAGATTAACTTTGATGCTCTTGCCTGAATTCAAGTGGAATAGCTTCTTCCCATATCTCCATAGTCGCTAAGTTTTGGAGCAGTATGTTTGTAACTTTCGCTGCTTTTAATATTTCTGCTGCTTTTTTAGTTGTAATTATACCAAAAGTCCCTGTAGGAAGAAAAAAGTCAGTACCGTCCCAGGTGGTTAGATCCACGTGATATCCCAGGTAATAAACCGACTGTTTTCCAACAGGTGAGCGTTTATAAATAATTTCGGACTTGGAATAATCAACACTACCGCATCTACCGGTGATTGACAATCCATGATAACCTGTTATTTCATTATTTTTTTTTATCAGTCAAACGGATAGGATATATCTTATAGCCCGTCAGTTGATTTTTTTGCAAAATATCTAAGAAAAAATCCGATATCAAAAAATTTGATACTGTTCCTGTATCAAGCACATCTAATAATTTTTTTCCATACTGGTGTTTATAAACAACTGGGAAATTAATTCCGTTATAGTCCCCTAATAATAAGCAATCTGTTGCAAAGATACCCATACCACGCCCATATTCCGGGTTATCTCTCCTGCCTTTCCAAAGATTTTGTGCAGCAGCTTGAAAAGTTGAGCCTGAGAGCTTACTACTTAGATCGTAAAATTCATCTATTTCCATTTTTGTTAAAAATAAATTGTTAATCCATACTCAGCGGCGATTGAGCGGCCAAAGGCTAGTATTTCCCCCTGCTGGCGCGAGGCTGTGCCTCGTGTCAGCTATCCAGCGGGTTTTGCCCGCACATGACCAGTCACCAACACGACTACATGACAGAAAAACCTGGATCAGGAAGACCGAGCCGGGGTTAAGGGTGACGGTGGCGGGGAGGGCCGGGTCGCGACCTGACCCTCCCCGAAACCCCTCACCGGTCTCTCCGCTGGTGCTGGCACTGCCGATGTCGCAGATATCCTTGCGCTGGATGCGGTTGCCGGCAGCGTCATAGCTGATGACTAGCTGCGGGGTGCAGGGCTGGCCGACCTGGGCCAGGGTGGTCAGGGGGAGGAGGAAGATACATGTGATGAGGTGGCGCATGGTCATAGGTGATGCAGACTACTCAATATAGGGGTTTGTGCTATCGGGCTTGGGGAGCGAGTGTTTAAAGAAAAAGGTGTCGCTTAGGGCGGTAATATCTACTATCTCTTTTCTCCTACGGCTGACATTGTTATTCAACAAAAAAGATGTATCACTTAAGATTATTCCTGCCTCGGTAGTGGCCCAATATCCACATTGGCCGAGTACTTGCCAGTATTCAACTGTAATTAGGCTGTCCTGCATGTGAAATACTCCCCAACCTATCTTAGACTCAGCCAGTCTATAAGGAAACACTGCATAAAGAGAGTCAATGGCATCTGTTTGCATAGTCCCATCTCTGAAAAAAAAACAATAGTAATAAATAGGCTGCTCAGTACCTTGATTGGGTTTTCCATAGCGTCTGACACTGTAATAATATCCATCAGTCCTCAACTCTGCCGTTGTGTAAGGTACCCGCTCAAGGCTCAAAGGCTCATCCTGGCAGATATTTAATATCTCACAAGACACAAGTGCAATAGCAAGGGTCAAAATGATGAGTGCGTTTTTCATTGTTTGGTGATTAATAACTAGTAGTCCCGTTTCCATACCCAAGCTGAAAATACCAGCGACCACGCCTGATGCTACCAGTCGTAGATTCAAACCGCTGCCAGAAAGGTAAAACCCAGGAATATTTCTGCCCTCTGTTACTGATCCAGAACCGATCATGGGCTAATCGGTTTTGGAAAGTATGACGAATACTCTCCGTGTCACGCCCAATCCTGAAAGGACCCACCCCATAATACAATATTCCGTGACTTTCATTGGGATCAAAAATGGTTCCTCCGGTAAAAAATCGCTCGCGCAATCCATCTCCATCTACATCAACGTTCCTGGTTGTGTACCAGCTACCTAAGGGCTCAGCCTCTCCCCTGCTGGCGCGAGGCTGTGCCTCGTGTCAGCTATCCAGCGGGTTATGCCCGCACATGGCCAGTCATCAACACGACTACATGACAGAAAAACAAACATACTGAGTGTATCAAGCCACCAATACCTATGCTTTTTCCGCGCAGGCTCAAATGGAGTACCACACGAGTATCCACTTACGCCAGCAAGCCATATCACAGGATAAGTTACTGCTTTACCCCCGCTTAAGCAACTTTTTCTCGCACACCATCCCACCGCTGCGCAGCCGCAGAAGGTAGCGGCCATCGGGCACCGGGATCAACACACACATCCCCCCTACAACAACTCACTCGCCAGATTGGCCAGCTCGGAGCGCTCGCCTTTCTCCAGGGTGACGTGTGCGTAGAGGCGGTTGCCTTTGAGTTTGTCTATGACATACGAGAGGCCGTTGCTCTGCGAGTCCAGGTAAGGCGTATCTATCTGGTCTATATCGCCCGTAAAAATGAGCTTGGTGTTTTCGCCGGCACGGGTGATGATGGTTTTGATTTCGTGTGGGGTGAGGTTTTGGGCCTCATCAATGATAAACATCACCTTGGAGAGGCTCCGGCCCCGGATATAGGCCAGGGGCGTGATCATGATTTTTTCCTGCTCGACCATCTCCTCGATGAGTTTGTAGGCTTTGTCAGTGGCGCTAAACTGGTTTTTGATAAACTTGAGGTTATCCCAGAGGGGCTCCATGTACGGATTGAGTTTGTCCTTGACATCACCTGGCAAAAAACCAATGTCTTTGTTGCTGAGGGGCACGACGGGCCGTGCGATGAGGATCTGCCGGAAGTCCCGGCGCTGCTCCAGGGCGCCTGCCAGCGCGATCAGGGTCTTGCCGGTACCTGCGCCGCCCCGGATGGTCACGAGTTTTACCTCCGGATTAAAAATGGCGTGCAACGCAAAGGCCTGTTCAGCATTTTTGGGTTTGATCCCGAAGGCACTTTGTTTTTCTACCCGCTCCATGAGGCGGTTGACGGGATTATAAAACGCCAGGGTCGAGTGGGTACCGTTTTTGAGGATATAATAATGGTTGTCTGGCGGAAACTGCGGCATGAGTTGTTCGATCCCCACAGCACCTTTTTCAAACATCTCATTGATGATCTCGTGTTCGATCCCCTCGATCAGGGCCTTGCCGGTGTAGAGGTTGTCGAGGTCTTTGATTTTGCCGGTTTCGTAGTCTTCGGCGGGGAGGTTGAGGGCTTTGGCTTTGAGCCGGAGGTTGATGTCCTTGGTCACCAGGATGACCCTTGCCTCGGGTTCGTCCTCCTGGAGGGCCAGGGCTGCATTGAGGATTTTGTGGTCGGGTTTGCGGTCGTCAAAGACAACCTCCGCGTCCTGAAACGCTACCGGATGCCGGGGCATGACCACCCGAAACCGCCCCCGGTTTTCGCCCTCGATCGGGATCCAGTCCTGGAGGGTATGGGTCCCTGCAAGCTGGTCCAGAAACCGGATGAAGGAGCGGGCTTCAAAATTTTTCAGGGCGCTGCCCTGTTTGAAGTTGTCCAGCTCTTCGAGGACCGTGATAGGGATGGCTACGTCGTTGTCCTGAAAGTGGTCAATCGCGTGGCTGTCGTGCAGGATGACAGACGTATCCAGAACATATATTTTGCGGCGGTGGGTATGCTCCGCGCGCACAGGTGCTATTTTTTTCATGCTGGCGGGTTTCCGTTTCTATTATACACAGTTCTCGCAGTAAATCAAGCAGATAGTTATCCACACCTCACGCGATTGCGCGATAGGTCAGATAATGGCGGCGGGAAAAAGCAGGCCATAAAAAAAGAGGGGGTTGACCCCCTCTTTTCGGTGTCTTCAGGATGAAGACGGCTGTACTGATGTTTGGGTTTGCCCGGAACTAACGCCGGGGAACCTGAGCTTATTGCGGTTGTTGGTTATTATTTTCGGGGTTGGCCGGTTGTGGTTGCTGGGGGGCCTGCTGCTGGGGTGCCATCCGGGCGGTCCGGGCCAGTTTGCGCTGCTCCTTGGCAGCGATGTCCTGGGTTTTGTACTCCGCCAACTGCGCCGTATAGGCTTCCTGACGTGTTTTTTCTTCGCTGATCTGGACCAGTTTGTTGGCGCGGGCGGTTTTGTTGGCCTCAATGGCTTTGAGGGTTTCAGCCAGTTCGACTTCGAGCTTCACCGAGTCACGGACCAGGGCTTCGTGTTCCTTGATATTTTTTTCGACTACCTTGCCCTGAGCGGTCAGTTGGAGTTCCATTTCGTAGATACGCACCTCAGACTCCAGGCCTTCCAGCATATCGCGTGCATTGGCGATTTCTTCAGGATATTTGCCTGAGTCCAGGAAGTTGCTGCCGCCGGAGGAGATAAACAAGGTCACGCGTGCCTGGTTTTCGTCTGATTTGTTGGCTTTTTCGACCCGGTAGTGGTAGTCCAGGGTATTGCCGGAGATGTCATTGTAGCGGGCAGCGGCCACAGTAGTCAGACCCGCATTGGGTTTGGGTTTTACGCTGGTAGCCAGCTTAAATTTTTCGTCCAGGACAGCCGATACATTTTTGGGCTGACCTGCTACCACGATGGAGAGCGAGTTGCCAAATTCTTTTTTGATAAACTCACGGCTGGCTTCGGACACCAGCTGGGCAGAAACCTGTGTACCAGAGAGGATCAGCACGGCAGCGAGGGACAGGATATGCAGACGTTTCATAGGAAAAAGGTTGGGGTGGGGGATACTAACTAACAAATACACCTTTAGGACGGATACAAGCGCAGCGGTCACTATGGAGGACGGACATCTTACATGGTGGCGATCAGCAGCTCGATGTCGCGGTAGTTCATGGTCATACCGAAGAGTTGGGCCATATTTTTTTTGGTGATATGGCGTCGGTAGAGAAATACCCCTTCTTTAGCCCCTTCGTTGAGCCGGAGCAGGCTGTCCACACCCCCATTTTCACCGATTTTCATCAGGAGAGGCCCGAGGACATTGCTGATGGCAATAGACGCGGTGCGGGCCACCCGCGAGGCGATATTGGGCACACAATAATGGATGACCCCGTGTTTGACAAAAACAGGCTCATCGTGAGAGGTGAGGTGGCTGGTTTCGATGCAGCCGCCCTGGTCTATGGAGACATCCACGATCACGGAGCCTTCCTTCATCTCCCGCACCATGTCCTCCGTGACGACCATCGGGGCCCGCTGCCCTTCGCGGTAGGCGGCTCCGATCACCACATCTGAAGCGATGACGGCATCCCGGATATACCGGGTCTGGGCTACGGAGGTGTAGATATTAAACCCGAGCTCCTTTTCGATGCGGCGGAGTTTGTAGATTTCTTCGTCAATGATCCGCACGCGGGCCCCCATGCCCATCGCTGTCTGGGCGGCATTGTACCCGACCGTACCGGCCCCGATGATGGTGATCTCGGCAGGTGGGATGCCCGTGATCCCGCCCAGGAGGATGCCTTGTCCGTCCCGGTGGCCGGAGAGCAACTCTGAGGCAATGTGAATAGAGGTCACCCCGGCGATCTCGCTCATCATCTGGACCAGGGGCAACGAGCCGTCGGGGCTCCGGTAAAACTCAAACCCGATAGCCGTGATGTTTTTGCGGAGCAGGTTGTTGAGGTACTCGGGGGTCAGGCTGCCCATGTTGACTGCCGAGATCAGGGTCTGGTTGTCCCGCAGCAACAGCACTTCCTCATCGGAGAGGGGGGCAATTTTTACGATACAGTCAGCCTGCTTGAAGATGTCCTCTACTTTGTAGCAGATGATGGCTCCGGCTTCGGAGTAGTCTTTATTGGTATAACGGGCACTTTTGCCAGCCTCTGTCTCGATAAATACCTGATGGCCGGAGGCCACCAGGACCGCGCAGGCATCCGGGGTCAGGGCTACCCTTTTTTCATGGAAAACCGACTCCCGGGGGACACCGATCCGGAGATTGATCCGCGACTGTGCCGCACGGACCAGTGCCTCCTGCGGTACTGCCCACGATCCCGGGTACACGCCCGTAAAAAGTCCCCGCTCAATGTCTATCTTACCCATGTGGCTCTTCGCTTATTTCGATTGTTCGGCTAAATTCTCCTTCGACCGTGAGATATACATGCAGGGTACCGGATGGCAGCAGCCCGGCAATACGCGCAGGCCATTCCACAAAACAATATTGGCCTGAGTTGAGATACTCATCAAATCCCAGCTCCCAGGCCTCCGCCTCATCGCTGAGCCGGTAGCAATCAAAATGAAAAATCACCCCATCTGCGCCCGGATACTCATGGACCAGCGTAAAGGTAGGGCTCGTGACCGGAACCCTGACCCCGAGCCGGGCACACAATGCCTTGACGAGGGTGGTTTTTCCTGCACCTAAGTCACCGTAAAGTGCAAAAATTCTGGCATGATTACAAGTCGTCAGCAACTTGTCTGCCAGGGCAGGCAAGTCGCCGGGGTGCTCGCTCCGGTACACCGTTGGGTTCATAGCTGTGATTATGGGCGGGCTTCCAGCCGCAGGAATACCGGGAAGTGATCACTATATCCATTGTCCTGAAACTCACCCCTGAATACAGCCCGGCGGGGAGCATCCTGTGCCCGGCCGGTCCCGCCTACCTGCATAAACTCCGGGTCGTGGATCGTGGCGGACCCTGTGCGGTACCGCAGGCTGCCGCTGGGGTCACAGAGGCTGGCACTGAGGATGATCTGGTCGAAGAGGTTCCACTTGCCCTGGTAGGTCAGGGTTCCCTGGAGCTCCCGGTCATGCAGGGCTGCCATGGGGTTGTAAAATCCCTGCTCAGGGAGCGACTGGGGCTCACTGCGGGCACCGATTACCTCCCGGATGCTGCGGTTGGAGGGGTCGTCATTAAAGTCGCCCATCAGGATGATATGTGCTTTGGGAGATTCGCGGTGGAGGGTGGTGATGAGCTCGCGCGCTTTGGTCGCAGCTGCGACCCGGTTGGGCTCCGAGGCTTCTTCGCCTTCCCGCCGGGAGGGCCAGTGATTGACCAGAAAAAAGACCGTTTCCCCGTGAATCCGGGTTTCTACCTGGAGGATGGGGCGGGTTTTGTCATCAGGATTGCCGGGGAGGGTATAGTTATGAATACTGTGGCGGCGGTAGGTGACCACTTCCTGGTCATAGATCAGGGCTACGTCCACCCCGCGCTCGTCCTGCGACTCCTCATGGACGATGGCGTACCGGTGTGCGGCCAGGCTGTCTTGTGCGATCAGGTCGCGGAGTACGGCGACGTTTTCGACTTCACACATCCCCAGGACATCCGGCCCCTGCCCGCCGATAGAGGCGATGGCCCGGGCCAGGTTGGAGAGTTTGGTTTGGTACCGGGCCGTGTTCCAGCCCACCTCAGCACCGGGCAGCCACTCCTGGTCATCCGTGCGGGGATCGTCCAGGGTGTCGTAGAGGTTTTCGACATTATAAAAGGCGATGAGCCAGGCGTCGGGGCGAGGTTTCATGGGGTCAGCGCTTCGGGGGGTGAAAGAGTCAGAAACCGGCTGACAGGCAAGTAAAATAACTGCCAGGGCAGCGATGATCCGGGTCCAGGGATACATAGAGGACGAATTTGGGGTTAAAGATAAAAAACGCATTGATATTTGCAGCATATATACAATTCTTCATAATTTTACCACCTGGTTAAACCATGCAGTAAACCCAGCGGCATGCCTCA
The DNA here is from genome assembly GCA_033762375.1 of Bacteroidia bacterium. GTDB lineage: Bacteria > Bacteroidota > Bacteroidia > J057 > J057 > RDXT01. The sequence goes on from JANRLQ010000099.1 coordinate 7,823, forward strand.
CGACAGTGCTACGGAAATCCGGATTTTGGACGCAGCCCGTAAAGTCTTCTATCAAAAAGGCTTTGGGGGGGCACGTATGGACGAGATCGCCCAGGAGGCAGGCATCAACAAGGCCCTCCTGCATTATTATTTCCGGTCCAAGCAGCAACTCTTTGAGCACATATTTAATGAGGCATACGACCGGTTTTTGCCGGAGATGATCCGGGTACTCGGCAGTGAGGCCAGTCTGGAAGAAAAAATCCGGAGCATCAGCCTCTATTACCATAATCTGCTGACCGAAAACCCGCTGTTGCCTATTTTTGTCCTGAAATCTCTCCAGGAAAATCCGGATGCACTGGCCCTCCGCCTGGGAGCAGACCGCCCCGGTAACCCTGCCCGTATGGTCGGCATGCTCATGCGGCAGATCGGAGAGGCCGTGGAGGAGGGAAAATACAAGGCTATGGACCCCCAAAACCTCATCATCAACATCATTGCCCTGAATGTTTTTCCCTTTATCATCAGGCCGGTTCTTTCGCGCATGATGGGCATGAAGGACGAAGATTTTATTACCTTTGCAGACATGCGCAAGACAGCAGTGCCCAACTTTATCCTGGATGCAATAAAAGGTGATACACCAGACGCGCTTCCACCACAAGTTTGATGTTAACCAAATGCTTTATTCAAATGGTTAATCGTTGTTTATTGGCTTTATGGATATACCTGATCATGTCGGCGCTGCCAGGCGTGGCTCAGGAGGCTCCGCTTTCTCTCCAGGACTGCTACCAGGCTGCGATCCGGCACAGTGTATGGCCTCAGTTGGCCGCCCGGGATGAGCAGGCAGGGGCCCTCCGGGACCTTGTGTTACAAAACCGCCTCAAGCCCCAGATCACCCTCAACGGCCAGGCCACCTGGCAGTCTGAGACCCTGACGTTTCCGGCTGATCTTTTTCCGGGTGACGTGCCGGTCATTCCCCGGTTTCAGTACCGGGCCACTGCTGACCTGTCCCAGACCCTCTACGACGGTGGGACGGTACGGGCCGCCCGTGACCTGAACATTACCCAGACGGCTGTGACCACCCAGCAGAGCCAACTGGAGCAGGACAAGGTCCGGGACCAGGTCAACAACTTATTTTTTCCGGCCCTGATGCTGCAGGGGCAGTTGGCGATCATCCAGAACTCGCAGCAGGACCTCGTCAACCGCCGCAGGGTGATCCAGTCCGGCGTGACCAATGGGGTATTGCTTCCGGGAGATCTTCTGTCCTTTGACCGGCAGGCGATGATGCTGGAGCAGCAGCGCCTCCAGGTAGCAGCGGAGCTGGAAGGCCTCCTGCAGGTACTTGCGGTCAAAATGGGGCTTCCGGATACGGCCCGTCTGGTCCTCAAAGCGCCGGACGCCCTTCAGTTGCCCCCGGAGCTCTCGCCTGCGGGCAGCAGCCAACTGGCACTCATAGACCTCCAGGACCGCCAGCTGGAAGCCGCCCGCAAGGCATTGGAAGCCTCCCGCCTCCCGCAGGCAGGTGCTTTTGTACAAGCGGGTGCAGGTCAGCCACATCCCTATAACCTGCTCAACACCAACCTGTCCGGGTTTGTACTGGCCGGTGTGCGGCTGAGCTGGACACCCTTTGACTGGGAGTCCACCCGTAAGGGGGCTGAGATCGTGGACCTCCAGCGGGAGCAGCTGGCCCTGCGCCGCACCCAGGCAGAAGAAGCCCTCCTGGCAGGCGGGCTCCGCCAGCGGGCCCTGATCCCGGCCCTGGACAGCATTATCGCCACCGATGACCGGATCATCAGCCTCCAGCAGTCCCTTGTGGACCAGACGGAGGCCCAGATGCTCGCCGGGGTACGGACCTCGGCAGACTACCTCAAGGAAGTAAGTACCCTGACCCAGGCACGCCTGCAACGGGAAGTTCACTATATTCAGAGCCTGCAAGTGCGGGCTTCCCTTCTCACTTTGTACAACGCATGGAAATAACATCCTTATCCTCCGAAATCTCCGTGACAATGCGCACTTATCTGCTCCCGCTGGCGGTATTGATGATGACGGCTGCCGCCTGTGACCAGACCCAAACCGTAGCGGATGCTTACGGTACCTTTGAGGCCCGCGAAATTATGGTCTCGGCTGAAAATGGCGGACGTATCCTGCGCCTCGCTGTTGAGGAAGGTCAGTGGTTGCCCGCCGATACCATCCTCGGACTTGTGGACACCACCCAGCTTTTTCTCCGCAAAAAACAACTCCAAAGCTCGCTGCAGGCTGTCCTGAGCCGCCGTCAGGACGTCGCGGCCCAGATGCAGGTATTTGATACGCAGCTGTCTCAATTGGGACGCGAAAAAGTGCGTATCGAAAAACTCCTCGCCGATGGCGCAGCAACCTCCAAACAACTCGATGACCTCAACGCCCAGATGGCTGTCGTCGAAAGTCAAAAGTCGGCGACCCTCGCCAGTCTCTCTACCGTCAACCGGGGCCTGAGCAGCGAGACCGAACCGATCCTGCGCCAGATCGAGCAGGTGAATGACCTGATCCACCGCAGCCTGATCGTCAATCCACAGGCGGGTGAGGTGCTGGCTGTGTACGCGGAGTCTGGTGAAATGGCGGCACCTGGCAAACCCCTCTACAAAACAGGCGATACCAAGGAGCTCTATCTCCGGGCCTACGTCTCGGCAGACCAGTTGGCGACGCTCAAAACCAATCAGCAGGTACAAGTCCAGGCAGATGCCGGAAGTGGCACCCTGCGCACCCTCCAGGGGACGGTGATCTGGATTTCGCCCCAGGCTGAGTTTACCCCCAAAATCATCCAGACCCGTGAAGAACGGGTCAACCTGGTCTATGCGATCAAGATCAAGGTCGTCAATGACGGGTACCTGAAAATCGGGATGCCGGGTGAAGCTACCTGGTGATCCCTATGTGTCTGTAATGTCTGTCTATGGCTGGTATCCGAATCGAGCAGGTCTCTAAATCCTACAAGTCCGTTCGCGCCCTGCAGGACGTGAGCCTGAACATCATGCCGGGGGAGACCCTGGGCCTGATCGGGCCGGACGGGGCCGGAAAAACAACCCTGATCCGGATCGTGGCGACCCTCGTACTCGCTGATCAGGGGACGGTGGAGGTCGGCAGGTATGATGTGCGCCGCGACTACCGCAAGATCCGGAACATCATGGGGTACATGCCCGGCAAGTTTTCTTTGTACCAGGACTTGTCCATTATTGAGAACCTGGAGCTGTTTGCCTCTGTATTTGAGGTGCGGATTGAGGACAACTACGATCTGATCAAAAGTATATACGAGCAGCTGGCACCCTTTAAGGACCGCCGGGCAGGTGCCCTCTCCGGCGGGATGAAACAAAAGCTGGCCCTTTGTTGTGCCCTGGTCCACCGCCCGCAGGTACTGTTGCTGGACGAACCTACCACCGGCGTGGATGCCGTCTCCCGGCGGGAGTTTTGGGAGACCCTGGCTGTGCTCCGGCAGGAGGGTATTACGATCCTGGTTTCGACCCCTTATATGGACGAGGCCAGCCGTTGTGACCGGGTCGCCCTGATCCAGGAGGGTCGCATTCTCCGTACAGATCCGCCCGCTACGATCGTGGCAGACTACCCGCGCCCCCTTTTTGGGGTTATCGGCGGGAAAACCTACCAGATGTTACAGCTCCTGCGCCAGTACCCCTATGCCTATCACGTGTTTCCGTTTGGGGATTGTATCCACGTGACGGACAGCCGCCCGGAGGGTACCCCCGCTGAACTCCAGGCCTGGGTCGCAGCCCAGGGGATCGAAGGGGTGCAGGTGACATATATTCAGGCCAATATCGAGGACAGTTTTATGGACCTGCAATCCCGCACGACCTTATGAGAGAACACAGCTCGATATATGCCCGCAACCTGACCCGCCGCTTTGGAGACTTTGTGGCCGTGGATCAGATCAGTTTTGAGGTGAGTGTAGGGGAAATATTTGGATTTTTGGGGGCCAATGGGGCTGGTAAAACCACTGCCATCCGCATGCTCTGTGGCCTGCTCACCCCCACCTCCGGCGAAGCATGGGTGGCAGGTCTGGACCTGTTCCGTCAGGCGGAGGAGATCAAACGCCGGATCGGATACATGAGCCAGCGTTTTTCACTCTACAATGACCTGACCGTAGCCGAAAACATCCGCTTGTATGGCGGGATATACGGCCTGCGCCTGGCTGACATCCGCCGCAAGACGGACGAACTCCTGGAGCGCCTTCAGCTCAAAGACATGCGGCGCGAGCTGATTGAAGAACTTCCCCTCGGATGGAAACAAAAACTGGCTTTTTCTGTAGCTTTGCTCCACGATCCAGCCATTATTTTTCTGGATGAACCCACAGGCGGGGTGGATCCGGTCACCCGGCGGCAGTTTTGGGAGATGATCTATGAGACGGCAGCACATGGTACGACGGTGTTTGTGACGACCCACTACATGGATGAGGCGGAGTACTGCAACCGGGTCTCCATCATGGATCAAGGCAGAATAGCCGCCCTGGATACACCCGCTGCCCTCAAAAAACAATTTAACGTATCCAGCATGGACGAGGTATTTGTCAAGCTGGTGCGGAGACAACGCTGAGCTAACGCGCACGACATATGAGTGTCTCCCGATTTTTGGGATTTGTGGTCAAAGAGTACCGGCATATCTTCCGCGACAGACGGTCGCTGGCGATTTTGTTTGGCATGCCCGTCATCCAGATTTTATTGTTTGGGTTTGCGGTCACGACGGAGATACGCGACGTAAAAATTGCGGTCCTGGACCTCAGCCGCGATGCGACAAGCCAGCTTATCATTGACCGCATTCTGGCCTCAGGGTATTTTCAGCTCGAAACCCAGCTCGCTGACCCCGCCGAGATCGGTCCCTTGTTTCAGTCCAGCCGGGTCAAGGCGGTGCTGGTATTTGAGGAGGGATTTGATGCCCGCCTGGGCAAAGGCGACCAGGCTACGATTCAGGCCATCATTGATGCCACTGACCCCAACGTCGCCCAGTCGCTGGCCGGATACCTCGGAGCCATCCTCCAGCAGTATCAGGTCGAGCAACTCTCCACCGGCCTCCCGCTCCAGATCGCCGTGCAGACCCGGATGCGGTATAATCCCGAGCTAAAAGGTGTCTATCTCTCCGTACCGGGCCTGATCTCTATCATCCTGATGCTGATCTCCTCCATGATGACGTCCATCTCGATCACGCGGGAAAAAGAAATGGGCTCAATCGAAATTTTGCTGGTATCCCCCATGCGACCCCTCGGCATTATCCTCAGCAAGGTTATTCCGTATATGTTTTTTGCGCTGATTAATGCCGGGACCATCCTCATGATCGGGCGATACGTGTTTGATGTACCGATCGCAGGCAGTGTACCGCTCCTCATCGCGGAGGCCCTGTTGTTTGTCATGTCTGCCCTCTCCCTCGGGATCCTGATCTCGACCATCGCCAAAACCCAGCAGGTCGCCCTGATGTTGTCCCTGGCCGGGCTGATGATGCCCACCATTCTCCTGTCCGGGTTTATGTTTCCCATTGACAATATGCCCTGGGTACTCCAGGCGGTTTCTTATATTATACCCGCCCGCTGGTTTAATATCATCGTCAAGTCTATCATGCTCAAAGGGTCTGACTTTTCCGACATCTGGCAGGAAACCCTGATCCTGGTAGGGTTTATTGTGGTATTTATCGGGTTGGGCGTCAAGCGGTTTAAGGTTAGGCTGGACTAAGGCACAAGGTTTTTTACGTCATACAAGCTTATGCGGACCATCTGGTATCTGGTAGAAAAGGAGTTTCTCCAACTGCGGCGCAATCCGATGATGATGACCATTGTCCTCATCATGCCTTTTTTTCAGATGATCCTGCTTGCCTATGCGGCTGATTTTGAGATCAAAGAGCTGAAACTCTGGATTATTGACCATGACCAGAGCACCCTTTCGCGCCAGCTCACCCAGAAGTTTCAGGCGACCCCTTATTTCCTGATTGCGGGTTATACCTTCTCCCCGGATGAGGCAGATGACGCCATGACCCATGACCGGGCCGATCTTATCCTTACCATCCCGGCAGGGTTTGAAAAAGACCTCATACGCGAAAATAAATCTGACGTACAGCTCATCGCCAATGCCATAGACGGACTCCGGGGCAGCCTGGCCGTCACCTATGCCTCGCAGGTGATCCTCAGTTATAACCAGGCTATCCGCGAGGAGTATGTGCGCCGCCTGGGGATCCCGGTCCAGCTCCAGCAGGGACAGATCAATTTTACCTGGTCCAACTGGTTCAATCCCCGGATGGACTACAAAACCTATATGGTCCCCGGGATCCTGGCCCTGCTCATCACCATGATCGGCCTGTTTATGAGTTCCATGAACATCGTCCGCGAAAAAGAAATCGGCACCATCGAGCAGATCAACGTGAGCCCTATCCGGAAGTACCAGTTTGTGCTGGGCAAAATGATCCCATACTGGTGTGTGGGTATGTTTGAGATGTCGGCAGGACTGGTATTGGCCTGGCTCCTCTACGGGATCACCATCGAGGGCAATCCCCTGGCCCTGGTTGTGATTGCGATGTTGTTTATGGTACTGGTACTGGGGCTGGGATTGTTTTTTTCTACCCTGTCCGAGACCCAGCAGCAGGCCGTGTTTGTGTCGTGGTTTTTTATGGTCATATTTTTATTCCTGAGTGGTATGTTCACCGCCGTCGAAAACATGCCGGACTGGGCCCAGGCTATTGCCAACTGTAACCCGCTCCGGTATTTTATCGAGGCGATCCGGATGATCATGCTCAAAGGGTCGGACCTGATGGACCTGCGGGAGCACGTGATGATCCTGGGGGCCAGTGCTGTGTTTATTTATACGATGGCGATCTGGCGCTATCGCAAAATTTCCTGATGTATGGCCGTCATTCGGATAAAAATTTGCTGTATCAGCAGCCTGGACGAGGCTCGTATGGCAGTGGCTGCGGGTGCATCTGCCCTGGGACTGGTAGGGGAGATGCCCAGCGGGCCGGGTGTGATCGGGGATGACCTGATCCGGGAGATTGCCGGGGCGGCCCCTCCCGGTGTGGCGACCTTTCTGCTGACAAGCCGTACCACCCCTGAGGCCATTGTCCGGCATCAGCAGATGACCGGTGCCTCCGTGGTGCAGATCGTGGACGCCCTGACCGAGGGTTCTCATGCAGACATACGCCGTCACCTGCCCGGCATCAAGCTGGTACAGGTGATTCATGTCACGGGCGAATCCTCGCTGGACGAGGCGTTGCAGGCCGCCGAGACGGCTGATGCCCTCCTGCTCGACAGCGGCAATCCACAGGCTGCCGTCAAGGAACTGGGTGGCACCGGCCGGATACATAACTGGGACATCTCCCGCCGTATCTGTGAGCAGGCGCAGGTGCCGGTATTTCTTGCGGGGGGCCTCAGGCCTGACAATGCGCGGGAGGCGATCGAGCGCGTGCAGCCCTTCGGGCTGGATATCTGCAGCGGGGTCCGCACAAACGGGGCGCTGGATCCGGTCAAATTAGAAGCTTTTGTGAAAGCAGTCAGGGGATAATCCCGGGCCAGGCCTGTCTACAGCCTCACCCCGCCAAAAAATCCCGCATCAGCTCAAAGGTCCGGGCGGATACTTCCAGCCCGTGTGCGTGCCCCGGCAGGATCACAGCATCCTCCAGGGCAGAAAACACCTTCTGTGCCCGGGCTGCTACCCGTGATGCCTTAAACATCCGGTCGTGTTCTCCGTGGATGACCAGCACGGGGCTGGTGAGCCTGCGCCAGACATGATCCTCCAGTACCACCGGCGGGTAAGCCGACAGCCTGAAGTGCCGCATGACGTACAACTCATAGTTGCGGATATGGATATGCCGCCCCTCGTCCAGGACATGGTCAGGGCTGCGAAAAATCATCCGGTCCAAAAAATAATCAACCTCGGCTTCGCTGGGACTGAGGATAGGGCGCATATTGGCCTCGATCATGTACCAGCTCAGGTACAGCGGGGCCAGGCCCGCACTGGCGACCAGGACTGCCCGCCGGATCCGCTCCGGGGCTGTAGCCGCCAGTTTGCCGATCAGGTACCCGCCAAAGGAGGCGCCGGCCATGTCTGCCTCCGCCAACCCCAGGCCGTCCATCAGCGACTGCATCCACTGCCCGTACCCGTCAGACCACAGGGGCGGAGTATCCAGCGCACTGAGGCCCGGCTGCCCGATTACGTCCACCAGATACACCCGATGGGTGGGAGTGAGAAGCTGGATCGTGTCGTGAATGTCCCAAAACATCGAGCAGGTCCTGAATCCCGGCCAGCAGATCAGGGCCGGGCGCTCGTGATGGGTATGTCCACTCGCATACACCCGTGTATCTCCCCAGGCAGTGGGGACGGTCAGCGCTGTGTAGAGGGTCGTGCTGTAAGCCTGGGCGTCCTGCTGCCAGGACTCAATCCAATCCCGGCCACCCGGGTGCAAATAAGCGGAGCGGGGCATACGTATGGAGGTTCTGCGATGGAATGAGCGATCAATCTACAAGAATTACCTGAACACCCGTACCATCTTTGGCCCAACTGGCCTTGACCCGTTTGATTTTGTCCAGGTATCGGTGCTGCAAAAGCAATACGACCACCTGCCCGTCCCGGATCCAGTCCACCCGTGAGAGATAATAGTCCTCAAACACCATCTCCCGTACCTGGCAGTAGGCCTCCGGGCCGTCTGTCTGCTGAATAAACAGGATGTCCTGCCGTCCCCGGGGAGAAACTTTGACAAAAGACGTCGTCAGGCTCACACAGGTACCACAAGGCCCCCAGCCATAAGGGTCCACCTGGGCGCTGTTCCAGAGAATCAGGCCCCCCGCGCCATCTGGCATCCGGAATACACTGGTTTTCTCCGGCGGAAAAGCATCCGACACTACCTGCTCCGCTGTCAGGACCTGGTTTTGGAGAATAATAAACTCCTTCCGGCGGGGCGGTTCGTTTACGTAATCCTGGGTCACCTGAAGAATCTCATAGGGCATCCCCTGCCAGTTGCCCGCTTCGTAGGTATGATACTGCCGAAAAAACTTAACTTCAGTAAGTTTCTGGCTGGCATATTGAGGCTTGTACACCAGTGCATCTACGTCCACCCCCGCCACAAACCAATCATCAGCCCCGGCACCTGTCATCAGGATGGGATAATAATGGGTTTGGGTAAAAATATGCGTAGGGATATCGGTGACATTGGTATAAAGGGGCCGCCGCAGGGTGACCGCATTAAACGTAGCGGGGCTACCCGCCTCACGGTAAGGTGAGGAACTGAGCAATACCTCTGCTTTTTCACCTGCCGAAAGGCTGTTGGCAATGTCCACCATCAGGCGAAGCTGCCGCAGCTCCGGGAGCTGGATAAATCCGAGTGCCTTAAGCGAAAATTCAGCATTAATGATATATCCGCTTCCATCCTCCATGTACACCGCATCATACCGGATGCCATCTACAGGATTGCCCATGCTCAGGCTCATCGTGCGCTCCAGGCTCTCATGGTTACGGCGGTTGAGCTGCACCGCTTTGCGCCCATCCGGAAACAGTGCAAACTGCACAATCCCAAAGTGAATATCTTCTTTCCGGAGCTGGGACGGTGAGGGCACCTGGAGAGAGTCTCGGGTGATCTTGTCGGTGGAGGGGTAATCAAAGTCCTGCAAAAATGACCGGCTGCTTACACGGGGCGTATATTCCGAATAGGCGGAAAAAGTACGGGGCGGGGAAGCCGGGGCCGCACTGCGTGTGGTGCTCGCTGCGTACATGTAGCTGGGATGCAGCGCATACTCAAAATCTTCCGGATAAGCAGACGGGGGCAGTGCAAACCAAACCTCGACATGATCGGCATAAGCAGTTTGGCTGTGCTGGCGGATATCAGCATCCTTTACCCAAACCACCATCGAAAGGGACTGCCCGTTGGAGTAAAGTTCCATGGAGGCAGATACCCCCGGGCGCAGGTTGAGGGTTTTGGCCCGGCCCGCAGGATAACACTCCCGCAGGGCAAAATCAGGCTCCTGGGCCCATATCTGAACCCACATGCAGCCTATTACAACAAAAGACGAAATCAGCCTCGGGAAATATGGCAAAACTTTTTTCTTCAACACGTAGGGAATTCACACAAACTAACGGACTTCTCTCCTAAAACGAAACGACATACCGGAGGGTTTCCTGACAACCGGATTTTATCCAATTATTAAAAAATCCAGCTATGCTGGCTGTTCTTACTGTGGCAGACTGGCCAGCTCAACCACGATCCCATTCATTTTCAGCGCCTGTAGTTTTTTGCGGGCGGCTTCGGCCTCGGGTCGGGTGGGGAAGGGCCCCACGATGATCCGGAATACCGGCTTATCATTTTTGATGTCGCTGTGTACCAGGGTATTGATGACCTCCTGCTGGCCCAGCTCATTGAGCACATCCAGCATCCGGTAATAACTGCCAAAAGCACCTATCTGCACACCGTAGCCATCAGCCTGCCCCCGGACGGCCCACATCTGGTACATGGCCGGGGTACGGGTCCGGGCATCTGCCAGGAGCGGATCGGATATCGGGGTACCTCCGGAAGGACCGACACCGGCAGCCGGGCCGGCCTGGGGTTCGGAGGGTGAGATCAGGACACCGTTTTCGTCCCGCACCGGCAGCTTGGATATGTCCACCCAGCTGCCCGCCCCCGGATCGCTGGCCTGGGGCTCGCCTGATAATACACCTTCCCCTGAGGTCCCGGGTGCTTCCTGCACGACCTCCAGCCGCACCTGAGCGACCCCTGCGCGGAGCATGTCGAGTTGTTCGGCGGCGGCAAATGAAAGATCAATCACCCGTCCCTTGGTATAGGGCCCCCGGTCATTGATCCGCACCACTACCGAGCGCCCATTGGCGAGGTTGGTGACCCGCACCCGTGTACCAAAAGGATGGGTCTTGTGCGCACCCGTGAAGGCCGACCGGTTGTATTTTTCGCCACTGGCCGTCATGCCGTTCTGAAACTTGTCATTATAATAAGAAGCTCCGCCCGTCTCCTGGGCAGCGACTGACAAGCTGGCTGATACCAGCACCAACCAACAGATAAACCGCACCGACATGTGCCTGGCCCTTGGGGAGAATGTTGATAAAATATTCACGCGGCAACTATTCGTAGTAGGATAATGTCCTGGGCTCAATCAGCATCATGACCCGCTAAGGCGCACTTTCAGACCCTGCACAGGAACTTTCAACACGAATATACTGAGTTCTCCCGATTTGTGATATATTTTTTTGAGATATGGGATAGGAGGGCGGGGAGGGCTCATGAGCCCCGCCCGGACATCTGTGCCGTAAATACCGCTCCCTGCTTGTATGTACCCGTCGCCTGTTTTATCTTCGTGTGTTCACCTGATACCTATGAGACATCTGCTGCTGCTTTTTTGTATAGGATGGAGTGTTATGACCCAGGCGCAGTCATCCGGTCACCTGTACCTGTCGGCTATCCCTCATCCGCTCACCTGGGACAATACCCCGCTGCGCTATACCCTGGACCCTGACAGGCTTGTCCTCACGGCCGGCCCTGAAACAGACATGTTTCGTGACCCCAACGTGACGTACAATACCGACAATGCGCCCAAGCTGATGTTTACGGCTGATACCCATTTTGTGCTGTCAGTTCGGATCCGGCATGCCTTCACCAGCAAGTGGGACGGCGGCGGTGTGGTGCTGTGGCAGGATAGCCTCAACTGGGTCAAGTTTTGCTTCGAAAAAGACTATACCGGTGCCCACAGGGTAGTGACAGTAGTTACCCGTGACGTCTCCGATGATTGTAATTCGATCGCCGTCAAATCAGACCGGGTATATTACAAGATCGCCAAGGCTGATCATGTCATTACCTTGTACTGCTCAGAAGACAATCGCAACTGGCTGCTGGTGCGACATCTTCAGTTTGAGGCAGATGCGCCCTGGCAGGTAGGATTTCTGGCCCAGTCCCCGACAGGCAAACAGTGTGAAGTGGTTTTTTCGGAGATCAGCTACCGGCCAGTCAAAATCCGGGATCCGTATCTGGGCGAATAACCCCCTCAGTCCACGATCTTGAAGGTCACCCGCACATACTCCGGGTCATAGGCCACAAAATGCCACCATTCGTGGGGGATGCCCGCAAATCCGGCCCCCCGCATGCACGTGCGCAGGATCTGGCGGTTGGCGACGTGCCAGGGTTTGAGTTCGCCGCTGGCCAGAAACTTGGTCTCCAGCTGCGGATGCGCCAGCTCCCCAAAAAAATCAAAGGGGGTTCCCATGTCCACCAGGCCGGTATCTACATGGACCAGCCCCAGGTCTACGGCAGCACCGTAGTTATGCATCGAGCCCCGTCCGCCGGGAGGCGCCACGTATTCCTGCTGCGGGGTGTTTTTGACGATATCCCACATCTTGTATTGTACGGACCGGGGCCGCACACAATCAAATGTAATCAGGCGCAGGTCAGGGTGCCGGGCGCGGAGGAGGGCCTGGGCTTGGGCCAGCATCTCAGCCGATCCCTTGAGGAGGTAACACGCGTCAAAGTCCTCATACACATCTGCGTGGAGGAAATTATCGGTCGTGGAGTACATCATCTGTACCTGAATCTCGGGGTCCACTGACTTGATATTCACCAGCCCCTGTGCCTGAAGGCGGGATTCCAGGGCGGCAGGCGCGGCAGGAGGTGTTTTGGGGGCCGGGGGAGGCACCGGTACCGGCAGGGTCAGGGTGTCCGGGACAGCTGGTGGGGGTTCGGTGGCTGGGGTAGGCTGGCAGGCCCAGCAGCTCAGGAGCAGGCACAGGCCTGTCAGGCGGGTCACGATATTCATAGTGGCAGTCACTGATTTGCGCCCACAAGGTACAGGGAAATACACAAACATCCGGCACCCGGCTGCGAATATTCACCGGTGAAGCTGGCTCAGTATCCCCCAAAAAGATCCGTCGAGGTGTCGGGCAGGATCAGACCCGGGTCGTCGGCCCGTACCTGACCTACCCGTGCCGAAACCGGGTAGGCAACCATCTGCTCGCCGGGATATGGTACCAGGTCCGCCTGCAAGGCCAGCCAGTCTGCTGCCGGGTCCAGCCAGCGCTGCGCTGCCGCTTGCGAAAGAATGACCGGCATCCGGTCATGAATAGGGACCATCAGGGCATTGGGGTGGGTCGTGATGATCACGAAGGTCTCCCGCATACGCCCGTCAGGTGCCTGCCACCGGTCGTATAGTCCTGCAAAATAGACCAGCTCGCCGTTCCTGACGGTGATCCGGTAGGGTTTTTTGCCCCCGGCACTGGTTTTCCACTCATAAAATCCATCAGCCGGTACCAGACATCGTTGCCGCCGGATCAGGTCCCTGAAAGCCGGTTTTTCTGTCAGGGTTTCAGCCCGGGCATTGATCAGGCGGGCGGCCCCGGCCGCATCCCGTGCCCAATGTGGGATCAGCCCCCAATGATGGTACACCACGTCCCCCGGGCGCTCCAGGAGGACCACCGGGGCCGCCTGGGTCGGGGCGATATTGTACCGGGGCTTAAACGCCGGAACCTCTGCCGCCGGAGCAGGCTCGGGTCGCTGGGTCAGGGTGTATCTTCCGCACATAGTCTGACAGAAAAAATGCTCCTCAAAGGGCTGCTGCAATACAGCGGCTTTTTTTATACCTTTGTCCACCTGTACGCACGCACCCTTGCCTGTGTTCGGGATCAAAGCCTATGCGCGCCAATATCCATAAAAAAACGGCTCCCCAGCCGATCGCCAATAAAATCAACGTCATCACCCTCGGTTGCTCCAAAAACCGGGTGGACTCTGAGGTACTCCTGGCCCAGCTCCAGGGCAACGGACTTGATGTGGTCCATGAAGAGGAACAAAGCCAGGCCGGGATCGTCGTCATCAATACCTGTGGATTTATAGACCGGGCCAAAGAAGAGTCTGTTAATACCATCCTCGACTATGTGGACCGCAAGGAGCGCGGCCTCGTGGACAAGGTGATCGTCACCGGATGCCTCTCCCAGCGGTACCGGGACGAACTGACCACGGAGATCCCGGAGGTGGATGGGTGGTTTGGGACCCAGGACCTGCCCCAGCTCCTCGGTGCCCTTGGTGCTGACTACAAACACCAGCTCCTCGGTGAGCGCCAGCTCACCACAGACAGTCATTTTGCCTACCTCAAAATTTCTGAAGGGTGCAACCGCCCGTGCAGTTTCTGCGCCATCCCCCTCATGCGGGGCAAACACCAGTCCCGCTCCATTGAGTTTTTGGTCAATGAGGCCAAGTTTCTCGTGCGCCGGGGCGTCAAAGAAATCATGCTGATCGCCCAGGACCTGACCTACTACGGCCTGGACCTCTATGGCAAACGCCGCCTGCACGACCTGCTCCATGCCCTGGCCGATGTAGAAGGGTTGCACTGGATACGCCTTCACTATGCTTATCCCTCCGGATTTCCGGTAGAGATCCTGCCCGTGATGCGCGAGCGCAGCAATATCTGCAACTACCTCGACATGCCCCTCCAGCATATCGCCGACGATGTGCTCAAAGCCATGCGCCGGGGTATCACCCAGGCCCGGACGGAGGCCCTGCTGGATCATATCCGTACCGAGGTCCCCGGGATCGCCCTGCGCACTACGATGCTCACCGGCCACCCCGGAGAGACCGAGGCCAGCCACCAGGCCCTGCTCGACTTTATCGCCCGGCAGCGGTTTGATAGGCTGGGGGTGTTTACGTACTCACACGAAGAAAAAACCCATGCCGGCGACCATATGGCCGACGAGGTGCCGGAAGATATCAAACAGCAGCGGTATGAAGACATTATGGAACTCCAGCAAGGGATTTCCTTTGAGCTCAACCGCGCCCGCATCGGGCAGACCCTCCCTGTCATCGTGGATCGTGCTGAAGAAGGTGTCTGGTATGGTCGCACCGAATTTGATTCTTATGAGGTTGACAATGAGGTGATTATTCGAAGTGACGTTCCCCTCCAGCCAGGACAGTTTTATCCCGTGACCATCACAGACGCGCTGGAATACGACCTGATCGGAGAGGTACAGAGGTGATTTTTTGACCAGACACTATCCTGTAAATCCCGTCTCAAGAAGTACAGACAGGATTAACAGGATAAGACACCATTCACCATCCTGTACTGTAAATCCTGTCTCAAGCGATGAAGACAGGATGAACAGGATTAACAAGATCGGATAGTGCCCGAAATCCTGTAAATCCCGTCTCAAGAAACAAAGACATGAAACAAGATCAGACACCGTTCACTCTCCTGTACATCCTGTAAATCCTGTCTCAAGAAGTACAGACAGGATGAACAAGATCAGACACGATTCATCATTGTGTAAATCCTGTAAATTCCGTCTCAAAACCTACCCAATATTCTAACTATGGCTAGTCTTTTTTCTAATATATATAGGAGTATGCTTGTCAGGTATGGTTGGATGGGCTTCTGGTTGTTGTGTATGCTGCAGGCCTGTGGGCCTCAGCCAGCACCAGCCCTGCTGCATCTTCGCCAGGCTGACTTTGATGACCTTGTCAGCATGGGATATGAGGTAGTGCCGCCGGATAGGGGTTCCAGTACCGTCCAGGAACCCCAGCAAGAGCGAATCAGGCGGTTAATGAGTGATAGCTCGCCCATCGGGTTTCTCCGGTACAAAAAAGGGGATACAACCTCTGTTATTTTCTACGTTGAGCAGGACCACTTATTAAATCACGAGCTATTTATCCGGTATCACGATCTTGGATCCTGTGAGGCGGCATACAAAACATGGACTGAGGATCAAAAGGATTTTGATTTTGTGGGGGTTGTGGCTTCCGGGGCAGACTCAGCCCTCCTGGTGCGGGACGAGTGCACAAACCAATACAAGCTGGTCCGCAGGGCACTGGGAGATACTTTGCTGAATATTTCGCATCCTGTTGTGTATTAGGCATATGTTGGATCGTACAAGTACAGAGTCAGTCTGAAAGCCGTATATCACCATATGGAGGATTCTATTCTACACCAATCATTGCGGGATATACTTACATCCTCAGATGAAATCGGGTCGGCATGGCTGCTTCAGGCTGCTGAGTGGTTAGGCAGGTACCGGGATATGGGTGGGACACAGCCATCAGCGATCTTGTTGTTGGAATCACTTCGCTACGAACAAGACGAAGGTTGGGAGGATCGGGTGCTGGAGGTATTGGATATTGCCTATGGATTCTGCAAGCCAGAGCTTCGGACTTGGTAATACAACATTGCCTGCTGTCCATCCCGAGAAAGTGTCTTCCGTTACGTCAAAACCCAGGCAGAGGTGTTTGGATGTATCATATAGGCAAGCCTGACGCTCCTTTTTGACACATGGGGTTCCCTGCCCAAACTTTATTTTGCAGGTTGACACCTAATACTTAGTTTACATACTGGATATACCGGAATGAATTGGGCAGGCAAGATGCCCTCCCAGTTTGATGGTAATGAGTTCTTTTATGTTTACCACCAGCATATTTCTTGTTTGCCAGCCACTCCAATCCTCAACATCCTTGCTATGATACTTGAACCCTATTCTAACGGATGGGTACTGACGTTGTTCCTTCTGTATATAGTTCCGGCTTCAATAGCCGTTTTTATACTGGGGCATTCAAAATGGTATTCTTTTAACGAGAAGATTTATTGGGCTGTATTTGTACTTATTTTTCCATTAATCGGCCCAGTACTTATTCTGACAAAAAATTTGCTGCAAAATGTAAAGCGAAAAATATGAATGGACGCAGAGCTGATTTAATCTAAATATGATTCAGATGCAAAGAATAATCTTTATTGTATTTTCTGCTGTATTCTTATTGGCATGCTCAAAAAAGCAAGGGGTACATATGAGTATCACAACAAGAGTGCCCTATGCACAGATCCTCAGGTGGATTCACTGAGCAGGATATTATTTAATCGACTTTCTGCTGAAGTGATGCAGTCTCATGGTCAATTTATGCTGACACATGATGATATACGCAGTATCATATTGCTTCAGGCTGTGTCACCTTCGGCAGATTTTTCGTTTGTTAGCATTACGATGTATCCCGTTTTTTCTGCTCAATCAGTAGCACAGTGGCAAAATTGGTATCAGGCGAACAAATGTAATATCACGTGGAGCGAGCTAATGATCTTGAACGCTATTTTATTACTATGACCGGAGAAGAAATACTAAATATGATTTCTAATGAATCGGCAGCTGCTACTGAAAAGAATAAGCTATATAAATCTATGTCTCCAGAGCAGTTATCCGCCTACAAGGAGCTTTTGACAGAGAAATATAGTAGTAGAGAAAACTTTATACTACTTGTTTCTTATCATGAAGCGACTCACGGTGCATTCAGAGTTGGTGAAGGAAGAGCATTGCGGAAAGAGATAAAGTTCTTTATTAAAAATTCCAAATAGTAAAAACAGGTTTATGAAACAGCGAAATTTTATCTTTGCGAGCTTGGGTCACATGGTTTTTTTTATGTCCCTTTCTTGCTTCTTTACGTCTTGCCAAATATATTATAAGGCTTGCGCTGGCTTGAGTAGTGTTAATAAAATACACCCAGGGGATTGTTTTAGTCGTGGAGAAATGCACATGATGAATCAAGAGATATTTAAAAGCGAATACCTGAAAAGTAAAATCCACGCCACTATGTATCCATTCTATTTGTCAGATATACAATCGAGTTGCGTGGGCTTATATTATTATGAAGGATTTTCGGAAGAAAACTTTAGATTTCCT
>JANRLQ010000100.1:0-38657 GCA_033762375.1 Bacteroidia bacterium
GCCTCGGCCACACTTAACTCTCCGCGCTCCACCCGAAGCACCACTTGCTCCCTAAATGTAGGTGAATAATGCCGCTTTTCTAACTTCCGTCTCATTGAATTTTGACCCTCCGTTGATGTCAACCTATTTCAGGACAAGACCATATTATTTATCAGGGTAATTGTGGCACTATTCGGGCAAAACAGAGTTCAGAATTAACTCGATCTCATTCTGGTGATTCGTATGGTCCGTGTACATAAAAGCAAATGCAATGGTATGGATGCCCCATGGTCTTATTCGTATATCTACGCTCGCTTTAGCCCCATAGTCCTGATAACGTCGGGCATATTCCAACAACACAGATTGCCATCCCTCTCTTTTTTCCTGTTTAACTACGGGAGTGACTCTTGTAAATCCTGTGATTACCTCTGGCCCTTTTGCGCAGGCCGCACGCACTAAGTCTTCAGAGCTGCCTGTAAGTACAAAAAACCTGACCTGGAGGTCGGCATAGCTGATACCTTTAAGTCCCCACCCTTCTGAGCCCACATGTGCTATGCACTGGTCAAAGGGTAAAATTTCGTTAACAATTATAGAAAACTCTGTATCCCATTCTCCGTCAGCATCTTTAATCAAAGCAAGCTCATCTGGAGAAAGATGTAAGTTGGGGTAATCAGTATTTTCCGAATACCATTTTACCCAGTTGGATGGAATTCTAAACTGAATTTTATGTTCAATAGCCTTAACCGTGTCTCCCTGAAGGGTTGATCCTTTGCTTCGCATGGCCGAAGCATCTTGCTGGGGCGGTATGTGTTCCATATGAGTTGTGTTTAGAGCAGTACGACGACAAGCCGAATGGGAAAAAATCAGACCCGCAGAGAGGATACATGCCCCAATCGTGTATATCCTTGTTACATGCCATACAGGTATGGCAAAAACTATGGTGAGGCTTGTTTCTGCTGCATGAAGCTTGGGGTTATTTTTAAATAGGGGCATGGATGAATCTCATTATGGGTTAACACTATCTACCATTGCCTTGCTGACCCGCTGATTAACCCGGCCACCACAGGGTGTCATGATAAATCCGCTACCATGATCTAAGCCAAGAAAATGGCCGCACTCATGTGTAAGCCCCCAACCATCCGCACAGGGATTATCGCCGACAACCGTATTGACCCCAAGATTCGCGGCATCATTAGCAGACGTCCCATCTTGTAGATATGACCAGACCCTGAATACGTTATAATCTGCTCCCGTTCCCGTTGCGGTGACAGTAGCCCACTCGCCTCCATCTGGTTGTGTACTATCCCAATCAACCGCAGCTCCCAAATCTCCACCCACTACCACATTATGCGATGCACCGCCTGTAAATCTGATATTGGCCTGCCTATGCCATACCCTGTTGAGTAAAGCCCGCATATCGTCAGCAGACGGTGATCCACTGGAGCAATGAGGGCCTCCGTTTGCCGCTGTCCGGGAATCACAGACAAAGTGGAAAGCGACCGACCGGTCAATCTGGTTTTTGACGGTAATCTGCAAGGTATCGAGTACGGTAGCACCCTGCCGGGCCTGTATATTAGCCGTGCCCACGCTGACACCCGTTACGACAATGCCTGTATCAGTCCGGTCTACTGTGGCTATAGCAGTATTATTACTTATATAATCAGGATGGGCACCAACAGGTGTAGTGTTGGCCCTCGCCCTGCGACGCTCGTTAATAGGTACAACAAGCCAGTTAGGCGTAGTGGAATTGTCATACCCAGCAAATGTCTCGGTTGTTTCTTCGGCAAAGGTCGCGGCTGTAACCGGGGCCACAGACGGACCAGACAGACCGACCGTGCCACCCGGATCTTGCATGTCTAATAGATGCATCGTTTCGGAGCCGATGATTCCATCGAGCATCGTAGCGCCTGCGTCTATCTGAAACTTTCGTATCTCTCCTTCGGTCTCTGAGCCGAAAATCCCATCAGCCCCAAATCGCGGCAAGCTATATCCCATTGCCAATAAGGATTCCTGAATAAGCCTTACGTGTGCGCCTGTCGAATGCCGCCGTTGGCTAATCAAAGTTTGGCCGTCAAATACTTGTTCAATAGTAATATTTCCTGAAAATCTGGATGCAGTTATATCCTCCTGACGCTGAATTGTCGCATCTGACGTTGGAGCAGACGCAGCCCCCCCCTGCTGCCCGACATGCGTCAGCTCATGTGCCAGCAGGCGCTTGCCGTTATCCGATCCGGGTTGATATTCCCCTTCGCCAAATACAATGTTGTGGCCTGAGGTATAAGCCTTGGCTTGAACCGCAGCAGCGCTCTCTGCTGCCCGGCTATCTGTATGTACGCGCACATGCGAGAAGTCCATCCCCATCCGTCCCCCCATAAATGCCTGGGTATCTGCTCCCAAAGGCTGTCCTCCACCCGCCGATAGTACCTCGGAGACGATAGCAGGCGCGGTATTACCGCTTGTATCCCCGCTCGGAGCTGCTGATTGGCGCATCAGGGGAGACTCTTCCGCTGCCTCTTCCCGTTGCAGGGGTTCTTTAGATGCACAAGCTGCACACGTACATGCACGTTGGATCATTGGCGTGAAAAAAGAACCTTGCCCTACGCTATGTGTCGCCGGGCTTACTGACGGCATCCGCATAACCTGATCTGCCACCCGATCGGCCTCCTGCTCATACCTATCGCCAGGCTGGTTGACCGTTAGTTTGGGTTGAAAAAAAGAATTGGCATTGCCGAATAACGGCCCCTCAATAGCTGATTTTTTTCCAAAAAAAGGTTGCTGCCGGGCTGATTCGG
Organism: Bacteroidia bacterium; assembly: GCA_033762375.1. Lineage (GTDB taxonomy): Bacteria > Bacteroidota > Bacteroidia > J057 > J057 > RDXT01. The sequence continues at coordinate 2,772 of JANRLQ010000100.1, forward strand.
CATGATGATTAGATGGGGTATGAATAGATTCACGCATGGAAGTAGTGTTAATGCACCAGGAAATACCCTCAGTTGGTAAGTAATGCGGCTACTGGGTGGCTCGAAACCGCCTGCACAAAATCAGCATACAAGGGAAGATCGGTTGTGGTGGCACCATCAGGTGATTGACCAGATTTCAACCTGAAAAAATCCTGGATAATTTGGGCTTGTTGCTCACGGTTAAAGGAGAGTAAACCCTGTCCGGCATTTTTCTTTTGTTGTAACCCAGCTACGCCGCCATACTCATATCCATCTCCCCACACCTGTGCATGAATCGCCTGTGGCATGTAGATAGCCCCGGCATGTTCATACTGCCAGACGTGCGTAAGCTCATGTAGTAGGACATCATTGCTCATGCTGCCCCATGAGTTGATAGTATGAAAACTGGTGTAGGGGCGATCCGAAAAAGCAGGGCCAATTACTGCGCCCTCGTCCACCCTGACCAAGCCATAGTTAATGGTGTTGCCAAATACCTTTTTGGCTGTGGCGATTTCACCAGATGTAAGGGTACGGGTGTTAAATTTGATAAAGTCTGCAACTGTCTCGTATATCTCCCCTATGCCCATAATTTCAAGCATCTCTACCAGCCGATAGCCCACCCATTTCAGGAAACCCTTCCAGGTATCAGCCTTACCCAGTGATTTCCACCAGGAGAGTGTCCAGGGCTTGAAGGTCTTTAGGCCCTGCCAAAGTCCCTTTAGCAAGCGGCCTACCCGCCCTGGAAACAAGGTGATCCACTGGTATACCCTACGCCCTATCCCGGAGAATTTTTCCCATAATTTTTTCCCAAACCAGGATATACCTTTCCAGGCAGCTTTGGCTCCTGAGACAATCGCAGAGCCAGCTTTTTTTACACCGCCCCATACTTTGCCTGCCGCTTTTTTTATAGATGACCATAAACCTCCTTGAATATCAGGCACTTGATCGTGTGTTTTTCCCCCTCCCCCCTGCTGCACCACATGCGTCAGCTCATGCGCGAGCAGCCGCTGCCCGGCGGTGCTTTCCGGCTGGTACCGCCCAGCGTTAAAATACACGTCTTGCCCGCGGGTGAAGGCATGAGCGCTGATCTCGTGGTTGAGGTGGGCGGCTTCGGTATCGGTGTGGATGCGCACCCCGCTGAAGTCGGCCCCGATGCCCTGCTCCATCTGGCGGCGTACGGGGGTAGGCAGGGGCTGCCCACCGCCTTGGCGGGCCTGCAGGCGGCTCGCAAAGTCTGGGGAGGCTGTGCGACTACCGTCTGCTTTTGTCTGTACGGGTTCTTCCTCTTCGGGAGCAGCTTCCATTTGGACGGGTTCCTCTTCGGGAGCGGCTTCCATCTGCACGGGTTCTTCCTCCTCAGGAGCAGCTTCCATCTGGACGGGTTCTTCTTCTTCGGGAGCGGCTTCCATCTGCACGGGTTCTTCCTCTTCGGGACCTGCCATACGCTGCACGGGGCCTTCTTCTTCGCAGGCGGCGCACTTCATCTGGACAGATGGCTGCCCCTCAGCGGTCGGCGCAGCAGGCTGACCGCTGACCACACGCTCGGCCACGGCATCGGCCTCCTGCTCATACCGGTCGCCGGGTGCCCCGATGGTGAGTTTAGGCTGGATAGCAGGGCCACCGTTAAAAAAGGTGTCGGCTTCCTGATGTCTGGCGGCAAATGGCGTGTTGCTTTTGCTGCCCTGGCCCCGTCTCTGACGGCGGATGAACTGTGGAGATGCCATGATGTTATTGGTTAATCAGGTATATGTCCAAAACCCAGTAATTTATCCATTCTGCCGAGTACGTAACGAAAACCCTGGACCTGAGCCAGCGGGCTGGCTTGGGTGCCTTTGTTGCCCTCGATGGTGTAGAGATAGCCATTTTGATAGGAATGTACGATGCCCACATGGCCCTGCCAGCTTTGTTCTTTTATCCGCCACCAAAAAACCAAGTCGCCTGGCAGGGGTGTATACCTAACTTCGGGCGCGATACCCCATCCTTTCGCATTGAAGGTACGCTGAAGTTGCTTAGCTGAAATTTCATAGGCAAATGGCATACGCGAAGTGTCCTGGCCTGTCGCTTCATAAAAACACCAACTAACAAAGGCTGCGCACCAGGCATGACCTGCTGGCATATTGGCCGGTGCCAAGTATTTTGTTACCCACGATCCCAGGTTATTTCCTCCCTCTTCTCCTGCACCTGCCCGCAGCTCCTGGACAGCCATAGCTAATCCCGCACGGCCCAGAACAGACCCACCCAACGACGTACCCGGCATAACCCCGAGGTCTATGATCTGGGGTAACTCCGGGTGTTTCAGGGCATACCAGGTAAGGGGACCGACTCTGCCATCTATGACGAGAGGCTCCCCATGCTGATCGGTATGCTGAGTCTGAAAAGCCCTCACGGCGGCATAGGTCTGTGGACCAAAGTCGCCATCTACGGAAAGTTTAAACCCAGCGAGGTTCAGTAATTCCTGAAGCCGTATGACCTCAGGTCCGGTATCATTTTTTTTCAGAAACTTCATTTGCCACAATAATTTTTACAGACTTTTAAAATAGCCAGTTAACATGTACCATCTCCGGCATCCAAGGCAGCTTGACGAGGCTCAAGCCCCACGGCAGACGGTCGAGGAGGATGTCGAGAGCGTTTTGCTCGATGTGCAGGACCCACTGGTCCTCCTTGAGCGTAAGTTTGCCAGGCCGCTGCAAAAAACCCTCCCGAAGTCCGTCAGGCGAGGTATTTTTGAGGGCCTCCCAATATCCTACGACGGCTGTCAGCAGCTCATTACATTCGTAGAGTTCCGTTTCGGACAGGGAAAATACCCGTCGCACGGGTAGGTCGAGGGGCCAGCCGCAGAGCAACTTCACGAAGGGCAGTTCGTACTCCGGGGCCGCCTCGATACTTGTCGCGAGGTAGGCCAGGAGGTGTATGCCCCGCTCCTGGGTAGTTTCGTTCAGAAACGTACCTTCATCTGGTGCCAGCAATCCCACTGCCCTAAAAAAAGTCGGCAGAAAGGGATGCAGCAGGACCAGCCCGGCATGTGGTACATACAGACCTTCAGGGAGCGGAAGGGACGGCTTTTTATCGGCCAGGGGGGCTGGGGCAGCCGGTGTGTCTGGGTCAGTACCCTGAGACAATATCGTCAACACAGCCCTTACTTCGGAAGTAACCTCCTGATGATCAAATACTTCACGAGTCTGAGCCAAGGCATTTTCTACGGGAATATGCGAGGCGGTCCACCACGTTTTGAGGCGGCGGGCCATCGAGTCGGGGGTGATTGTTTCGTCCGAAAACAATACCTCCATCAGCCGCTCCTGAAACCGCTCGGTTACCGACCATTCCTCCCAAATAACATCCAGGGCCTCGGCCGCCTCATACGCCCATACCGGCAACTCACTCCAGCCCCATAGCTGCCGGATGAGTTCGGGTGAAAACTGCCGTACCAGCCGCTGCCGGGCGATGGGCACCCGCCGCAGGAGCGTACCGAGCGGCCCCCGCCACGCAGGCTCATCCGCCAGGCTTTGCAGGAGGCGTGACTCCCAGGTGCGGGGATCGGGCAGGCCGTTCCAGCCGGGCAGATACCCCCGCTCTAAAAATGTCAGCCACATCCCCACCTGGCGTGCGGCGTCTGTCGCGTACTGAGTGCCCGCCGCTGGCGTATCCTGTGCCTGGGCATAGGCGGCTGCGCGGGCGGGTGTCTCCATCGCCTTGGATAGCGCGGATTCGAGGGCCTGAAGTAACTTTTCTGTCAGCAGATCACCCAGCTTGCCGGGGGCTACCTGACCCAGGTCCAGGTCCAGGCTGTCGAGCGAGAGGGTATACCCCGCCGGGCAGAGCCGGTCAAAGAGCCGATCCAGCCGGGGCAGGGTCTCCTCCTTAAACGTCCGCACTGCCTGCGCCTGCACCGCCTGCGCATCTGCTACCCCAACCAAGTCGAGGAGCAGCATCTGGCGTCCGATGTAGTGAGTAGGCATGGGCGGGGCAGGCGTTATGGGTTATGAGGGAGGTGATCGTGAGTTAATTGATGAGTTGGGCGAGGATGTCGAGGGTATCGGTGTCGGCCCCGCTGAGCTCGTTGCTGCGCCAGTTGGTGCGGATCCGGGAGAGGGTCAGGCCCGCCACTTTGAGCTTGGTCACCTGCTCACTGAGGGTATCCAGGGTCGTCTCATCGGTAGCATCCAGCGCCAAAGCCCGGTCGAAGGTCTTGTGGGTGATGATCTCCGACATCTGCGCGTAGGCCCGGCGCTTGTCGCCTTCCTTGGCGCGGGCATAAGTAGAGAGGATCTTGCCGCTGAGGTCGCGGTACTGGTCCAGGGTGACTTCGATACCGGCTTCAGAAGCCACGAAGTTCAGCACCCCGTCAAAAATGGCTGACCTGGCAAAATCACCTTTGGCATTGAGCGCAAATACCTCCTGGTTATACCGGGTGGCGCGGGTGGCGAGTTGGGTGCGGAGATCAGCTTGTATGCTCTGCTGCTTTTGCACAACCCCAGCGGATGGCTGAATACCTGGGTTATTGCCCGGCAGATCTATTTCGACTTCACTTGTCAATGTGGTGGGGGGACAGGTGCCTGGACCCTGGGTCGTAACCGTTATGTTGAAGTTAGAGCCAGACTTGAGCGGGTACTCTATTTTCAGGATTGGCTGGGTGGTCGAATAGAGCTTGGAGTCGCTACTTAGTTCCCATGTATATGTAGTGCCTGCCGGATTTTGAACTGTAGCCGTAAAAACAAGAATCACAGAATCCTTTTCCCGGATATATTCTTCGACTACGTACTGGATATCCGTCAGGACCGGACATAGCACAGGAGCAGGCTCTTTTTCTTCTTTCAGGCAGCAGGCAATGGACTTATGCAAGGAAAAATCCGCTACGGCAATGATCTCATTTATTTTTTCGCCATTAGGAGCGGTGCCGACACATACTTTGTCGCAGATCACAATAAATGATCCTCCCACAGGCACACCTCCCGTATGCTCCAGGCCTGTAGCGGGTCCTAGGTTGCTGAAAAAAGCCTGACTGTCCACCTGATATACCTGACGGGTAGCACCCGTTTTACCTTTGATTTCAGCTGTTTTTTCATGCAAATGAACAAATACCAGGTCAAACTCCAGGTTATGGGCCTGACGCAGGGCTTCAATTGCCACCTCAGCTTCCTCACATGTTTTGCCGACATGTCCCTCTATTCGCAGAAAAGTATAACCCAGTAAGCTGAAATACAGCGGATTAGTCTGTAAATCTTCGACTGCATATCCATCTGTCATTTCCTCCTGGTGAAAATAATATCCCAGCAATGCCTCATCAGTACAGCAGTCGGCAGGCTGCCAGTTTTCCTGAAAGGTCGATAATGCTGCGGGCTTCATCAGATCATAATAGTACGGGATCGCCCGGCGGCCCAGCGTAAATACCTCTGTCTGACTGGGCGTAATGCGGACATCATAATCAGTGCGGTGGGACTCCCCGGCAAACGCCACGATGTCATGATCAAAGGCATAATAACAGATCATGTCCCGGAGGCGGAGAAACAACTTCCGTACCCGCTCCCGGTCTCCGTGGCTGACATTGTGTACGGGTGACGGGTAAAACGGGGTCCGATACCCGGCATCGTGGGTCAGGATCACCTGGTCTTTCACCTGCCCAAACATCGTCACCCCCAGGTGGCGCGGAAATCCCGCCACCGGCCAGCAAGAACCAGTAAGTTTGCAGGCAGCGGCGATAAAGGTATTGTACCCGGCGATCAGGTCCCGTACAAAGTCGTAGTGGTACTGGTGGTAGTCCCGGTCGTATTGTTTTTCGTCAAAATAAAGGTGAAGCAGGTACTTGAGCATCTCCATGTCCACCTCCGGCTCCAGCGCCAGAAATGACTTGTAGCGGTCAAAGGACTGGGTTATACGGTCCAGGACTTCCGCTTTCATCTTCTCCACGATGCGCCCGTAGGCCCGGTTGATGTCCAGATAATCGGTCACGTTGGCCAGGCTCCCCGTAGCAGGCGCTACCCCGCGGACCGCCAGCGAGGTCTTGGTGCGTTTGGTTTCCGGCGGCAACGCATGGGTATGAAACCGCGGGATATGCAGCAGGGCCAAAGGGGCACACGCCGCATGTGAGGCATAACAGTCTTTATGTACCAGCAAGGCCCGGACGTTATACACCATCTGGTCGTTTTGGGTGCAGTCAGTTTCTACACAGGGTTTTTCTTTCCGGTACCCTTTTTCGAGAAACAATACCAGGACATGGTTGGTGACATGCAGCTCGTCGAGTTCTACCGCTTCCTTTTGATAGGTAATCCCGTCTTCGGCCGTGAGCAGTTCCCAGATGGTATGCGGACCTACCGGCATGGAGGTCTGTGTGGCGAAACTCCGGGTAGCTGCGCCTACACTGCGGGTGCGCGATTTGGCTGCTACCTCGGATTGGTCAGCGGTTGGCGGTGAGCATTGCTGCCAATCGGCATAAGGACTTTCATTATCGCCAAATACATCCCGCTCAGGCCAGATATATTTTCGCACATGATTGAATATCAGTCCCTTAAAAGGTAGTTCGATACAAGGAGACAGGCCGGATTCGCCTGTTGGGGCCGCAGGCGGATTCACCTGAATCAGATACCCCTCCGAGCTAAATCCGTAGCCCGGCGACACCACGATATAATGCTCATCACAGGTCTCGCCATACACATAGGCAGCCTTGAGACCGCATACGATCCCGGCCCCGATTCCGTGGGTGCGGGTGATCCGGTTTTGCTCGTCCAGAAAATGATGTAACCCATTGAGCTGGGTATCGGTCAGCACCTGGTTAGGTGCAAAATGCGGATAGGTAGCGCTATATTTGGGGTCCATGGCGGGGAGATAGGGGTGTCAAATAGAGTATATGAGAGATAATCAGGCGATTTACATGGATTTCAGGCTCATCTGGCCCAGCATCGGGACTTCACCCTGGTGGGGGGCCAGGGGATCGTAGAGGCGGGCGGGCGGATAGGTCGTGTGCAGACATTCCGTCTTGCGGATCAGCTCGGTAAGCGCGGCTGTCCAGTCAGCTAGCTCAGCAGCACCCGCCAGCGGCGGGATCCCGGCATACATCGGCGCCAGGGCACCCAGCGCGTCAAGCGCACGGGTCCAGGCGCGCTCAAACCGCCGCATCTCGGCAAACGTGATCCAGATAATGTGCAGGTACACATGGGCAGGTGTCTCGCGCCGGAGGGTATCCTCCGCCAACCGGCGGAAGGCGAGGCTCCCGCTGCGCCGGGGCCAGGCCGGCATCAGGACCGTCGCCTGAAAGGTGTACAAATCCTGCCCTACAGGCGGTGTCTGTCCTTCAGGATAACCCGGCAACTGCCGCAGCCGGGTATCGCCTGCGCTGCGGGGGCGGAGCAGGATATGCTCGACGACGTGCAGCCCCTCAGCCTCCAGCGCCTGCTGAAACAGCATGATCACCCGATGCAGGGCTTCCAGGCTGGTCGTATGTCCGATCACCTCTGGCTCGCGTCCGTCGTGGCAGTCATTCAGGAGGTCCCACCGGCAATGGGCAACGTCCAGGCGGTAGTGGCTGCGGTCGCTGCCGAGGCGGATAGCGGCATCCAGTATCTGTTCAGCCGCAGCCTCGCGGGTGCAGGCACGGCTGCGGAAAAGTACTTTTTCCCCTTCTGTGATGATAACATGCCACCCATTAGCGTCTGCCAGTATCCTAAAATAATCGTGGGCTAAGTCTGGCCAGCGATCTGTCGCTGTGACGGGTACCGGGGTTGGCGCTTCATATTGAGTGATCCAGCCGATCAGGCTGTCACGGGCTGCGGTCTCGCCGACCGGGATATGGCCGATGGGTAAGGGGGATTCGCTGGTGCAGGGCCCTGCCAGCTCCCAGGCCGCCTGCTCACAGTCGCCTTCAGCCAGGGTAATCAGGCGGTAGTTTTCAGCCGAAATACCCTGCGTCAGCATCAGGTCAAACAACCCGGCCACCAGGGCTGGATGATCTGTAAACCGGCTGATAAACAGGAACTGGCCGGGCTGCGACTCGATCACAAACCGCCATCCCTGGCCTGGCTCATGCTGGAGGCGGTAGCTGACCGGTGCGGGCAGGTCGCCGGGCTGCCGGGGGTACATGCCCAGCAGGGACATTACGCGCCGCTGATAGCCTGCCAGGGTGCGGTCCGGCAGCCGGTAGTTAAAGCCCCGCGCCCGCTCGCTGCTCAGGGTCGGGTAGTGCGCCAGAAACAACTCTTTGTCCCGGATCACTTTGGCCAGGGCGGTTTCTTTCCCGTCAAACAACTGAAACATCAGCAGGCTGTAGTCGGTAAACTGCTCCGCAAACCGCGCCGTCAGGTGATCCAAAAACCGGTTGCGACGCTCCAGCGCTGGCCCCGGCAACTCGATGATCTGATCAAGCTGCTGGGTAAGATTTTGATAGTCAATATACAACTGCGAAGCGCCCTCAACCCCCTCGGTAGCCCGCTGGGTAAAATAGGTACGTACCCTTGGCAGGGGTTCCCAACTGAAGAGATGGTGGAGGTTGTCGAGCTGGGCCAGGTAGTTGGCGAGTATTTGCTCAAAAAACATGAGATACCCTTTCAACTGCTGCGACTGTGCCTTGCGAAGGGAGGACTGCGAATCCGGCACCTGGTAGCGCCCGGTACGGTACACACCTGGCAGATCGTGCTGCGCAGGCCAGAATGCGCCCGGCTCCCGGTCATCTCCGACGGGTACGGGCAGGTCCCGCTGGGTACCCTTAAGTTTGACGGGCCGGAGGCGCAGGCGTTTTTCTTCCAGCAAGGCGGTTACCTCCCGGCGGTCGCTGCGCAGGACGATCCGGTTTTGGAAGAAAGCAAAACAACTGCGGGTTGCCGTAAAGTTGGGTTTCCAGCAGGTGCCGTCAGTCAGACACAAAAACCAGGGATCTTGCTTGTACAATACCCCATTGCGATACGACTCCAGCCGTACTTTTTTGACCGACTGGACACCGGGAATGTCCATGAGGAGGTTGATCACATCAGATGTCCGCAGCTCCGTGCGATCTGTCGCCACCGCAAACTCAGCCGGATCTATAAATCCATGCTCCAGCAGGGGTCCGGTAAATATTTCATCCGTCGAGTACCCCCGCTCCAGCATCTGGCTCAGGGTATAAAAATGGACAGGCGGTTTGATATGTTCTTCAAGTCGGCAGAGGATTTCGGCATGTACCTCGTCCACCTGTGCTCCTGCTGTGAGGATGATCTCGGCATCAATCCCGATCTCTTCGGTCTTGACCTCTTTGACCCGGATAGGGTCTTCGCAGAGGTTGCGGTATGCATGGAGGCGATGCCAGACCTCGCGGCGCACCCGGCCTTTGGTGAGGCTGTAATCATCCAGCTCGCCGGTCTCAGGCGAGCGCCAGGAGATTTCCCAGTCGTAGAGAAACGGATATATCTGCTCCAGCCGGGTGCCATTGTGGCCTCCGATCAGTTGTATGACGGCTTCGCCAGAAATATCATACGGGAACCGTGCCCCCCGATTGAGGGCCAGTTCTACGCCAGCCTCGGTACGGGCAGTCAGGCGGTAGCCCCGGCAGGCCGGAATCTCCCAGCAAAGCGGGATACGTTTTTTGCAGAGGGTCTGGGGAATGTGAAATGCCTCGCTTCGCAAGGTTTCGCCCCGGTCATTTTGCAGGAGAATGGTCACCTGACCGGGTCGGTTGACGAAGAGATAAACCGCGTCGAGGATAAAATTTTTCTCCGCATCAAATACAATCGCCTCTTCACCAGGGGTAATGTATTCGCTCAAAAAATGGGAGTCATCCGGCTCGCCTACCCGCCCCTGGTACCATTTGCCCAGGGTATCTTCGGTCTCGGCGGTATCCCACACCCAGTCATACAAAAAGTAGTAGGTATCCGGGTCAGGGCTGCCCTCCGTGAGGGTCACATACCCCGGCAACTCAAACGGAAATCCAGTTTCGTGATGGGCAAATAACCACAGGCAGCCCTCCGGGCCTTCAGCGGTCAGGGTATAACAGTTGGCGCTGGCACTGCGGGTGCAGCGGTTGGCTTCGTAGGTAAAGGTATGATCCAGCTCCAGCACCGTGCGGGTATGGGGGGTGGTGATCATTTTTTGCCAGGTGCGGATGGTCTGGCCCTCGCCGTCGAGCAGGGAGATCGTTACTGGTACTGGTGTACCGGGCGATTTTTGTAGGGAGCCATCCGGATTTTTTACCTTGACCGGATCCGGATCAGCCGCATAAACTGATACGGTGCGGAGGACGATGTCCTGCGAGATCTCAAAGCTGATGCCCTGGCCTTCAGGCTGGATATAATTGCCCTGGCCGGCGCTGATGCAGGCCAGATCCAGCACGCCGGTACGCATTTCCTGCACAAACTCATCATACTCGATGCAGACCTCGTACAGGCCACCGAGGAAAAATACTTTTTCGTCCGTGACCGGATTTTCCGCATTATGACGGCTGTCCCACTCCGCCTGGGCCTCAGCCGGGGTAAGCGGGTCTATATCGCAGTTTTCGCTGCGGTAGGCCGCCTCATTGACCGGATATACCCAGGCATTACGTACCCCCCGGATGTCTATCAGCACCTGGCGCAGGTCGTCAAAGGTCACCGGATAGCAGCTCATCACTTCGGCCGCCGTATGAAACCGTCCCGTCGTATACGTCGCGCCCTTGTCAGACCGGGTCAGCAAGTCCCGGATCTCAAACTGGGTGCGATACCCGAGGTCCGTGATGGCATAACACAGTGCCTCCAGGAGGGTGATGCCTGGATCGTGGGTATTGTAGTCGGTCCACAGGTCCGAGGCGAGTTGCTCGATGCGTTTCAGGCCCTCCTGGCGCAGGAATTCGTAGTTTTCGCTGTCCGAGAGCGGGGCGTCTTTGTATATAAAAGGCTGCTTTAGCATCGGTTCAGGTTTTCATTGAGGTGGAGGTCATGTTGGGCAGCGGAGACGAGTACGGAGGCGGCAGTATGGGTGCATACTTCCTCGGCACCCTCGACCAGGGTGTGGGCGACATCCTGATCGTCCCGGATGATGACGCTGAGCCGTACGTTTTCTACATAGTCCACGTAGTCAAGTTCGTCCATGTAGTTGATAAGCGGTGACAGGTCGAGGCAAGCCCCAAAGCGCAGGTCGTACTCTGTGTCAAACCGCCAGGGGGACAGGTACCGGATCAGGTCTTCGTTGAGTTGGGTAAGGTAAAATCCGGGGTCTTTGCCGGGTTTGAGGGTAACGACCGCGTGTACTTTAACTTCCTCAAACACTGGATTTTCTACCTTGACGACCGCAAATCCTGAGGCGAGGCTCTGGAGCCAGGTCTCTATCTCATCCCGGAGGTTGTTGTTGACGCGCGGGCGCAGGGGGTCTATCGCGTTTTGGTTGCGGAGGTCGGGCAGCACGATCACCTGCACATGGCCCGGCCGGTGCTCGATACCTTTTTTTAGCTCGTCGTGGATGAACTGGTCCCAGGTCTTCGCCCCCTCAGGACCGCTGAGACTGAGGGATTCTGCATGGGTGATACACTTCACCTGATACACCTGCGGGTACTGCGCCAGCACCAGCCGCTCGTAGTCAAAGATGCTCACGGCCCGGCGCTTGTGGCGCAGGCGCTCGCTCACGCGGACATAAAAATCGGTGTCCGGCTCTTCGAGGCTGCCGCCAAAACTGGCGAAGGGCTGATCTACTTTTTTGATGATCGCCTTGCGGAAAAATAATTTAGACAGACTCCCGGCAACCAGCGGCGTAGCCAGCCGGGTAAGGTCGTTGTCATTATCCTCAAAAGTGGCTTTGACCGCGTGCAGGCGCACGTCATACAGGCTGCCGATACCGTCTGGATCTTCTGTCACCGAAGCCCGAAGCCAGACGAGTCCGCCCGGGAGCATCGTATTGGCGCTGGTCGCGTCAGCGGGGACGGAGAGCTTTATGATACCGGGGCGGAGCAGGCCGTTGGTATCATCGGAGAGGATCTGGCTCACCTCAAAGTACTGCCAACGGTTGTCGGAGAGATACGACCAGGAGACAAACCGCTTGTCGCGGGCCGGGTTTTCACTGCCCTCTGCCACCTGACAGAGGATCGTGATCACCTGGGGCGCTATGAGACCGGCGATGCCGATGAGCAGGTTGCCGGCGGCATCGCGCAGCAGCGGGGAGAGGTCATCGTTTACCAGGGCCAGCCCCTCTTCATCACCCGCCTGCGCGAGGTAGCGCGGCACCAGTTCACGCGAGGCAATAGCCCCGCTCCCGTCATCCAGCGCTGGGTCCACCGGCACAAACTCCGTGTAGCCGTACGGGTGCAGGTGAAAAAACTGCTCCGCACTGCCATCAAAGTCGCCGGGGGTCTTATCTTTAAAGACCAGGGTCTCTCGGGCTGTGTAGCTCAGGGTGAGGCTGTTGATGAGGGGGGTGTAGGGGGGATTGGGGACGTTGGACTGTGTCGTTTGGTTATTGCTGCTGGTCGTCGCAGGAGTTATGATGCCTAAGGCCAGCTCCGTTAAGATGGTGGGATACTGCTCGTGTAGAAATGACTGTTGTAGCTCAAGGGTCATAAACCCTCTGCGCGGGACTGGACTGGTACTGGTGAATGCCGCCAAGTCAGGGGTGCGGGCAAAATCGCTGACTTCAAATGTGTATACGATGTCAGGGATCAGCTCTGGCTGCCCGGCTTCTGTAAATAATTCAAACGTATTACCGAGCGATATAGCCTGCCAGTCAAACTCGTCCAGCAGACTTGCCGCTCCTTTAAAGGTCTCATTGTTAATACCAGCATTGGGGTACTTTGCATAGTAGTCTTCAAAATCTGCTGGTACATTTCCCCAGGCTACCGCTAACTCCAGGTTAGTGACAGATTTACTGAACACCTCATAACTGCCGAGGTAAAACCGGGCACCTTTGGCAGGCGTGGCCCCAAAAGGCATAAAAGGCTTAGCGGCATTGAGTACGCCCTGGTCATTTTCGAGGATGAGGTTGCGCATCCCGGTTACGGTTACCTCTATATCGAGCTGCGCCAGGCCAGAACCCAGCAGGTATTTGTATGGGTATGAACCCGAAACGAGCTGCCAGAAGGCTGTATCTGTAAGCGGAATACGTACCGGGATATCCTGAATCGCCTTAAATACATTGCCGGTTGTATCCTGGACGTGCATGTTTGGGTACCATTTAATCCCTGGGTTGTGGTACCGTATCAGACCTACAGGCTGCCACTCCACCGTATTAATACCGGGTACAGAGGTAGGCGTATCAACGAGCAGCCTGAAAAGTTGATCCTGGTAGATGACATAGCTCCCGGCAGGTGGTATGGAACCCGCAAACGGATAAGGGATAAACGAAACGGCTGTATCCTGTTGCCAGATAAGCTGACCTTGATCAGGTACTACACGCTGATTAGCTACGGCTGCACGATAAAACTTATTGGCCCCATTGGAATTGAATACCACATAAGCCCCTGTCTGATACAGCGTATCTCCATTATAGGCGCCGATGGGTGTAGAGACTGCTTCCCAAATATACAGCCCCAGCGCTGGATGTATATCTTGCGTTTCTACTCGGGCTTGAAAGTACCGGCTCTCCCCATCAAAAAACCTGACAACTGACCCTATAGGATACAGGTGATTGTTTTCAAAGTCCAGTACATCCGTCAGTTTGGCCCAGCTATTCTGATTAGCGGGGTTGGGGCTACCTAGCGGTACTTCATACGATGGAGCAAAACGCGTAACGATCGCCAGCGAATAGTAATATGCCTCCTTCCAGGTGACGATCACATCTTCCTGATACGGTATGATCGGATCAAATGGCTCAATGGGGTCACTATATGCAGCCCAGATGGTAGTCCCGGAGGAGGGTAATACCTGATCTGTTTTGGCCTGGCATTCATAAAACTTATAATTACCGGCCTGAAGCGTATGTACCCGGTCCCCGGGGAGGTTAGGGCTGCTCAGGGTCAGCGGAATGTCTCCCAGCAGTTCCCACACATGGCCGAGATCAGGCCGTATACTCTCATTTCTATAGCTGGCAAAATAATAATCATTTGTATTGTAGATCACACAGTCTACAGGCTCATACAGCGTGCTTGAATTATGAGGTGGTATACTGGCTGTGACAGAATCCCAAAGGGGGAGATTGATGAATAAAGTACTGCTACCAACCTCAACGGACACCGATGCTGCATAAAATGTATTACTCCGAAAGACAATACGGCCAAATGTATACTGCGTAGCAGCATACGTGGAAACAATCCCGCCAATACCCCCTGATCCGCCGTTGCCTATGAAGGCCCAGTCGCTTGCGTTGGTTACAGGATTTGAGGTAGGCACCTTGGCATAATAAAAAGCATCCGGCGTAGGTGGAGTACCAGCCGCACCCGGCACCCGCACAAAACTACCGGCTGCATACGGCGTCCCCGAGATAAAATTGGGTATTTCCATCCAGACAGAAACAGCAGTATTATGGACAAAAGCCCCGGGGGTGACAAGTTCCTGATTATTAATAGAACCCGGCCCGGTCTCGTTGCTGATGACCGTATTGCACCGGTATACTCCCCCGACTCCGAGCGCATAGGGTATTTGGGTAGGATTGTATACCTCAGTCAGGCTAAAAGGCTTGACTTTTTTCCAGATGTCACCGACAGCAGTACCGGGTGGGGCGTCCGTCTTGCGTGTATTAGAGATATCCCCTATCAGCCTGTAGAGCTTCGAGTTTGTCGTATTAAAAACCTGATCAGATTCCTCAAACAGATTAGCTGTGTTCAAAAAATATAACTTTATCGTCGCAGTTATGTCTTTCCAGATGGGCATCTGCTGAGACGTACTGAGCGGCATATCAGTTGTCTCCAGTGCCTGGAGACGATACGGCGTGGTACCGAACTTAAAAAACTGATAGTCGGCGAGACTATACAGACTCATCGCATTTCCATCTCCCACCAGTCTCCATACCGTATCGGCCCGGTTAGGGGCAATAGCAGATACGCCTGCCCCTGCCACGTACAAAGCCTGATCATCTTCGACGGTTTCTAAAGGCAGGTATTCAACTTCGGGATCAAAAACACCTTCAACATTGCTGAGGGCTGGCCATATTAACCGGCTCTCATCAGGTGGTCCCGGTGGGATGCCGTTATAGAATGTCGGCAGTGTTACATTGACCCGGTAGATTTGCCCGCCTAGCGATACATAAGTTCCTGCTTTAAGCTCAGGTAAGTTGGCTAAGAGCAAAGAAATATCCGTCGGCATAACAATTGATGCCGTTATTTCCTCCCAGATGTTGAGTAGGTTTGAGATAAAAACAAGCGGGTTGTCGGGGTCTGGTACCAGCGGCGGAATACCCAGTATCTGACCTTGGGCCAGAAATATCTTATTATAGCTCTGATCCGGAAAAGTAAAGGAGCCGCTCAAGTATAATTGATTCGGATCATATACCTGGGTGCTGAGATCACCCTCCAGGCTCAGATCCAGATCTCCCTCGACTGAAAGCCCATAATTATCCAGGATAAACGCCAGCACAGGGTATATACTGGGCAGCGCGTCCGTAACGGGTATTTGTCCTATCAGACCAGCATGATAATTAACGACTGGATCAAAATCCGCCGACAACACCAGCGTATAAGTCAACAGTTCTTCATTTTGATCAATGAGCACTGACTTGTGAGTGATCTCCACCCATTTTTGGGCTCCACTATAATATATGTGGACATTTCGTTCCAGTTCATTGCTTACCCGGGAGAAAGAGTACGTTTGCAGGATTTCTCCCAGCCCCTCCATCCTAAACCGCATCACGATCTCCCGCTCCCCTTCGCCCAGCAAAAACATTGGGGAGGCGATCGCAAACCCAAACCGGGCGGCGGGGTCCTGCGCTGTGCCCAGGGGAAACCATTTGCCGTCCTCTGCCTGGCGCGCATCGCTGTCGGCGTCGGGGGAGCCGTAGGCGTTGAGGATTTCGTACTGAAGGGGTTCGTCGTCCTCAGAGCGTTTATTTTTGGTAAAAAACAGGGTTTTAAGACCGTGATCGGGATCGAGTTTGGCGGGGGTGACGACCAGTTCTGCCTGCGGGGCGAAAAGGATGTCCCGGTTGGTGGCATCCTTACCGTCCAGAAAGCGGTCGCTGGTCTCCAGCAGGCCATTCACAAATCCCTGGGCCAGCTCCAGGACGATATGTACCTGATCAGGCACGGCGGGCAGGTTGTCGAGGTGCAGCACCTCCCGGTAATAAAACTCCAGGTGGCGCTCGGTGATCGTGTTCATGTCCTGGCGCACGATGCCCATCAGTTGCACAAAGGTCAGAAACAGCGCCATGTGGGGCTCATGCCGGGGGTATCGGCTCAGGGTCTCTTCCAGGTATGCGGGCGCACCGGCGAGCACAGGCGAGATCACCTCAAACAGTTTTCGGAATATCTGCCGCAGGGCTACCGACTCCTTAAATACATCATCAGGATGTACGGGCAGTCCCTTCGGGAACGGCTTAAATCCCCGTGGAGGCTCCACCAGGGGCCACTCCGTATCGTACCGGTCGAGAGGCAGGTCAGCGGGGATCAGGTGCAGCGCCGTCGCCTGCCGCAGGTAAGCGAGCAGGCGGCAAAACCCGTCCCCGGCGATAGCGGGGATCAGGCGGTCGAGCTGGGTCCTGAGTCCGAGCCCAGGTGCTGCCTGGGCCTGCCAGCCGAGCAGCTTGAGGGCCATCTCCCGCAGCAGGTACAGGAGATCCCGCAGGGCCGCCTCGCCCACAGCCGTCCCGGCCTCCCGCTTAAAGGTATCCGACAATGTCTGAAACCGGTGCTGGTAGTAAGCGGCTTTTTCCTGCCGGACCAGCATGGCGGCCAGCACGCTGACATCGCCTTCAATCAGCGAGGTCCAGTCTCCGGCTGGCTGGCCTTCAGGATCGGTATAGGCCAGGAGCTGGGCATAGGTCCGCGCATAGAGGAGCAGGTCAGCCGTCAGGCGCTCATCCACAGGGATTGAGGTCGGCAGCAGCGCCTCCGCCAGCCGCCTGCGGCGGCTGACACCATGGTGCTGAAGGGGGTGGGCGAGATAAGATTCGGCGTTCATAGGATATGGCAGGTGCTGTGCTTAGCGGGGGATCTCGGTCCCTTCGCTGAGGTAATATGGAAACACAAAGTTGTTTCGGGTATTGGTGCCTGCAACGGTGTAGGCGATCTGGATACGGACGAGACCTTCTTCGGGCACAGCGTCCAGGTTTACCTGGTCCAGGATCACCCGGGACTCATGTGCCAGGATGGCCCGCTCGACGAGCTTTTCCAGGTACGTGCGCAGGGTGAGGTTAAACGGCTCAAATATCAGCTGTTCCATACCCGCCCCGTAGTCGGGGCGCATGACCCGCTCGCCGGGCAGGGTCGAGAGCAGGATCTCGATGCTGCTCTGGATATCGTCCTTGCCTTCGAGCATGTCTACCCCGCCGGTCTCCTTGCGAAACGTCGGGGGAAAACTCCAGCCTCTGCCAATAAAGTCAAACATGGTGATGGTATAGGAGGATTATTCTGAGAAATACAGGTATACATTCAGCGTGTAGCCGACTTCTGCATCGGCCACCCAGGGTCTGCGACGCCACAACCTGATCAACCGGGTATATATCCCTGGGTCACCCGCCGATCATCACAGTAGGGCATCCCAGTATGATACTGCCGCCGTGAGCGGTGGTATCTCCCATCCGGGCAGCAGGTTTGCCACCGATCATGACCGTGGCGGAGCCTTTGACGATGGAATCAGGCGGGCCCACACATACGCACATATCGCCGAGCACAGCGGCAGGCATCCCCCCGATCAGGACTGTCGGGGCACCAGGACCGGTAATCGGCCCGCCTACGTGGGGGATCGGGACAACGGCGGGTGTCTGCATCGGGCAGGTATGCATATCAGTGAGTCGGGCGGCTGGAGGCATGATGGGAGCGTTAAGGGTTATGAGGTAGGAGGTAGGGTCGTACATTCGTTAATTGATCTGGACGACAGCCCCCTTGACGACGGTGTTTCCGCTAGCCGAAAACTCGGCACTGGCGGCACCGTTGACGAGGGCCTTGGCGCTGGCTTTGATGTTGATATTGGCACCTTTGATCTCCACATCCTGAGCCGCTTTAAGGGTGAGCTTGCCGGAGGTTTCGATCGTGATTCCCTGCGGGTTAAGGGTGATTTTGTTGCCGTCTGCGTCTTCCATCTGAAAAAGGTCACCGTTGTCATCCAGGGTCAGGATTCGTTTGCCGGGGGTTTCAAGGGTGTAGGATTTTTTGTCATCGTCAAAGATCATCTTGATCTTGGCGCGTGACACATAACCTTTGAGATGGTTTTGGTCAGTAGCGACCAGGGGAGCTGGTAGTTTGGCACTGTTGAGGTGGCCGAGTACGATAGGATTGCGGGGATCGTCATGCAGAAAACCGATCAATACTTCATCATTAATCTCCGGCCTGAAAAACATCCCGCGTTCATTGCCGGCATCGAGACTGGCCACCCGTGCCCAGGTGCCCTCAGACTGGGTATCAATGGAGGGGACTCTGACCCGGATACGGTGGGCCTGCTCAGGGTCATTTTCGAGCTGGGTGACGACCCCGATATGAAGCCCGTGTACAGCCGGGAGCAGCCCACCCGCAGGCAGGGGCAGGATGTCTTCAAATGCCCGGGCAAAACTCTCCGGCGAAATCCCAAACGTAACGTCTGTCTCCCAGTTTTGCTGATTCAGCTCGTGGCGTACGCCTGACACAAAGGCTTTACCCGAAAACCGCTCGCCCAGCCCGCCCAGGTCTATCAGATCGCCGGGGTTAATTGCATTAAATCCCTGGATACGTACGCGCCCGCGTACCTTGGCCATCTGGCTCCGCTGCCGCTCGGCGCTGGACCAGGCCTGAAGCTCCTCGCCGATCAGTTGGCCCGCGTGGTACTGCTTGAGCGTGCCTATACCGACATCGTCAGCCAGGTCAGCGGTAGACAGGTCGCCCGGCGAGGTCGCGGCCGTATTGTTTGCGGTGTATTTGATCAGTTCCTGGTTAGCCGCATCCCAGGCTGCCGACTCCACATCGTCATACTGATAGCGTCCGTCCAGCTCTGCCTCCAGGTCCAAGATCGTCGCCCCGTACCGTACCTCCAGGGCGGCGGACTGAAAAAAATCAGGCGGCGCGACCTGGATCGTACCGGCATCCGTATAGACCATCAGGCCATTGGCATCTGCGCGGGAGAGGATAAAGTCCCAGTCGCTGCAATTGTACTGCACCATCTCTGCGTGGGTTACCGTACTGGAGGAGACATCAGCACTTACCCCCTGGTCGCGGATCAGTTGCTCGATGATCTCGCTGTCTTTCATTTCATAAAAGTAGCGGTTATTTCGCCCGAGGGTCAGTTTATAGGCTTTATCCCGGCAGTCTACTTTAAAAAACGATTGATTACCTGATACCTGGATACGTTGCCGCACGACATAGCCCTCAAATACCGGCTCGTCATCCTGGTGATAGCCCAGCTCGATACGGATTTTTTTGCCGGGCGCAAACTCAGGGGCATGGCTGGCCGGAAAGTCCTCCTGTGCCGGGTCGCCATCGTATATCATCAACTCAGCCGACGAGATGCGGTTGACCTCTCGCAGGACCATGATCGAGGCCACCTGAAATGAACCGGGTATAGCCGTCCCCTCCGAAAAAATCCGGTAAGAGGGGGCATCAGCAGGCTGCGCCGTGGGGAGAGATCGTTTGGTACTCATGTATCAGAGGCTGTGTCCTGGGTGTTTTTCAGGGGCGGCATACGCAGGGAGGTACCGGTGGCGATGCGCCGGAAGTGATTGATTTTGTTGACCTTAGCCAGTTGGAGGTAATACCTGGGATCTTCGTAGATACGCTCCGAAAGCTGGTGCAAGGTATCGCCTTCCTCCACGATGCGGTATCGGGTGAGGTCGGGGGAACGAAAATTAAGTAATTGCTGGATCAATGCCGGCGGATCATGTTTGGTAAAAGTCGCGTTTACCTTGGCCCTGAGCGGTCTGCCAGCCGGATCAAACAGCGTATAGTTGACATCAGCCGACTTGAGCTTACAAGTAAACTGTAAGACCCCCCAGCTCAGGATCAGATACGGTGGCTCATGCGACTCGTTATTAGGCACATATGTCATCGAAAGGAACTGCCGTACCATGCCCTCCACCGCTCCCAAGGCCCCACTAAGGTTTATGGCCTGCTTGACCAGCGACTGGGGGGTGAGGGAGGTATTGATCGAAACAGCGGCTGGCGCTACGCCGGTCCCGTCAAACAGAAACTCAAATGTCATTTCCTCCGGCTCCGCGCCCATGTTGACAGATTGGGTCGCACTGTCGCCCGCAGCCTCCCGGTTGGTCACCCGGTTAGCGTAGCGGCGGGTGTATTGATTAGGATTGAACATGACCACAAAAAGACCCATCAGTTTAGCCGGGGATATATTGGCATCCCTGAAGGCTGTGATGGTCATTTTAGCGAGTTCTCCCGATGGCAGGCCTGGTAGCATGTCTGATAAATTAGATAAATTACCGCTCCTTACGTTTCCTAAGCAGCTCAGCTACCTGGGCCGCGATTGCCTCGGCACGCATACTTTCTCCCTGAGCAGCCGACGAAGTACTGGTAGCCCCCGTTTGCTGCGGGGATTCACTGACAGTAGCGCGGATGATGAGTTCGCGGATTTCAATAGGCATAACAGCGATACAGATCAGGTGCGTAAAAAATAGTGATAGCTCAGTTGCAGCGTCTCAATAGCTACTGAATTTTGCTCGGCGTTAAACGACGATACATCCCAGCGCTTGGGGATCGCGCCCACAACCTGCCAGGAGGCCAGGGGGGTATGACTTTTATTGAGCAAGCTCACGGTCAGGTTGAGGGGCTTAAACGAAAAATTTTCGATCGCGTCCTTGCACCATTTCACTAACCCGGAGTCTGTCACCAGTCCACGCTTGAGGCTGAGGTCAGCATACTTGGTACGGGTCGGCAACTGGTGCGTAAACCGGTTTTCCCCCCCCTCCACGTAGGACTCCATTTCCAGGTCCACAGCCAGTCCGCTTACTTCCTGGAACTGTATATCCAGATCGGACTGTTTGCCCAACTCAAAGCGCACCACAAAATGAAACCCTACCGGCGGATAGTAGGTCGCCATGATCAGGTGTGTTGGATCGTCAGGCCCTCGTGTACCAGCTCCAGGGTCTCGATGGCGACCTCGTTGGCGTCAGACTTCATGTCGGTAGCCTGTACTTTGACGGGCCAGGCACTTTTGACTTTCCATACAACGACGGGCTCATGCTTTTCGTTGAGCAGGCTGATGGTGATGTCGCGGCGCTCAATTTCATTGAGAGACACGGTATTGAGCCAGTTATAAAACTCATTGTCTCCTTTGAAGGTACCGCGCTTCAGGGTGATATTGCTGAGTTTGTGCATTCCAGGCATGCGGGTCTTGTGATACTCGGGGCTGGCGCCATGCCGGTACTCGATCATCTCGGTCTCCAGGGTAAGGCCAGATACTTCGGTAAATCCGATGCTGGTACCGCCCCACTCGACTTGAAAATGAAATTTGGATAATGGGTAATTTGCCATAAAAAACAGGGTTGAGAAGCTGAATAATACAATAGGTACATAACCTCCGGCATGTGCCAGTTAATTTTCTTCCATCCGGCACGCGTACCGGACGACGATATACTCCGCCGGGCGTACAGCCGCCATGCCGATCTCGACGATAAGCCGTCCTGCCAGGACATCCTGAGCGGTCATAGACTCACCGATACCGACGGCAATAAAATAGGCATCGGCTGCCGTGTTTCCATACAAAGCTCCTTTTCGCCAGAGATTTCGCAGAAAAGCATCCACCATGTTCCGCAGCCGAAGCCAGGTATTGGCGTCATTCGGCTCAAAGACAAGGGGTTCTGTAGCCTTTTTGAGAAATTCTTCTGCGTAGATAAACAGCCGCCGCACCGGCACATAGCGCCATTCCAGGCTGTTGGCGAGCAGGGTACGCGACCCCCAGACCACCGCCCCGCGCCCCGGAAAACTCCGGATCACGTTGAGGGCCTTGCCAGTCTCATGTACATTGAGCGTCTCCTGGGTACGGTCGTCTACCGGTATGGCCGGGCCGAGTGTCGCACGCAGAGAGACATTGGCGGGCGCTTTCCAGACACCCCGTTCCGCATCAGTCGCTACATAGACACCGGCCATCGTCCCGGAGGGCGGGATATGCTTGAGCGCCAGTTGCACGGCATCTGACACGCCTCGCAATACAGGATGCTGCCCAAAAAGCGCAGCCTCGGCTACAGTCTCGGCAGCGGTAGCCGTCCGGTACACCTGCTCAAATGCCCGCGCTAGGGCGGTTCCGGTCGTATCCATGGCCTGGATCAGGGCACTGTCTGTCGTCAGATCTGCCGCCACGATGGATGATATAGGCTGATTGCCCAGCCAGCGGGTGCCGTCCAGGGCATCGTAGGCACGTTGTATAGCTGCCAGGTTTTCAGCCGTAGTCGGAAACCGGAGTTGCGCCTGCGGACTTTTTTCTGCCGCAATGAATGCCTGGATCGTATTAGGTACGTTAAAGGCGGGCAGTGCCACCTCGATCGCATCCTGGAGCCGGGGCGCTACCTGCTGGTCCAGCGACGCAAACATCGCTGCAAGCCGCCGGATATGACCGCTCGCCACCCCAAAATCCGTCAGGCTGGTCCCGCCCCCGGCGGCCTGGGCCGAAGCCCGCAGCAGATCGCGGGTGTAGGCGGTCACACGGGCAGCCTGCGAGCGGGTAAGCCCTGCCAGGCCGAGCATCCGGTCTACCGCTGCATTGGCGGCAACGGCGGTGTCTACCAGCTTACGCTGGCCCTGGGCGCTGGCGCCTGGCTGCGAAGACGAGAGTACCTCCGGACCGGCAAGCGCCAGCCCGCTGGCCGTATCATAAAAATGCAGGTCCCGCAGGTGAAACCGGTGATCGTACATCGTGATCAGCCACGGATAATAGGCCGCACCGTAGGAGAGATTTTCGACGCCGACATAATCCCGAAAGGTCTCAGCGGTCGCGCTGATCCCCTCCGCAGGTATCGGGTCCAGGATCGCAAACCGGTCCTGAAGCCGGGCGCAGTGCGCCAGGGCATACTGCTGCAATTGTCCCAGGCTGTTATAATCGGGGTTGCCGTCACTGGCCCGCCGGAAACGTACTGCATCTGGAAACAAGACCAGCGTAGGCTCGTCATACGATACCAGGGCATCGAGTCCCGCCTGAAACCGCGTCCACTCGCTTATGACATACACAGGCTGCTCAGGGGCAGGCTGCCCCGACATGGGATACGCGCAGGGGTCTGCCACCGGTCCCGCAGCTACCGGCGGTGGCTGAAGGCCGTCTGCGTAGTTGCCGATGGAGACGATGTAGCAGTCCCCCCCCCCATTGTCAAAGTAGTGCAGCAGGCTGTCATACAGATAAAAACGATCCTGTATCTCTACCCGCTGTACCTGGTTGTCGCGGCGGGTATCCAGGTAGACCCGGTAGCTCTCCGGCCAGAAGGCGCCGCCAAACTGCTGCTCATACTCGCCGAGGTCACGCACCCGCACAGGAACCAGCGTCAGGGTCTGGCCCGCAGCGTCCAGAGCCTTTTCGGTATAACCGATAAAGGCAGGCACAGCGGTCTCCAGTACCGGCGTAGCAGATCGGGGGGGCGTGGTATCCTGAAGATAGACGCCGGGCGTTTTATACAGCATGAAAAGACAGTATCAGCGTGAGACCATAAGCGCTACAGATCAGGACTCCTGCATTTTGTGTGAGAAGCGGAGGATGATAAACTCAGCCGGACGTACGACGGCCATACCGATCTCGATATTCATGCGGCCCTCCAGGATGTCGAGGGGGGTCATGGTCTTGCCCAGGCCTACCGCGACATAAAAGGCATGTTCAGGCTTCTCCCCGGCCAGGGCACCTGCGCGCCACTGGAGGATCAGGAAGTTCTCGATCATGGCCTGTATTTTTACCCAGGTATTAGCATCGTTTGGCTCAAATACAAACTGGTAGCTGGCTTTTTTGACGGACTCCTCGACCATGTTAAAAAACCGGCGGACAGAGACATACCGCCACTCATTATCATTACCGGCCAGGGTGCGGGCGCCCCATACGAGGGTACCTTTGCCGGTGAAATAGCGGATGGCATTGATAGACTTACCAGCGGCCGGGTCTACGTTCATCCCGTCCTGAAGGTCGTCATTTACTTTAACGCTCAAGCCGGCGTCTCCTCCTTTGAGGGCCGCTACCCCTTCATTGGCGGGTGCTTTCCACACGCCCCGGTTGGCGTCTACGCGGGCATAGATCCCAGCTACGGCACTGCTGGGCGGTAACTTTACCCCAAACTCGGCGATGGCGGCTTTAATCTTGGCGTGTAAGGCGCCATTGGTGGGCTGAATAGCTGCTAATGACTGTCCTGTAAGATTCCCTAGAGTAGCTACCAAGCCGTTTTGGTTATGGATCAGGTTGGTGTCGGCTTCGCTATAATCGTAGGCCAATACGCTGACGAGGTTAGGAAAATATGCTGCACCGTATTTAAGGTCGCCGGTCAGGTTGCGGAAGGTAGTGATGACCTGCTGAGCCGTGGGATTGACGATCGGGGTGCCAGTTGTATCGGTAGCCTCCGGGTGCAGGTCCAAAATTACAAACCGATCCTGGAGTTTGGTACACTGGGCCAGGGCCGCATTTTGCAGGGTGGTCAGGTTAGCGGCAGCGGGAAGATTAGGGCCTTCTGGAAAGACGATCAGGGTCGGCTCATCCTCGGACTCCAGGGTAGCCAGTCCATCCTGCAACTCGGTGAGCACAAGTGCGCCCGCTACGGCTTTGTATAGTCCGACAGACACCACATAACAGGGCCCGCCACCATTGGCGAAGTACATCTGGAGTGCATAGTACAGGTTATGTTTAGAGGCTGTCCCAGCCTCAAAGGCGATGCTGATAGTCTCTTTGGTAACATTAAACTGGGTCGCCACGACGGCATCCGCAGCACCCTCCTGGTTGATGGTGACAGCCAGCCCGGTTTCCTTTTGTGCCCGGCCAAAATGAGTCTCATACTCCAGGAGTGAGGTAATGCGGGTAGGCTTCAGGATCAGGTCTCCGGCGATGATGCGCTGGGCTTTTTCAGTATAGCCAATAAAGGCCGGGATCGCAGTAGAGACGGCGGCTACGGACGGGGGAAACTTAGATATCTCCTGGATATATACGCCGGGAACGGTGGGGTTTTGAGCAGTGCTTGCCATACATCAATCTTGGGTTAGCAGTGGATAATCAGGCTGTCAGATAAGGTTACGGGATGCTGTTAAACGTAAGGGTATAGGTGACCGGGGTGTTATAGTCTACGCTGGGGGCCTTAAATATCTCTATCAGGCCAAAAGTACGGCTGCCGACCAGCCGGTCATCTGCCAAAAGAACTTCGGTAGGAGCCGGGCTGCCGGGCTGCGCGATCCGCCAGGCACCTGCGGTCAGGTCCAGTTGTACCTGGCGATCTGCCGGGATCGTAAAGGACTGCACGGCCCCTCCCCCGGGCACTACCGGCGCAGCGGTCACCTGGCTGGCTGACGGATGCGGTATAAATCGGTGTACCTGGGGCGCAAGGGAACCCAGGTCATCCTTGCTGACGGCTGGGGCCGTCTGCGCGAGCTGGATACGCCCGTCGAGGGTAAGGGTATTGTCGAGGTTGGTGAAATACGCCAGCCGTGACCGCCCGATAAACGCCGGAAACGGATCAGCCGGGTCCGCATCAAAATCTTCGGTCTTCTCCAGCAAGCTGGCATCCTGGAGCAAGAGCCAAAACCGGAATGAAACGACCTCCTGGATCGGGCGTACGGGGATGCCGCCCTGTTTTTCGACAGCGATCCAGGCACCGTCCTCTACCGCCTTGAAGAGTAACCCATGCCGCCTCAACTGTGCTACGCAGTCAGACGTAGGAAGCAGACCAAAGCCATCCCTGAGGCGCCGCAGGCCCGGATGTACGAGTTGTAGCCGAAATAGGATGTCGAACCGATACTCCATGGCTGTCGTTAGTTAGAAAACTCGTCAAACCGGATAGCCCGTACCACAGATGATTCGTCTTCGTCAGCGTCCTGGATCATCACCAGCCGCATCTTGTAGACTACTGAGGGAATATATTTGCCGCCCAGGATCCCCCATAGGTGATTGAGCTGGTCAAAACTCATGCTGTGCAGCTCAAACAGGAGCTTCTCGATTCCTGCGTTAAGGCCCGCGTCTGTCTCAGGAGAAAATACGCTGCGCCGCTGAAAAAAAGCAATTACCCGTGCCAGATAGTGCAGGGCGTTTTCGTAGTTATTGTTATTTGCCCCAAATAATACGTAAATATTGAGGTAGACAGGCGGCTCCTGGGCGCGGGCAGTAGGGTTGCCATTGGCATCCAACCCGGCGGCTTTATAGGGGAGATTGCGGAGGGTTTTTTCTTGCTCTACGTTGACGACCGATACCACGATCCGATTGGAGACCGACTGCGCCGAAGACTCGACGTTAGGGTCGGCGAGGGCGATATTGCCCAAAACCACGGTATCGTCCGCTGTGCCGGAGATGGGGGTTATAAAGGTATTGAGCTGCGTCACAATGTATGTAAGCGCTTCGCGTATCATGGTAATTAAGATGGTAATAGAAACACAAGTAAGGAATGGCTAAGTAACGTCAGAAAAAAGTAAGGCGAATCTATGGTTTCCGGGATTATCAAAAATACAGGAAAACCTGGATGCCGGTGATGTGTATAGGCTGTCGGAATGCGGATGGCCGGATGACGCGGATAAATGCAGACAGAGGGTACAAGTGACGAGATGGGGTATTACTTAGGACAGGCTGATACTTTTGGTGTATAGACCTCTGAAAATAGCCTCCCGGACCATACCTGCTGTGTTGCGTACGCCTAACTTATGGATAAGGTGGAGTCGGTGGGTCTCAACGGTGCCTTCGCTGATGAAGAGCTGCTGGGCGATCTCAGCGGTAGTACACTCCTCCACGATCAGGTGGAGGACCTGTAACTCACGGCGGGTGATCCCGGTAGGAGTAACGTAGTGTTTGGCAGTGGAGGTTGACTTATCAGTATCGAGCAGGGTCTGATAGAGCCGGGGCGAGATATATTGACACCCGTCCGCGACCACGGCCAGGGCTGGTCCTACCTCTGAAGCCAGCGCCCGCCTGAGCAGATACCCGCTGGCACGTGCTTTAAACCAACCCCGGATTACTGCAGGACTGGCTGTATCTCCGATGATCAGGATTTTAAGGGATGGCAGTGCCTCTGCACTCTCCTGACAGATACGGAGGGTGTCAGTATACTGGTATTGAGCATCCATCATCAGCACATCAGGGCCTATATCCCGCAAGGCTGGCAGAATATCCTGCTGGCTCATATAAGCACCTACAATGCTTACTTCTGGCATCTGAGCAAATAGCTGCTCCCAACCAGGGAACATTGTCGGGCAAGACTCTGCTAATACAATGGTTTTCATAATTAGGTCTGGGTGGCTATAGCTGAAGACGATACAATCTGGATTACATCCGCAAGAACGACTGGGCAAGGGCACAACATACCTGTGGAGTACATTTCAGACGACTGACCAGGCATTTGCACCACGACATTTCACGCAGTATTATCAAGCACCTTATTGTCTTATGACGTAGCAGTAACAACTACTACATGCTGTTGGCTACTTTTTTTGAATCAACCTCAACTAATGAATACAGGCAGAGCAGGGCCTGCGTGAATATGTTATATTCCGGGATTAAATAAGGAAATATTTGATCAAATAAAAAACTCGGTAGACAGTATTATGTGTGTATTGGGTATATTTTATATTGTCGGCCTTTGTGCTCCCTGGTCGCGTAGCAAGGCTCTTCGTGGCTGCCGTTGTATTTTCCCATCTTCGTATTGATGTGAACAAAACTTATGTATCTTGAGCCCATCCTCAATCCTAGCACCCATGGTTATTCCTGCACAAACACAGCCCGAAGGGCCTGCCGATGACATCAACTTGCGCATTGGCCTTGTCTATGTCCAGACCCTTCTCAATCAGCGACTGGCCCATTATTTTGGCCAGGGAGAGGCTCCCTTTATGCCTCCGTCTCAGCCCGTGTGGGACCCGGAGGGTTCAGGGCCTTTTTCGGACTTTATCCGCAACCGACAGCCTCCTCTGGACGAGTGGTTGGTCCTACTCATGGCCCTCATCCCGAGCATCTACCCCAACTTTTATGATGGGGCTGTAGCGCATTATCTGCCCAGCGGCGGCAATTTTCCGGAGTTCGGGGGAACCAAAGGTATCAACCACCGGGGACTCCTGCCTACGGGGGAGACAGCATTATTTTTAATCGCTGGGCAAGACTTGCACGAGCGGCTGCGGGTGCAGCGGTGGTTTCAGACACACCCGTTTTTTCAGCAGGAGCGCATCGTTACCCTAGAGTCCAGCAAGTCAGGCGAACCCGTGATGAGTGGGCGGCTGATACCTGATCCTGAGTGGGCAGAGTGGATCCTGACCGGCAAACTTTCCATCCCCAGAATGAACGCCGACTTTCCGGCCCAGTATATCGAGACCCAACAGGACTGGGATGACCTGATCCTCGATCCGCAGACCTTGGTTCAGATCCGGGAGATGGAAGACTGGCTCCAGTACAATGACCAGCTCCTGCAAATGTGGAACCTCAGCACCCGGATTAAACCCGGCTACCGGGCCTTGTTTTATGGCCCACCTGGTACCGGCAAAACCCTCACCGCGACCCTGCTTGGCAAGTATAGCCAGCAGCCTGTGTTCCGGGTGGACCTGTCCATGGTCGTATCCAAATACATCGGCGAGACTGAAAAAAACCTGGCTTCTCTCTTTGAGAAAGCGGAGTACAAAAACTGGATCCTGTTTTTTGATGAGGCCGACGCCTTGTTCGGGAAGCGCACCGGTGTACGGGATGCTCACGACAAGTATGCCAACCAGGAAGTCTCTTACCTGCTCCAGCGAATAGAAAACCACGCAGGCCTGATTATCCTGGCCTCTAACCTTAAGACCAATATAGACGAGGCATTTACACGCCGGTTTCAGTCTATTATTTATTTCCCGATCCCCAAACCCCCCGAGCGCCTACGCCTCTGGCAAAAAGCATTTCCACCACAGGTCACCCTCGGACCAGGCGTCCACTTGGAGGAGATCGCCCGCCGATACGAGCTGACCGGTGCCAATATCCTTAACATCGTACACTACTGCTGCCTGCGCCTGATGGCAACTGCCGAGACCGTGCTGACCCCTGATATTCTCCTCATGGGTATCCGGCGGGAATTTGCCAAAGAAGACAAGGTGATGGGATAAACGAGGCCGCGAAATAACTTTTTACTAATAAGCAAGGGTTTGACCAGCATTTTTTTGCAAAAAAATTGCTGACCAATGTTTATGAACCAACATTTCTCGCATTATCCATCGGAGTAGTTAATTGCTTAAACTATTTAAAAATAATTATTTAAAATAATAATAAAAAATAAGTCAAAAAAATCAAAAAACTATTTTATTCGCAACAAATAAGCATTTCACAATATATTTGTCATTAATTTACGTATAGTTGACATAATCAAATCCAGGGCCTGCTTCCTTGCCCGGAAGGAAGCTGGGGTCGTCCGGCAACATCTCTGTGGCTGAGGCCCCGAAGCCACCGGGATGGCCGCGTGAGGGGGGGATCCACAGCATAGCGAAAGACGAAACAAAACGAACTCCGGAGGACACCGGGCCCGGCTGGGACGTATTCAAGCGGGTGATCAACGGCGATGGCCCCTGCCATGCCGAGCGGCTGGCCGTACGTCGCTGGGCCGAAGAAAAAGGCCGCTGGGTGCGCCACGCCCTCCTCAACAAACAGGATGCATACGTGGCACCACTGGCCTGACCGAACATCGTCTTATACCAACCGGCAGACAGGAATTCATTCCTGTCTGCCGGTTCTTGTATCAGGCATGCTGATGCCGGACAAACCACTTATTCCGCTAAGACAAAATTAAATGGAATATTCACCCAGATTTTGACAGGCTTGTTTTGTTTGTCAAGCGCCGGGCTGAAGGTAAGTTTAGAGAGGTGTTTTTCCACTTCTTGTTGCAGGGTAGCCGGGGCTGTATTGATGATCAGGTGGCGCACATACTCACCGTTTGTACCGACGAGGACGCGGCATACAACCATCCCTTGAATGCCTGCATTGGCAGCTTCAGCCGGATATCCAATCATCTCCCTGATTTCCTTTAGATTCAGCGGCACGGGGTCTTTGCTGATTTCGACCTGAATACTGTCTGACTCACCGGCTATAGGAGGCTGGGCTGTCATGGGAATCTGAGCGTTTGTCGTGCCTGCATCCTGCAAGCCAACCAGGGAGCCTTCTGTATCGGTGCATGCGCTGACGGTCAGCAAGACCAGACCGGCACACAGCAGCCAAATCAGCGCACGCAGGGCGGCATGATGTGAGAAGGATTTTTGTAACATATTGATACGTTGTTTAAGAAATGACGTATGAAAGGGACTTACCCAGGCGGTCGGCACGCCTACCCCGGCCGCGATGAGCAGGCGGCGGTACGCGGTGAGGCCACTGCGCCGCAATGCCTCATGATCGGCCAGATACTCGTGGAGCCGGCTCAGGTCCTGCCGTATCAGGTAGATGACCGGGTGAAACCAGCACAAGACTTGTACCCCGGCGCAGAGCAGGGCGTCGAGGCTATGTCGCTGCCGGATATGACACTGCTCGTGGGCGATCATGGCAGCCACCTCTTCAGGGGTGCTGACGCGGGTTTCGTCCCAAAAGATCCATCGCCCAAAAGATGACGTGCCCATACGTCCCCCGGTCAGGATCACAGCCTGCCCCAGCACCTCACCCCGGGGCCAGCGCAGGATCTGATACCCTACTCTACCCAGGCCTAATATATTGACAAACAAACATATACCCAGTCCGGCATAATATCCGTCCTCCAGACGCCAGCCCCAGCCCGGCCCAGGGACCTGGTCCGGATAGATGGTGACGGGCGCGAGATCAAATACTGCCAGTGGCTGCCGGACAGCCTCTGACACCGGTATCCACGGCAGCACCACACTGGCCAGGAGGGTAAACACCAATACCCTGCGCTGCCACTGCGGATGAAATACCCGGTAAAAAACCAGCCGGTACCCCAGGTACAACCCCGGCAGGGCCAGTGAGATCATCAGCAACGGTTGCATCGGTTATTGGGGTTGGGAATCAGGGGGTTGGGGGCTGTCGTCTCCGAGGAGCTCGTTGAGTTCCCGGAGGTTGAGGTCGCCGGACCGGTGAAAAAACTGGATCAGTCCGTGAAGTGACCCGTCAAAATGGCTGGCGATCACTTGTTTCAAAAATCCCCGGAGGTAGTCGTCCTTGCTGATCAGGGGATAATACTCAAAGTTGCGCCCGTAGGCGTGGTGGGCCAGAAACCCCTTGCCTTCCAGGATGCGGATCACCGTCGCGATGGTGCTGGAGGCTGGCTTAGGGTCAGGGGTGGCATCGAGGATGTCTTTCAAAAAACCTTTGCCAAGCCGCCATACGACGGACATAACTTCTTCTTCAGCTTTGGTGAGTTTTTGCATAACAGATCGGTTGTACAAACTTATAACTAAAAATATAAATTACAAACTAATTTATTAAATTAGTCAAAAAAATATACAACCCGCGTGCCACTCCCGCGTATCTTTGATTTCTGCAGAAGCACCTGTACCTTAGTTTTTCTTATCTGCTGTTTTGTATGAATGCGATGAATGCCCGGATTCCTATCACCATCATTACCGGCTATCTGGGTGCCGGCAAAACCACCCTGCTCAACCATATCCTGTCCCAACCACATGGCAAGCGTATAGCAGTCATTGTCAATGAATTTGGGGAGATCGGCATAGATGGGCAGCTTGTCATTGGCGTAGATGAGGAAATCTATGAAATGAGCAATGGCTGTATCTGCTGTAATGTCCGCACTGATCTGGTCCGCACCCTGCTCAAGCTGCTCCAGCGACGCCGCGACTTCAGCTCCGTTGTGATCGAGACAACGGGCATCGCCGATCCGGCTCCTATCCTCCATACCCTGCTCACCCACGAAAAACTCGATGCCAACTTCCAGATAGACGCTGTTGTCACCGTAGTGGACGCCGTACACGTGGGCCTGCACCTGGCCGAGCAGGATGAGAGTGTGCAGCAGATTGCATTTGCGGATGTGATCCTGCTCAACAAGGCAGACCTGCTCACGCCGGATGCCCTGGCAGGCGTGGAGGCCGATATCCGGCACATCAATTCGCAGGCTCCGATCTACCCCACTGTCCGAAGTGGCATAGACCTCTCCCGTATCCTCGGGGTCGAGGCATATGAACTGGAAGGCCGGCGGGAGTTCAGCATCTCACATACCCATCCGCAGGCGCACGTGCATGACCATACCTGCGGGCCCGACTGCGACCACGACCATGCACATGGCCATACACACGCACATGCGCACGACGAGGACCATACCCACCATATATCCGTGTCTTCCCACGCATTTGTGCTGGAAGGGGCGATAGATCCGTATGCTTTTCAGACCTGGATGAATATCCTCCACCAGCAGCCCGGCATGCAGATATACCGGAGCAAAGGAATCGTAAACCTTGCCGACGAGCCTAACCGGGTGGTATTTCAGGGGGTGCACCAGCTTTTTGACAGTACTGCCGACCGGGCCTGGCGTCCAGACGAGCCCCGCCTCAATCAGTTTGTATTTATCGGCAAAAACCTGAAAAAAGACCAGTTGGAAGCCGCTATGCAAAATGCCCTCGCCAAAACAGGAATCAAATCCTGATACAGGTGACATACATGACATGAGCCAGCCCGTGAAGGCTGGCTCATGTGCTTCTGTCCGGTACAGATACCTTAATTTCCGTCGCCGAGGATCAGCGGGAGGCCATTATCCCCCCCTCCTATCACAACAATTTTGGCATTGGGGGAGTGAGAGAGCTCCTTGGTAGCCTCTATGCCCTGCCACTTCAGGAGTTTGTCGGAGAGGCTTTGGGCTACGATATTTTGGTACTCCTTGATACCGTTGGCCTCGATGCGCTTGCGCTCAGCCTCCTTGGTCTCCTTCTGAATCCGGAAATCATACTCCTGTGACTCCTGTTCCTGCTTGAGTTTGCTCTGGATGGCCGTCTGGATGGTCTCCGGGAGTTTGATCGAGCGGATCAGGACTACATCGAGGTTGATATACTTGGCATTGAGGGTGGCACGGCAGTTTTCAAAAATTTCTTTCTGGATCTGCTCGCGTTTTTCGGAGTAGAGTTCCTCCGGGCTGTAGCGGCCCACCACCTGACGGGTTGCGGAGCGTATCTCCGGGATGATGACCCGGTCCACGTACTCGATGCCTACATTGTCATGCAGGTAGCCGATTTTGTCCTCTATCGGCTGAAACCGGATCGAGAGATCGAGAGCAATGGAAAGGCCGTTTTTAGTCAGGACATCCATTGTTTCGTCGCGGCTCTGCAGGCGCACTTCGTAGGGGATGAGGGTATTCCACGGGGCAATGACGTGAAAGCCCTGTCCGTAGATGTTTTCCTTGTCCAGACCTGCACCAAACTTGCGGAACAATACGCCCTTGTGACCCGACTCAATCGTAATAAAAGAGCCTGAAGTAAGCATCAGCAGCAGCAGGATACCGGCCACCACAGCTATCAGGATGGTCGTCATGCGGTTCATTTTCATAGAGAGCGGGGTTGAGGTGACAGCATAAAGACGCAGCCCGACGGACTGCGTCTATCCAATATGCAGAAATTTTTACACTTTCAACCCAAACCGCTCCTCGGCCATCTCACTTACCTGCTCCCCGATCGCCAGACCGGCTGTAGCAGCTGGTGAGGGGGCATTGAGGATATGAATGGACCGGCCTGAATATTCGATCTTGAAGTCATCTATCATCGCACCGTCGGGGCCCAGGGCCATCGCCCGTACGCCGGAGCGGCCGGGAATGATGTCCTCCATCGTGATAGAGGGTACCATTCGCTGGATCTGCTTGAGAAAGAGCCGCTTGGAGAAAGCCCGGCGATACTCATCCAGCCCAAACCGCCAATGCTGGGCAAACAGCCGCCAGGTGCCTGAAAAAGTCAGCGCCTCCCAGGTATCCCGCAGGTCAAAGTCCGTTTTACCGTATCCTTCGCGCTTGAAAGTAAACACGGCATTGGGTCCACATTCGACGCCCCCGTGAATCATCCGGGTGAAGTGTACTCCCAGAAAAGGAAATGCAGGATTCGGCACCGGATAGATCAGGTTCCGGACTTTGTGCTGGGCTTCCGGCGTGAGGTCGTAATAGTCCCCCCGGAATCCCACGATCCGGGCATCAGGCTGGACCTCGTCTGCCATCGCCAGGCGGTCCGAAAAAAGTCCTCCGCAGAACACCATGTGCCGGGCCGAAAAACGCCCTTTGCCTGTGATGACCTCGGTGCTATCCTCGTGATGGACAAGGGTTTGTACTTCCTGCCCTGTCAGCACCTTGCTTTCCGGCTGTAGCCCTGTGAGCAGCTCTGCCAGCTTGTACACCAGCGCCGGATAATCAATGATCCCGGTACAGGCCACGTGCAGTCCGGCAATACCGACACAGTTAGGTTCCAGTTCGCGGATCTGATCCGCATTAATTTTTGTCAGGCCCTCGATTTCATTCTGCTGCCCGATGCCGTAGATCTTGTCCAGGTAGGGCAGTTCTGCCGCATCCGTCGCTACGACAATTTTGCCACAGACATCGTGAGGTACTTTGTAGGTTTCACAGAACTGCACCAACTCACGGCGGCCCTTAACGCAGTTGACTGCCTTGAGGGAGCCTGGCTTATAATAGAGGCCGCTGTGAATGACCCCTGAGTTGCGCCCGGTCTGGTGCATGGAGAGTTGATTTTCCTTTTCGAGGACCAGGATCCGCAGCCCGGGATTGCGGAGTTGGAGTTTATAAGCAGCTGAGAGTCCGACGACTCCGCCACCTACCACGATGATATCGTACATTTCTTGCTGAAACGCCATGAGACAAGGAGTTAATGACCAGCTATCATTCCGGCCGCCTGCAAAGGTAACGGTTTTCGCTGGGGCATGTTCAAAGAAAATGTGGGAAAGGGATCGAATCCCCCCTTCCTCACGCCTGTCCCAGCAGGTACATATTGGTCAGGGTAGGTACCGTGCTGCCGCCGGTGGGCTCAAGGGTGATCGCAAAGGCATCGAGGTTACCGCCGTTGAGGGCGACGGACTTGAGGGCCTGGAGGTTGCCGGTTTCGTAGTCAAATACCCCGGCGTCCACCGGCTGGCCGTCTATCAGGGCCCAGAGCTGGTACTGCTGTCCGGGTGCGGGCTGGGGCAGGTCCTGAAGGGTAAAAAATACCTGACCATTGGTTTCATTCCAGATGACGGTGGCTCGTCCCTGGGGATAAGCGTCAACGCCGTTGAGGCGTACCATGCGGGCACCAGGATCCAGGCTGGCCTGGAACCGGTCCCGGAAGGTCGTGAACTGGGACTCCACCTCAGCCATACGTTGGTCTTGGGAGCGTTTTTCAGCCTTTAATACAGAGAGCTGGCCCGTGACGGTTTGGATGGTCCGGTATTGCCAGAAGTTGACGGCGGCACTGACCACCAGCAGGACCACCGCAGCCGCGGCCATCATCTGGTACCGGGATATGACCTGTCTGGAGTAGAGGGGTTGTATGGGGGTCGGCCTGGGCCGTTCCTCCACCGGAGCAGTTGGCGTGCTGGCAGGCTTGATCGCTGTGAGTGCCCCATTCAGGGCACGATCAGAGCGCTCAGGTGCACTGGCTTCTGCATAGGCCATAAGGGCCTGCTCGATCGCTTCGGCCTCAGCCTGTAGCTCCGGGTGCTGGGAGATCAGCAGCGTGACTTCCCTTGCCTCTGCCTCAGGCAGTGCGCCCATGAGGTAGAGTTCAAGTGTCCCGTCGGATATGATATGTTCTGGATGTAAGGCCATGTGGCTATAATCGCTTACGCAGTTCAACAATCGCAAGGCGAACCCGCG
>JANRLQ010000101.1:0-8191 GCA_033762375.1 Bacteroidia bacterium
CATTACAACAAGGATTAAGACCCTTTCGGGGCCTTTGGGGTTGCTGCATCCAGTTCTCGCTCCGAGCGCATGATCCATTACAACAAGGATTAAGACAAAGGGCTGATATGCAAAGCAGCTTTCCGGGTTTTCTCCGAGCGCATGATCCATTACAACAAGGATTAAGACCCAGCGCAAGCGCCAGTAACGGCCACCACATCCAACTCCGAGCGCATGATCCATTACAACAAGGATTAAGACCTGCTCTGTAACCTGTAGGTGTGGCGCTGGGACCTCCTCCGAGCGCATGATCCATTACAACAAGGATTAAGACTATTTTTATTATTTCTAAAAAAGAAAGAGGAAAATCCTCCGAGCGCATGATCCATTACAACAAGGATTAAGACGGTT
Organism: Bacteroidia bacterium; assembly: GCA_033762375.1. GTDB lineage: Bacteria > Bacteroidota > Bacteroidia > J057 > J057 > RDXT01. The sequence continues at coordinate 391 of JANRLQ010000101.1, forward strand.
TTATCAGAACCAGGCTCTACCTTTAAGCTATCTCCGAGCGCATGATCCATTACAACAAGGATTAATACATGGTCAGAAGACCACCCCTACCATATCGTAACTCTCTCTCCGAGCGCATGATCCATTACAACAAGGATTAAGGCATTTCAACCTAATCCTAAAAGAATTTCAATCTCACACTCCGAGCGCATGATCCATTACAACAAGGATTAAGACAGGGGCTCAACGGCCGTAGCCGGAGCCTCGTAGTCTCCGAGCGCATGATCCATTACAACAAGGATTAAGACATCCTGGTTCAGCTCAATAGAGCGCAGGATATTGCCTCCGAGCGCATGGTCCATTACAACAAGGATTAACACAGGTAGAGCAGCCAACATTTGCTGATACCCTACAGCTGATGATCTACCAACAAACAACCATAACCCCGCTTGATGGCGGGGTTATGTGTTTATAGGAAAATGGCTGGGGGTCTTACGGTAAAAACGCCGGTATTGGATGGGAAAGGTGATGCGCCGCTGCTATCACCGCACCAGCGTCACGGTCCCCTGCGTAAACGCACGCCAGGGGCGGCGCAGGAGGCTGCCGCTGTATTGCATACGCCATACATATACGCCCAGGGGGCAGGGCTGCCCGCGCCAGGTGCCGTCCCAGGCATCGTCAGGGGAGCGGGTCATAAATACTTCCTGGCCCCAGCGGTTGTAGATGTGCAGCTCGTATTGGTCGAGCTGGCAGTGATAGATCGCCCCGAAGGTTTCGTTGAGCCCGTCGCCATTGGGGGTGAAGGCACTCGCCAGGTGGACGGCGCAGCCGCAGTCGCTGTAGGTCACGGTCACGGTGTCCCGGAAGGTCTGGCATCCATTGTCCACCCAGACGTGGTAGCGGCCCGGCTCGCGGATGCTGTAGGTAGGGGCCGTGGAGCCGTCCTGCCACAGGTACTCCGTATCCGGAAAACTCAGGTCCACGTTCAGCACCTCGCTGTTGCAGAGCAGGGTGTCGGGACCGAGGTCCAGCGCCTCAAATACCCGGCGGTTGGTCATGGTATCGCGGCCGGTGCAGCCATTGGCTGTGACGGTCACGTGATACGGGCCTGCGTCCTGCACGCGCAGGGTGGGGGCGGTGCTGCCGTCCTGCCACAGGTAGGTGGCCGCGGGGGTGGTGGCGTCGAGGACATACAACTGCCACCGGCACAGGGCGGTATCAGGCCCCAGCACCGGCATGGGGGACGGACGGGTGCTGACCCGGAGGGTGTCGTAGACGGTACAGCCGTCACGGGTCAGGGATGCAAAATAGGTCCCGGGCCGGGTCAGGGTGATGGTATCGCTGATCAGGCTGTCCTGCCACATGTAGCGGCCCGGCTCGGTGCCGGCCCGGAGGGTAAGGGTTTCGGCAGAACAAAAACTGGTATCAGGCCCCAGGTCAATGGGTACGTCTATGACGGTGACTTTGACGGTGTCGGTGGCGGTACAGGTGCGGTAGGTGACGGTGGCCCAGTAGGTACCGGGTTCGGTGACACGGAGGTATCGCTCCCGGCTGCCATTGCTCCACAGGATGGCGCTGCGGTCGGCCCCTGCATCAAAGACGGCCGTATCACCCCGGCAGATGGTGACTTCGCCCCCGAAGTAGAGGCTGTTGTACTGCGAAAAATACCCATATGCTGCCCCGGCTCCGCTCGTATTGAGCACGCCCAGGTGAAAGAGACCGGTATAGTTGCGGAGGACATTGGTGCCGGAGGCGGAGAGAAAGGCATTGGCATCTATCCGGGCGGCGACCCACTCGCCCTGGGTCCCAAACACCTGTGAGAAGGCTGAGGCTGGGATGGCAGTGCTGTCACCGTTGAGGATAAAACTGCCCTGGCTCCCGTTTTGGGTGAGGATCAGGAGGTGATTGGTCCCAAATCCCCGGATAAATCCGACCTGCTCGGCCCCGGTACAGTTGAGGGGTGGGAGGAGGGCACTGCCTGCCTCGTCCCCGATCCCGCTCAGGTGCAGGACATACACGGGCGCGGAGGCCCGCAGGTAGAGACTCCCGCTAAACTGGGTGATCTCGTGGGTTTGCCCGGCATTAAGCAGGGCCACGGGAGAGGTGCCGCTGCCCTGGAAAACACGGGTATTGTTTTCGGTCGCGGTGACATAGATCCGCTCTCCATTGGAGAGGCCCTGGACCGCGATATACTCCGTGCCGGTCAGCTCGATGGGCACCAGTTGGTCGCCCACGAGGTCCCAGCCATTGTTGATCCGGATGGAGTCGTCGCTGCTGGTGACGGCGATGGGTTTGTCTGACTCGATATAGGTCCCCCGGAGGTGGCCCTGGGGGGTCTGGCCCCAGGCCCGGACGGAGAAGGTCTGACCCCGGTTGAGGATGACCGTGAAGGCCGTACCGGCACCGTGGCCCTCTACGCCCTGGCTCGGGATGACGGTGATCCGGGTGCTGTCGCGGGTGGCGACAATCTCGATGGATTCGTTGCCATTTTGGTTGGGGAAGGCGTACTGCGAAGGGACATAAAAACGTTTGCCGAGGGCATTGGCCCCTTTGAGCAGGAACAACTCCGGGTTGTTGTTGGAGGACACGTCATAATACGCCGCAATGGGAGCGGAGGACACGATATGGATGCCTTTGTTCAGGACTACATTGGCGGGTTTGTTTTCGAGGATTTCCTTGTGGGGGGTTAATTCGATGGTTGTGCCCTGGTTGGGCTGAAGTTGTACCGTAACCGGCGCAAAAAACGGATCTGCGGGCAGGGAAAACGTCACGGTCGCAGCCTGGTCAAAGGCCGTCAGGCGCAGCCGGATGGGGCTGTCGCCGTGATCTGCGGATACCTCCGGTGCGGCAAACCAAAATTCGGTGTCTTTTTGGGCGTAGAGACACACCGTGGTGGTGAAGCTCAGGAGCAGGGTCAGGAAATATTTCACAAATAAAATGTTGAGTAGTAGCAGGATACAAGTAAAGGTACGGATAAGTCAGGTAATCCGGGGGGGTAAATATGGGCATGCAATCGTTTTAGTAGCCGACCTGTGCCACCTGATGGAGCGCGGTCATGCGGAGATTCACGCACAGGTCCGTTTGTTTCGCGATCTCTGCGGCATTTTCTCTGCGAACTTGGCGTGGGAAAAGAGGAGTGCTTCTCTAAAAAGGGGTTCACGCAAAGGTACAAGCCCGTTTCTCTTTGCGATCTCTGCGGCGTTTTCTCTGCGAACTTGGCGTGGGAAAAGAGGAGTGCTTCTCTAAAAAAAGGGGTTCACGCAAAGGCCGCAAAGGTACAGGCCCGTTTTTTCAGCGAACTTGGCGTGGGAAAAGAGGAGCGCTTCTCCTGGCGTGGAACAAGACAGGTAACCACATCAGGACAAACAACCCTCTTATGACTACCCGAACACGCACGTGTGTTTGGGCTGATGGCCGGGAGGAACAGTTGTATTACGTCTGGTTCGCAGGTATCTTTGGTCTTTTCCTGATTTTCCTAATTTATTCGGGTATGCGATCTATAACAGGGTGGAAAAAGATCATGGTCCTTGCGGCAGGTTTGGTGCTGTCAGCGGTTGTCCTGCGGGCGCAGACTACCCGCGAGGTAACAGAGGTGTCGCGGCTGTGGCTGGGATATTTTAACCAGGCCCGGTTTACCAAACACCTGGGTATGTGGACGGACCTGCATTACCGGACGAGTTTTACGGCTGATCCGGGTCTGAATCTGGCGATGGGGCGTATCGGTGCAGTCTGGTATCTGCATGACCAGGTGCGGTTTACGGCCGGGTATGCGTATATCCACCATGCTCCTGCGGCAGGCCATCAGTTTGTGGCCCAGCCCGAACACCGGCCCTGGATACAGTTGCAGTGGTTTGGCAGGTACCCGCGCCTGCGCACGATGCAGTGGCTTCGGCTGGAGGAGCGTTACCGCCGCAATATCCTCGATGACTACACCCTCGGGGAGGGGTATTATGCCGCGACCCGGCTCCGGTACAATTTTGCGCTGTTTATCCCGCTCGGAGCAAAACCCTTTCAGCCCAATACCGTGTTTGGGGTACTGAATGATGAGCTGCACATGAACCTCGGCAAGGTCACCCAATACTTTGACCAAAACCGGGCATTTGCCGGGTTGGGGTACCAGGTGAATCCGCATATGCAGGTACACGTTGGGTATATGCAGCTATTCCAGCCCCGGAGTGGTGCCGGCCAGTTTACTCTGACCCATGCGTTACGGGTTTTTGTGTTTCACAACCTGAGCTGGTACCATCCTAAATCCTGATATGGCAGGAATGATTATCCCCATGAATCCTCACCTTTGCCTCGGTTGTTTGCTGCTCCTGGGGGCCTGCTCGCCCCGTTTTTCCAATATGCAGACCTTCCCGATCTCACATGATACGTATCCCCGGCTGGCCCTGATCACCGCACACCAGCACAACCGGATCGCCCTGATCGCGCAGGATAACTCCCTGATCGTGAGTACGATTCCGATTGGTGCCCTTTCGGAGTATGTGGCAGAGGCCATTTTGTCCCCGGATGGAGACTGGCTGGCCGTGATCAGCGTAGGGGAGGGGCATCCGATCCTCGATGTATATGCGGTGCATCGCCTGGTCGAGGCCATCGAAACAGACGACCCGGAGCTCGGCCCTGTCAGGTCGGTTAATCCCTATCCCGGCGTGCTCGCCGACCTGCGCTGGACGGATGAGGGGGTGCTGATGTTCAGTGCCAATGTAAATTTTGACTGCGAAGAAGACCGGGAGCTTGGGTGGCCTTGCCTGACCCCGGACGATGCCCCGATTGTATGGCAGTACGATCCGGCCACAGACCGGCTGTACCGGAGCGAATAAAAAAACCGGCCTAGTGGCCGGTCTTCAGGAAACGTGTAGTAACCAATTCCCATCAAGGGGTATTACCTGATTTTGAGGAGGTGTGTATAGTAGTTATGTTGTCGGGTATCAGTCGCAGTCAGGGTATAAAGGCCTGGTGGCAGGTCACCGATGCTGAGCCGGGTGGTAGCCGGGCCGTATTCGCCTACTTTTTCACCTAAAGTATTTATAATCAATACCTTGTCAACCGTATTTCCCTCGGGGAGCTGTATATGCACCTCCGCCAGGGCAGGGTTAGGCCAGGCTTGCAGGGCATGTACCGGCTGAAAAAAATCGTTCAGCCCCGTAGTACCCGTCAGTCGCCATATCGTGCGCACGGCAGCGTATCCGGCAGGGTCATGCTGCTGGAGATCAGTGCTGTCAAAGGGGAAATAGTCATTTTTATTGCCCAGATAGGCCTCTGTCAGCTCCGCAAAATACTCCCGGTTATCATTTTTAGCGTATGCGGGCAGGCTGAAGAGATTGCCCCCGTTGCCAGGGTTGTACAACACCGAGTTGTAAATACCTGCTGCCATTGCCTGGTCATAGGCCTGTATGATGGGTGCGTATGTGAGTCCGAGTACCCGGTCATGGTATCCGTGGGCCAACTCGTGCAGGATCATGTAAGGCTGGTTTTGGCGGGCCCAGTTATAAAAATGGGTGACATTGGCGATCTCAACAGCCCGGTGTTTTTGTGGGATGAATCCATTCTGGATCAGCCAGTTGAGATCATAATGATACCAGGCAGACCCGTTGGTAACAGCCCACTCCATAAAAATGGGCACTTGCCGCAGGGAGTCCAGGATATCCGTCTCCAGCCCCATGCGGGTGATCTCCGCGAGCATGCTGTCGAGGAGGGTCAGGGCGTTTTGGGTGATAAGGGTATGGCTAACTGGTAAGTCATTGTTAACCAGTATATTAAATCCATGTAAGTCATGGTTGGTGTACCCGCTGACGGTGAGCTGGGCATAGATAGGGAGCATACAGCCAGCCCATATCAGACAAAGGAGAAGGCGTTTTTTCATAAACGGCACTGCTTATATGGTCAAAAATACCTGTTAATGCCCCTCGCATACAATCCCCCGATCGGGGGAGGGGGCGCAGCACCAGCTCAGCCCCTTGCCGACACATCTCTGTAGGCACCCAGTCCCCGGTCATATGCCCAGCATCCCGGATCGGGGTTTTCAGGATGAGCCAACAGGGTTGTTTGTTACAGCGGAGGCTCTGGATCACATGCATGCTTCACGGTCCCGGGACCCCTACAACAACTTCTCCCGCAGGGCCTTCGCGACAGCTTCCGTTGCGGTCTGCACGTGCAGTTTCTGATAGATATGTTTGATATGCGAGCGGACCGTCTCAAAGGTAATGCCGAGCCTGCCAGCGATCATTTTGTAGGAAAGTCCGTCCACAAGCAGGGAGAGGGTTTCTTTTTCGCGGGCCGTGAGGGCATAGTCCGGCACAGGGCTGATCGGCTGCCGGAAAAACTGCATGACCTTACGTGCTACAGCAGGCGTCATGGGAGCACCTCCGGCGTGCACGTCCCGTATCGCGTCCAGGAGCTGGTCGGGTGAGGTGTTTTTGAGCAGATACCCGACGGCACCATTGCAGATGGATTGAAATATTTTTTCATCATCGTCAAATACCGTCAGCATAATGACCGGCAGCCCTGGCATGACCTGCTGTACCTGCCGTACGGCCTCTGTCCCCGGTACGCCGGGCATATCTATGTCCATCAGGACCACATCTGGCTGATAGCGTGCGACCTGGATGGCGGCCTCTGTGGCGTCCGGGCAGGCCGCTACCAGGGTCACCCCTTCGGCAGAGGCGAGGAGCAGGGTGAGGGATTCGCGGATGCGGGGGCTGTCGTCGAAGACCAGTACCCGAATGGGGGTCGCTGACATACGGGCGTAGCTGATTGAGGGGGCAATATAGGACGCTTCAGGACCCTAACATATCCCCCGATAGGGTGAAATCAGGTAACATGTCAGGATTCAGCGGTTTTAGGCTGCGGGTGGGCCAGCCGGCGCGTCAGCCGGTTCTTCGGCCAGGTCGAGGATCATGATTTTTTGCCAGATTTTGGCAGACAATCCCTGGGCCAGGGCCTCAATATCGTTGACTGCGTTCAGCACAATGGGGTCATCGCTGTTTTGGCCGAACAACGCAGCAATTTTGGCGATCAGCGCCAGGATTTCGGAGCAATAGTCCAGGTATCGGGTCAGCAGCGGGCGGTCGAGGGTGCGCTCCGGGGATACATCTGTCCGCTTGAGCTGGCTCAGGATCCAGGCCGGGTCTTTGGTGAGCTGGTGCATGTCTACCACGTGGGCGATGCTGCGGAGCTGGTGGAGGGTTTTGAGGGCGGCCCGGCGTTTGAGGCCCGCTTCCAGGCCCATCAGCGTAAACAGGGCCAATCCCAGAAAAATAAGCTCATTGATGGCGGCCTCCGTGGCCTGGAGCAAGTCTGGAACCCCGTTAGGGTGGAAAGTAAACTGTGAAGTCACCTGTACCAGGGCCCACGCTACCAGCCCGACCAATAGTGCACCCGCCGCAATCGCACCCAGCCTGACCAGCCAGATCGGTTCCCGCAGCCGTAAGGCCAGCCTGTCAGCATCTGAGGCCAATAGCTTAAACTCAGCACACACCCGCCGCAGCCCCGAGTCCGGAAACCGGGCTGCAATCCGCTGCTCCAGCTTGTCCAGGGTGGCGAGGATCAGGTCCGGCCGGAGGGAGGTATAGCTGTCGGTGGAGCGGCGGCGTACAGGGAAAAGAAGGTCCAGATTGGCCAGGTTCATCGGAAGTAGGATTACCAGAGGCCGAAACTATCGAAAAAACCAGAATAAACAAGTGCAGGCACCTTCCTGTCCAGGGCAAACGCATCTACATTTTTTGGAATATTTCTTGTCTGAAACTATCGTTTCGTGCGGCTTGCTTCCGCATCCGTTTCATACTCAGTTTAGGGTAGATTGATTTCATGGCTTTAAAGA
>JANRLQ010000102.1:0-140402 GCA_033762375.1 Bacteroidia bacterium
TCCTGGTCCAAAGACTCTAACTCCGGCCAGCGGGACAAAGCTAATGATATGTACTCTGCTTGGGTCATCTTTTTCGAAGGTTTTAGTTTGTATGCCAATATACATTTTCTTTGCGTTCTGCGACATTTTGAGTTACACCCGTCATATACCATAACTCATAACATCGTTTATTCCATGATATCCCGAGGTTTCCCAATAAGCCTTTCTGTCTCAATCAAAGGGCTTTGAATCCAGACAGTATAATTTGGTATAAACCATACTACTGGACATGTTGAAAATTAGGCGCTCTTGGCTGACCTCAAAGCCTCAAACATGAGGCTAAAGGTGGTCGTTGAGCGGAGTCGAAACGACCCGAAATGAAAATGTCCAATAGTATGGGTATAAACCTCAAAAGCACTTCCCCCCCCTCACAAAATATACCGGCTCAGGTCCTTCTGCTGGACGGTGAGCGACAGGCGGGAGGTCACAAACTCACGGGTAATAACAAACTGGGTCTCCATGTTGAGGTCGGGCACCTCAAAGAGGATGTCATTGAGGAGGTTGCTCATAATGGTATGGAGGCGGCGGGCGCCGATGTTTTCGACTTCCTGGTTGACCTGATAGGCCAGGGCGGCGAGCTCGGTGATGGCATCCGGCTCAAAGCGGATGGTGACCCCTTCGCTGGCGAGCAGGGCCTCGTACTGCCGGGTCAGGGCATTGCGGGGGATGGAGAGGATTTTGACAAAGTCCTCCTCGGTGAGGGGCTGGAGTTCGACGCGGATCGGGAACCGGCCCTGGAGCTCCGGGATGAGGTCGGAGGGTTTGGCCATGTGAAAAGCACCTGCGGCAATAAAGAGGACATGGTCCGTTTTGATGCTGCCGTATTTGGTATTGACCGTGGAGCCCTCTACGATGGGCAGGAGGTCACGCTGCACGCCCTGCCGGGAGACGTCCGGACCGCCGGAGGCGCTGCTGCTGGTGGCCACCTTGTCTATCTCGTCTATAAAGATGATCCCATTGTTGCCGGCGCGGTCGAGTGCGTCACGGGTGACAGCGTCCATGTCTATCAGGCGGGCGGCCTCTTCATCCACGAGGTGTTCCCGTGCCTCGGCGACAGTCATTTCCCGCTTTTTTTTCTTTTTGGGGACCATGCCGGTGAGCATCTCCTGGAGGCCTTCCATGCCCTCCATCCCGGCGGGGCCTACGACCTGGACATTGTGAGAGGGGACCGTGACCTCCAGTTCGATCTTCCGGTCTTCGAGTTCGCCCCGGCGGAGTTTGTCCCGGAATCGCTCACGGGTGCGCTCGTTGAGTTCCTCATCGCTGAGGTTGTCCATTTTATACCCGGCGGCCTCCGCGTCAGGCTGAGACTGGCGCCCGCGCTTGCGGACGGGTGGGATGAGGATGTCGAGGATGAGTTCATTGGCATTCACGAGCGCCTGCTCGCGTACCCGTTCTTTCTGCTCCGCGCGGACCATATTAACGGCCTGCTCCACGAGGTCACGCACCATGCTCTCCACATCACGGCCTACGTACCCTACCTCTGTGAACTTGGAGGCCTCGACCTTGATAAACGGTGCCTGGGCGAGCTGAGCCAGACGGCGGGCGATCTCCGTTTTGCCGACCCCTGTAGGCCCGATCATCATGATATTGTTGGGGATGATCTCCCGGCGTATCTCCTCCGGGGCATTCATCCGCCGCCAGCGGTTGCGCAGGGCGATGGCCACTGCTTTTTTGGCCTCAGCCTGGCCGATGATATACTTATCGAGTTCCTGGACGATGCGGGCGGGGGTAAGCGTAGGTTCCATGCTGGGTATAACTCTCGTGTGGGGCTGCAAAGTACACATTCCGGGGTGATTTTCAGTAAGAAGCAGCCGGGAGATATTATACCGTACAAGGCCGATGTTTGTTTAGGTGCCGTGTCAGATAAGTTAATGTCATCCTGATCCGTTGAAACTACTCATTCTGTGGGCTTTCGGGCCGTATGAGGAGGCAGGGGCAGGCTGAATGCTCCCATGTGTGATGACATTCAGTAAAATTTGAATAATAATTACATAATATTTACCAACTTTGTGCCTGACTTTTTACCATTCTCTTAACATTCACCTCATATGGCATTACGTTTACCATCGCTTTTCCTGGCGCTGCTGTTCTGTATGAACATGGTGCAGGCTCAGGTGACGACATCTACGATCGTGGGCACGGTGACAGATCAGGCTGGGGCCTCTCTGGCGGGTGTGACCGTGATTGCTACGCATGTGCCTTCTGGTACCCGCTGGGGTACCACGACCCGTCCGGACGGAGGATACGTACTTCCGGGTCTTCGGGTGGGAGGGCCTTATACCGTTGACGTACTTTTTGCCGGGTATCAGAGCCAGCGCCAGGAAAACGTAGTCCTGAGCCTGGGCCAAAAAACCAACATTTCCTTTTCACTGCCTGAGAAAGAGGTGCAGGGAGACGAGGTTACGATTTTTGGCGCTACGGGACGGACTAAGCCGACCGGTGCGGAGTCAAACTTTGGGAGTGACAAGATCAATGTCCTGCCGACCATCAGCCGCTCAGCGCAGGATATCTACCGCCTGACCCCGGGCTCTGATGGTAACTCCTTCGCGGGGCGCAATGACCAGTTTAATAACTTCACCGTAGACGGGGCGATTTTTTCAAACCCCTTTGGACTTGATGCGGCCACACCCGGTGGCCAGACAGATGCCCAGCCGATTTCGCTGGACGCATTTGAGCAGATTACGGTCTCCCTGGCACCTTTTGACGTGACCCAGTCAGGGTTTACGGGCGCCTCTGTAAATGCAGTGACCAAGTCCGGCACCAACCAGGTGACGGGTACGGTATTTGGTTTTTTCCGCAACCAGGGTCTGACCGGTGGCAAGGTCAATGGCAACAGCATCACGGTGCCCGACCTGACCCAGTACCAGACCGGATTTGCGGTAGGGGGGCCGATCATCAAAAACAAGGCATTTTTCTTTGTGAACGCCGAGCTGGACAACCGGGGTGACCTCGGGACAACTTTTGTCGCCAATCGTCCGGGCCTGGAAGGGGAAAACGTATCCCGCGTAGCAGCCAATGACCTGGAGGCAATCTCTACAGCCCTTCAGTCCCGCTACGGCTACAGCACCGGTGCCTACGAAGGATACATCCACAATACCAACAGCCTCAAGGGTATCCTGAAGCTGGACCTGGTCCTGAGCAAAAGCCATACCCTGTCTGCTACCTATAACTTCCTCGACGCCTACAAGGACAAACCTGCTCACCCGAGTGCCATCGGCCGCCGGGGGCCGGACCAGACCACCCTCCAGTTTTATAACTCCGGATACCGGATCAACAACGTGATCAACTCCGGGATCGTAGAGCTGCGGTCTGTATTCGGAAACCGCGCCTCCAATAAACTCCAGGTAGGTCTCACCTCCTTTGATGACAGCCGGGATGCTTTCTCCGATCCATTCCCGGTCATCAACATCAACCAGCAGGGTATCCGCTACATTGTAGCCGGTCATGAGCCGTTCTCGATCCACAACCAGCTGTTTCAGGACGTGCTCCAGGTCACGGACAACTTCAACCTCTACAGCGGCAAACACACCTTCACGCTGGGCAGCAGCTTTGAGAAGTTCAGCTTTGACAACTCCTTCAACCTCAACGCTTACGGAGGTACTTTTGGCCCTGGGTATGAGAGTGTGCAGGCATTCCTGGACTCTGTGAATACCGGCGCCTTTGACAATGAAGTAGCTGCAGCACGCAGTGTTTTTGAAGCCAATGGCGGTCTGGACGGTGTCAACGGCGAAGGCTGGGCCCTGGCCGAGACCAATGTAGGCCAATGGGCGGTATATCTGCAGGACGAGTTTGCCGTGTCCCAAAACCTGACCGTCACAGCTGGTATCCGCATGGATATCCCGCTGTACTTTGACACCCCGACCAAAATCCAGGAGAACATTGACCGCAACTGCTGCTTCGTGGACAGCATCGTCTGGTATGATGAAAACGGGGATCCACAGATATTTGAACATACGGCCCTGCCCAAAAATACCCCGCTTATCTCGCCCCGTCTGGGCTTTAACTACGACGTGACAGGTGACCAGGTCCTCGTACTCCGGGGCGGAACGGGTATCTTCAGCGGACGTCTGCCGTTTGTATGGATCGGCAACCAGGTGGCTAACCCCAACTTTTTCTTCTACAACTATACCCGCAATGACTTTAAGTTCCCGCAGGTATGGCGTACCAACCTGGGCATTGATCACAAACTCAGCAATGGCTGGTCTGTGACAGTGGACCTGATCTACACCCGTGACCTCAATGCCGCAATGGTCCGTAACTACGGCCTGAAGCCGCCGACAGGCACCCTTCAGGGCCCGGACAACCGTCCGGTGTATACGGCAGCCGACCGCGTGCAGGTATTCGGTGGTGCCACCAATGCGTATGTGTTCACCAATACCAACCAGGGATACAGCTTTAATGCCAGCATCCAGGTTCAGAAAACCTTCGAAGATGGTTTTGCCTCTATTGGGTATAACTTCCTGGATTCCAAGGACATCTCTTCGATCGAGGCTGAGATTTCATCTGATGCCTACGACCGCAACCCGATCTCTGGCAATGCCAACAACCCCCTGCTGGCCCCATCTCTCTACGGTGCCCGCCACCGCATATTTGGTTCGGCCTACAAGACCTTCACCTACGGCAAGATGGCAACCACCATTTCCACCTTTTTCCAGGTAGCACAGGCCGGTACTACCCAAAACGACAATACGGGTGACTTCCGCTTCAGCTATACCTACTCTGGCGACATCAACAACGACGGATCAGGGCTGAATGACCTCCTCTTTATCCCGACGGATGACCAGCTCAATCAGATGAACTTCGTCAGCAGCGAGCAGCGCGAGGCATTCCGGGCTTTTATTGCCCAGGATGAGTACCTGAGCTCACGCCGGGGTCAGTACGTGGAAAAATACGGGATTGTAGCACCCTGGTACTCACAGTGGGATGTACGGGTCCTGCAAGACCTCAACTTCAAGGCGGGCAGTCGCGAGCAGAAGGTCCAGCTGAGCCTTGATATCCTCAACTTCGGCAACCTGCTCAACTCCAGCTGGGGGGTAAAACAGCTCCCTTCCAATACCCAGCCAGTGGGCGTGACCGTGGATGGAAACGGAGTACCAACCTACTCCTTTGACCCGAGCCTGACGACCACCTTCGTATCAGACTTCAGCCTCCTCTCCCGTTGGCAGGCCCGTATCGGTCTCCGGTACAATTTCTGATCTGACAGTCAATAGGTTATATCAAAAGGCCACCCGCAGGGGTGGCCTTTTTGCTGATGGAGCAGCCATGCCTTAAATACAGCCCCATACCCCCGGATTCGGGGACCCATGCGATGCAGGACTGGTTACACCGGAAACACCAGTACCGGCACCTCTGCATAAAGTGTCAGCTCACGGGTCACGCTGTGATGAAAGACACGCTCCACAAATCCATGCTGGGGGGCTGCAACGGCGACAAGTTCGGCGGGTTTCAGGGCCAGGTGGTCAGCCAGCCCATCCCATACATGTTCGGCATGGATGACATACAGCTCCAGTTCATCTACCTGGGTATCCGCCTGGTACATGGAGCGCAGGTAGGCCGACTCCGCAAATGAGGGTACCTGACTGGCATCCGAGACGACGTGTACACAGTCCAGCGCCGTGCCGAGGATATGTGCCAGGGCACCCAGGCGGGCGGAGACCGCTGCATCTTTTTGCAGGAGGTCGGTGGCATAGATCATGCGCCGTATCCCATCAAACCGTGCATAGGCAGGCACAGCAAGCAGGGGGACAGGCAGCCCCTGTGCTACCTGACTGGTGATACTCCCGATCAAGGCATCCAGCCGGTCACTGGCCCCCTTGGTGCCCATGACGACCATATCAGGCATCAGGGACAAGGCCGTCTCCCGGATCACCTCTGCCGCAAATCCCACCCGCAGGATCGGTACGATCGTTATCCGGGTGCCGGTACGCGCCTGTACCTGCGCCTCGTACCGGCGTACAACCTCAAGCGCCTGGGCCTCTTCAGCGGTACGCAGGGCATTCCAGAGCTCGGCGGGCAAGAGGGCATGCTCAGCCCCGGCCACATCATAACAATGCAACAGATGAATATCGGCCTCCAGGTGCGTCGCCAGGTGCAGTGCGTAGGCAAAGGCATTCTCGGCTGCCGGTGAAAAATCGGTGGGGAAGAGGATCTTTTTCATACGGGGAAAATACAAGCCAATTTTCAGCAGAAAAAATGCCCCTGACCAGTGACGCCGGTGACTTTTGGCAGTCATGCAGGAGAAGCAAATTTTTCACTACCTTGTCCCCCAACAAATGACCTGACCCATGAATGCTTTTTTTGAAAAATGGAATGAAGAACTGGAAGACCTGAAAATCCACTTGTCACTCGGTGAAGAAGAGCTGGCCGAAGCTTTTGACAAACAAAAGGCGCGTTTTCAGGTATATGCTGACCAGTTGAAGCAAAAACTCGATGAAGCCGGCGTAGATGACGCCCTGACCAGCCTCCGTGCCAAGGTAGAAGAACTCCAGGTACAACTCGCCCTCGGCAAAGCCGACTCCCGTGATGCCCTGGAGGCCCAGCGGCACCAGCTCCACAAGGCCGTCCGGGAGGCTGGTGAGATCACCCAGCAACTGGCAGCACAGGCAGGCGAGGCCAGCCAGTCCTGGCTGAAGGAGTTTGAAGAGGCCAGCAGCCGGTTTCAGACCCGGCTCGAAGTCCTGAAAGTGCAGGCTGCCCTGGGCGAAGCCGAGCTCAAAGACAAATGGGAAGAAAGCCGCCGCGAACTGGACGGTTTTATCCACGAGGCCCGCGAAAAAATGAGTGAGGTACAGGAAGATACCTCCGAAAAACTCGAAGAAGTCTCCCGCGAGGTAGCTGCCTCCTACGAAAAAATCAAGGCTAAGGTGCGTGGCTTTTTTGCCTGACCTGACCTGATCCTATACAGATATGCCGGGCTTGCCCGGCTTTTTTTATGAGGTAATGATATGGGCAATGCTTGTTGCACCTGAAAGATTTTATCCCCGCTGTCGTCTCATACAGCGATCACAGCCCCTGCCCAGCTGTGCATTCCTTTGCGTTGTTTTTTACTGAGTAATTAGTTTAAAAATTTATGAACAAAAAAAACCTTTTGAGACAGTCCGCGTTGTAGGAAGAGTTATGACACATGTTTTTTTTCCGGCACAGTATGGAGTCTCTTTCAGAGCGTAAAAAATACCTTATTGAGCGTATCGGGTTGTTTCAGGAAGCGATCGGCATGCAGCCATCTACCGCCCGGGTGATCGGGTTGTTGCTGGTATCTGACGAGGCAGAACTTTCCTTCGAAGACATCCAGCAAGCCCTGAACATGAGCAAGAGTGCCGTAAGTCAATCTCTCAGCATCCTCATCACGATGCGTCAGGTCGAGTACGTAACCCTGCCCGGACAGCGTCGCCGCCTGTTTAGGCTCAAGCCATACGGCTGGCGGCACCATATTGAGAGCATGATGGAAAATATGCTTGAGTATTGCCAGACCCTCCAGATGGTGGCCAGTCTGAAACAACATCAGGAAGACCCTGCACGCGCACAAAGCCTGATGGGCATGATCGCGATGCTCGAACTCCTGCACAAAACCCTCAAAGATACCGCAGGTACCTGGTCTTATCCGGCTGCCTGAGTACTCAAAAGCTTTTTTGCTACTACCGCTTTTTTCAGCTTTTTCTATCTGTAGCTAACAACATAACATGGTTATGCGTAAACGCTTCTTGATGAGTTTTTTGATTATTTATGCATTGTCACTGAGTGAACTCCTGGCACAAACGCCGCTTACCCTGGCGGAGTGTGTACGGCAAGGGGTGCAGCAAAACGCCCGCGTAACCCAGGCTGACCTTGACGCCGTCAAAAGCAGCCAGTTCTCACGGGAAATGCTCGCCAACGCCTGGCCCCAGATCGAAGCACAGGCACAGCTCACCGACAACCTCCGCGTGGCGCAGGTCCTGCTGCCAGGTGAGATTTTTGGTCAGCCCGGCGTATTTCTCCCGGTACAGTTTGGGGTACAATATACCTTCAACTCCTCTGTTCAGCTGACCCAGATCCTTTTCAACCAATCAGTATTCACCGGTATCCGGGCCGCACGGGAGTCTGCCGAACTGGGAAGTCTCAATGCCCAGCGTACCCGCGAGCAGGTAGCCTATGACATCGCGGCCCTGTACTATGCCGTGCAGATCAACCGGGTACAGGCGCGTATTGTCGCTGACAACCTGGCCCAGCTCGACGAACTTATGCGTCTGGCAGCGCTCGGCGTACAGGCAGGCACCGGTATGCAGATTGATGTGGACCGTGTCCAGGTCAACCGCACCAACCTCCTCACCCAGCAGGCCAACCTGGCCCAGGCCATTGACCAGCAGCTCAACCTGCTCAAACTCCAGATGGGCATGACCCTGGATCAGCCGCTGGCCCTGGTGGAGTCTTTTGAGACAGAACCCTGGATGCTGGACCTCATGCAGTCGCCTGATCCGCTCCAGAGCACGGACATCAAGCTGCTGGAAAGACAGGCCTCCCTCAATGAACTGGGCCTCAAAGTCACCAAACAAGGGTATATCCCTTCTCTGGCAGGATTTGCCACGACTTCTCTCCAGTCCCAGACCAACGAGTTCAGCGGGTTTGGGGAGCAAAACAACTGGTTTAATGCCACAGCCATCGGCCTGAGCCTGAACATCCCGGTATTTGACGGATTCCGGCGGGATGCCCAGATCCGCCAGGCAGAGGTGGACCTGCTCAAGTCCCGCAGTGTCCTGCGCGAAACCCAAAATGCCTATTCCATCCAGTTTTATAATGCAGACAAAAAACTGGAGGTCGCCAAAGCTGCGCTGGAAGCTCAAAAAGCTAACCGCGAACTGGCCGAAAAAGTATATGCCCTCAGCCAGCTCCGGTATCAGCAGGGGGTAGCTCCTCTCTCGGATGTGCTTAATGCTGAGACAGCCCAAAAAGAAGCCCAGACCAACTACCTCGCCGCCCTGATCCAGACCCAACTGGCCTGGCTGGAGTGGATGAAGTACTCCGGCAACTTTGCCCGTATCCTCGAACCCTGATTTCCCTCATCTCCTATTTTTTCTGCAATATATTTGTCATGACGAGACGCAATATTCTGATTACGACCGGTTTGGTCCTGGCCTTGGTCGCTTTTATCGTGATCCGGCTGATGTCCAACAAACAAGAGCTGGACAAGCGGGCGGCTGAGGCTGCCATCGTGAATGAAAAACCGACAGTACGTACCCTGGCGGTGAATACGACTACCATTGACCGGATATTTACGGTAAACGGTAAGTTTGAAGCGGTCAGTGAAGTAAAAGTGATGGCCGAGACCCAGGGTTCTGTCACCCAGCTGAATGTACGGGAGGGTGCCAATGTGGGCATGGGCCAGACCCTGCTCCGCATAGATGCTGAAAACCTGGAAAATGAACTCGCCATTACCCGCGAGACCCTCACCAAAGCCGAGCAGGACCTTGCCCGGTACGAAACCCTGGCCGCAGGGGGCGCTGCCCCTTCTGCTCAGCTGGAGGACCTCCGCCTGGCGATCAAGTCGCACCAGTCCCGGATCAAAGGCCTGGAGATTGCCCTGAAAAAAACACAGGTAAAGGCGCCCATCAGCGGCTCTATTAATGTGCTGTATGTCGAAAAAGGCTCTTCCCTGATGCCCGGATCGCCTGTAGCTGACATTGTGGACATCTCCAGTCTGGAGATGGTCGTCAACCTGACGGAGGGTGAGGTGATCGGTCTCCGCACGGGTGCCCGTGTAGAGGTGCGCCTGGACCTGTATCCAGACAAGGCCCTGCCCGGTGTCGTGACGTTTATCGGGGTCAAGGCTGATATGGCCGGTAAGTTTCCTGTCAAAGTTCGTGTCTCCAACAACGGGACCTTCCGGGCTGGTATGTCTGGTTCTGTGACATTTGCCTTTAATGAATCTGTCACCGGTATCCAGATCCCGCGCGAGGCGCTCGTAGGCAGCATGCAGGCACCTCAGGTGTATGTTCTCACAGCAGACAACCACCTGAAACTCCAGCCTGTAACCCTGTCCATGGAAACAGCGGACGTGCTCATTGTCAAGTCTGGCCTCACCCCTGGTGACCGTGTGGTGACTTCCGTATCGGAAAAACTGGCTGATGGCATTGAAGTCCTGGCGGTCAACTAATTGAATATGCGTTTTCATCTGCTCACGCATCAACCTACCAGATTATGTCTATTTCTGAAATAGCAATAAAACGGCCCTCGCTCATCATCGTGCTGTTTGCGGTGCTGACGCTCCTTGGGGTGTTTGGTTACCAGCAGTTGAGCTACGAGCTCCTGCCCAAGTTCTCGGCGCCGGTGGTAGTCGTCTCGACGGTATATCCGGGGGCTTCTCCGGCAGAGGTCGAAAATACCATCACCAAACCTATCGAGGACGCCGTGTCCGGGATGGAAAAAATGGCCAATATCCGCTCTACTTCCCGCGAAAACCTCTCCGTGGTCGTCGTGGAGATGGAGGTCGGTGCGGATATTGACAAGGCCCTCCAAAATGCCGAACGACTCGTCAACCTGGCCGCAGCTTCACTCCCGGAGGATGCCCAAACCCCGGTCCTGAGCAAGTTTGCCATTGATGAGCTGCCGGTCATTCAGATGGTGGTCACCTCCAATCTGGAGCAGATCGAACTCTATGACCTCATCCAGAACCGGATCGTGCCTTCCATGGCACGTGTGCCGGGGGTAGCTCAGATTGATATCCTCGGGGGACAGGAGCGTGAAATCCGCATCAATGTCAACCCCGAAAAACTGGAGCGTTACAACCTGTCTATCCTGCAGGTATCGCAGGCCCTGGAAGCGGCTAACCTCGACTTCCCCACCGGCAAACTCAAGGACGAAACCCGGCAGGTATTAATCCGGCTTTCGGGTAAATTTCAGTCAGTGGACGATATACGTCACCTGATCGTGACCCGTGACAACCGTACCGGCGCCCCTGTATTTCTCCATGAAATCGCTGATATCCAGGATACCCAGAAGGATGTCACCCAGATTGCCCGCCTCAATGGCCAAAACTCCATCGCCCTTTCGGTCCGCAAAAACACCGAGGCAAACGGTGTGGCCCTGAGTGAAGCCATGTATGTGGTCATTGCTGAGCTGGAAAAAACCTATGAGTCCCAAAACGTCAAGTTTTCCATTGCACAGGACGCTTCTGTTTTTACGCTGGAAGCAGCCGAAGCCGTGACGCATGATATCGGGCTGGCTATTTTCCTGGTGGCCATCGTGATGCTGGTGTTCCTGCACAGCCTCCGGAATGCCTTTATCGTCATGCTGGCGATTCCGGCTTCGCTGGTCTCCACGTTTTTTGTGATGTATATGTTTGGCTTCTCCCTCAACCTGATGACCCTGCTGGCTATCTCGCTGGTAGTGGGTATTCTGGTGGATGACAGCATTGTGGTCCTGGAGAACATCTTCCGGCACCTGGAGATGGGCAAAGATCAGCGTACTGCGGCGCTGGAAGGCCGGAGTGAGATCGCCTTTACGGCACTCTCGATCACCCTGGTGGACGTGGTGGTGTTTTTGCCGCTGGCCTTTCTCGAAGGGCTTATCGCCAATATCATGCGCCAGTTCGCACTGGTTGTGGTATTCTCCACCCTGATGTCGCTGCTGGTTTCATTTACCCTGACGCCTTTCCTGGCTTCCCGCCTCTCCAAGGTGACTCATCTGGACAAAAACTCCATCGGTGGACGGGTGATATACATCATTGAAGGGTTTATTCATGCACTCACCCAGTCCTATGCCCACGTGCTGCGCTGGGTGCTCAAGCACAAAACCATCACGATGGTCATCTCACTGGTCATGATTTTGGGTGCCCTTACCTTGCCGGCTACAGGCCTGATCGGGTTTGAGTTTGCCAAAACAGGGGACAAAGGAGAGTTTCTGCTGAAACTGGAACTGAATAAACAAGCTTCGCTTGCGCAGACCTTTGAAGTGGTACGCCAGGTGGAGGACAAGCTGTTTTCGATGCCGGAGGTCACCAAGGTGTATGTGAATATGGGGTCTTCCAGCAATGCCTTTGAGTCTTCTTCCGGTGAAAACTTTGCGGACATTACCGTCTCGCTTAAACCACCTAAGGAAACAGGCATTAAAACTGCCGAATACTCCCGTGCGCTCAAGCTCCAGCTCGAACAGGAACTCCCCGGCGTCAAAGTCCGGATTCAGGAACTGGGTCTGCTCGGGGCTGACCAGTTGCCGATCATGGTAATCGTCAGCAGCGCTGTACCTGACTCCGCCTATGCGTATGCAGAGCGCCTGCGCCGCGACATCGCCAACATTAACGGGGTGGTGGACCCTGAGCTGTCCGTACAGCAGGGCAATCCTGAGATGAGTATCACTGTCAACCGCGAAAAAATGTCCGAACTCGGCCTGACGATGGGCATGGTCGGCGCGACGCTTCAGACAGCCTTTGCCGGTACGGAGGCTACCAAGTTCCGTGACGGGGACAATGAGTATGACGTGACGGTAAAACTCGATCAGTTTAACCGCAAAAGCCGGACTGATATTGAAAACCTGGCACTGGTCAACAACATGGGTCAGCAGATTCGCCTGAGCCAGTTTGCGACAGTAGCCGAAAAAACAGGTCCCTCACAGCTGGAGCGCCGCAACCGTATGACCTCCGTCGTGGTACAGTCCCTGGTACTGGGCCGCTCCGTAGGGGCTGTCGGTCAGGATGTTATTGCCAAAATTGCGGAGACCAAACCTGCCGGTATTGAGATCGCATATGACAGCGAACTCAAAAATACAGGTGAATCTTTTGGAAGCCTCGGGTTGGCATTGCTGGCCTCCTTCCTCCTGATCTACCTGATCCTGGTGGCGCTGTATGACTCGTATGTGTATCCGTTTGTGGTACTGTTTTCCATCCCGGTAGCCCTGATCGGTGCCTTCCTGGCCCTGGCCCTGGAAAACATGAGTATCTTCTCCATGCTGGGGCTGATCATGCTCCTGGGACTTGTCGCCAAAAACGCTATTTTGATTGTGGACTTTGCCAATCAGCTCAAAGCACGCGGCTACCGCACAGCCGAGGCCCTCGTCATCGCAGGTAAGGCCCGTATGCGTCCGATCCTGATGACGACCATCGCCATGATTATCGGTATGCTGCCGATCGCACTGGCGACGGGATCTGGGGCTGAGTGGAAAAACGGCCTGGCCTGGGCCCTGATCGGGGGCCTGACCAGCTCGCTGCTGCTGACGGTTTTTGTGGTGCCCGCAGCCTACATGATCATGGATACCCTGATCGCCTGGGTCACCGGGCGCCGTGACCTGATCCCCCGCAAACAAGAGCTGGATGTTCTTGACCTGGATGCCCTCACGATCCGCGACGAACACGACCTGCCGCCGGTGACGCATACGCCGTCTGAAAACGGACATGCACCTCAGCCCGAAGCGGAGGTGATCCATCAGTAAACCTGAATGCAGGATATATCACCCCGGAGGTCAGCCGACCTCCGGGGATTTTTTTTATTACCACTCCGTCGTCCTGACGGCACCGTGCTGCTGTAGGATCTTACGTAATGCCTCGGTTTCAGGCAGGTCTGTCCGGATCAGGTACAGGTCCCGCCGTCCGTCACAGGGGGGGATCCACCCTGGCGGAAGCGTAGTTTCCCGGCAAAAAGGTACCAGCCATCCCTCGTAAGTACCTGTATTTCGCGCAAAAAGGCGGGCATTGTCCACCATGTGGTCCCAGGTGCGGCGGGTATGCGGACGGGTAGGGGAGGGGTAGGTCAGCAGGCTGTCGTCCTCAGGATCAAGCACCAGCAGTGCGGGCGGGTCAGCCGCCAGGTCTTCTGGCTGGATCAGCCGCCGGGCGTACCGGGCATCGTTCAGGCCCCAGATATCGGTCGCCCGCCACCC
This sequence comes from Bacteroidia bacterium, assembly GCA_033762375.1. Classification (GTDB taxonomy): domain Bacteria; phylum Bacteroidota; class Bacteroidia; order J057; family J057; genus RDXT01. Next base: position 13,885 of record JANRLQ010000102.1, read on the forward strand.
GGCATAATAGGGGAGGCGACCAGCCTCGGTCACGGCCATGTGCAGGTGGGAGTACGGGCGCAGGGCCCGGGCCAGGTACCAGGTGTTTTGATGATAGGTATCAGCTATAATGGACTGAAAAACAGTTATTTGCCTGTATCCGGCCTTCAGGATCAGGACCAGCGCCAGCCCGCGCAACCATCCACGTACGCCGGACGGTGCCTGCTGCCACTGCTCCCAGGCCCAGATCCATACGGCCAGGTACATAGATCCCTGAAACCGGAATCCGGCATTCATGGCCTGGCTCATCACGGCATAAAAGATCAGGGGGATCAGCCCGTACGCGATCAGCACGAGGCGATGTGTGTGGAGTATCCTGCCACCTCCCGCGATCAGGGCCAGCAGGCCTGCAGGCAGGAGGTCAAACCCGATCGCAAATGTATGCATCCGTAAGCTCTCCGGATCAAATAGGCCCAGCACCCGCTCCGCTACCTGGCTTTTGACATAAAAAGGCAGGGGAAACCACTCGCCGAAGTAGGTCGCCCGCCACCCAACGTACATGAGCCCCGGCAGGATGCAGATCAGGGTGAGGTGCGTCAGCCGCAGCCGGAGCAGGCTTGGGTCCTTGCGGCTGGTTATCACCCACCCGGCCAGCAGGGGCCCTGTTGCTACCAGGGCATCAGGCCGGAGCAGACAGGCGCCCAGCGCAGCGGCCAGCATCAGGAGGTAGCGTTGCGACTGGTATAGCCGCCATACAGCAGCCAGGGTTGCCATCATGACCAGCGCCGAAAATCCCTTGACCGAGGCCATGGTCTGCGGGAGGATCAGCAGCAGGACAACCAGTTTCCACATACTGCTATCCGGACGATCACCCCGGGGGCCGCCCTGCAAAGTCCGGAATATACTCAGGGCTGCTAATCCATTGAGGATGAGGCTCCCCAAAAACAAGTCGCCTCCCAGCCTCCGCCACCCCGCCAGCACCACCATGTACACAAAATCCGTTGCTCCTTCTGTCCGGGGGCCGCCGGGGTTATAGGAAATGCGGCCGGTTTCAGCCAGGTTTTCTGCATACCGGAAGAGAATACAGGCATCCTCCTCCGGCAGCGCAAACCACCAGGCCAGCCCAAAAACAACCGCCATGTACCCGCCGTACCAGATGTAAGGACGATTCATGGCGGAATATACGGGGATTGGGGGGAGATTTAACGGGGGAATCCGCAAGAAACGCAGGTGATCTAAGCTGGCAAACTTGCGTAGCGAACCGGGATTGTGTACATTTCTTACAAGAGTAAGTTAATTTCCTGAAAATCGAACCTCTATAACCCTCCCAGCAATGAAATACCTTGGATTTGTACTGATCTTCCTGATCACGGGTGTCCTCTCAGCCCAGGAAAACGCGGCACCGCCGGTGCCTGTCACCCTAAAAAACACGCAGGCATTTACCCTGCACTCGCAGGGGCTGGAGACTACGTATGTTATCAAAGTATATTTGCCGGAGGGATATGAAACCAGCAACAAACAATATCCTGTTTTGTACCTGCTTGACGGGGATCATGCCTTCGCCATGGCTACGGATATTGTGACGTACCTGCAATATGGGGGACATACACCGGAACTAATCATCGTGTCACCGTCGTATGATGACAAACACGGCCCAGCAGAGGGTGGCAATAACCAACGGCAACGGGATTTTTCGCCTTTTAAGTGGAGTGGGGCTCCCGCAGATCCCCGCGCAGCGCAGTACTTTGCTTTTTTTAAAGATACCTTGATTACACATATTGACCGGACCTACAGGACCCTTCCAACTGAAAGAGCCCTGTGGGGGTATTCCAGAAGTGGTTTGTTTGTATTGTGGACCTTGTTTGAAAAGCCGGGTGTATTCAACAAGTACATTGTGTTGGATACGGGTTTTCAGGCTTTTGCAGAAATAGAATCGGCCTATCATGCCCGCCACAACACACTTGACGCCGCCTTGTATATCGGATACGGGAGCCTGGGCAATGGAAAAAACGACCTGGCCTTTATGGAGACCCTGGCATCAAGGAACTATAAAAAGTTCCGGTACACCTATCAGGCACTGCAAGGCGAAAAACACCTGATCATCCCTGCTGCGGGGCTGGCACAGGGACTTGCGTTTATTTATCAGAAATAACCGTCAGGCGTGGGTTTCGGTAACAACCACCTCATCACCTTCCCAGTGCCTGCCACGCCTCCAGAGGCCGGTCGCTGCTGAGGATATCGGCGCCGGCCTGAACCCATTGGAGATAGAGGGAGTCGCCCCGTGCCTGCGCCATCTGGTCCAGGTTGCCGAGGGTGCCGAGGATACAACGGATGCCTTTTTCGTGCAAAAATGCACAATGTGCCGGATCGGGCTGGCGGGTGCCCACAAACGCTACCATCACGCTGTCTGGCACCCCGGCGTTGCGGTGGCGCTCGTATGCCTCCCGGTTGGGCAGGCTCACGGAGATCATCAGGGAGGGATCGAGGCGGTGCACGAGGGCAGCATCTGCCGCATTATAGGTGATAATGGCAGCATTCCGCTGCGAATGAGTTTTTTGTACCAGTTTCACCACATGCTGGTAGGGTACCCCCCGTTTTACATCAAGGGTAAAAGCTACTTTGTTGTGGCCCCAGCGCAATACCTGGGCTAAAGTTGGGATCGGGTATGGCGTGATATGGCCGGCATTGTCCTTGAGGCGGAGGTTGTGGAGGGCCGCATAGGTTGTTTCGATCAGGAGGTCCTGACCTGTAGTCGTGCGGTCAAGCCGGTCGTCATGCAACATCACCAGCACGCTGTCCTGTGTGAGCCGGATGTCACACTCGATGATGACGGGCATCTGCCGGGCGAGCATCTGAAAACTGGCGATACAGTTTTCGGGATATCCGGTATAATCGCCACCGCCCCGATGGGCACTGACAGCAGGCCGGGTGCTGGCATCATACCTGAAAAAAGAAACCTCAGGTCTCCGAAGGTAAAAAGTACGGTGACAGCTTACCAGGAGAAAAAGGCTCACCAGCAGCCAATATGGTCTTTGTATCAGCGTCAGCATAGGTGCGGGCATCGGGGGCATACGATAATAATAGGCTGCCAACCTAACACCTGTGTATTAATTCCAGGTAAAGAATCCAGGTACACTTGCCGGGCGATTGCACCCACAGGTAACTTTAGGTATGCTTTTCGGGTGTTTCATCATAAATGATAAAAGTCCTATATTGAAGCAGATTACTGCTACTTATCATTATGGCCCGACAAATACCGTTCAACTATCACAAGTGGCTGCTGGCAGCACTGATTCCGGGGATTGTGCTGTGGGTGCTGGCGTATGCCCCGCTGATGCCGCCACCTCCGCCAGGCCTGGATCGGGTGGATCCGATGGGGGCCTATCTGAACGGGGTGTTTCCGGATGCGCCCCCTACCGGGACCGGACCGGGGGCTTATGAGCTGGAAAATGCGTTTCCGCTGTTGACCTTTGTGGACCCGCTCAAGATTGTCGAGGTTCCGGGACAGGCACAGATGATGGTCCTGGGCAAAAACGGGCATATATGGTCATTTGATAAAACCCCAACCGCCGCACAAAAAACCCTTGTACTGGACATTTCGGCCCGCACCCTGATCGAGGGAGACGGAGGCGCACTGGGCATGGCCTTACATCCTGAATTTGGGCAGGCGGGCTCACCTCACCGGGGATACCTGTACGTATGGTACCGGTATGCACCGATCCTCCAGACCATCACCGGCCCCAATCCACAGGGAGGCGAGCAGTACGGATATCTCCGGCTCTCGCGGTTCACCCTCGAAGATGGGGCGGCCACAATCAACCCTGCCTCGGAATATGTACTGATCCAGCAGTTTGACCGCAATGGCTGGCACAACGGCGGTGATATGTTTTTTGGGCCAGATGGTTTTTTATATGTCTCTGTCGGTGATGAAGGCAGCGGTGATGACGGGTACAATGTCACACAGCGGCTTGACTACTGTCTGTTTGGGGGGATCCTGCGCCTGGACGTGGACCAGCGCGGTGGCAATATCAGCCACCCGATCCGGCGACAGCCTCAGACCCAGAGTCCGCCCCCGCCCGGCTGGCCCGGGAGTTTTACGCAGGGGTATTTTATTCCGAATGACAATCCCTGGCAGGACGAAAACGGCGGTGTACTGGAAGAGTTTTATGCCATCGGCCTGCGCAGCCCACACCGTATTGCCTGGGATGATCCCACAGGGGATATATGGGTAGGTGATGTAGGCCAGGGCACCCGTGAGGAAGTAGACATTGTTCACAAAGGTGACAACCTTCAGTGGCCTTTCCGCGAGGGGACCATCGCCGGAGCCAAACCCCAGCCTATCCCCCTGATCGGGACCAGCCGGGGGCCCGTGTACAACTATCCCCGGGATCAGGGCACCTGTGTCATCGGCGGATTTGTATATCGCGGATCGAAGTTTCCCGATCTCCAGGGCCGTTATCTCTTTGGCGACCATACGACCCTCAACGTATATACCCTCACCCCGGATCCGGCAGGCACCCCCATCATCAATCCCATGCTGAATGTACCCTATGGTACCGGCCAGGGCGACAAAGCAGGTATTTCTGCTTTTGGAACAGACAGCGACGGCAATATCTACCTCCTCAAACTCAACGGTACCGGCCTGGACGGGGGATTGATCTACCAGCTTAGATCCAAAGCCCCTGTAGCCGATCCGCCAGCCCGCCTCTCGGAGCTGGGAGTATTTACGGATATGGCATCGCTGACGCCGGTGCCAGGGATTTTACCTTATGGGGTTAATGCCCCCCTCTGGTCTGACCGTGCCGCCAAATACCGCTGGATTGCCCTGCCTCAGGATGGTACGTTTAATGATGCGTGGGAAAAAGTCAACTTTCGCACCGAGGATTACTGGACCTTCCCCGCCGGGACGGTATTTATCAAACACTTTGAGTTGCCAGTAGATGAGGCACAGCCGGAGGTCATCCGGCGGCTGGAGACCCGCTTTTTTGTCGTGACAGCCGAAGGAGCCTACGGACTTACCTATAAATGGAACCCCGAAGGTACAGAAGCCTATCTCCTGACCGGGGCGGACACCCTTACCCACCAGGTGGCCCGTGCAGATGGGAGTTTGTACGCCCAGACCTGGGATTTCCCCTCCCGGCAGCAGTGTATGACCTGTCACAATGCCAATGCCGGGTATGTACTGGGCGTGCGCACCCGGCAGCTCAATGGTGACCTGGCTTATCCCGGCGGCACGACCGGCAACCAACTGGAAACCTGGGAACACCTAGGGATATTTAATCAGGCTATCGGCGATCCTGCCCAACTGCCGAGCTCAGCCTATATCAGCGATGCGCAAGCCACTCCGGAGTACCGGGTGCGGTCGTATCTGGATGCCAACTGCGCCTTTTGTCACCGTCCCAATGGCGTAGAGGCTGCCTTTGACGGGCGGTCGCTGACGGCTCTCTATGACCAAAACCATATCTACACCAATGCCATCAGCCATTCCTCTCCGCAGGGGGTCCTGATCGCACCTGGTGACCCCAATGTTTCCATTCTCTACCAGCGGGACAATAGCACCGGGGCAGATGCCATGCCGCCTATCGCCAAAAATCTCCGGGATCCGGTGTATATCGCGGTCCTCGAAGGGTGGATCACAACCCTGGCACCCGGACTCCCGCCGATGATAGCAGATGGGTGGGTTACCCTTACGGCCCGGCACAGTGGTAAAGTGGCCGGAGTAGATCAGGCATCACAGGAGGCAGGTACTCCGGTTGTACAGGCTGCTGCTGACGGCAGTGACCACCAGCAATGGCATTTTCAGCATATAGGAGGCGGTAAATACCGGATCATGGCGGCACATAGCCTGATGGCCCTCTCACTGGAGGACTGGCGGCCCGGTCGGGGTGCTGCGGTCATACAGGCCCCCTGGCGAGGCCAGCAGCACCAGTTATGGTATCTCCGCACGGCCCCCAACGGCGCTTTTTATATCGTCAGTGCCTACAATGGCCTGTTGCTGGATGTATTCAGCAGCCAGACAGGCGACGGAGCTGCCCTGATCGCCTGGACAGAAACCCAGGGCACCAATCAGCAGTGGACACTTCTCCCTGCCGACGGACCTGCCTGCGGATATGAGCGGACGGTGTATCTCTCCGACCTGAGCTGGACAGGAACCCCCGAAAATGGCTGGGGGCCTGTATCACGCGACCGCTCCAATGGAGAGCAGGAAGCTGGCGGCAACCCGATCACCCTCGACGGGCAGGTATATGCCAAAGGACTTGGTGTCCATGCCTACTCCCGGATTACGTATGAGATCGGAGGACGTCATGACCGGTTTGTAAGCAGGGTCGGGCTGGATGACGAGACTTTTGGGAACGGATCAGTGCAGTTTGAAGTCTGGGGAGATGGAACCCTGCTCTACAGCAGTCCCCGCCTCACGGGAGCAGACCCTGCCCTGGACCTCGATATTCCGGTACGTGGAGTACAGCGTCTGGTGCTGGTGGTACAGGAGGGCGGCGATGGCAATGGGTATGACCATGCCGACTGGGCTGATGCCCGCCTGATCACCTGCGAGCCACCTCTCGCCCCGGCTGCCATCACCGTCTATCCCAACCCCAGCGACGATACCCGGACCCTGTGGGTTGAGTACATTCAGCCTGAACACGTAGCCCTCAATCTCACGATGTTTGATGCGCAGGGGCGCAGCGTATACGTGCGGCATGTCGCTGAAGAAACCCGGCAGGGACTCCTGCAAATCCCCCTGGAGGGACTTCGGGCCGGGGTGTATATCCTGCGTGTGAGCGGCCCTGACTGGACTGAGGTGCGGAAGGTAGTGGTACAATAAGGGCAGAGCTGCGGTACGTTTGTTCACGCAGACGACACGGTTGTGCACGCGGGTGACACGGTTGTACATCGGCGGGTACACGGTATAGTTTGTCGCTGTATATTGATTGAAACAACTATTTTCAGTCATGAAACGAGTCCTATACCTGTGTTTATGGGCACTGGGCATGCTGATGGCCTGCCAGCCTGAGCGGATTGAGCCTGCCAGTGCGCTCACAGCCCCGCTGCCGCCAGGGACAGAAACTGCCGCGCAACCCCCAAAGGCACCGACCCGCAACTGTCAGGTCACCGTGGTGAATGCGAGTACAAACGCATTTGCGCATATGATGATCACCTTAAGCCCTGACCTGGCAGGGATGACATCGGGCCCTATGCATTGTCCGATCAGTCCCGGTGCGCAGATGAAAATCTGCTTGCCGGTAGGAGAGGTGACCCTGTACACCTTCAGCAATATGTATCAGTTCAGCGACCCTATCCGGGTGACAATAGGAACAGAGCCGATGACCCTGCGGCTGAAGTCCGGGTACTAACCCGCTCAGATGAGCTTGCCGACGACCTTGAGCCGCCGGAATACCTCAGCCCGGTGGGGAGCCTGCGCCAGTTCCTCCGTGAGGTCCTGCCCTGCCCAGTGGCCATAGTGAACCCCCTGCCGCCAGTGGCGGCTGGGGGTTGCGTCATAAATGATCCCCGCATAGGCGACCCAGATTTCGTCCCGGTCATTGCCATTGCGGAGGGCCAGTTGGGCGCGTGTATAGGAAACCTCGTTGTCTGGCATCAGGCAGGGATACCGAGCAGGTGCATGGCGATCTGGACCGCATTGGTAGCGGCACCCTTGCGGAGGTTGTCCGCTACGATCCAGAGATTGAGGGCATTGTCAGCGGAGTCATCCCGGCGGATACGGCCCACAAATACCTCATTGCGGCCATGTGCAGCCCGCGGCGTGGGATATACATTGTGCTGGATATCGTCCATGACGATCACCCCCGGCGTGGCAGCCAGCAGGGCCTTGATCTCGCTGATCTCAAACGGATGCTCCGTCTCGATATTGACCGTCTCCGAGTGCCCGCCGATGACAGGTACCCGCACAGCCGTGGCCGTGATGCGGATGCTGTCATCCCCCATGATTTTGCGGGTTTCATTGACGAGTTTCATTTCTTCCTTGGTGTAGTCATTGTCCAGAAACACATCACACTGCGGGATACAGTTCAGGTCAATCCGGGTGGGATAAATCTGTACCGCTTCGCGGCCTTCGCGCTCAGCCATGAGCTGGTCCACTGCCGCCTTGCCGGTGCCGGTGACACTCTGGTAGGTAGAGATCACGAGGCGTTTGATGCGATATTGGCGATGGATAGGGGCCAGGGCCACGACCATCTGGATGGTAGAGCAGTTAGGGTTGGCGATGAGGCGGCTGTTGCCGATGGCACCCAGGTTGACCTCCGGCACCACGAGGGGGACATGCGGCTCCATGCGCCAGGCGGAGGAGTTGTCTATCACCAGGGCCCCGGCGTCCACGTATCGCTGCGCGTATGCTTTGCTGGTGCTGCCGCCGGCTGAGAACAAGGCAATGTCCGGACGGGCCTCAATCCCCTGCTCAATGGTGACCACCGTCCACGATTTACCCTTAAACTCGATCTGTTTGCCCGCAGACTTCTCAGAAGCCACCGGAATCAGTTCCGTAACCGGAAAATTCATTTCGGCGAGGACCGTCAGCATCTCTGTCCCGACCAGACCCGTAGCACCTACTACAGCAACACGCATGGGAATTGGATTGATTAGTAAAATGGAAAAAACAAGTGCAAAATTAAACAAAAATACCAACAAAAACCAGACCTGCCGATCATATTGGCAGGGTGATTCCCATTATACGGGGTAGCATAGGTTTGGATCGGGGGTTTGTGCCCTGGGCTGTATTTTTTTGGGGATGAAACGTGGAGGTGTATTTTTTGATAAACATTACTCAGGTTGAATATCGTCTCCTATTTTAAAAAAAACGCAGGTTTGATGATTAACGCTCCACAGCATTGTCATAGGACACTAAGATATGTATCAAATTTATGCTAATGGTTTTATCGGTTAGTTGGAATTTAAAGAATACAGGCAAAAAATAGATACAATTTTTATGATAATAAAAGAGTATTTGTTATATTTATGTTACAAACTCAAAATACCAATCTTATGCGTAATTTTAATGCAACATTTAAAATTTTTGTAAGTTTTATACTTACCGTATTTTATCTGGGCACCTTCTTAAGGAGCTTGTCTTCAATTTTAGGAGAATATAGGGGTGGTGGTTTTATCGTATTCATTTGGTCAATAGTTCAGGTATTAATCCTGGCATGTATTGTTTTTAGTATTTTTGCTTATGTCCAGGATTCAACCAGAGAAAATCTTGAGAAAGATAAATTCCAGAAATTTGACTTGTTCTTCCGATATGGCCAGAATGTCTATAGCTTGGTACTCCCCATTGCTGTAGGAGCCAATAGTGATATGGGAAAAGCAGAAAGCCTGGGTAAAATGTTACTGGAACAACTGAGGGATGGGGCTAAAGAATATCTGAAATTGGATAATAGACAGGTGCATATTGAGTCACTCAGGATTATTGACGCAGATAAACCATCGGATGAAAGAGAGTTTGTCAGGATAGGGTATGCAAGTGTTCGAAAAACCTTAGCTACTTTTTTTATTAATATTCATTTGCTCGGAAATACGATAATTGCTAACTATTTCTATTTTTTCAGGGGGCAGATTAAGTGGTATGAAGTTTGGTTTTTTATCGTGACGTCTCCCGTCCATGTCTGGAGTTGGTTTTTGAGATGGTTTAGAAATCTTCATAGCGTAAAAACAAGTATTAGCTATGGAGAATATGCAAATTCTTACGATAAAATAGATATTACGTCTTTTGAACAAGGATGTTTGTACTTTTTGCAATTTCAGACATTGCAGTTTCTGGAAAAAAACGGACTTATGACTGAAAGCGCTAAAACGGTTATTGTCCAGCAGTTTAATGGGATAAAAATTAACAGCAACAACTCTACATTATCCTTTGGGAATATCGGAAGCACTATTCAGAATGCTATTTCAGCCAAATAACAAGTGATGAAAAAGGAAAAAAAATCTATTAACCAACAATTCCAGAATATCACCATTACAGGTGGTCAGGGAGTTGTATTTGGTAATGTTAATTCTGACATAACGACAGAAATTAACACCAGTCCCAAGCAGGAGTCAGTTGCTGATGCCGGGGATGAAAGTCTTATTAATATCATTCAGGAACTGATTGCACAGAATAAGATAGAAGAGGCACTTGAGGAAGCTTCACGTTATTGTACGCGACAAAATAAGCAGTCCGCTCAACATGAGGTTACACTGCTGAAAGGTCAATTAGCGGACGTACAATCCCGGTATCGTACCAGTCAGATCGGATTGACGGAGTTGATTACATGGAACACGAAGATCTCAGACGCTTTGTTGAAATTGTCAGCAGCGTTGTAAATGTGCTGATCTTAATGAAGTTGCAACACTAAGGTCATAAACCACTAACGAGGTATCCGGTGTCATAATCAACCAGACGACACCGGGTTGGCAGACCCGTACACATCCATTATTTTAAGTTTACTAAACCTCTAAGGTTTAGTAAACTTAAAACCTTTTAAACCTTAGACCTTAAAACTTTACGGCCGGTCCCAGGGCAGCGAGTACGTTTTGAGATAGGTATAGGCCTTCATGGCCTCCAGGACCCCTTCTTTGTACCCGAGGCCGGAGTCCTTGATCCCTCCAAAGGGAGACCACTCGAGGCGGTAGCTGGGGGCTTCGTTGACATTGACGGTGCCGGTCTCCAGCTCAGTGATGACCCGCTGCATCACGTCCCAGCGATGGGTCACCACAGCACCGGACAGGCCGTAGGGCGTGTCATTGGCGATGCGGATGGCCTCATCCAGGGTATTAAATCGCAGGATCGAGGCGATGGGCCCGAAGGTCTCCGTGCTGACGAGGGGGAAGTGGTTCTGGAGGTGATCCACAACTGTGGGCCGGTACAGGGCACCGTCGCGGATATTGCCGGTCAGGAGGGTGGCCCCCCTGCCTACGGCGTCTTTGACTTTTTCTTCCATCGAGATGGCCGCCTGCCCGGAGATAACCGTACCGACCTGGGTATCAGGATCGTAAGGATCATCACAGCGCAATGCTGCGGCACGTGCCGCCAGCGCCTCTGCAAACCGGTCAGCAATCCCCGCCTGCACCAGAAACCGCCGGATACAGGTACACCGCTGGCCTGAGTTTTTGAAAATACCGCTCACCGCAATGTCAGCGGCGGCCTCCGGGTCGTAGTCGTCCATGATGATCATGACCGAACTCCCGCCCAGCTCCAGCACCAGTTTTTTGTACCCGGCCTCGCGGGCGATCTGCTTGCCGATGGCACTGCTGCCCGTGAAGGATACCAGGGTGATGTCCGGGTGGCTGGTGAGCAGCGGGGCCAGGGCCGGAACATCGCCATTGACCACGGTCAGGGCCTCCGGCGGGAGTCCGCAGTCGTAGGCCAGCCGCGCAAAATAATAGGCCGAAAGAGGTGTTTTTTCAGACGGCTTGAGGATGACCTTGTTATTGGTCGCAATAGCCGGGGCGATCTTGTGGGCCACCTGGTTCATGGGGTGGTTAAAGGGCGTAATGGCCGAGATCAGCCGCAGCGGTTGGCGCATGGTATAGATGCGCCGGTTGCGTCCCTGGGCTGTGATGTCGCAGGGATATACTTCGGAGTCGTCCTGGAGGGCACCGATCGCCGCAAACCGGAGTACATCAGCCACCCGTATGACCTCATACTGCGTATCTTGGAGGGACAGTCCCGTCTCATCGGTGATCATCCGGCCCAGGGGAGCGATCTCGGTCATGATATGGTCAGCCATCCGGTTGAGGATCTGGCTGCGCTCGTACCGGCTCAGGCTCAGCCTGACAGGGGCGGCAGCCTCAATGGCAGCCTGCACCTGCTCGGGATCGGCGTGGCTGATCCGGCCGGTCTGCTGTCCGCTCCACGGGCTGATGACGGGGAGCCACCGGCCTGAGAAAACTTCTGCTCCGCCGATCAGGCTCCCAAATTCTCTGGTATCTGAAGAAATCATCGTATTTCGCTGAAAAAGAAAGAAATAAACGCTGCCCGGCGATCAGGCGATGCCGTTCAGCAGGTAGTCAAACAGGTCATAGTTGCGGCTGGTGCCTGTAGCCAGGCGCTCAGCATAGGCAGGGGCCAGCGGGCGGTTGAAGATCATCGGCACCACGGCCTCATGCAGGCCTCCGTGTGAGCGCAGGCCCTCCGCGACAACCGAGAGGTCATGCCAGGCCGCTGTGCGCCCGATGACCGTGCTGCGGTCCGACAGGATGACCAACTCGCCGATACGGTCCGGAGGCAGGTGAAAGGCGGCAGCGGCCTCGTCCCGTGACAGGACTTTCTCAAATCCCGGAACCTCTGACAGGATCTCCCGTGCGCGGGTGACTTCATCCTCAGCCAGATAGACGGTGCCATACGAACCCAGCGCCCCGTGATGTACCACATAGGGATCGGTGATGGGCAGGATCACCCGGGACGGGATGCCATGATCAGCCAGGATAGACTCAGCGTACCGGACATTGGGAGAGCCATCGGCCTGGGTTTTGTCGTTCATGCCGTGGTCTGCGGTGACCCCGACGATCGCGCCGAGCCGGTCCAGCTCGCCCAGCCACTGGTCTATGGCAGCCAGGAAGGCATTGGCCTCCGGGTGGCCGGGAGCGTATTTGTGCTGGACAAAGTCTGTCGTCGTCAGATACATCAGGTCAAAAGGCTCGCGCGCCAGGAGGCGGGCCCCCGCCTCGATACAATAGACCGAGATGCCCGGATCGTAGATACCCGGCTGCGGGCGTCCCATAAGGGTGCCTTCGACATTTTCGATCCCGTTTAGTTCCGTTGTCACCCGGTCCGCAAACTCCGCCGAAAAACACACTCCACCCGCCAGGCCGTGGGCCAGCATGGCCCTGAGTTTGTCTTTGACCGTCACGACGGCGATCCGCTTGCCTTGCTGGCTCAGCGATGCCAGGATAGACGGTGCCCGCAGGTACCTGGGGTCATTCATCATAACCTCGGCGTCCAGGGCCTTGTCATAATAATAGTTACCGCAGATGCCGTTGACAGACGGCGGTGCGCCGGTTACCATCGCCATGTTGTTGGGATTGGTAAAGGACGGCACGACGGAGTGAACCATGCCCATGCTGCCTTCGCGGATAAACCGCTGAAGGTTGGGCATCAGGTCCTTAGCGGCCTCGTAGTAGTCAAAAGAGGTGCCATCCATGCAGATGCCCACCACGGGGCCCTGCGGCAGGTTGTAGGTACGATCGTTTACAGTGATCACGGGCGGAGAGATTGAGGGTCAGCAGATATATGGGGGCGGTGGTTGCGCGAAAAGTATATCCAGGAGAAGGCCATTCCGATCACCCCGGCGATGGCCAGGATATAACTGATCTGAAGGAAAAAATTTTTCCAGCTGATGTCACCTGCCCCAAAGTTTTTGTAAAACAAGGTGGCGACACTGCCCAGGTATCCAAAGGAGTCAGCCAGGTAGATCAGGAACCCGACATTGCTCACATACCGGAAGGCAGCAATCATCCGGTCAAAGAGGATGCTGTTAAATGGAATATAGGCCACATACGTCCCAAATCCGGTCATGAGGATAAACACAGTATCCGGGATCCATCCCTGCTGAAAACCCAGTGCCGCAATGCCGGTGAGAGCGATCCCGATGATGATGGTCAGGTGATTGACCATCAGGGCCTTAACATTGTCCCGTACGAGGACCAATAACATCAGGGCTGTCAGCACCAGGAGTGAGACGGGGGTTTCGGTCTGCGAAAAATTAGGCCGGTCGGCTCCCGGACGTATGTCCTGCCAGATCTCGGCGAGAAAATTGTCCCGGAAGTCCCGGTACGCAGTGAGGAGCATGTACACGAGGATGAGCAGGATCAGTCCCGGGGCAAACCGCCTGAAAAAAGCGACCCTTTCCTGGCCTGACATGGGCAGGCGCCGGGTCCGGAGCTGCTCATCTTCAGCCGATGGCGGGGGCACCAGGCTCAGTATCCAGACTGCCAGCAGCAGGGCCGGCACAAATACCAGCCCGGTCATAAAAGGCATCCAGGCCTCGGAGACCCCGGCGCCCATGAGCAGGTTGGCTACGTCCTTGACAAATCCGGACGCAAAAATAAAGCTGGCGCACAGGCCCAGGCCCATGATTTCGGTTTGTTTGCGGCCTTCCAAAAAGGAAAACACCAGCCCAAACACCATCCCGAGCGGGATACCGTTCAGAAACATAAACCAGATGCTCCAGGGAGCAGGCGTGAGGGCAAATCCCAGCAAGGCCAGCTCTGCGATCAGGATCAGCAAAAGCAGGCCCGGCACCCGCCTGTCGCCTTTCATCTCCGAGACGACCTTGATCCCGATAAACTTGGACATCATGTAGCCGATCACCTGTGCGATGGCCAGGGCAGACTTAAAGGACAATCCCCACAGGGCATCTGTCTGGGCATACGTAGCCGCTGTGAAGGGCTTACGAAAGGAGTACATACAGGAGTAGGTGAGAAAGGCTGCCGCCATCACCACCAGGGTGAATGCCGTGGGCGGGAGGGCGGAGAGGCGCTGGCGAAAGGAAGACATGCGGGAGGATTATAAGTAGAGGCCTTTTTCGTCAAAATCTGCTACCTGCCAGCCTCCTTTATATAAAAGAGACATCTGTCGGTAGCCAAGCCTGCGGAGCATCGCTGCCACCTCCGCAAAGTATGCATCGGTGTCGTCCGGGTGATGTGCGTCTGAGCTCAGGGTCACGGGGATGCCCATGTGGTGCATTTCTTTCAGGATCCACGGAGAAGGGTAGGGGTCCGGGGTGATTTTTTTGAGCATGCCCCGGGTATTGACCTCAATGATGGCCTTGTGACCCCGTATCTCCTCCAGGGTCTCCATCACTGCCTGCCGGTACCAGGGCGCATCTTCGGAGAATAATTTCCCGTCTTCTGCCTGAATTTTGATCTTGTCGAGATGCCCCACGATTTCCGGACGGTCATCCCGCATCATATCCCGCACCGTGCGGTAGTAGTGGGTAACGGCTGCCTCGGCACTCCCCCCAAACAACTCAACGATCCCCCGCAGAAACTGATAATGTCCGCCATCTATCTCCCACCAGGCGCCATTTTGCATCTGCCCGGCTACGTGTACAGATCCTACGATATACTCAACTCCCGCTGCCCTGAACGCTGCTGATCGGCCCGCAACCCCGGGAATATAGTCTAACTCCAGCCCGATATATACCTCCATCGCGCTCCGGAGCCGCTGTCTCACGACCTGAAGCTCATGGATATATGCCTCAAACCGGTCCGGACGCATGGTCCAGGACTTGCCGATGTCAGCCGGTCCGTGAGATGATACGCCCCATGCCAAAAATCCTTTGGCAGCAGCGGCAGCCAGGTATTGCTCGGGCGAGCCTTTCCCGTCACAGTAATAGGTATGGCTATGATAGTTGGTCCAGGCCATGCAGATGATTGAGTGTGGCGAACGGTTCACAATATCAGCCCCCCGGACGAAAAATACAGCATCTGCGTGCAGGATTTATGATTTGATAATATGCTGACCGGGAAAATGCACAGGCTGCCCCTCACCAGTGGACATGGTTTCAGCCGGGCTTCAAGGTATCTGAAGGAAAAAGACCGCCCATGTGAAGGAGGGGCACAAGTGAGGGTGAATAAAAAAGTTGATCAAAATTTTGTATATATCTATATATCTAAATATATTTGAATATAGATGATTGTATTTGTGTTCTTTCCGCCTATTCTCCTACACTACTGTTACTTGTTAACCTGAAAGGACTATGAATTTTTTGACACGCACCCTGTTTGTGTTGGCATTTGTGCTGTTAGGGACTTACACAGCGCTGGGCCAGGGCAGTGACACCTACAAGACGGGTCTTAAGGTCAATCTTACGGAAGACGGAAGCCGGTATGTGCGGTTTATCGTCTGGAACCAGATGTGGACCCGTGTGACCCAAAACAATCCCGGCACCGCCGGTCTGGACGGCAATGAGCAGCCGACCTCGGTGGATATCGGGCTGCGCCGGGCCCGTTTTTTGGCCTATGCCCAGATCACGCCCCGCTACCTGATCCTGACCCACTGGGGGATCAACAACCAGACCTTTGTGAACGGCGGGGCCCCGGGAGGAGGACTCTCCGGTAATCCCGGCACCCTGTCTGGCTCCGGATCTGTCACCGGTACGGCAGATACGGCCGGAGCCGTCACAGGTAGTGCCAGTGTCTCCGTCAACGGCGCCTCTGCTAAAAAGCCGCAGATTTTTTTTCATGACTTCTGGAATGAATATCTCGTAGCCAAAGGCAAAAAAGCCAATCTGGCGGTCGGATTTGGCCTGCATTACTGGAATGGAGTATCGCGTATGTCCAGTGCCTCCACCCTCAATTTTCTGGCCGTGGATGCCCCGATTTTTAACTGGTACAATATCGAACTCACAGACCAGTTTGCCCGGCAGTACGGGATCTATGCCAAAGGCAAGGTTGGGAAACTGGATTATCGTTTTCACCTGAACAAACCCTTCTCTGTCAATCAGTTAGCCTCAGCTACTTCGACCCGTGCTTTCCATGCCCCGACAGACAATCTGGCTACAGGCGGATATGTCAACTGGCAGTTTCTGGATCAGGAGTCTAACCTGCTCCCGTTTTTTGTGGGCAGTTATGTCGGCACCAAAAAAGTATTTAACCTCGGTGCTGGTTTTTATCATCACAACGATGCTACCGCCACCAAAAACGGAACAGAGGTCACGTACCACGACCAGACCCTTTTCGGCCTGGATGCCTTTGTGGATATGCCCGTAGGCGCCAAGGAAAAAGGCATGGCCGTGACCGGGTATGCGAGTTATTACAGCATGAATTTTGGCCCGAATTATTACCGGTCTGTCGGCATCATGAACACCAACGGGTCATTTGATGCCAAATACACCGGGGCTAAATCCCTGGACGGCGCAGGCAATGCACGTGCGCTGCTGGGCACGGGGGGCATATTGTACACCCAGGCAGGGCTCCTGCTCCCGACTACCCTCAGCAAAAAAGTCAAAATCCAGCCATTTGGCTCCTATACCCTCAAAAACCTGGCGTATCTCGGCACGACCGGGCATTATTACGATATCGGCTCCAACTTTTTCCTGGACGGGCACCATGCCAAGTTTACGGTTCAGTGGTCTTCCCGTCCGGTATTTGTGAACGGGCAGAGCGGGCCGGAGGTGAATAGCCGCCGGGGTGAGTTTATTCTTCAGACACAGATTTTCCTCTGATCCTGCTGCTCAGACAGGCAATCCGAGCAGGCGAATCCGGGCAGCGCCACCCCTCCGGGGTCGGCGCTGTTTTGTTTGGTTGCTTCTCCGGTATTTCGTAATATTATCCTGGGTACGCTGTCCATGGCGGCAGACGTGCCAAGTCAGATTGTTTGGAACCAGCTACTGTATGTGGAATCATCTCAAGGGAAAAAAACTGGCTGGGATTTCGGTCCTGTTTGCCATCCTGCTCAACTACCCGATTATCAGCATATTCAGCCAATCGGGTTATATCTGGGGGGTGCCCCGGTTGTATGCTTCGATTTTTATGATGTGGCTGCTGATGATCATCCTGCTGATCCTGCTGCTTGAGACCCGTGATACCAGCCGCCGATCGTCATGAATATCTGGATTATACTGGTAGCCGGGCTGGGGTACCTCGGGCTGCTGTTTGGGATCGCCTACTGGAGTGAGCGCCGTGGACAGATGGGCAAGAGTGTCGTCAACAACCCGTATGTATATGCGCTCTCACTGGCCGTTTACTGTACGGCCTGGACGTTTTATGGGAGTGTGGGGCGGGCCTGTACGGCGGGGGTGAGTTTTCTGGCGATATACCTGGGACCTACCCTGATGGCACCTCTCTGGTATATCATTCTGCGCAAGCTGATTGTGATCGCCCGGTCACAGCATATCAGCTCGATTGCTGATTTTATCTCGTCCCGGTACGGCAAAAGTACGTTTCTCGGAGGGCTGGTGAGCCTGATTGCCATTGTCGCCATTATCCCCTATATCTCCCTCCAGCTCAAAGCGATCTCCTTTAGTCTCGATATTCTGCGCGCAGGCCCGGTACTGCTCGCTTCCGGTGCGCCCTGGACAGATACTGCCCTGTATGTGACCATTATCCTGGCCATTTTTACGATACTGTTTGGTACCCGCCACCTCAACCCTGCCGAGCGGCACGAAGGGCTGGTGGCTGCTGTGGCATTTGAGTCTATTGTTAAGCTGATTGCCTTTCTATCGGTGGGTATATTTGTTACCTGGGGCATATACCAGGGGCCCGGAGACCTGTTTGGGCAGGCAGCCGCTATCCCGGAGCTGGCAAAACTATTTACCATGGAGGAGGCTGCACTCTCTCCCTGGTCCTGGTGCTGGTTGATACTGGTGTCTATGCTGGCTATTCTGACGCTGCCCCGGCAGTTTCACGTGGCTGTGATTGAAAACACGGATGTCAGGCACCTGACCAAGGCCATCTGGTTATTTCCGCTGTATATGCTGCTGATCAACCTCTTTGTGCTGCCCATCGCGATTGGGGGGGATATGGTTTTTAGTGGGCAGGGATTTGACGGAGATACGTTTGTGCTGAAGTTGCCACTGGCATACGGGCGCGAATGGCTGGCGCTGCTGGTATTTATAGGAGGGCTCTCGGCGTCCACCAGTATGGTGATTGTCTCCACGATCGCCCTGAGCATCATGGCCAGCAATAACCTGGTGGTACCGCTGCTGTTGTGGTCGCCTGTCAGGAATCCACTTGGCGGACAGGATATTTCCCGATATCTGCTGCTGATCCGGCGGGTGATTATCGGCATGATCCTCATGCTGGCCTACTGGTATTTTGCGACCATCGGGGCGGGCACGCCGCTGGTTTCTATCGGGCTGATTTCGTTCACGGGGGTTTCGCAGTTTGCACCTGCGATGCTGGGGGGGCTTTTTTGGCGGGAAGGCACACGTACGGGAGCACTGGCGGGCTTGCTGGCAGGATGTATCGTGTGGGCTTTTATGTTGCCATTCCCATCGCTGATTGAAGCAGGAAGGTTTCCGGCAGAGATTCTCACGACAGGGTTGGGGGGGATATCCTGGCTCAATCCACATGCGTTTTTGGGCGTGAAAGGGATGGACCCGATCTCGCACGCAGCCTTCTGGAGTCTGCTGATCAATACGGGCCTGTATGTGAGCGTCTCACTCATGACCCGGCATGATGCCATAGGCCATGCTCAGGCGCAGCTTTTTGTCAACATATACCGGTACGTGTCCGGCACTCGGGATGCCCGGTCTTCCTATGGCAAAGCTTCTATGCAGGACATCCGCATCCTGCTGCACCGCTTCTTGGGCCGTGACCGGGCGGATGAACTGGTAACGATGTTTTTCAGGGGAAAACCTGTGCAGCCCGAGACCCTCACGGAGGCCCCGCCAGAGTTGATCGCCTATGCCGAAAAACTCCTCGGGGGGGCAGTCGGCTCTGCTTCTGCTTACCTGCTCGTCAGCTCCGTGGTCAAGGATACGCCTCTCTCGGTCGGAGAGGTGATTGACGTACTCAGCGAGACGCAGCAGATCCTCAGCTATAGCCGTGCGCTGGAACAACAATCAGCTGAGCTGGAGCAAGCCAGCGCCAAACTTCACCTGGCCAATGAGCGGCTCCGTGAGATGGACCGCACCAAAGACGACTTTATCGCGACAGTCACCCACGAACTCCGCACCCCGATCACCTCGATCCGCTCCCTGGTCAGCATCATGCACGACAATCCGGCCCTGCCGGAGGACAAACGGCAAGAGTTTCTCGGCATAGCCCTCAGAGAGAGTGAGCGCATCTCCCGCCTGATCAACCAGGTCCTGGACCTGGAAAAGATGGAGTCCGGACATGCCCGCTGGAACATGACCGAGCTTGACATGGTCGCCCTGATCCAGACCTCCCTGGAGGGATTTCAGGAAATCTGTACCCAGCGGGGTATCCAACTGCACGTAACCCTCCCGGCCAGGGTACGTCCCTTCACCGGAGACCGGGACCGGCTCATCCAGGTGATGGTCAACCTGATGTCGAATGCGATTAAGTTCTGCCACGAGACCCGGGGCGAAATACACGTGTCGCTTGAAGAGGCTGGTCATCAGCTCCTGATCCGGGTACAGGACAATGGTGTAGGCATTGAGCCGGAGTTCCAGCCGTATATTTTTGACAAATTCACTCAATTTAACGATTATCGTACCGGGAGAGCTACCGGTAGCGGTCTCGGCCTGAGTATCACGTGGCGGATCGTACGTGTGCACAAGGGTGATATCAGGGTCAGCAGTGAACCCGGACAAGGGGCGGTATTTGAAGTGCGGCTTCCCCTGAGTGCCGGAGCCGTACAGCCCATGGCTACCCCCTCCTACAATCGCGTGAAAACCTGATAGCTGTTTATTCCTGATTATTGCCTGCTACTTTTTCAATGACTTATGCCTGATACCTCACCCTCCAGGGTCCTGATAGTGGACGACGAGCCCGGGATCGTAACCGCCATCGAGTTTCTGATGCAGCAACATGGATTCGTGACCGAAACGGCCTATCACGGTGCGGATGCCCTGACCAAAATTGGCCCCTTTGACCCTCAACTGGTGATCCTGGATGTATCTATGCCCCGGATGGATGGGTTTGAGGTCGCGCTTGAGATTCGGAAACAGCCACATTTTCAAGATATTAGTATTGTGTTTCTGACGGCTCGCGGGACCGAGTCAGATAAGCTCAAAGGATACGGCTCCGGCGCCGACAGGTATATGACCAAACCCTTTGACAACCACGAGCTGGTGCGTATCGTGCAGGATATGCTGGAGCGCTGGTAAAGGCGAAAGAATTGGAGGGAAATGTTGTGTAATTATCAGTTTTTTTTCATATATTATCCCTCCAATACAGCTGGCACCTGCCAGTTGGCTGACCTTTACTTCTTGACGTATGAAGCATTCGCTGAGTCCTGACTGGTTTGTAGAAGGGGTACTGGATTTTGAGTACAAAAAGTATGTGTTGCTGGCCTGGCTCCAGCAGGTACAGCAGGAGTTTGCACAAGTCAAGCTATATCCGGCCCTGGCAGATCTGGTGTTTCAGTACAACAACCTCACCGGGTACCGGGAAAACCGGCAGCGGATAGCGGGGTTATTTCCGGCCCGGCTGGATGAGGCGGAGTTCCGGCGGCTCAACCTGGCTTTTCAGGCAGTCCACAGCGAGGGAGCCGATCTGGAAGAGATCAATGCCATCGTGGACTATGCCATTCCCATCGTACACGAGCATCTGCGGGAGGGCAAGGACCTCTACGATCATATTGACACCCAGTTGTTGATAGAGCCGGTGGGAATCACCCCGCTGTACAAGCAGGAAGGGTATATATTCCTCAGGATCAGTACCTCACGGGAGGTACGTATTTTTCAGTACCGGATCACTTTTTTTGAAAACGCCGATGTCCAGTACCACGGGATCACCCTCCAGTATGTGGACGCTGTCACGGTGAGCCTTGTCCAGACGGTAGAGTCCCTGAAACTCGATCTTATCCGTACGTATACCCAGCTGCCCAATCCCGCTACATACCTGCTGGTGGCCCCGGCTCCCTACCCGGAAGAAGCCTCCCTGATCCCGATCGCCAAGCGCAAGCTGCTGGCGTATCTGCGCTGAGGTCACAGGTCCAGGTACTTCCACATGAGACGGCTCCCGTTGAGCAGGGCCGGGTCAAAGTCTTTGAGCGACTGAAGCCGCAGGCGGTTGGAGAGGCGTATATTCTCCTCTACCGCTTTGCGGAGTTTCACCCGGAGTTTGCGGTAACATTTCACAAACGTAAAAATCCGCCGGAAATGCAGCTCCAGCGATTCAAATGAAAACAACTCCCCGGACCGCTCGACTACGTCCAGTCCGTGCATAATGCTGTTGCGCAGCTCCCGCAGGTCGTTGATATCATCTTTTTCGATATCCAGCAGGTTTTTGCTCCGGGCAAAATGGATCAGGTCATGGATAGAAAATCCCTGGAGATGCCCAGGCGTGGAGGCGTCCTCCTGCTCGGTGCGTTTGCTGGCACGTTCTATATCCAGCTCGATCCGGCGTTTGTTGCTGGCTGAGGCCTGCGGCAGGATCTGGCGCAGATAGACAATCATGTCCTCATTGCGGAGGCCCCTGAGAAAAATCAGGTCCCGGAGTTTATGCTCAAAATCAAGCAGATACGCATAATAGTTCATCAGCACCACAGGTTTGTTGTAGTCGCAGATATGTACGACCCCCACGATATGCTGATGGTCCACCACAAAAATTACGTTGTGCGGGCTGGCCTGAAATTTTTCCAGCAGGTCCTTGTCCTGGAAGATCAGCTCGTCTGCATGGACATATTGTTCCGGCTGGAGTTGGTTGGGTCCTTTGAAATATTCCCCATCCAGCTCATAGTAAGACATAGGTTTGAGCAGATTGGGCAGATAGCTGATCTTGAGTAGCTGACAGAAATGCCGACACTCCGCCAGGGCCCCGCTGTCAAAGTAGATCAGGTCCCGCTCCATGATGTCCCGGAATGTCAGGTTCTTGAGTTCAATTACAGCCATAGGCAGAATACATTTCTCGGAAGCGTGAACAGGTGAGACCAGACGTTTCGATTCGTTTGCCGGTAAATATACAGAATATGTGCCAGCCTCAGCAGGGTGCTATCATAAAAAAATGCGGCAACCCGTACAGGTTGCCGCCCTAATAAGTTGTAGGACAATGTATTAGCTGGCCAAAATCCCGATCAGGTCGTATTGGGTGATGATGTCCAGGGTTCCGTCCGGAGACTTGACGAGGACAGCGGGGTTCTCCCGGGTGATGAGCTTGGAGATCACATCCAGTCGGGTGCTCGGCAGCACGTAGGGGAAGGGATCACTCATCGCGAGGGTCAGGAGCTGCTCTCGCAGGGAGGGGTCATCGAGGAGGGTATTCAGCACCCGTGTCTCATGAAGGCTGCCGACTACCTGCCCGTCCTGCATGACCGGCACCTGCGATATATCGCTGGTACGCATCATGCTGACCGCCTCAGCCAGGGTTTGGTCCGTCTGGAGGGCGACCAGGGGGCGGCGGGACTTACGGGTGAGGATTTGTTCGGCACTGACCATCGTACCCTCATCGAGGAAGTTATGGTCTTTCATCCAGACATCATTGTAGACCTTGCCGAGGTATCGGGTGCCATGATCGGGAAGGATGATCACCATCAGGTCATCCCGCTTCAGGTGGTCGCGGGCATACTCCAGGGCCCCGTGTACCGCAGAGCCGCAGGACCATCCGACAAAAAGCCCCTCCAGCCGTGCCAGTTTGCGGGTCATCAGGGCGGCATCCTTGTCAGATACCTTGAGGATTTTGTCTATGACGGACATATCGCAGTTCTGCGGCAGGATGTCCTCTCCGATCCCCTCGGTCAGGTACGGGTATATTTCATTCGGGTCAATCTCACCCGTCTCGTGCAGTTTTTTGAACACAGACCCATAAGTATCCAGCCCGATGGTCTGGATAGCCGGGTTTTGGGACTTGAGGTACTTGGATACCCCGCATATCGTGCCACAGGTACCCATGCCTGCTGCAAAGTGGGTGATACGGCCCTCTGTTTGTTCCCAGATTTCAGGCCCGGTCGAGGCAATATGCGCAGCGGTATTGCTCATATTGTCGTACTGGTTCATCCAGATGGAGTTGGGCAGTTCGGTGGCCAGCCGGCGGGCAGTAGAGTAGTAGGAGCGGGGGTCTTCGGGCTCTACATTGGTAGGACAGACGATAACTTCAGCACCTACGGAGCGCAGGATGTCTATTTTTTCTTTGGACTGCTTGTCAGCCATCGTAAAAATACAACGGTATCCCTTGACAACTGCGGCCAGGGCCAGGCCCATGCCTGTATTGCCGGAGGTACTCTCGATGATGGTCCCTCCGGGACGGATCTTGCCCGCACGCTCGGCATCCTCTATCATCCGCACGGCGATACGGTCCTTGATGCTGTTGCCGGGGTTAAAATACTCGACCTTCACAGCGACTGTACCCTTGATATGGGAGGCTACTGAGTTGAGCCGGATCAGTGGCGTGTTGCCGATGGTCTCAATGATATTGTTATAGATCATACCGTAAGTGGCTTGGTGATGCAATACTACCTAAAATCCTGATAATCCTGTGTTCCATTCTGGTTTCCGCTTATACGGGGCGGGCAGGTGCCGGTTGGTCAGGTAAACAGGAAATACCAGAGGTCATACCAGATATGGGCCCACATGGCAATACTAAACTTGCGCCGGGACACAATCAGGTACATCACTACCCCAAAAACGATGCGATAGACGAAGGTGTACAGATTAAACGGGTCTCCGCCCGGCGGCAGATAATGAGATACAGAATATACCACCGCCGCAAACAAAACGGTGATCCAGACCTTGCGTTCCCCCCCTTTATACTTGGGATACTGCGCCGTGAAAATCCCCAGCGGAGCCATCTCTGGGTTCATATCCTTAAAAAACGGGAGTTTTTTACCCAGAAATATAATCCCCGTAAAAATAAACCCCCTGAAAATCAGCTCTTCATACGCACCTCCCCCAAATGCCATTGCCATATTCAGCACCAGGCTGGTCAGGTAATCGTGGAGGCTCCGCGACTGGTCTATCGGAAGGGGGATTTTGAGGTCCGGCAGGATGGCATTTACGATCGCAAAGATCACTTCCGGCATAAAAATCATCATCAGGGTACCATATACAAATCCCTCAATGACGATATATCCGAAGTAGTACCAGTTGGGTTTATAGGCGTCTTTAGGTTTGGGCTTGAAGTTTTTATCTTTCTTCAGCGCTTCCGCATCTTTGGCTTTTTCTTTCCGGTCCTTGATCCCGCGCAGGTCCAGCACGACGAGATACCCGTAGTAGGCCATGATAAACAAGGAAAACAGCAGGGTGTGCATCGGGACCAGATACGCCAGCTTGTACCAAAGATCTGACCCGAAGTAAGCCCAGGATTCTGGGTTATAGGGTTTGGTAAAAAAACCCAGCAACTCATACACCCCCAGGATGATTACCAGGTGTGTATAGTCAAAAAACCGGTGTCCGGTAGTGTCCTGGTAGGTTTTCCAGGCTTTGGCCAGGGGAGTCTCCACAACGAGGGGCTATTGTCACCCGAAGGTACGTCCCGGCGGATTATTTTCACAAACAAACCTCCGGTACAGCTAAAAATCAGGGATAGGCAAGGGAGTAGGTGACCTCATCTCCTCCTCCGGCGCCTTGTATCAGGCGTACACAAGCCGCTGAGAGTCCCACGGTCTCAGGTTGCCCGATGTCCAGCGGTCCTGCCACCAGTACTTCTACATGGCCTGCATTGCCGGGGATATGTACGTGTACCCGTGTGCCGGTAGGCAGGGTGGGGTGGAGGAGGTAAAAACGATTCCCAAGTCCGGGTTTTTCTACCTGTATATACGGAGCAGTAAGGGTCGTCTGGGCACTGCGGGTATCCATCGGCACGGCCGGGGTCATAGATCGTGTACTACCCTCAGACCGGGTGACGGGGGCTGCTGCCACAAACAGATCATCCAAATGCCCGATAATCTCAGGACTGGTCCGGGCCTGCGAGCGGGGGGTGACAGTACGCTGGGCTGCGGCAGGGGAGACAGGGGTATATTTCCAGTCTGGATCAGTGGGGATTACCAGCGATTGGCCGGGCTGAATGTCCGTGACGGCATTGGCCAGGCGCAGCGCCTCTGCTGGGATATGGTATTGATCCGCAATGGTATAAAGGTTTTCGCCGGGCTTCACGAGGTGATACAGGTTACCCTCCAGGGTTACCTCGGGCTCAGGGACATCTGCCGTGCGGGCAGATGCGGTGTATGCAGGAGCAGGCACCGCGATGGGTTCTGGGCGTGCCAAAGGTGCAGCAGGTGTGGCCATACGGGCTGTTGCAGTGGCTGGTACTGGTGCAGGGGAGGCAGACACCAGGGGCTCCCTGCTGGGGATCAGCAGCACCTGATCCGGATGTATCGTATTGTCTGCCAGCCGGTTGAGCATAATCAACTCCTGCATGGGGACCCCATACTTGCGGGCGATCCCGAACAGAGACTCCCCGCTTTTTACCTCATGGGTCTGATAGACGGCTGGCGCTGATGTTTCGCCTTCAGGTGGGAGATATTCCAGCACCATCTGCCCCACAACGCTACTTCCGGCCAGAAGCAACGACACCAGTACCACGATCAGTTTTTGTGTGCGACGATTCATACCCATGTGCATGATATTAGATACTATTATTAGCAGAGAAACTCAGCCGGGGATTGTCTGGGGCAGTAAGCAGCATCATAAACAACGCCACAAAGGTCATGCCTGCCTGCCGCTCCAGTATAGACTCAAACAACATCGCCACCCCAATTCCAATAACGAACAAAAGTAACAAAAATGATAATGATTTTTGCTTTGAAATAAACAAGGGTACCCAGTTCACGATCAGCAGCATACCTATACCGAGTATCCCAAACCCTGCCAGGTACTCCAGGTACTGGTTGTGAGGGGTTGTGAGCAGGGATGAGGGGGATGCCCGCTGGGGCTGATGGGTATAGGCAGCCTGCATATCCTGCTCTACATCGGCAATGCCGGTACCCAAAATCGGGTGCTGCTCCCACACATACAGTGCTGCCTCCCAGGCCAGCAGGCGCAGGGAGATGGAGTGACCGCTCAGGTCTCGGTCGGCAATCTGGTATTGCTGGAGGTCATAGCGGGTGACATTAACACGGGTGCGGAAGGACGGGACATACTGATAACTCAGCACAGGCAAAACTACCACGGCTGCCAGCAGCAATACCCCCAGCCATCGGTGCAAGGTCTTGAATATCAGGTATATAATTCCGCTGATTCCTGAGACATATACCACGATCAGCCCTGTACGGGAGGTGAGCAGGTGCAGAAAGATCAGGTTGAGTACCCCCAGGACTAAAAACAGATGACGCTCATACCTGAAAAATACCGGCTGATGCTTCACGCCCAACCACAGGCTCATCAGGGCACTGAAGGCGAGGAAAAGCCCAAAGTATATATGGCTCACACTCCCCACAATGTCTATATTGGAGTTGCGGGTCACGATGCGGATCAGCCCCTCATAGTCCTGATAGGCGATCACCAGTGAGAGCAGGGCCACGACGGTTTGGGTAAGGATAAACCCACCCCAGAGCAGGGTTTCCTGCCGCTGGGAGAACCTGGGGAATACGCCAAAAGCCAGGGGCAAAATCAAAAAAGGGAGTTTCTGGCGAATATCTGTCATCCATCCTGCCGGCTCATCCGTCATACATCCTCCGACACAGGAGAGCCAGAATATCCCTGTCAGCAGCCATGCCTCAGGTCTTATCAGCCGCAGGCCGGGGCGGGGATGCCGCACCAGATACCAGGCAGCCGCTCCTGCCGCAAAGCCGGTACAGATACTCATGGCGGCCTTGGAGGTGCTCAGGCCCAGCGCTGCTACCAGGGCAGCAGCCCAAGCCAAATCTGCTGGCCCGAAGTACCGCTCCAGCCGCTCCAGCAAGTGTTGCAGCATGCGCCGGCGTTAATTTTTCAGGACAACTGTGGTATTCAGCACGTCTGTATCGGCAGCCAGCTCCGCAAAGTTTACCTCAATCAGGACTTTTTCCTGTTTTTTGCCGCTCTGCTCGACCTTCCCGGCACTGTATACGGTTTTGATGGGCTGCTTAAAACTCATATTGATCCGGTACTTCATGGATTCCAGGATCATACGGGTGGACTCCGCGTCTTCGTCCTCCCCGATCAGGGCGTCCACCACTTCTTCAGAGGAGGGTGTATGGGTGCGGGTGACAACCCCATTTTTCATCTCAAAATACGTATGCATAGGCTCCGCGACGATACCCTCATCATCTGCCCGGTGGAGTTGGTTCAGGGCACTGTTGAGCGCAGCGATATTGGCAAACTTAAAGGCAATCGTATAGATGTATTGTTTATTGTCAGAAGTAACCTTGACACCAGAGATTCCCCCGATGTTTTTCAGGCGGGGCCCCACATCATCAAATCCCAGTCCGGCCGTAGGGTCTTCGCCGCTTTCGCGTCCGGCCTCTCCCAGGAGATTGGCCATGCCGCTCATGTCCATCGTGTAGGTCATGGTGCCAGATCCATTCGCCTTGAACGAATACGTCTCTTCCAGTGTCAGGCAGGAAGACGCCAGCAGCGGCAGGAGCAGAAGCAGGGAGATGCGGATCAGATGATTCATCAGGTATTACAAAATGGTTAGTGTACCGCGTGAAAATACAGTGACCGGTAAAGATAGCAGAAACATTTGTACGTCAAAATAGCCAACTGTCCTGGATGGGTGACAAATACGCCCATCGTGGCAGAATATCCGGCAAACATCGGTCAAACAGGTTGTTATGTATAGGTCTCAGGCTGCCCGGTGACCACCGGCTCCCCCCTGAAGGCCCGGATCAGGTGCGTAAGAACCGGGATCTCGACCAAAAAACCGTCATGCCCGTACAGCGAGTGTATTTCTTCGTATTGAGCCCCCGGGATCAGGCGTGCGATCTCCTGCTGCTCCTGAACCGGAAATAATATATCCGACTGTATCCCGATCACCAGGGCACGGGCACGCACCTGTGCGAGGGCCGCAGCGATCCCACCCCGGCCCCGGCCCACATCGTGGCTGTCCATCGCCCGGGACAGGCTCCAGTACGCAAATGCATGAAACCGACGGGCCAGTTTTTCGCCCTGGTATTGCTGATAAGTAGCGGCCCGATAGGCTGTGTGCAGGTCCGGATGGTCATCTGTCTGGGTGACAGCATACGTCTCGTAGGTGCGGTAGGTGAGCATCGCCATGGCGCGGGCTGCCCGCATACCGGTCAGACCAGCCGCCGGGTGGCGCTCCTGCCAGGTAGGGTCCGCCGATATAGCCATCCGCTGGGCCTCGTTGCAGGCTATTCCCCAGGGAGAGTGGCGGGCATTGGTGGCGATCGGGATGATATGGCTGATCAGGTCCGGGTGTGATACTGCCCACTCGATGACATGTTGCCCCCCCAGGGACCCTCCGATGGCGACTTCGATGTGCCGGATGCCCAGGTGGACACGCAGCCGCTCAAACGCCTCTACAATGTCGCGGTTGGTGATCAGCGGGAAGTCATGATAATAGGGTTCACCAGTCTCCGGATTGACAGACAGGGCATCCGTGGAGCCGTAACAGGAGCCGGGAATATTAACACATATTATATAGTATCGGGCAGGGTCAAACACCTCACCCGGCCCAAACATCCCGGGCCACCAGCTGGCAAAATCCCAACTCCCGGTGAGCGCATGGCATACCCAGACGACATTGGATCGGTCAGGGTCAGGATGGCCTGCTGTACTATAGGTAAGCCTCAACTCAGGCAGGTAACCTCCGCCTTCAAGCGGGAACGGACCGGGTATATGAAATGTGTGGGGCTGCATAGGGTTGTAAATTTAAGTTTACTAAACCTTAAGGTTTAGTAAACTTAAAAAAGTTAAACGGTTTCTGACAGGACCAGGCTGACCGGTGTCTGCTGGCGCAGGTTGTCATGTACCGGGCACCGGTCTGTCACCTGCTGGAGCCACAGCGCCAGTATCTCGGGGCTGGCATCCGCATGGGGCGTCAGGATGACCTGGAGACCCTGATAACCCGCCCGCTGCTCAGTCGCTTGTCCCAGAAAACGCGCCGGGTCAATATCGCCCTGAAGGCTGACCTCCAGCCGGTGCAGTTCAAATCCCAGGTCACGGGCGACCAGGTGCCCCACGACGTTGAGGCAACCCGCAAATCCAGCCAGAATGTACTCTACGGGATTAGCGGCGGAGTCAGCACCTCCGAGGGCGGCCGGCTCGTCTACCACGATCTCAAACTGCCGCGCCCTGGCTACAAACCGGGTGGGGCTTTCACTTTTTCCCGCGAGGGAAAATGTCAATACACTCATGCAAAACAGTATATTTGAAAGTTGAAACTAAATAAAGCAGCCGGGAGCTGGCGGGGTGGCCCGGGCTCCCGGTTTTTATGTGGGCATTAAAGAACGGGGCTAAGCGGACGGACAGCCTCAAAAGCTGCCTGGAAGTCTTCTTTGAGGTCTTCAATGTGCTCAAGACCAGCAGAGATGCGCAGCAGGGTCGGTGATACGCCAGATGAAAGCTGGTCGGCCTCGTCCAACTGTGAGTGGGTCGTGGACGCCGGGTGAATGATCAGGGTTTTGGCGTCGCCGACATTGGCGAGGTGAGAGACCAGCTTCAGGCTGTTGACAAACTTCACGGCATCTTCTTTTTCACCTGCCAGCTCGATAGAAAATACACCCCCAAAACCATTGCGGAGGTATTTCTGCGCCAGGTCATGGTACGGGCTGCTGGTGAGGCCCGGATACTTGACGGACTTGACGAGCGGGTGTGCCTCAAACCACTGTGCCAGGGCCAGGGCATTGTCCACGGTGCGCTGCACCCGCAGCGAGAGGGTTTCGAGCCCCTGGATGAAGAGGAATGAATTAAAAGGACTCAGGGCCGGGCCCAGGTCACGAAGGCCCTCTACCCGTGCCCGGATCGCAAAGGCGATATTGCCAAAAGGTCCCTGCGGGCCGAATACGTCATTAAAGATCAGGCCATGATACCCCTCGGCAGGCTCTGTAAACTGAGGGAACTTCCCATTGCCATAGTCAAAATTGCCTCCGTCTATGATCAGGCCCCCGATGCTGGTGCCGTGGCCGCCGATCCACTTGGTCGCAGATGCTACCACGACATTGGCTCCGAAGTCAAAAGGCCGCGCCAGGTATCCACCTGCCCCGAAGGTATTGTCCACGATGAGCGGAATCCCGTATCGCGCCCCGAGAGCAGCCAGTGCCTCAAAATCCGGCACCGCAAACTCTGGATTGGCGATGGTCTCTACGTAGAGGGCTTTGGTGCTTTCGTTAATCAGCCGCTCAAAGGAGTCTATATTATTGCCCTCAGCAAACCGTGTTTCGATCCCTAGCCGCTTGAAAGCAACCTTAAACTGGTTGTAGGTGCCGCCGTACAGAAAAGAACTGGAAACGAAGTTGTCGCCTGCCTGAAGGATATTGTTCAGGGCCAGAAACTGGGCAGCTTGTCCGGAACCTACTGCCACAGCGGCTACCCCGCCTTCGAGCGCTGCGATACGTTTTTCCAGCACATCAGTCGTGGGGTTCATGATCCGGGTGTAGATATTCCCAAACTCCTTGAGTGCAAACAGATTGGCGGCATGCTCAGAGTCTTTGAACACATACGAGGTGGTCTGGTACAAAGGTACTGCACGGGAGCGGGTGACACTATCCACTTCCTGGCCTGCATGTAGTTGGAGGGTTTCAAAACGATACTGACTCATGGTAAAACAGGTTTAATTGGTATTCAAAAGGACAAAAAAGAGGCTAATTATTTATTCGGCACCGCAATATGGGGCACCGGACGAAAAATCTGACAAGATTTTTCCGGGTATGGCTAAAAGCCATCAGCACACGGGATGATCAGGGGAGTACCTGTCCGGACTTGTGAGCGGAACCAGAGATCAGGCAAAAGAAGGGACGCAACATCGTTTCATTGTACAGTGTGTTAATAAGCGTATTTTTCCCCGGACGATCCCGGAGGCTGGATGGGGCACCTTTTCCAGAGGAGGGTTGCCAGAGGGTCGCAGAGCCAGATCTCTCGCCTCGTTCTTCATAGACCTATTACATCCGAAAGCGATGTAATGATTCAATCAGGACAAAGGTATATACAAGTATTTGTACAAGTCAAGTACCTGAAGAAAAAAAGTCAGAAATAAATTGGTTGTGCCTCTTGTTACGGAAACAAGGCATTTAGGTTGTCTGAACGGGCATTTTTTATGTTTAAACCTTGAATTTACCGGGACAAGTGGGGAAAAGATTTGCTATGTAAGATTTCTTTACTATTTTCGATAGGCTAATGCCTTAACCTAAACTTATCAACTGTAGGTGTACCTATGAGAAAATTATTTCCTCTCCTTGTGCTGAGTCTGATTTCATCTGTTGCTGTGGCCCAGTCTGCCCGCAAGATGGTCAGCCCCAACGAAGCGGGAAGTCCGCTGTCCCAAAACAAGCCTGTATTTGTCAATGAGCCGGTAAGCACGGGCGTACCTGCTCCATCTGTACCTGTAGGTACAGTTCTCTCTGATGCTGTATCTTCTGTAAAAGTAGGCGAAGCCACCAACGGCTTTACCTGGCTGCTTCCTGATAACAACAAAGTATCTGCCCTGCCTGGTACCGGCACCAACGGCGGTACGGTAGCTGTGATCCACCGTAACTACGGTGCCAACTGCGGCGGCGGCTCTGGTCTGCTCCGTTATCCGATCTCTACCGACGGCGGCCTGACCTGGAACGTAGGTTCCGGCTCCAACACCCCCGGCAATGCACCTATATCAGGTTGTTATGGCCTCGGCCCGCTCAACCCGGTACAGACCCTGCCTGCCCGGTATCCTAACCTGGCCCTGTACCAGACCCCAGGCACCACCGGCCTCTCCGGTGTGGGCATGGTATATACCGGTCCGGTAGTAGCTGCTACCTGGGATGGAGCCGTACTGGGCGTGGCTACCAACGTCACTTCTACCCCGACTGTCACCCAGGAGATTTATCCCTATGCCAGTGGTACCCAGTACTTCAGCTACTCGCTGGTAGAGCGGGTCCCTGGTGAGTTCTGGAGCCTGGGCCTGGGCTGGAATGGTGCTGATCCTGTAGCTAGCTACCTTAATGTCAACAAAGGTGTACTGAACCCTACCACCAACCAGATCACCTGGACCACCACGGTAGTGAACCCACCTTATGACCTCAGCTTTGATGGCACCGAGTGGCTGGCTACGCTGGCGATTGCTTTCAGCCCTGATGGACAGACCGGGTATATCTCGCTGATCGCTGACCTCATCGGTGGTTCTGATAGTGCCTACAGTGTCGCATTCTCTGAAACGACGGATGGAGGAGCTACCTGGGGAGCGTTTGAAGAAGTAGACTTGGATAAATTTCCAGAACTGTCAGATCTGCTGACCAATACTTTCATTGATATTGATACGGTAACGGGCGATACGGTCTCTTTCGCTAGTGGCCACGCTACCGCTGCTTTCGACCTTGATTTGGTTGTAGATAAAAACGGAAATCCACATGCCATTGCGGTTGTATGTAATAATAAGATCCACAATGGCGATGGAACCTATTCTTTCCCTAGCCCGCCTTATACAGTGTATGGCGGTCTTGAGAAGTACGTATTTGACTTTACCCGCGACACTTTCGGCGACTGGAACATGATCCTGCTTGACCGCCAGGAGTTCTTCCGCGGTACCTTCGGGCCTACTGGTCAGACCGTTACGTTTGACCCATTCGTACAGGCAAGCCGCTCTGCTGACGGACAGGTAGTAATCCTGAGCTGGACTGACTCTGACACCACGGGGGGTACTGCCAGCAACATCATCCCTGACCTGAAAGCGGTAGCCCTGGATGTGGACAGCTACATGCATACGCCGGTGAAAAACTTCACCGCCGGTGATGCCAACTGGGCTGGTAAAGCAATTGCGCCTTCTACCGCACCCGTAAGCTTCTATGACGGTAGCTGCGTCTATACCCTGCCTACGGCTATCATGGACCCGGAAAACAGCGACAACGCCAACCAGTTCACCAGCTTCTGGTACTATACAGACGTGACGTTTGATGCTTGTACGGAGTTTACGGAGATGGCTGACTTCTTCTTCAACTGTGCTGAAGCACCATTTGCCTTTACGCCTACCGCTACAGCACCTGCTTGCGGGCAGTCTAACGGCTCTATTGAGATTGTAGTTACAGGAGGCGAAGCACCTTATACCTACCTGTGGGATGCTGCCGCTGGCAACGCTACCACCGACTCTGTCGGAGGCCTGGGTGCCGGTACCTATGTGGTAGTAGCGACGGACGCCAAAGGTTGTTCTGAGTCTTTCTCCATCACCCTCAACAACGCTGATGCACCTGTCCTCTCTATCTCTGGTCAGGCTAACGTAAGCTGCGCCGGTGCCAGCAATGGTACGGCTACTGCCAACATCACAGGCGGTCTGGCTCCATTTTCCTACCTCTGGAGCAATGGCGAAACCACTGCTACCGCTACGGCCCTCCCGGCTGGCAACAGCACTTGTACCGTAACGGATGCCAACGGTTGTATCAGTGTCATCACTGTTACCCTGACCGCGCCTACTGCCATCAGCCTTGATGCGACGGCTGTTCCTGTAAGTTGCGCTGGTGCAGCTGATGGTACAGCTACTGCTGACGCCGTCGGTGGTACTGGTACGATCACCTACCTCTGGAGCAATGGTCAGACCACTGCTACTGCTACAGGCCTGTCCGGCGGTACCTACACCGTAACCGTTACTGACGCCAATGGTTGTACTTCCAACACAACGGTTACAGTAGCTGAGCCTTCTGGTGCTGTTATTACATTCTCTACGCTTGGTAATGGACAGCCTAACCCTCCATATGCCGGTTCAACTACTGCTAACGTAACGGGTGGTACTGAGCCATATACCTATTCATGGACTGATCCGCTCGGTAATCCTATTGCTACCACTGGCCCACTCCTTTTTGGTCTCTGCGGAGGGGATTATATCCTTACGGTTACCGACGCTAATGGTTGTTCTGTAACAGATACATCAACTGTTCCTGCGGTAGGCGCGGGTGCTAGCTGCGTACGCACGGCGATTGATCCGCTGGCAATCGGCATCGAAAAAATCGGCCTCTATCCAAACCCTGTGCAGAGCAACCTGAGCGTACAGCTCGAAATGCTCTACGCTGACGATGTGGTAGTATCCATCTACAACCTCAATGGCCAGGTAGTAGCCAGCAAGTCACTTGCCGGTGCTGCTATCATCAACACAAACTTTGACCTGTCTCAGCAGGCAGCTGGTCTCTATCTGGTAAAAGTGACCACCTCTCGTGGTACGGTAGGCCAGATGATCCAGGTGCAATAAGCTGATCACCAGATCATATAACCAAAAGGGAGGCGTAAGCCTCCCTTTTGTATTTCATATGGAGTAGTATTGTGAGTTCCTTACTTCTTCCGCAGGAGCGGGTTCTGGCGGAGATATCGTTCCTCCGGAATGCCCGGCTGCCTGCTACCGTTTCATTTCTACCAGGACAATGCCCGCTCCGGGGCGATGCACAGCCACTTGCCTTGTCATGCTAGTGCGATGTATAGTGAATCGTATGAGCGTGAAATCGGACAGGATGTACAGGATGCTGAGCATCAGGCTCCTGGTACGGCATTCAGATATTACCTTGTTATGTACTGGACATAGCACTAGGGCAACCACCGTTTTATGGGTTCAAAAATTTGTAGATACGTCTGCCTTATTGTTGCCAGAGATATGTTCTGCGAAACATAATGTCCTGAAAATTAACATGTTGCATAGGTGTGTGTTGCAGCAATAGCCTAACATCGGCTGATACAGCCTCAATAAAGTTGATGATGGCCGGTGAAATACTCACCCTTCCGGAATCGGAGCTGCATGCGGATCGCGCGCCGGGAAGTCCAGGCGATGGGCGAGTTGTTGTTCGATCTCGGGGGTGATGACGTGCTCCATGGCCTCAGCGTCCTCGTGTACGTGGTCTGCAGGCAGGAGGAGGTGGGTGGTCAGGTAGAGTTCCCAGAGGCGGTGTAGGCGGACGATACGTTTGCCGCCGGAGATACCAGCCGCTGTGAGTGCCAGGCGGGCACCGTCACGGGAGAGCAGCCGCAGGCGCAGGAGCTGGCGTATAGCCCGGTTGAGATGGGCATCCGGGATGGCCCGGCGTGCCAGGAGCTCTTCCCGCGTGCGCGGGACCAGAAATCCGCCCCCATCGGCCTCGCCGAGCTGGTAGAGGCATTTGAGGAGATTTTCCCGGTCCATCCGGGCCTGGATGCGGCGGCGGCGCAGCCAGGCAGCCAGAATGCCTTTTTCGGTCCCCAGGAGGACAGACAAAAAAGCACCCACCGACAATGCCACGACAATCCAGGGGCCTGTGGGCATATTGGGCATGAGGTAGGAAATATAGGCACCTGCCACCCCGGAGACAGCAGCCAGGCCTGCGGCTATAACAAGCATCACCCGCAGGTCGTGGGTCCAGTACCGGGCCGCTGCCGCTGGTGCGATCAGGAGGGCAGCCATCAGCACGACGCCTACCGCTTGTATCCCCAGCGAAATGGCCGTCACCGTCAGTACCGCCAGCAGCAGGTCAAGTGCCCGGACCTGCAAGCCCCGGCTTTGTGCAAAGGCGCGGTCAAAAATCAGAATTTTCAGCGGGCGATAGGCGATCAGCAGGCTGATGATCAGGAACCCTGCGAATCCCGCAAACACCTGTACGTCCTCGGCTACGAGGGAAGCGGCTTTGCCGAGCAAAAACTTGTCCAGGCCAGACTGGGCTGCCAGTCCTGAGCGTTGTATCGCTGTCAGGAGGAGAATCCCCAACCCATAAAAAACCGACAACACCAGGGCCAGGGCTGCATCACCCTTAATCTTGGTGCGGGTATCGAGGTATTGGATGGCCTGGAGGCTGATCCAGCCTGCTGCAAAAGCACCGGTCATCAGCACCAGCGGGTGGCGGCTCCCGGTGAGCATAAAAGCAATACACACCCCCGGCAAAATGCTGTGAGCAACCGCATCCCCGATCAATGCCTGCTTGCGGAGCAGGGTGAACGTTCCCGTAACCGCAGCACTGGCGCAGATCAGGACCACCCCCATCACTACCCAGGTGACATTCGGGTCTTGCAGGAGAAAAAAAGAAGCAGCCGTTTCCATATCCTTAGTGTTTTTCGCGGATGGGGTGTTTGTCCTGACCGACGAGGTCGGCCACCTGACTCAGGATGGAAAGACTGCCCCCATAGGTTTGCCCGATGTTTTCAGCAGTGAAAACAGTCTCAGTAGGGCCTGCTGCGATGAGGCGGGTATTGATCAGGACGAGCGAATCAAAATAAGCTGTCACCGTCTGGAGGTCATGGTGTACGACAAGGATGGTTTTGCCCGCCGCCTTCATGTCTTTGAGCAGGGTAATGATGGCCGCTTCAGTGGCGGCGTCCACCCCCGCAAACGGCTCATCGAGCAGGTACAGGTCAGCGGCCTGTGCCAGCGCCCGCGCAATGAAAACCCGTTGCTGCTGCCCGCCGGAGAGCCGGGCGATCTGACGGTTTCGCAGGGGCTCCAATTGTACCTTGCGCAGGGCCTCAAGGGCCGCCTCACGATCCTGCCGGGTATTCCGGCGGAGAAGATTGCCGGGTCGGTACCGCCCCATCAGCACCGTATCCAGTACACTCACGGGAAAATCCCAGTCCACGCTTGTACGCTGGGGCACATAGGCGACCCGCTGCCGCACCTCCTCCAGGGGGGCGCCAAACAGCCGCACATACCCGCTGTCAGGCTGGATCAGGCCCATGATCGTTTTGAGCATGGTGGACTTGCCTGAGCCATTGGGGCCGACTACGCCGATCAACTGACCACCCGGCAGGCTGTAATCCAGGTTCCAGATGGCAGGTTTGCTGTCATAGGTTACTGTGAGGTTATGAAGTTCGATAGCAGTATCTGTAGGTATCATGTGATAAAATCAATTGATAATCATCAAGGTATAACGGTCATGCGACTTATTGCATGGCCTGTGTCATGGTCTGGAGGTTGGTGCGGACCATACCGGCATAGGTACCGGCGGGGCCATCGCTCTCGCCCAGCGCGTCAGAATACAGGCTGCCACCGATGCGTACGGCATGACCTTTTTCCTGGCATCCGGCTACGACCGCCTCAATGGAGCGCGGTGGGACAGAAGACTCTACAAACACGGCCCTGATCCGTCGTGACACAATCAGGTTTACCAGTTGGGCTACGTCCTGTAGCCCAAACTCGGCCACGGTAGAAATACCCTGGAGTGCATGTACCTCTACCTCATAGGCTGCGCCCCAATACCCAAATGCATCATGGGCCGTGATCAGCACCCGCTGGCTGTCAGGAATCGCCAGCAATGCCTGGCGCACCGCCTGATCCAGGGCCATGAGCGAATCCTGGTACACACGGGCACGGGTACGATAACCCTCCGCATGCGCCGGGTCTGCGGCTGCCAGGGTTTCTGCGATGGCCGGAATCCCTGAGGCCCACAGGGCTACATCAAACCAGATGTGCGGGTCCTGTGCCTGTCCATCCAGGGAGCGGATACGGGCCGGTGAGATCCCGTCTGCCCAGGCTACGATCCGGTGGCTGCCACTCATACTGGAGAAAATTTCACCCATTTTTCCCTCCAGATGAAGCCCATTATAGACTATGATATCCGCCTGGTCCAGCCGCGAAAGGTCGCCCGGTGTGGCTTTGTACAGGTGCGGGTCCACGCCGGGACCCATCAGGGCCTCCACTTGCGCGTCTTCGCCGGCGATCTGCCGGAGGCCATCGGCAATAATGCCGGTTGTCGCCACGATGCGCAGCCGGTTGTCTGAGGCAGTTTCAGGTTGACAGCCGATCCCCAGCAGGACCAGGCCGAGTATATAACGTAGGGATAAGTTCATGAGGTCAATATAAACAAAGTTAACCCGATATGATCTATACGGTGTATCCGTATGAAATTGTTGCAAGTTAAAATATGTTTTTAGATTAGTCTAAATTTATTTTGTGGTTATTCGAAAAATAATTAATTTTGAGCCGTGTCAGTTTTTACAACTGCCTGTTATCCAGATATTCCACCAGCTAATCTTCAAATGTGATGCGAACCAATATCATGACCTTCGTATGGTTGTATCTCTTCGGATGGGTGGGTGTCCAGCAGGGGCTAAGTCAGAACCGTTACAGCGGGCGCGTTTACGGTGAAAACGGACCGCTGGCTTTTGCACGTGTTATGCTCCCTGAGGTTGCAGGTGGGACCGGGACGGATACAGCCGGTTTTTTTGCCTTGACGGGTGACGGGGCAGATACCCTGCGGGTGCGGGTGAGTTATCCCGGGTATCAGACAAAAGAGTGGCAGCTTCGCCCGGGTGACACAACAATGATCGTACTGGAGCCTGTGGTGCTGAATGCGGATGAGGTAGTGATTTCTGGCACCCTGCAACCTGTGTCCCGTACGGCCAGCCCTGTGCTGGTGGAGGTTTATACCCGGTCGTTTTTCCTCAAAAACCCTGCTGCCTCTCTGTTGGAGGGCCTGCAATATGTAAACGGGGTACGTCCGCAGGTCAATTGTAATGTCTGCAATACCGGCGATATTCACATTAATGGAATGGAGGGGCCTTATACCCTTGTCATGATAGACGGTATGCCGATCGTGAGCGGATTGGGCACGGTATATGGACTGTCGGGGATACCGGTGAGCCTGCTTCAGCGGGTGGAGGTGATCCGGGGGCCGGCCGGGGCTTTGTACGGATCAGAGGCAGTAGGCGGCCTGATAAATGTGATCACCCGGAGCCCAGGCCAGGCACCGGAATTTTCAGCGGAGGCCTGGGGTAGTACCTGGTCAGAATGGCAGGCCGACCTGGGGCTGCGTCGGCAGTGGAAAAAAACCAGTACCCTGCTGGGCGTCCATTATTTTCAATTTCAGCAGCCCCATGACCGGAACGGAGACGGATTTACCGATGCAGCACTCCAGCAGCGGGTTTCTGTATTTAACAAATGGAGCCGGAGCCTGCCGGGGCAGCGCAGCCTGAACCTGATAGCCCGTTATGTGTGGGAAGACCGCTGGGGTGGTCAATTGGCCTGGGAACCTGCCTTCAGGGGGGGAGACTCCGTGTATGGGGAGTCCATCTATACCCGGCGCGCGGAGCTCATCGGCACCTGGGACCTGGGTCGGGGGTTCAGGGCAGACCTCTCCGCCAGTGACCACCGGCAGGATGCTGCCTATGGCACGACACCGTATATCGCCGATCAGCAGATCGGATTTGGGCAGGTGCGCTGGAGTGGGGTACAGCATCAGCATACCCTGCTCGCCGGGTTGGCTTGCCGCTGGCAGCGGTATGATGACAATAGCCCCGCTACGGAGACTGCCACCCACAATGCGCCCGACCTTAGTTGGTTACCTGGCGGGTTCGTGCAGGACGAGTGGCAGGTATCTTCCCGCTTGCAGGTACTCTCAGGGGCCCGGCTGGATTTTCACAACCGGCATGGATGGGTATTTTCGCCCCGGCTCAACCTCAAATGGACGCCCGGCGACCTGACCACCCTGCGCCTGAGCGGAGGGAATGGGTTTCGGGTCGTCAACCTCTTCACGGAGGAACACGCAGCCCTCAGTGGCGCCCGTGAAGTGCTGATCCGTGAGGCCCTGCGCCCCGAGACCTCCTGGAATACCACCCTGGCCTGGCAGCAGTTTCTGATGTTGCCCGATGCTGTCCTGGAATTAAACACTTCTGCGTTTTATACCTGGTTTTCCAACAAAATTGTACCAGACTACGAAACAGACAGTGACCTGATCATCTATGACAACCTGCCGGGAGATGCCGTCGTGCGGGGGGTATCGGCAGAGGCACAGCTCCGGTTTACCTTTCCGTTGCAGGTGCAGGTGGGAGTGACCTGGCAGGATGTGTTTTTGCGGGATAAAATGGGCCTCAAAACCTCACAGCTCCTCACAGAGCGCCTCTCGGGGAGTTTTGCGATCAGCTGGACCTGGACACGGGCCGGTCTGAGCCTGGACTATACCGGAAATGTAGTGGGACCTATGCGCCTGCCGGTGGTACCGAATGATACACGTCCTGAATACTCAACGGCCTATAGCCTCCAGAATATACAGGCGACGAAGGTGCTGCCGCATGGGATTGAGTTGTTTGGGGGCGTCAAAAACCTCCTGGATTTCACCCTGCCGGCATACGCCATTCTCCGCGCTTTTGATCCCTTTGACAAAACCGCAGCCGACCCGGTGACCAATCCCTACGGGTTTACCTTTGACCCGAGTTATGCCTGGGCACCCAATCAGGGCATCCGTGCCTACCTGGGGGTGCGGTGGCGGTTGCCGTAAGGAGGTGACGCTCAAACGGCTAACTGAGCCCATTTTTTCAGCAGCCATTCCCGCTCGATCAGGGGTTCGCACTGGAGAATGTCCTCATGGATGGCCTGTAGGTTTTTGGCAGATTTAATTTTAGCCATAAAAAGCGCACGGGTGAGCCTGGCAAAGTGTGCATAGGCCAGTTGCTGGCGGTCTGACATATTTTTTTTTCGCCGGAGAAATGCCCTGAGTGTTTGCGTGAGGGAAAGCAAGGGCTCGGCTTCCATACATTCGTAGTAAATTTTGAGCAGCAGGAGATTGTAGCTGATCCGGTAAAAGGGGTCAATAAACGTGACTGCCTGTAAATGACGCAGGGCCTGCCGGTGTTGTTGCCGGGCAGCAGCTAGTTGTGCGAGGCTGTATTGGTACACGCCGTCCCGGTGCTCGGCGTCGAGGCGGTCATTATACGTATGAATAAAAGTTTCTGTCCACTCCCAGGCCTCCAGCCGGATGCCCAGGGTTGAGAGATTTTTGAACTGGTGGAGCGAGATACGCCCCTGCTCAAAGAGCAGGTCTTTTTCCAGCATCAGTTTGTAAATGTCCAGCATGGTCTGCAGCCGGTGCGAGTCGCCAGCCCGGTAGCGATAGTTACAATAATTGATCGCGTATCCGCACAGGTTGATCATATCTGTTTTGCCAAACGTATCTCCTTCCTGCGCAAGCAGGCTCAGGAGTTTTTCCAGCTCCGCATCGTTACCTTCCATGCGTAAGAGGCTGGCTGTCAGATAGTACGCCTGCACGAGCGCGGGCATGTCAGCATATGCGCCCCGGCAGTACTGCATGACCTCGTCCAGGAGCGGGATCTGGGCCGGGATTCCCTGCTGGATCTGCTGGTTGAGCGCAGGGCAGCTATAGCCCAGTTTCTGAATCAGATAGGCATAGTCGAGGGGGGCTATCATGCGGACAAAATCCTGCGGAGCTGTGCGTTGTCCATACTTGAGGCGCTGCTGCCAGGCGAGTTGCTCAAGGGTAAACATATGTGAATAAAAAGGTTCATTCCGCAGCGTGCGCATCTCCAGTGCTGTCCGGCTCTCGTCCACCAGCCGGGGTATAAGGGCATCAAGCCCCCGCTGCTCCAGTGCCTCAATCAGGGCTTGTTGTTCATACGGCTCATCTTGCCGGAGTTTGAGCTGCACCAGAAATCCCTCCGCCAACCGCAACAGGTATTTGCGCAGCGTACGAATCTGCACATCTGAGAAGGAAATACCCGGATACAGCGCCTCAAAAATTGCCTCAGCTTCCAGCTCCGGGGCCTCAAAATCAGGGTAGTGCGGCTCTATCAGCTCAAAAAACTGTACCGTATCCTCATGTACCGTAAAAAATGGCGAGTGTACATACCGGCCAAATCCCTTCCACTCATCTGGCGTGAACGTGGACAGGATCCTGAACAATTTAGGTTGTGTCATGTTGCTTTGTTTTTCACAAATATAAAAATTAGCCTGAATAAAATTGACTTAATAGCAAGTATGAGTAATTTTTCTAAAATTAATACCCATTGTACGATTCACAAATATACATTTTTGTTTTTGACAATGAGCAAGATTAAAGCCTGTTTTGTATCATAAGACAAGACCTTCAGAACATGAGAAAAAAGATCATTCAGGTAGTGTGTGTAGCGGCACTGGTGTATTGCCCGGGCAGGTTAGCCGCCCAGCAACCTGTGGCAGCGTACCGGACAGACCGGGTACTGGTGCGTCCGCTTCATCCATCGGCGGCAGCGACACTCGCACCGCTCCGCGGGCAGGCCCGTATGACACCGGGGCATCAGGTGGATGGGTGGGAAGTCTGGTACCTGGCACCCGGTCAGACACCAGAGGCATTGGCAGAGATACTCGGCCCGCAGGTAGCGGTAGTGCCGGATCACCTGTATCAGGCGGCAGCCTTGCCAAACGACCCATTACTCAGCCAGCAATGGGGCCTCCAGAATACCGGTCAGCTTGGCGGGACGCCCGGCAGCGATATAGCAGCAGCAGACGCCTGGGGGATCGCAGCCAGCGGGTCAGGGTCTATCGTCGGGATTATAGATGCCGGGATAGACTGGCGTCACCCGGACCTGGCCGAAAATATCTGGCAAAACCTGGGTGAGGACAAGGACGGAGACGGACGGGTCCTGGAAAAAATAAATGGCGTTTGGCAATTTGATCCCGGAGATGTAGACGGGATTGACCAGGACGGCAATGGGTATCCGGATGATTTTATCGGGTGGGACTTTGTCAACCAGGACAATGACCCCAGTGATGATCACGTGTTTGGACACGGTACCCATGTAGCCGGTATCGTGGCGGCACGGGGCCATAACGGGATCGGCATAGCCGGTGTGGCCTGGCAGGCCCGGCTGATGGCGCTCAAGTTTCTGGATGCCAATGGGATAGGCTCGGCTTCGGGTGCAGCATCGGCTATCCAGTATGCGACCCAGATGGGAGCCCATATCACCAACAATAGCTGGGGTGGGGGCGCTGACAATCCGGCAGTCCTGGCAGCGATTCAGGCAGCCCGCAATGCAGGCCAGCTTTTTGTAGCCGCAGCAGGCAATAATTTTGGCAACAACAACGACCGGATTCCCTTATATCCGGCTGCCTACCCGCTCGACAATATCATCACGGTGACGGCTACCGATCCGGCGGATCGCCTGGCAGACTTTGCCAATGTCGGTGCTGCGACGGTAGACCTGGGGGCACCGGGATATGCCATTTTTAGTACCCTGCCCGGGGGGCAATACGGGTATCTGGGTGGCACCTCCATGGCGGCACCATATGTGGCAGGTGCCTTGTGCCTGATCCGGGAGGTATTTCCGGGGAGTACGTACCAGGGCTTGGGCCAGCGCCTGCTCAGGGCTGTCGAGCAGATACCGGCATTACATGGGAAATGTGCGTCCTCCGGCAGGCTGAATATATATCGGGCCCTCGCACGGCCCCCCCGCTACCGAAAGTCCTGGGCCGATCCCACGCCTGCGCAGGCGATTCGGATCATAGAGCTGCGGGATCATGACCTGCTGACCCTTGTGACCCGGAGCGGGGGGCTGGAGCTCACCCGGCTCAGTACGGCAGGGAGCGTGCGCTGGTCACATTTTTTGCCTGCGACTGGCAGTGAGGGTGATATAACCCAACTGGACAATGGCAGCCTGCTGGTATGTGGCACCCTGAACCAACATGTGTACATGGCTTGTCTGGACAGTCTGGGAGGGGTGCTCTGGGACAGATCCCTCAGTGGGGGGACCTCCGGGGGGCAGCGACTGGGCGTGACACCCACCGGATGGATATTGGCAGCTACAGTGCCTGGCGGCACCGGTACAGGACTTTTGCTGATACAAGGGAATACGTCAGGTCAACTAACGGCCTCCCGTTTGTTTACCGTACCCGGACAGTCCCTGATGCCTGAAGGGATCCGATATGACGAAGGATCCCTGCTGTGTTGGGGGAAGGTGACAGGGACTGGACCAACTGCATTTTTTATGACATCGCTGGACGCCAGCCTGAACCCCGTCTGGACCTACCAATACCAGGCACCAGCCGGAGGGAGTTTTATGGCTGCATCAGCCCTGGCCCGGATATCCGGAGACGATGAGGATGATGACGATGAGATGGCTCACTGGCTCCTGAATGGTACGGTACAGACAGGCAACGACACGGCTACGGTCTGGCTGACCTTTGGTATGAACGGCGATCAATTGACGGGTTTCCGGGCATCAGGAGTAGGAGGAGGCGTATCGCTGGACCTGCTGCCGGACGGGGGCTGGGTGACGGCTGTCGCGGACCTTCAGCCCGTACCTGTCCTGTCCCGGCTGGAGTTTGATCCGGCAGGCACACTGATCCGGGTCCGCCGCTATGAGACTGATAATCAGG
Organism: Bacteroidia bacterium; assembly: GCA_033762375.1. Taxonomy (GTDB): domain Bacteria; phylum Bacteroidota; class Bacteroidia; order J057; family J057; genus RDXT01. The sequence goes on from JANRLQ010000102.1 coordinate 58,513, forward strand.
CTGTACAGCCTGCGGATATGACCCTTACCTTTGATGCGGGGACCGCCTTTCTGGCAACTTTGCCCCAAACCGGTGAGTGGATGGTCGTCCGTACAGACCGGGAGGGCTATAGCGGCTGTCCGGATGAGACCCCAGTCGTAGTGATTGAAGGGCCGGTATGGCTGACACAGCAGCCTCTGGTATGGCAGTCGCAGCCAGGCGGTGCCGTCTGGCAGGGAGCCGGTATTAACCCGGTAGCCATATCCGCTATCCGGACAGATCGCTGTGACAATAGCACTTGTACCCTCACAGCAGCATTTGCGCCGTCGGCCCTGGAGACCTGTACCGGTGCTCCGGTCACGATGACCAATCAGTCCACAGGTGCCCTTGCATACGAGTGGCGGATAGACAGCGTATTGGTGTCTACGGATGAAAACCCGGTATTGAGTTTTTCCGGGGAGGGGCTGGCAGAGGTGAGCCTGACGGTGATCAATGGAGATTGCCGGGACGAAACAGCCTTGTTTATTACAGTAGATCCACCCATTAGCCTGAATCTGAATGATACGACCCGGTGTGCGGCATCGCTCCTGCTGGATGCGGGGGTAGATGCCCTCCAGTACGCCTGGTATGACAGCAATGCGCAGCTGATCGGGTCAGGTCGCAGTATCAGGTTCACCCAGTCAGGAGATTATGAGCTGGCCGTCACAGACGTATGCGGCAATCAGGTGACCGAAGATTTTGTCGTGAACCTCCAGCCTGGATGTGTATGGCCTGGTGACATCAATGCAGACGGAGAAGTAACGATCACGGATTTTCTGGCCCTGGGGTTTGCCGCAGGCCAGACCGGTCCCGTCCGGCCAGGTGCTACTACGGCTTATACATCACAGACAGCACCGGATTGGACTGGTTTTTTTCCTGCCGGGCTCACCCTCGCACCGGGCATCAACCTGAAACATGCCGATGCGGATGGCAATGGTACCATCAACCTGATCAGCGACGGGCAGATCGTCCGGCAAAACGCCACCCCAGCTTCAGACCCTGTGGGGAGTACAGCCGCTAATTCCCTCTCATGCAGCCTCCTGCCCCAGCAATCCACCGTGACAGCAGGCACCCCGGTTTCGTTTGAACTGCGGCTGGAAGACCCCGGTACAGGCCCGGTACAAAATGCATACGGGATGTCCGTCCGCCTCAATTATAACCTGCCCGTGCAGTTTGATCCGGCAGTCGAGACGGATACCTCCTGGATGAATACCCAGCCCGGCAGCCTGCAAGCCCTCACCATCCCTTATCCCAGCCAGCGCAGGCTGGACATGGGCCTCACCCGTACCAATCTCACAGGTGCGATCGGGGCAGGACGTATCGCCAGGGCCTGCTGTATCACCGTCGTGATAGACGATATCGGGAGTTATCTGGCATCCGCGCCGGAGGCTTTTTTGTCAGTTTCCCTCAGCCAGGCACAGCTCGTGCGGGCAGACGGGACTGTCGTACCAGTCAATAACCTGAATGCCCAGGGATTTGGAGGGGTGCGGATACGTGCGCCGCAGGTACGGGTGCAGCTACAAGCCTTATTGCAGGGTGCATTTGAGCCTGGTACAGGCAAGATGCGCACCGATCTGGTACAAGCAGGTTTGCTGCCGCTGTCTTCGCCTTACCAGGACAGTGCTGCCGTCGTGAGCCATGCACCTGATATCGTGGACTGGGTGGAAGTTCAGCTCCGGGATCCTCAGCAGCCCGGGATGATCCAGTACCGGCGCTCGGCCCTCCTGGCAGCCGATGGAGATATACTGGATCCGGAAACCCGCAGCGTACTCCGGCTGCCAGCTCCGGATGGGATGTACCTGATCGCCGTAGCACACCGGAATCACCTGCCCGTGATGGGGGCTGCACCTGTCTGGCTGGCGCGGGATTCAGTGTTTTCCTATTCATTTGCCACGGGCCCTGCGCAGGCTGCCGGTCCGGAAGCCCAGGCCGAGGTCGCAGCTGGTAGGTTTGCTCTTCGCGCAGGTGACATTAATCAGGATCGGCAAGTCCAGGCAAGCGGCGAAGACAACGACCGTCGGCTGATCATATTACGGCTGGGAGGGCAGGTAGGTGCTACCCTGACCGGGTATTATCCTGAAGACCTCAACCTGGACGGCGTGGTGGATTATCTCGGCGCTGGCAGTGACAGGGCCACCATTATGTCCTCGGTCGGAGAGGATCAGCCTACCCGCATTCGCACAAGTCTGGTACCATGAGTTATAACCCTGTTATTGAGCATAGTATGAAATTTCTCACACGATATTATCTGTCGCTGCTCCTGCTTCTGTGGGGCCATACAGGCCTGGCGCAGACATCAGCTGACCTGGTGCTGCGACGCAATATGCAGACCCAGCAGGCAGAGGTTTACCTCCGCGCCAATACCCTGGTCAGCGGTGTACTCACCAATCTGCAGTTTACCCTGGAGGGTGAATTTATATCACCGGCTTCCGGGAGCTGGCAGCAGGCACCTGGTACGGCTGCCTGGATGCCCTTGCAGGAATCAGGACCTGTATTTTCTGCCAGTGGCACCTGGAGGCAAATTTTTGCCGGTTTTGGACTCGTTCCCTTGCCCTCGCCCTGGCAGCCTGGTACAGAGATACTGTTGCTGACAGTCCCTGTCGGAGGTCAGGCCCTGCCCAGCGTACGAATCGCGACAGGTGCCTGGGCTCAGGACAATAACGGTACATTTTATCTCGAAGCCGATGGAAAACCCATAACGGGTGGGGTTGAGAGTCCCCTTGACCTGGAGCCCGATATGGCCCCTCCGGAGCTGCTCGTGTATCCCAACCCTGCCGATCATACCCTGATGATCACCCTTCCCATCGCCGCAGGCCGGACAACTGTCGGGGTGTATGATAGCCTCGGCAGGCTCCTGGAGACACAGGCTGGCGATACAGGAACGACTGTGACCCTGGATATACGCACATGGCCTGCCGGGCATTATTGGGTGCGGGCAGCGGGTCACGCAGTACTGTTTGAGGTGTATTAAGTTTTTTGTTTCCGCATTTCCGGGGGGTAGGTGATAAGCCTGGCCCCCTTTTTTATGGGTAATAATCGAGGATGTGAAAAATAAATCTCACAACGATTAAAAATTGAATGTACATAAAAGTCTTTAATTGAATAATTAGGCAGTTTTTAAGCTGAAAATGAAAAAACAGATCAAAATTTATACATTTATAAATCTCACAACTAGGCTAAAATGGTTTTCTCATCCGCTGTTTCACCCGCTACCTTTGAATCATCAAATCAAACAAACCAACTGCGATGATTCCCAAACATGTTTCTTTTCTGGTGCGCTGGTGGACTTGCTGGGGACTGCTGCTGATTCCGGTCGGGCTGTCTGCCCAATACCGCGATACCCGTGTGACGGTGCAGGTCGAGAAGGAGTGGAAGCTGAATAAAAAGCTGCGCTTCAGCCTGGAAGAACAATTACAGCTTACGCCTGACCTGGGCGCGATGCCCTTTCTCCAGCGTGGCACCGACCCCGACTTTGCAGATATCTCCTTTCTGGACCCGGTATTTTATTGCACAGATGCCAACACAAGCGGAAATCGCCGGTCAGGCACTGACGACGACGATGACGACGACGATGATGACGACAACGACGATGACGACGACGATGACGACGACAACGATGATGATGACGACGATGATGATGACGACAACGATGATGACGATGGCAATGGTACAGGCGGCACAATCCCGGACAATACGGATCCGACTGATCCGGGAGGTGAGCCACTGGATGACGATGACAGCAATACCGACGATGACGCTGATACTGACGATGACACCGACGATGGACCTGCTGTGCCGGAGTATGTATGTTTCCTCGGAGACAGCACGAGCGGGGAGCCGGGTGGTAGCGGATCAATGGAAGACCGCCCGTGGATAGAGTTGCGGAGTGCTACAGCAGCCAGCCTGGTGTGGCGGTTTAGCAAGACCTGGCGGCTCTCAGCAGGCTACCGCTACAACCTGCGCCCGGATACAGACACCCACGTGATGTTCACAGAGCTGGCCGCCCGGCGGCAGACTGACACCAAACGCTGGACGCTGGACAGCCGCCTCCGGGCTTTTCATGAGACAGGATATTTTCGGGACGAATGGCGGGGCCGCTACTTTGCCACCCTCCGGGTACGGGGTACCCTGGCAGTCGGGATGGTAGAACCCTTTGCAGAATCAGAAGTGGTGTACCGGATCTCTCAGGAGAATGGCGGATTCAACCGATACCGGATCGGCGGCGGGGTGAATCTCAAGCTGGGGGACGACCACCGGCTGCGGTTTCAGTACAACCACCAACAACGATTTTTTTCATCCAGCGAAGGCCGCGCAGGTTCTTTTGCGATCGGCTACGCGTACGAACTCTGACCTTTTTTTTCAATCAAACACATCTCTTTAATTCTCTGATTATGAACACGAACGTAAAAATCGCTTATACCTGCCGTCAGGTAGGTTTCTTTCAGGCTGCTGCCCATCTGAACGAAATCCGGTTTCCCAAAGCCGGGGATGTGGCTCTCTGGGAGGTGATCTCTATCGGCAAGCACAGCGCCATCCAAGGCACTGACCGGGCCCTGATCACCATCATGCCCGGCGACCAGCTCCTGATGACCTTCGGCAACCGCTACGCCAGCGAGCAGTTTGAGGGGTATGTGCCCGAGACACCCGTGGCAGAGGCTGAAATTTTGGGCCAGGGTGGGGTTGTAGGTTATATGGCCTCAGTACATGCTACGTACCGCCGGGTCGGCACGACCAAACTCCGGCTGTTGGGGTATGCGCTCGATGAGCAGGGACAGGTCATTAATACCCTGACCTATCGCCGCGTAAAACAAAACATCCGTCCGCTGGGCCAGGCCCGCCATAAGGTGATCTTGTCTGTAGGCGCCAGCATGGACAGTGGCAAAACAACCTCTGCGGCCTATCTCGTGCGCGGCCTGAAGGCTGCCGGGTACCGGACTGCTTTTATCAAGCTCACCGGTACAGCCTTTACCAAAGACCCGGATTTTGTGCGGGACATGGGTGCCGATCTTTCTATTGACTTCACGCGGCAGGGATATCCCTCTACCTATATGTGCTCAGAAGCAGAGTTGATCAGCTTGTACCACAGCCTGATTGCCGAGGCCACAGACATACATCCTGAGTATATCGTCATCGAGATTGCCGACGGCCTGTTGCAGCGGGAGACTGCTATGCTGCTGTCCCACAAAGGATTTATGGACACGGTAGATCACGTGTTGTTCTCCTGCGGAGACAGTCTGGCCGCCGTCGGGGGGGTACAAGTGCTGACGGAGTGGGGTATCGCTCCCTTTGCGCTGGCGGGCATGATCACGACCAGCCCCCTCATGCAGCGCGAAGCCGAAAACCGTCTCCTGCTTCCCGTCCTGAAGCTCGATCAACTCGCACAGGCGCAGGTCGTCAACTATCTCCGCCCGGCCCGGCAGGAGGCCATGTTGTCTCCGGCTCAGCCGCAGTACCTGCTTCAGGCCTCCTGATGCCCAATTCCAACCTGCCTTTATTTTTTGATCCCTCCCGGCAAGCCGGGAGGGGTTTATTAGAGGCAGGTGACCTCATATTTCAGGTGTTTTTACTGTTCTGTTTATGTGAATACCCTCCTGCCCTTGGGGAGGGTATTTTAAGACTTGGAGAACCATCTTGTCTTGTCTTTTTGTTCTTTATACAGGGGGTCCATCTTCTACTGGCTTTGGGCCCCCGTTTTTTCTGACTAAACCTTTTCATCAGGTTGGTATGCAGGCAATTATGAAAAACCTATATGGAAAATTTATCCGGCGGCACGGGTGGTTGGCTGTCTGGTATATAATGGCAGCCTTCTGGCATGCAGCGGTGACCCTGCTGATCCCGGTGGTAATGGCCCAGGGCATCGCCAATCTGCTGGCTTTTAACTCGGCCCGGGCGGGCATATTTACCCTGTTGCCAGAAGCGATCCGGCCCGATACACCCGCACGCTGGTTTGGGGTGTTTCCGGCACTGCTTATGGCCTACGGGGTGCTGAACTGGGTATCGGGTCGGCTCCTGGCCCTGACCGGGGAGACATTTGTGTATGAACTCCGGGCCCAGGTATTTGAAAAACAACTGAAGATCCGGCAGGAGGTATATGTGCGGGAAGGAACAGGCCGTTTTTTACCGCGCTGGAGCGGCGGTTTTTCAGCTCTGCGCAATGGTCTTACCCGGGGTGTTTTGCGGGCGGCAGCAGATGCCAGCCTGATGCTGCTCGGACTGCTGGGTCTTGTTGTCTTGTTGCCGGAGATTTGGTACTGGCCTGTCGTGGGGGCTGTTGTGTTGTTGGTGGTGGCCTCCTGGCCTGGAGGCCTGGGGGTGATGTTGCGCCGGTATCGGGATGAGCAGGCAGCATTGTTGCGGTACATCCATGAGCGGCTGGGGGCTATAGCCAGTATTCGTGCCTTCCGGCTTGAGGCCACTGAGCGTACCCGGTTTCATCGTCGCATTATGCGGCTGCGGGACTTTGCAGTACAATACCGTACATCCGAAACCGGATACAAAGGATTCATGCGGATTTTGGCGTACCTGCCAGCCTTTTTATTGCTTGTGGGAGCCTCATTCCGTCCGGGTACTGCCCAGCCCGGTGACCTGCTGGCAGCGTATTTTTTATTGGTAGCGCTCAATGCCGTGATACGGCGCATGGCGCGGGTACACCTGTACTGGCGCAAAGCCGCTCTGGCCTGGGAGCGACTCACGGTTTTTCTCGGTTTGGATGAGACGCAGGCTGTCCTGCATCAGCCGGATGCTATCGCTGCCGATGCACAGCTTATCCAGCTGGCATCGGATACAACAGACGCCCAAAGTCTCCCGGGCTGGCATTACCAGCACTACCTGACGGGGCAGGAGCGGGAAGAGATCGTACGTTCGCTGGCAGGGTTGGCGCCTGTATCTCCCCGTACGGCCTCCCTGGCAGGATTGGGTACAGCCTACAGGCAGTCCACCACCCTGCATACGCAGGTCGCAGTCGCATCCACCCTGCTGCCATTGATAGGGCGAACCCCGCTGGAGGCCGTGATCACCCGGCGGGGTGAAAAAGCACGCCTGGAGGCCGAGTCCGTCCTGGCTGAAGCATTGGTATTGTTGCCTCCGGAGCTTCCCTTAACCGCTGATACCCGCCTCCGCAATATCATGGCGATCCCCCGCCTGCAACAGCAAGTGCTGGTCCTGGTCCGGGCCCTGCTCGCCCGGAGGGATATACTCGTGCTGGATGATGTGTGGAGCGGGATGCCGCCCGCGCTGGAGGCATGGGCAAGGAAAACCATCAGCCGGTATGTCTCCGATGGACTGATTTGTCTGGACCTGATCCCCGGGCCGGAGGTGCGTTTTCCGCTGCCAGATCTCAGTCCGGCTGCGGCCTGAATGGTTCACTCCGCACCCTGCTGACCGATAAACTCAATCACCTTGCGCAGGATCAGGCGGCGGACATTGCGCTCGACATTGTTGTCGGGCTCTGCCCGGAATGAATATTGAAACTTGAGCAAGGCGGCTTCCTTGCGCACCTCGACGGTTTTGAGGGTATAACTTTCGGTCACGATCAGGTCATCAAATTCCCCCATGCCCTGGCTTAGGTATTGCTCCAGCGCCCGCAGGTTCCGGAGGTTTTTGATCGTAACCTCAAACTCTGTGGAGATGGTTTTGACAGACCGTTTGGTATAATTTACGACCTCTGTATCCATCACCCGGTTGTTGGGGATATAAATCACCTCATCATCGTCATTAATCAGGTGGAGGTTGAGCAGGGTAATATCCGAGACTTTACCTTTTTGGGAGCCAATTTTGACATAATCCTCAAGGGAAATCTGGTCTGAAAACATGATGATCATCCCATTGATGGCATTGGCAATATAGTCCTTGAACAAAATGGCCATGGCTGCCGCCACAATCGAGATAGCCGTCAGGGCTTCCCGGAGACCGATATTAAACAGCGTCAGAAAAGACACCACAATAGCCACCAATGAGCCGATGGAAGCTACCTGGTTGATCCCCACCACAAAGTTGTCGCGGGTATCCGGCGGGAGGTGGTGGCGCCGGATATAAAAACCGATCAGGGTAATCCTGAAAAAATCAACAAACAGGTTGACAGTGACCAGCAGGAGAAATGCCTCCAGGATATTGGTAGCCCAGTAGCGGCTGTTCAGGCTGGGATATCTGAATTGAATATACAGCAGGCAAATCAGCAGCAGGGCTTTGGCCAGAAAAACCAGCCAGGCGCGGGTTGTCCTGGGGATATTGGTGCCTGCTTCGGTAGTGAAAAAAGTATTCATGTCGTATCGGGCACCTCACTGAGGTTTCAGTACCCAGTTGTCCACTTCTACAGCTCCTCCGCTTGCCCGGAGTGTCACTTCAAAAGGGGTATTAGCCGTGAGCGAAAGTCCTGACAGGGATAAAGTTACGGTTTTCCAGTCCGTGTGTTTGATTTTGCTGATCTTGCCCACCGTTGTGCCGTTGACAAGTATTTCCAGCGCAGTTTTTTTACGTCCGGTACCGCGTAAGGTTCCCGTCCATTGGGCATGGGTCACAGGTTTTCGGGGGGCGAGGGTAGTGCTGACCTGCCCACCTGCGGGGTCGAGGTGTACATAAGTGGTCCACTGCCGGAAGTCGCCCGGACGCACACCTGCCGGGCGCTGGGTATGGCGGGTAGCTCCCCGCGCTGCGTCCCAGACTTCGGCCTCTACCTGGAAGTTTTCGGACCACCAGATCGGGTGTCCCGCCTCATGCCAGGTATCTACCTGATAAAATACCGGAGCCTGAGGCTGGCTTAGGTCCAGCAGGTACACACTGCCCTGCCGCCGCACCTCAAACCGGATGGTATCCTGCCCGAGGATGATCCGGGTGGGCGCTGTGTCCGGCACATTGCCGGCGATATTGGTATTGGGGTTGATATTGCCACAGATGATATACCGGGGGGCAGAGGCGTCCTTGCGCACCGTGACGAGGATGCGGGGATCGCCTGTCTCCCACGTAATGATCGGTTTGCCCTGTGCATCCCGGAGTACATCTCCTTTCCAGAGCAGGGACTCATACCGGCTGGTGATGGCCTGGGCATACGCCGGGATAGCCGCCTGCCACACATAATTTTTAGGATCAGCGTAGGTATCGCCTGCGCGGCCTTCATTAAAAAAGCCTGTGTAATAAAACGGTGCCCCGATCACCCCGAGGTGTTTGACCAGGCCCAGCCATTGGCTGGGGCGCACATTGTCAGCTTCTGTACGGGACCATCCGGCAGCAATAAAGGGCGAAAAAAACGTATCTCCGGCAGCCATCTCGACCTTGCGTGAGATATCCAGCCATTCCCAGCCCCGCCAGGGGCCTTTCCACATGCGCCAGTTGTCCGGCCAGCGGGGATAAAAATCAGGGGTAGCATAATATTGACCACGGATCGGGGTCTGTACCTTCCGGGCTTCTGTCCAGGTGTATCTGTCCAGGGGCCCCCCGTCTGTACCATAAAGGGTAAAAGTAGTGCCTTTGAGCCCTGGCAGGCTCATAAACGGCGCTTTATAGGCCTCATACAGCCTGTTTCGCTGCCGGGTTTCGTAGGTTTTCCAGTCGCGGATGCCGGATGCCTTATAGTGTGTCGCTACGCGGGAGTCTTTGACAGCCACCGCCGAGTCCAGGGGGATCGGGCGCACTTCCCCATTTTCATTGATCATGTCAATCGGGCGGGTGAGGACTTCGAGCAGGTCTTCAAAGCAGATTTTGACAGACTCGCCATCCTTCCTGAACAACTCCTCCGGTGCCGCCGGGCTGACCAGAAGCGCCTTGTCCGTAGGTTCGCCGCGGGTATTCAGGTATTTGCCCTGGGTACTCCGGAGATAATAGTTGTCGGGCATGGTGCTGCGGAGCACGTAGGGGGTGCGCTCCTTTTCGCCGAGCAGGGTCAGGGGTGTTTGGGCCCAGAAGGTGGTCACGGCCAGCGGTACCTCCGGGTGGCGGTTGGCCTGCTCGATCCAGGCCTGCTGGAAGGTCGTCGTATCCCGCAGGTACCTGTCTCCGTGGAAGGTGCCTACATTGTGCAGGATCAGCATATAATGCCAGTGAGTGATCAGTTCCTCCTGGACCGCGACTGAATTGCGCCGGGCCATGTCCCTGGTGATACCCGGCTGGGTGAGTCCGCCCATGAAGTCCAGTGCCATCCAGTTGTAGAGCCGGGGGAGCTGGTGGCCGGGCTGGTACCTTGGCAAGGGAAACCGCCGGAGCTGCTCAACCGGCGTCAGGCTGACCTGCGGGTGTCCCGGCGCAAATTCCCGTTTGTCCATCCCGGCTATGAGGTCTGCCGCAGGGAGCTGAGCCGGGATAGCCCGTGTACTGGCCGGTGTTTTGCCCTGGCGGTACCAGTCCTGGTGTACAGACGCTGCGGCCCATCCCTGATACAGGATGACCTCATCCAGGTCGCCTATGTAGGCGGCACCTGCGCTTGGGTTTCCGCTGAAAAACAAAGACTTAGGCTTACAGCCGGCTGTGGCACAGAGTTTTCCCCTGACTTCAGAGGTACGCGAAAACCCGGGCGGGCACTCGCCGTCCACCCAGACTTCACGCCGTCCGGTGCCCGGATCCAGTTTGAATACTATGTGATGCCATTGACCGTCGGTATAATAGCCGAAGCTTGACTTGCCGGTACCTTTGAGCGGGATGACCAGGTCATCATCAACAACCTGTCCTCCGTCTGTCATGACCTTGGAGAGGAGATATATCTTGTCCGGCTGGAGCTGGGTAAATACACTGTAGTCAGAATAATGCAACCACCGCACCTTCGGGCTGTACCCCCCTTCCGCAAACCGAAACCAGAAAGCGAGGGTCTGGGCCTCATCCGATCCGATCCTGGCACTGATCAGCCCACCCTGGGTGGGCCCTATCTGGAGATATTGCCCTTGTACCCCGCCGGACATGCCTGTGACACCCGTACCGCCGCTCCAGGTGACTGCGCCTGTGGTGGCTGTCCGCCAGTCATTTCCCTCAAAACGCCACTGGGCCAGCACCTGCGTGTGGGCTTCCGGCACTGACAGGATCAGCAGGATAAGTACCTGCGCCGACATAAGGCAACGACAGCTTTTCATGGTGCAGCAGCTAATATTCTCAGGCCAAAAATGACTGGGTATCCAGTTTTCTTGAAATCGCAAACGCCGCATTCACCAGTCCTACATGGCTGTACGCCTGTGGGAAATTACCCCACTGGGAGCCGTTGCTGGCGTCTACGTCTTCACTCAGGAGTCCGAGGTGGTTGCTGTAGCCGGAGATTTGCTCAAAAATCTCCATGGCCTCCGTCACCCGCCCGATCCGGGCCAGGGTCTCCACATACCAAAACGCACAAATCAGGAAGGTAGTCTCCGGCTCCCCAAAATCATCGGCGTGTTTGTACCGGTAAAACAAGCCCTGCGGAGTTTTGAGCTCCTGCTCCATCACGGCCACATGGCGGCGGGCTTTTTCGCTCTGCGGATCGAGATAATCCATGGTCACCAGCTGGAGCATGCTCGCATCCAGGTTGTCGGTGCCCATCGCCTGGGTGTAGACCCCCCGTTTGGGATCATAACAGGCCTCAATCTGCGCCGTGGACTCCCGCACCAGCCGCTCTGCCAGCCGGGTCATCTCGGGATTGTGGCAGTACCGCCCGATCTTGAGGGCTGCATTGGCGCCCGCCCAATGAAAGAGGAAGGTATAGGTGTGAAGCTGGGCTTTATTCCGAAACTCCCACAGGCCCGCATCCGGCTCGTGCATGGTCGCCTCGATCCGGCGCAGGATGCGCATGATCAACGGGAGGAGTTCTTGTTTGTTGTTTTCCTCATGGGTGAGGCGTTTGTCCGTAAACAGGGGCAGGAGAGACACCAGCACCTGGCCATACACATCGTTTTGGATATGCTCAAACGCCTGATTGCCGATCCTGACGGGTGTATTGTCCTGGTACCCGGCCAGGGGGATGATCCGCTCCGTCAGCTCTGCATCTCCGGTGATGGAGTACAGGGGCTGGAAGCGGTTGTTTTCTGGCAGCGAATGGGCAATGTTCTCGATATACTGGGCGTACTGCTCCAGTTCCGTGAAGTGTCCCAGGCTGTTGAGGGCCTTGAGGGTGTAGTGGGTATCGCGGATCCAGCAGTAGCGGTAATCCCAGTTGCGGGTGCTGCCGGGTGCCTCCGGGAGACTGGTAGTCGTAGCGGCAATAATGGCACCAGTATCTTCATACTGGTGGAGCTTGAGGGCCAGGGCGGAGCGGATGACAGCCTCCTGCCTGAACTGCCCGATCGAAGTCCGCATGACCCATTGCCGCCAGTACTTTTTGGTTTTCTGATAAAAAGTTTCGAGGGTGGTCTCCAGCTCTGCCTCCAGGGGTACCCCCCAGGTCAGGGCCAGGTGCCGGGGCTGGCTCAGCACAAAACTTTTTTCTTCGGCGATAAAACTGAGGGGAATATTGGTGGTAAGCCGCACCTGCCGCTCCAGGCCCATGTACCGGATATGGCTGCTCCCAAACAACAATTCGGGCTCGGTAGCGCCATACTCACCCCGTGGACGGCACACGACCTTGATCCGGGGCGTGCCTGAGACCGGGATGATCCTGCGGGCCAGCATCAGCGGTTTGTAGTTGCGCTCATACTGATAAAACCGGGGGGCAAAATCCACCACCTTAAAGATACCGTCCGGGCAGGTAAACTCCGTCACCAGGAGATTGGTGTTTTCGATATAATATTGGTGCGTGTCAAATCGCTCAGAGGCAGGTTTGATGGAAAATTCGCCGCCTTTTTGTTTGTCCAGGAGTCCGCCAAACAGAAAACTGCTGTCAAACCGGGGCCAGCAGAGCCAGCCGACATTGGCCTGGTTGTCTATCAGGGCAAGAAAGGAGCAGTTGCCTACAAGGCCGTATGGGTACGTATGTGGGGTCATCTGATACAGAATGTGCTAATAATCAGAACACAAGTAGTAAAAAGCCGTCGCAGTGCCGGAAAAAACGCACTCCCAGCTGGAGGCGGACCGGACAAATGCTCAGGCTTCCCGGCAAAATACAATTTCCTCCCGGCTCTGTGACTAAAAATCCAGAAAAATCTCACGGGAGGGGTTGGGGGGCTTGTATCTGTGCCGTCACCCACTCCCGGGCAGCCTGGTCATCGGCGATAAGGTCTTCAAGGGACGGATGTGCCCGGTGGGGTACCGCTGCCAGCGCGGCCTCATTCAGATCTGCAATGTCTGTAAACCCAATAACTTCATCGAGAAACAGCCGGTTGGTGACTTCATTGGCGGCATTCAGGACGCAGGGTGCATTGCCACCGGCGCGGAGGGCCTGGAAAGCCAGGGCCAGGTTTTTGAATACCTGTGTATCAGGCTTCTGGAAGGTCAGGGTAGGGTAGGCAGCAAAATCAAACCGGGGGAATGGATTGGGCATTCGTGCAGGCCAGGTCAGGGCATACTGGATCGGCAGGCGCATATCCGGCAGGCCCATCTGTGCCTTGAGGCTGCCGTCCTGAAACTGCACCATCGAGTGAATGATAGACTGCGGGTGTACGATTACCTCAATCTGTGTTTCATCCAACCCAAACAGCCATTTAGCCTCAATGACTTCCAGGCCTTTGTTCATCATGCTGGCGGAGTCTATGGTGATCTTGGCACCCATGTCCCAGTTGGGGTGTTTGAGGGCCTGGGCACGTGTCACCGTGCGTAGTTGATCAGCCGTATATCCTCTGAAGGGCCCACCTGAAGCTGTGAGGACAATTTTTTCGATGGGATTACTTGCTTCGCCTGCCAGGCACTGGAAGATAGCCGAGTGCTCACTGTCCACCGGCAGGATCGGCACCCCCTGCTCCCGGGCGCGTGCCATGACTATTTCACCTGCGACGACGAGGGTTTCTTTATTCGCCAGGGCAATAGGTTTGCCAGCCCCGATAGCTGCCAGGGTGGGGCGCAGGCCTGCAAAACCGACCAGGGCCGTCAGCACCAGGTCCACATCTGTCCGTACCACTACTGACTCCAGCGCCGCAGCACCTGCCAGCACCTCGATCCCTGTCCCGCTGAGGGCGTCCCGTACGGCAGGATATTGAGATGGGTCACCGATCACCACCGCCTGAGGCCGGTATTGCAGGGCTTGCCGGATCAGGAGGGGGGCATTGGCATGGGCGGTGAGTACCGCCGCCTGAAACTGGTCGGGCGCAAGTGCGATTACTTCCAGTGCCTGGGTACCGATGGAGCCGGTTGAGCCCAGGATCGCGATTCGTCTGAGTGGAGGCATAGGGATAATATTCTCCCCCAAACTACGGACTCCATCCGCAAGTTTCAACCGAAACCTGGTAGCCCGAAAATTTTATCCGGTATTTCAGCAATTAATCGCTGTATCTTACGCTCCAAATCAGACTATTCACGCAAGGCGATTGGCGATATGCTAAGAATTGCGTTATTTAGGCTGTTACAGCCTGTCAGGTAGGTAAACACGCGATTTCTGGACCTCGTGAATAGTATTATTTCTGACAGGGTTTTATGTTGGCTCCTTCAGGCGAATAAAAACATTATCAACCCAAAATTGTATCTACGCACTTTTTATATGAGCATCAACCTACTCTCCCGATCTGTGCCCTTGCTGGTCTGTTTCTGGCTCCTGGCCATAGGGACTGTCCTGGGGCAGCCACAGCCGCAGTCCCCGATGATTCAGTCGTTTCTGGCGGAGCGTGTATTTGAAGAAGGGAAAAAACTGTTTCAGGCGGGCTCTTATCAGGCAGCACTCGGCAAGTTCAACGAAGTCGCGACCCTCAACAGCAATCATCCCCAGGTATATGAGATGCGGGGGGAGTGTTATTACCAGCTCGGTGACTTCAACCGGGCCATTGATGACTATACCGTCGCAGCCCGCCAGCAACCCCGGAATGCCGAACTGCGCAATAGCATGGGGGTCGCCGCTGCTAACCTCAAGTATTACGACGCAGCTGTTTCATACTTTTATGAAGCCCTGCAGATAGATCCCACTCACAAGGCAGCCCGTGACAACCTCGCCCTCGCTCAAACCAAAGCCGGTAACAGCAATAACGGTGGCAACAGCAATGCCGGTGGCAATAACGGACGCCCGCCCAGAGAGGATCCCTGGGGTACGCCTGCACAGCCTACACCGACTCCGCCCAAACAGCCTACAGGCAGGTCCACTGCCCGTGAGACGATCTACGGCAAGGACCAGATCCTCGTCGGCAACCGAAACGATAAGTTTCTCTCCATCGAGCAGGTGCGGGTGACCCCCCGCGAAACCCTCGTGACAATGGTGATCAAAAGTACTTCCTCCAAACCTTTTCCGGTACGTCTGGAACCCGCCAACTCTGCCAATGCCCTCTACCTTACAGACCGGAATTTTCAGCGGAGTTATCGCCTGATCCGGATTCAGCAATTGGACGGATGGCCCCAAAAGCCGTATATGCTCCAGCCCGGGCAGGACAAGCTGTTTATTGCCGTCTTTGAGCGCATCGCTGATGATATTCAGGTGTTTCATCTCCTGGAGGGTAAATCAACCCTTGATGGTGCCTGGAATTTCTGGGATGTCGAACTCAAAGATTAATCGTCCTCCTTCCGGGGGTTTTTATTTGTTGCACCATCAAACATACTCTTCATCTATCTGCCATGAATAAAACTGCGTTCATCCTGTTCGTTCTTGTGCTTGTGACTGCCCGTTCTGTGGCCCAAAATCCACAGGACCTCATGCAGCGGGGCAAGCAGGCTTTCCAGCAGGCTCAGTTTGCCGAGGCGCTCCGGTACTTTAATGATGTCGCCAACCGGGCACCTGACTTTCCGGAGCTGTACGACTACCGGGGATATACCCTGTTTGTGTTAGGTGACTATGCCCGTGCCGAGGCGGATTATACCCGTGCGATTGAAGTGCGGCTGCTGCCCGGAGCCGCTGAGAGAAGTGCCGTTTACAAAGCCCAGAATATGACTGTCTATGAGCCGGGCGCCGGGCAGGGTACGTTTCATGATGTGGCTGTGCTCTACAACAGCCGGGGGGCTGCCCGATACCTCCAAAACAAGGTGTCTGAGGCGATCTATGATTTTGACAATGCCCTGAAGTATGATCCCGGACTGGAGCTGGCCAAGATCAACCGCAAAAATGCCCAGACCGGGGGCAATGTATCATCTGACCCGGTTCCGGCTGACCCGGACTACACCAGTGGCACAGGCTACCGCCCGATTCCGTACGGAGGTGACCGCCCGGTAGACGCACTGAAGCCTGGAAATCCTCAGGCCGAGCGCACTGCCGCCGAAAATCTCCGCCTGACCCGTGCCGTGCTTATTGAGGACATGGCTACCCGTGGCGGCGGCTCTGCTCCCAAGTCCTGGACACCGCGTACGTATGCACCCCGCAAGGTAGGCGTCAAAGGCAAGGAGTACGAAAAACTGGAGTATGTCAGTGCTCAAAAATACACGACCATTGAGCAGGTGCGGATCACCCCCTCTGCGACATTTGTGACCATCAAGGTCGTAAATCCGGAGCTCAAACCGTACAATGTCAGTGTGTCACCTGCCAGTGCTGCAGACGCCTATACCATCACGGACCGCAGTGGAGATCCGCGTAATACCCTCAAAATGAGAGGAGTACAAGGTGTCGCAACGTATCCCCGCACCACCCTCCTGGAGCCCAATAAACCTCTGTACTTCACGCTGGAGTTCGCGAAGCTCCCGGATGACTTGTTTTTTATCAACCTGATAGAAGGCAACCGCCAGTCCGGCAGTGCCTGGAACTTCTACAACGTCAATCTCAGCAAATAACAGCGCCCTGCGCCAGCCTG
This sequence comes from Bacteroidia bacterium, assembly GCA_033762375.1. GTDB lineage: Bacteria > Bacteroidota > Bacteroidia > J057 > J057 > RDXT01. The sequence goes on from JANRLQ010000102.1 coordinate 75,264, forward strand.
ACCGGCTCCCGGAGACCTCCGGGAGCCGGTCGTTGTATTCACTGATCTTTATCATGCGCCCTGCGTATATAAGTCTGTGGCAAATGACGGCGTCTTCCGTACCTTTGCCGGTACTTATCCCTTTACAGGGTTATACACGATGAATACTCCTCAGACCGCTCAAATCGAGCTGAATATAAAAGGCATGACCTGCACCAACTGTGCCCTGGGGGTCAGCCGCTATCTGGAGCAGCAGGGACTGACGCATGTTTCGGTTGACTTTAGCTCGGGCAGCGCCTTGTTTGCCCTTGACGACCGGCAGCGGCTCCCCCGGATCCTGAAGGGCATCCACCAGTTGGGGTACGAAGCGAGCCTGCCGGATGACGCGCTGGCCGATACAGGCTGGAGCAAGGTGGAAAAGTATTTTGCTTTTACCCTGGTTTTTACCATCCCGCTCCTGCTGCACATGGTATTGCCCTGGCATCTCCTGCACAATTCCTGGGTACAGCTAGCCCTTGCTACCCCGGTCTACCTGGTGGGAATGTACCACTTCGGGCGCAGCGGATGGGCCTCACTCCGCACAGGCGTGCCGAATATGGATGTGCTGGTGACCCTCGGGGCTACGGCGGCGTATGGGTACAGCCTCTATGGCACCCTGACCCAGGCAGGTCCTGATTTTTTGTTTTATGAAACAGCGGCCAGCATCATCTCCCTCGTATTGCTGGGCAATGTCATGGAACACCGGGCCATACAACGCACCACCAGCGCAGTCCGGGAGCTCACCCAGCTTCAGCCCCAGACGGCCCGGCTGGTCGTGCAGGAAAACGGACAAACCCTCTATCATGAGGTGCCGCTCAAGCAGGTACGGGCAGGTGACATACTAGCGGTCCGGCTGGGCGAGCGTATTCCGGTGGATGGGGTCGTAATAAGTGGTACCGGCGATACAGATGAATCCATGATCACGGGCGAGTCACTGCCCAGGCTGCGTCAGGCGCAGGATCCGGTCACCGGTGGCACCCTGCTCATTTCGGGCCATCTTCAGGTACAAGCCACGGCGGTGGGGCAGGAGACCCTGCTGGCGCAGATCATCGGGCTGGTGCGCAAGGCACAAGCCGACAAGCCTGATATTCAGCAGTTGGCGGATAAGATCAGCGCGGTGTTTGTACCGACTGTTTTGGGCATCGCCCTGCTGACCTTGGGTATTTCCATCTGGGGGTTGGGCCTGCCTTTTTCGCAGGCGCTGATCCGCAGCATTGCTGTGCTGGTTATTGCCTGTCCCTGCGCGATGGGCCTGGCTACGCCTACTGCCGTAGTAGTGGGGATCGGGCGTGCCTCCCGGGCCGGTATCCTCGTCAAAGGGGGACGTACGCTGGAAGTCTTGGCAGGCGTGACCCATGTAGTATTTGACAAAACAGGCACCCTCACTACCGGACGGTTTCGCATAGCCGCCCTCCAGGTGTCTCCCGAGCTGCGCCTCCTGGTACAAACAGCCCTCCGGGGTCTGGAGCAACATACCACTCACCCGATAGCCCGCTCAGTGGTCGCCGCACTGGCAGATACAGAGCCGATGGCGTTCAGAGACATCTCAGAAATAAAAGGCCTGGGGATGCAGGGCACGGATGGGCAGGGCAATACCTGGCAGGTAGGGTCCTGGCGTCTGGCGCAGGGACTGACTACGGAGCGAGACCATACCTTGTTTGTGCTCCGCAACAACGAGCTGATTGCTACTGTGGACATGGAGGATGAGATCCGGCCCGGAGCGGCTGCGCTGGTGGCCTATCTGCGTGCTCAGGGGATTACGCCTGTACTCTTGAGCGGAGACCGGCAGGCCGTATGTACAGCGGTAGCAGATAAGCTGGGCATTACCTCCGTGTATGCAGAACAACTGCCCGGTGACAAACGCGAAGTTATCCGTTCGCTGGCTGCTGTCGGTACAGTGGCTATGGTCGGAGACGGGATCAATGACGCACCGGCATTGGCGCAGGCGGCGGTCGGTATCTCAGTCGGTCAGGCGACAGATGTCGCCATGCAGGCCGCCCAGGTCGTATTGTTGCGGGACGAGCTGGAGCTGATCGCGGAGCTGCACCGCATCAGCCGCCATACCGTACAGACTATACGCCAAAACCTGTTTTGGGCGTTTTTTTATAATGTAATGGCGATCCCGCTTGCCGCAGCCGGCTGGCTCCGTCCGATCATCGGTACGGCCACGATGGCCCTGTCGGATGTCGTCGTTATCGGCAACTCTCTCCAGCTCCGTATCAAAAAACTAACCCCCTAATCTCTTACGTTACGCTGATGGAATATACCTTCAAAACCAATATCAACTGTGGCGGCTGTGTCGCCAAAGTACAGCCGGTACTCGATGCTGCCACGGGTATTGAGGCCTGGTCGGTTAATACCCAGACACATGACAAAGTCCTGACCATCAAAACAGAAGCCCTCACGCCAGCTGAGATCGTATCGCTGGTGCAGACTGTCGGATTCAGTGCCGAGCAGATGAAAAAAGGCTGGTTCCGCTGAGATTTCCTGCGTGAGAACTCCGCTTACTGGCCATCAGGGTGTGCTGGCGGGATGAGTGCCCGCAGGCACGCCAGGATACGCGGGCCTGTCTGGGGACCTGTGGACATACTGGTGAGGTACGCGGCATGAGGTGCGGCCGGGTCTTCAAAATATACCGGTTTGAGAATATATCCCAGGGCATCCTGGCTGAGGCCCAGGATAAATTTGGGTCCATCGGTTTGCATCATTTTTTTTGTTTCCAGCCCAAAATAAGGTGCTGTCTCGCCGGGGTGCGTAGCAAATTGTGCGCTGCCGAGCGCAAACCATGCCACTTCGGTAGTCACAGAGTCTGTAAATGCCCGGCGAATCACGCCGGCGGCGGCAAGTTGTTGCCATGCCGGGTTCTCCAGGGGCAAGGTCAGGGGCATAGACCTGAACCTGATCGGAGTAGCAGGCATGGAGGTGGCATGTGCCAGAGACTGAAGGGCCTGGGTTGCCAATTCATGGCCTCTTGTTTCGGCTTTTTCCGGGGTAGTCTCTCCATCTGGCTCTACAGGCTGCACCCATCCGCCGATGGCACCCTGAAGAAACAGGTGTTCACCTCCGAGCTGACGTTTCATCTCGTGGCAATACGCGCCGACATAATCCGCTGACACCTCACTGTACCGGGCATCCATGTACGTCGGGTGACAGGCAAAATTGGTCAGGGTCGCAATACTCTGTCCCTCAGGTGAGCGCAGGTGGATCAGCGTCAGGGAGCGATCCAGTTCCTCCTGGCAAATGTTTTGGACCCAACCTTCGCCCGCTGTGGCAGAAGCACTCCGCGCCTGTACGGGTACAGCAGCTGCTGCCGCACGGGTTATCTGGTCAACTGCCGTTTCGATCAGCCGCTCCATATACACACTGTCCACCCCGGACTGGGTGTAGTCCGCCCCCCAAATACCGACCACGTCCGGACCGGAGTGGGTATGGGTAGAACTCACGACAACCTGCGCCGCAGGCAATGCAAACCGGGTCACCCGTGCGCTCGCTCGCCGCTGGATCTGCTGTACCTCCGGATACAACAACCCGATACAGTCCAGGGTAACAAGGGCTACTGCTGTCTGGCCGTCATACACCACCACGGCACGGGCATACAGGCTGTCCCGGATACCGGTAAAATGCCGGTTGGGTTTATCACCTGCAATAAAGGCTCCTGGCGGGGGATTGATCGTGGCGGAAGAGGCGCCTGCGATCAGGGCAGTATCGGTCGTAGCTGGTTGATCACAGCCTGCCAGGCTCCAGAGGATCAGGAGCAGCCAACTGCTCAGCCGGAAAGCGGTAGGGGTCTGCATATCGGTACGAGACGGGTTGGGGGGGAGGTATGGGTAATGGTTTGGGAACGCTAACCCCAAGATACCAAAATGTATGAATAAAAATAGGGCCAGGGAGAGGGACGGACCCAGACCTGTCTCTGCACCTGTCTCCAAAACTTTCTTGCGGCCTTTCCGGGTTTATGCTTTATTTGTGGTGAGCATACCTAATCCTCACCCCATGTCTGACGCCCTCACCCCCCTTGCCCTTATTGAAGATGATTCCTGGCTGGAACCCTATGAGCCAGAGATTCGTGCCCGGCTTCAGCGATGCCTGGACACCCGTGCAGCCATTGAGGCTGCGCATGGCAGCCTCAGGGCTTTTGCCTCGGCCCATCACCACCTGGGATTTTCATATGATCCGGACCAGCGGGGATGGTGGTACCGGGAATGGGCACCTGCTGCGGAGGCGCTGTACCTGATCGGCGACTTTAATGGATGGGAAAGACGCTCTCATCCCCTGCATATGCGTGAAGATGGTGTCTGGGAAGTGTTTGTGCCGGACGCCGACACGCCTCTGACCCACGAGAGCAAGGTAAAAGTCCACGTCCTCACCCGTGACGGTGCTCGCGACCGTATCCCGGCCTATATCCGCCGCACGGTACAGGACCCCCAGTCACACGACTTTGCCGGACAGATATGGCACCCGGAGACACCTTTTGTCTGGACAGATGAGACGTATCAGCCAGACCCGGATGCTGCCCTGTATATATATGAGTGCCACCCGGGTATGGCCCAGGAAAAACATGGGGTCGGGACCTGGCGGGAGTTTGCAGACAATGTCCTCCCCCGCGTCAAAGACCTGGGGTACAATGTCATCCAGATGATGGCTGTCCAGGAGCACCCGTATTATGGGTCGTTTGGGTATCACGTTTCCAGCTTATTTGCACCCAGCTCCCGGTTTGGTACCCCGGAGGACCTCAAGTACCTGATCAATGCCGCACACGGGATGGGGATTGCGGTTATTATGGACATTGTACATTCACATGCCGTCAAAAACATCGCCGAGGGCCTTGCTTTTTTTGACGGATCGGATGATCAGTATTTTCACCCCGGCGGACGCGGTTATCATACCGGCTGGGACTCTTATCTCTACAACTATGGCAAACGTGAGGTGCAGCAGTTCCTCCTCTCCAATGTTGCCTATTGGCTGGAAGAGTTTCACTTCGACGGGTACCGGTTTGATGGGGTGACCTCCATGATGTATATCCACCATGGTGATATGGTGAGTTTTGAGACCTACGACCAGTACTTTAAGGAGGGAGACGAATGGGATGCCATTACCTACCTCCAACTCGCCAATCTGCTCGCACACGAGGTGCGTACGCCCTGTATCACCATCGCCGAGGATATGAGCGGGATGCCCGGCTGCTGCCGCCCGGTGCTGGAAGGGGGACTGGGATTTGACTACCGCCTTGGCATGGGTATTCCCGACTACTGGATCAAAATGCTCAAACACAAGCCGGATGAGGCCTGGGATATTTTTGACATGTGGTACACCCTCACCAACCGCCGCTGGAAAGAAAAAACCGTAGCCTATACGGAGTCCCATGACCAGGCCCTTGTAGGTGACAAAACCCTTGCCTTCTGGCTGATGGACAAGGAAATGTACTGGAACATGCAGGTTGGTACCCAAAACCTGGCCATAGACCGGGGCATCGCCCTGCACAAGATGCTGCGGCTGCTCACGGCAGGCTTGGGCGGAGAGGCCTACCTGAATTTTATGGGCAATGAATTCGGGCATCCGGAGTGGATAGACTTCCCCCGCGAGGGCAATGGCTGGAGTTACCAGTATGCCCGCCGCCAGTGGTCCCTCGTGGACAACCAGGACCTCAAGTACCGGTTTATGAATGATTTTGACCGGGCTATGCTCCAGTTGATGCAGGCTCATCAGGTCCTTGAAGATCCTGAAATTGAGCAGCTGAACATGGACATGGAAAACCAGGCGATCATCTTCAGCCGGGGCGGACTGGTGTTTGTCTTTAATTTTAGCCCCACCAGCTCTGTGCCGGACTACGAGTTTTATGTCCCTGAGCCCGGTACCTACCGGATCATTCTGAGCTCCGATGATCCGGCGTATGGGGGATTTGGGCGGATCGACACCAGCCTCGCCTACTTCACACAGGACGACGAGATGGATAGCTCCTTCCTGAGCATCTACCTCACCAATCGCACTGCGCTCGTCCTGCAACGGGAAGAAGCATAAACAAGCACGGTGTCAGGTGCTATCCACCTGACTGACAGGCCGATAAGGTATGTCCGGGTCATACAGTCTTGCTGTATGACCCGTTTTGTTGTCAGAGTTCGATGATCGCGATCACAGCCCCGGCCGGGTCCTGGATCACACAAAACGGCTTGTTGCTCATGTTGCGGGGGCCGTCGAGTACCCGCCCCCCAGCCGCCAGACAGCGCTCCACAGACGCCGCGACACTGGTGACAGTCACATAAATCAACCATTGCGGCGGGACATTGGCATTGATCCCGCGGGCATGACATACCCCGGCGACACCGTCCTTGCCTTCACCCGGGTACAATACATAGTCATCGTAGTCGCCCATGCTGAGGGGCTCAGCAGACCATCCGATCACGTCACAATAAAACTGGCGGATGTTGTCTGCATCGGACACGGTAAGGTCTGTCCACACAATCTGGCCTGGCGTTGACATAGGGATAGGGGTTGATATACAGGTTTGAGGTGAAGATAGGGAAAATACGGCTGAAGATCAGGTGAAAAACGTTTGACAGCCTATAATATTCAGGCACAAACGAACGGATAAGATTTTTTCTGAATAAATCTCTCCCCCCTGTTAACCTTGCCCTCATACCTGGCATAAGGGAGTACAAACCCCTTTAATCCCTGTGGTATGCGTCTTTTTTCGGCATTATACATCCCGGTTATGCTGCTGGCTGTGACCGGTTGTCAGTTTTTTTCAACCTCAACTCCTTTCAGTATGTTTACATCCGGCGTATCCCTCGTTGAGATCACGGAGCCGCGTGAGGCTGCTTTTACGGTCCAGCTCCCGAAGGACTGGGATATCCAGCTCGCCCTGGTGCGGCCACATGAGCAGACCCGGAGCATCGGGTTTGCCAAAAGCCCGGATGGCCGGGACTGTGTATTTTTTGGGGATACCCGCCTGCCGATGTGTTATATACCGGCCCCCCACATGGGCATGCCTGCCGGTATGAACATGGGCAGCCCCCTGCTCCTGGTGACACCATTTGTGGCTGCGGACCGGTATTTTCAGCAGTATGTGAAGGACCGGTACGGGCGTCTGCCGGGCTTCCGGATTACGGGCATAACGCCCAATCCGGAGCATCAGCAACTGGTCGAGGCTGCCGCCCGCCGCAACGGGATACAGGCCCAGATCACTACCGCCCGCGTTTCATTTGAGTTTGAAGAGGGAGGTGAGCGGGCCTACGCCCAGGTTAATGGGACTACGTTTCAGATACAGCAGGTCTGGATGTCGGATGTGTATGGGTTTATCACCCTCGGCGACACAACGCAGATGTCCCGGCTCACAGGGCAGATCGTAAGCACCCTCAAACCCAATCCCCGCTGGCAGGAACAGGAAAACCTCCGCCACCAGCAAAAAATGGCTGCCATGCAGGCCCAAACCCGGCAGATCCAGGAACAGACCCGCCTGAATACCCTGGCCCACCAGCAGCGCATGCAGCAGATGCACCAGAATTTTAATGCCCACCAGCAGCGGATGCAGGACCTCCAGGCCTCACATGACGCGCATAACCAGGCCTGGGCCGCCCAGCAAGGATTGCAGGACCGGCAGCACGAGCGGTTTATTGATTATATCCGGGAGGAAGAGACCGTCACCAATGGCCAGCAGACGGGCAAGGTGGAGTCTGGCTACTCCCAGTACTACGTCAACCCGCAGACGGGTGCGTATATCGGCACCAATTCGTATGAAAACCCTGATGCCTCGGTGTATGAACTCTGGCATATCAAAAAATAGTGGTTTTAGGTTTACTAAACCTCGAAGGTTTAGTAAACCTAAAAACCTAAACCTAAACCTAAACCTCGAAGGTTTAGTAAACCTAAAAACCTAAACCTAAACCTCGAAGGTTTAGTAAACCTAAAAAACCTAAAACCTAAACCTAAAAAATCCCTACAACTTCCGGCGGGTGACTACATACCGCAGGTTGAGCTTGTAGTCGCGGGCATTGAGGGTATAGGTGGTCTCGCGCGTGTCTTGGTTGCCAGTAGGGCTGGCAGAGAGGTCAAAGTGGTGGCTGGCACCGCCGAGGTAGTCGTTGTCCCCCCGCAGGCCGCTATCACCTTCGTATCCTGAGGTGGTCGAAAAAACCCGCTCCCCGGGCCGCAGGCCGCTGAAGGTTTTGGTTTGGTTCACCGCATATACCTGGCCCGGACCTCCGTTTTTGTCAAACTGGAATTCCAGTATCTCATTGTTGGGGCCCGTAGCCTTAAAGTCTATGCGGTATTCGTCCTCGCCGGATTCGTTATCTTCCGTGGACTCAAAACTCTCGACGGTCAGGGTGACATCGTAGACATACTCCCGTACCTTGAGGACGTAGGAGCCACTGTTGTTGTTTTCGCGGGATTCGTTGACCCGGTTTTGTTCGTCCAGGACAACATTAAAGGTATAATCCCCCGGATTCCGGATCGTGAAGGGGCTGGAAGTGACCCGGGTTGTATTGGATCCGGTGGCAGCAGCAATGACCCCTTCCGGGAACTGCACCGTTGTTACGGAAGTGGCGGGGGTAGAGGTGATCCGGGCGCTGAATGCCTGCCGGATTTCCTCCGGGTGCAGGAGGCCGACCTCCAGCTCCAGGCGCACGGTATTGCCTGCCACAGGTTCTATATTGTTGAGCCAGCGCAGCGCGACCGGATATACGTCCGGCTTGGGGGGTGGTGGGGGCGGATACACAAACTGAATAAACTGGGGACTCTCCACCCGCTGGTTGCCGCTGAAGGCAGTGATTCCGTAGCTACCCTCCGGCAGGTTAAAGGTGTTTAGCATCACCTCCCCGATGATGTTTTCGATGGCCAAGCCCTGTGTTTGTCCCCAGATCACGGCGGAGAGATCACCCCGCACCTCCCGGATAGGTTTTGTTACCGGTGGCTGGGTACTGCGTGGGCGGGTCGCGGGGGAGCCTGTGCTGAGTACCGTCCCCGCCGTGCCACCCACGTTGACCACACCGGAGACCCGTTTGAGCCGGGGATAGAGGGATTCATTGACCTGACGGCTGTACTTTTCAAGCTGGACCTCATTCAAGGCGACATTGTTGTTTTTGGCCTTAAACTGCTGGGTAAACGACTGGTGGGTCAGGGGACGCCAGTTGAGTTGTTCGCCAAAGTTGGACAGGATGATCCGGTTGCGGGTGGCGACAATGACCGTACCCGCCGGGAAGGTGAGTTTGGTCTGGTCATTGAGCATGAGCCTGATCTGGAGGCTGTCCAGGAGGTTGAGGTGATTGCCGTAGAGGGTGATGCGGTCATTTTTGCCCAGGACAAACCGCTCAGGAACGGCTCCGGTGATTTTGGGCAATACCTGTACAGCCTGGTTGGCCTTGGCAAAATCAAATCCGGCGATGACATATCCGCGCAGACCTGACCAGAGGCACATCAGCAGAAAAAACACCACATACAGGCACATAAATACCACCCCAAAAATCCGGGCTCCTTTGATCGGGCGGTCTTTGCGAAACAGGGTCAGCCCAAACACCAGCAGGCCGATAGCCAGGAAAATCACCGAAAGCAGGATGACCAGCGAGTTGGTGGTTTTGTCCACCAGGATCATGGTGTTTCCAAAGGTGATCACGATGATGTCCTCCAGGGCCGAGGCGATCAGGTTGGTCTGGAGCTGGAGCTCCCCGGAGAGCTGCGAGATCAGCGCTGGCAGAGAGTCGTCCAGGATACCGGTTTTGATCTGGTCCAGGAGCTCGGATACATTGGCAAATACATTGTCCACCGAGCCATTTACCTGGTCAAAAAGAAACCCACCGTTGTTTTGGATTGCGGTTTCGAGGACTTCGGAGAGTTTGTCGAGGCGCTCGTCTATGAGGTCGGCGGCCTCCTGGGAGAGTTCGCCACTCTCGACCTGCGAGTCAATCAGGCGGGTGACCTCGCTGATGTCTTCCAGGAGCTGGGATGCATTCTGGGTCATGTCCGTGAGGGACGAGATCAGCCCGCAGCCTGGTAGCACGAGCAGCAGCAGCGGCACCAGGAGCAAACGAAACAAGGACATAGGTTTCATACACAGGCATAAGTTGGGTTAATAAAAATAGGAGACGCTCGGGAAAAGCCTGGTGCTAAGGCAAAAACGATCTTTGGAGGCAGAATATTCTAAGTACTTGAAAAATACGGATATATCCAACAAGGAGAATGACTCCGACCCCTGTGTCTTTAGACGGGAAGCCGGGCGAGACTACACTTTTTAGGTTTACTAAACCTCCAAGGTTTAGTAAACCTAAAAACCTAAACCTAAAACTTCTTTAAGTATTTGAAATTATCTCCGGACTTTAAGAATACATATTGCTCCCAAAATGCTGTATCATCCAGTGCATTATAGGCAAAGTTCCACGAGGTTAGGGTATTAAGCTGCTTGACTATAACATCGCCATAGTGCCAGGTTTTTTCAGGTAATACTGTAGGTGTAAAATACGTCCACTCGTAGATAGTGTTTTCGCCCTTGAAGGTCAAAAAATATCTTATCGTTTTTTCACCCTTCCCATTGGTAATCAGGACGGGGTTCAGGATGGCCCTTTTGTCCATGGGGTAAATAAATGCCAACTCCTTATTCAGCGTTGAGTAGGTAGCAAACTCTTCTGGATGTTCAGCAATGTTTTTTTCATAAAATGGAATAAATAAAAACTTTGATAGTGTGTCTTCAAAAGCCTCATTCTCTTCTTCCAGTTTTGCTTGTATGGCATCAGCAACTATCTCATAATACCCGATATAGGGTCTGTTGTTGACTTCCAGGCTTTCCCAAGAACTTTCACCATATATAGCCCAATCTGGGTCCTGCCTGAGGTCTTTTATTTTATTAAAAAGGCCACTCTCCCAAAATTCAGGGTTAAACTCCGTTGAATTTTCTTTGAAAAAATTCCAATCAGCTAAGTTGTAAAAATATTGTAGTTTCCCGTCTTCAAGAGACGGTGCATTAAAATACGTTACATTTGACTTTTCGTAATACCAATCGCCATTATACATAACGCCTTTGACAATATATGCATATAATCCAGGTATCTCGTCTAAGAGTGTCTCGTCTTGAAGGTTTTTTTCCAGGATAATTTTTACGTGATTGTCTTGTTTTTTGTCTACCAGTGATTTGAAATCCGAAGCGCTACCTTTTTTGATGAAAAAAGCAACAAATTTTGATTTTGCAGGGTCAACTACAATTTGAAATTGATCAGATACTACAATACTGCTGTCTGACTGCGGAATGATGTCTTTTAGAAACGCCGTGTCATTATATGCTGAAAAATAATTCGCTTTAAGTTCGGTATCTCTTAGTTGAGCAAGTTCGCGCTTCCGTTTAATTGATGGGCTATTTGACAATACCGAATATGTCACGTCTTTTAACGCTTTTGATAATGCATTGTTTACCATACAGTCAATAGATCCATCCACACATGCAAATTCAAAACCTGGATTGGTCCCGTCTCCTTCATACACAGCATTTATCAAAAAGTCATGCGTCAAATTATCATATAACTGAACGTATATACTGGCCAAACCAATACCGTCCCGTTCGAAGATTTGTATGGTTGAAAAATTTAACACATACTGCATATGTTCCTCTGCTGCTATTTCTGCCAATGATGCCGGGTTGTTGGCGGCATTTTTGTCTGAAAGCAAAATTAGCATATTGGTAAACTGCTCATAAAGTGTATAAGTTAAATACTCATGTGCAGTAAAACTTACCGATTTTGAAAAATCTATTTTCCTGCTAAAATGTATTTGTGAAATAACTACCTGCTGAAGATTCTCTGGTAGTTCTTTAAATTCAGGGGAGTTGGTAAAGCCCGATCCTGGCAGTTGTTTAGCTTCTTTAGCCAACCGTTTATTGGCTGCTTTTATCTCATTTTCAAAAGGTGCCTCATATAAAAACTTATGGGGTGCCAAAACCAATATTTTGGGTTCGTAGGTTTGCGCGAATGTACTTAACATACATACAGAGCCCCAGATAAGGACTATTATTTTTCTCATTTCTTCAGATCATTTTTTCTATATGGAATCAGGTTTACTAAACCTTTTGGTTTAGTAAACCTGAATTTTAGTGCCCGGAGAGGGGGTCGAACCCACACGCCTTTAAAGGGCGCCGGATTTTGAGTCCGGTGCGTCTACCAATTCCGCCATCCGGGCGGGGTTGCAAATATGAAAATTTCTGATGGTGAATACAAACCTGTCTTGCGTTTTTTTGACGCAGCCGGGTAGTCTGTCCTTTTGTACCAAGATTTCCGGCCCATACCCCTGTGCAGCCGGGCGGGGACGGGTTGGTATCAGCTTGGGTTAGAGGAGGCTGACGACCACCCGCCCGGTGATTTCGCCCCGGAGGATGGCCTGTATTTCGGGCTCCAGGGTGTCCAGCGTACAGGTGCGGGCATACGTATCGGGGGCCGGGAGCCGCCAGGTGGTAGCCAGCCGGTTCCAGACTTCCTGCCGCACGTCCTGCGGGCAGGTGGCTGAGTCCACACCGAGGAGGTTGACGCCGTTGAGGATAAAGGGGTAAACGGTCGTATCAAGCAGGGGAGAATGCACCAGTCCGCAGGCAGCGACAGACCCGTCCCGCCCGCAGGCTTTGAGCAGGGTGGCCAGCGTGAGACCGCCTACGGTATCTACCGCTCCTGCCCAGCGGGTCCGGATCAGGGGCCGGTCGCTGAAATCCTGTACAAAACTCCGGTCTTCACACCGGGCGGCTCCCATCTGATGTAAAAAGGCGTGTGCGGTTTCCTTGCCTGTGCTGGCGATGACTTCATATCCTGCTTTGGCCAGCAACCCTACGGCCAGACAACCCACCCCGCCAGAGGCACCCGTCACCACAATGGGTCCCATGTCCGGGCGCTGCCCGGCCTGCTCCAGCTTGTACAGGGCCAGGCCGGCCGTAAATCCCGCCGTCCCGAGGGCCATGCTCTCGTACAGGTCCAGGTCCTCAGGCACGCGTACGACCCAGGCCGCAGGTACCCGGACGTACTCACTGTAACCGCCGTCGGTGTTCATGCCGAGGTCATACCCGGTGACCAATACAGCATCACCCAGCTCCAGGCCCGGGTGTGTACTGGCTGCGACCAACCCGGATGCATCAATCCCTGGCGTATGCGGATACTGGCGGGTGACGCCTTTGTTGCCCGTGGCGGAGAGTGCGTCCTTGTAGTTGAGCGAACTATACTGTACCTCGATCAGGACCTCGCCCGGGGCAAGGTCCTCCAGTTGACGGGTGACAACCTCACGGGTAAAAATGTCTCCCGGATGCTCGGTCACGCGCAGGGCTCGGAAAGGATTTGACATACTGGGGGGCGTTGATGATGGGTTGAAACTACTAAGAAAACCCCATTACAGGATACGATATGGAATAATACCCGGGTGATTTTTATCAGGGCCACGAGCGGTTTTTAGCTGATGTATTCATAATACTGCCGCAACATAACGGCAGATGAAAACCTGTATATTGGCCCCATATCAATCCGACTTGTCTATGAATCTCTCCCCTCAATGGTACTTGGTGGCGCTCCTGGTAGCGGTGAGTGCCTGCCAGCCTGCCCCTAAGACAGAGCCTCCGATGATCCAGGCCCTGCGTGACAGCCGGCTCCTGCTGCCTAATGGCTGGCATCTGACCCCGGCAGGCGAACACACCCCCCTGGGTGATCTGCCCCTGAACATGGTCGTGTCCCCGCGTGGTACCTGGGTTGCTATCACCCATAATGGCGTAGGGGAGCAGTCGGTGATGTTGTTTGAGGCGGCCACGGGCCAGCGCCGGGGCATGGCAGTCCTTCGCAAGGCCTGGCTGGGTCTGGCATTCAGTGAGGATGAGAAGACCCTGTATGCCTCCGGGGGGAATGAAAACCTCGTCTGGGAACTGGCGGTCGTGGATACCGGGCTGGTGCTGCGGGATTCGCTGGTGATGGGAAAACCCCTTCCCGCTCAGAATATCTGGACCGGCGGCGTAGCGGTGGATCAGGCAGGCGGACGGCTGTTTGCCCTGGGCAAGGAAGACAGTGCGCTGTATGTCTTTGACCTGAAGGCCCGGACGGTACTCAAGCGGATAGGATTGCCTGCCGAACCGTATACCTGCCTGCTCTCGCCCGACAAGGCCCGTTTGTACGTCTCCGTATGGGGGGCCCGCAAAGTACTGGTATTTGATACACCCTCGCTCACGCAGACAGGCGAGATCCCGACTGGCAGCCACCCCAACGATATGGTGCTGACCCAGGACGGTACCCGCCTTTTTGTTGCCAATGCTAATGACAACACGGTCACGGTCGCCGATACCCGCACCGGTAAGGTGCAGGAGACCCTCTCTGCCGCCCTGTATCCCGGCAGTCTGGCAGGCAGCACCACCAATGCAGTGGCACTGTCTCCGGATGAAAAAACGCTGTTCATTGCCAATGCGGATAATAACTGCCTGGTTTTGTTTGATATACATGAGGTGGGCCAAAGCCGCCCTCAGGGATTTATACCTACCGGATGGTACCCGACGGCTGTAAGCTGGGCTGGCGATCGCATCTGGGTCACCAATGGCAAGGGCCTCAGCTCCAAAGCCAATCCCCGGGGACCTTCGCCCTACTCCCGGCATGAGGAGGGCGAAGACCAGTACATCGGGTCCCTGCTCAAAGGGGCCCTGTCCCGGATTGAGATGCCTGACCCGGCCACCCTGGCCGGATATGCGGCGCTGACATTCGAAAACACACCCTATCAGGTAGCCCAGGCCAGGACGGCCGCAGGCGAGGCCGGGAATGCCATCCCGCAGTCAGTAGGCGCACCCTCGCCGATCAAGTATATTTTCTACATTATCAAAGAAAACCGGACCTATGACCAGGTGCTGGGAGACATGCCGGAGGGCAACGGTGACCCGTCGCTTTGTTTGTTCCCGGACAGCGTGACGCCTAACCAGCATGCGCTCTCGCGTGAGTTTGTGCTGCTGGACAATTTTTATGTCAATGCGGAGGTCAGCGCCGACGGCCACAACTGGTCCACTGCGGCCTATGCCAATGATTATACCGAAAAAACCTGGCCTACCTCCTATGGCGGGCGCGGCGGGGACTATGTATATGAAGGCCACCGCGAGATAGCCTATCCCGATGCCGGATTTATCTGGACCCAATGCAAACGGGCCGGACTCTCTTACCGGAGTTATGGAATATTTAAGTGGGAAGATGGCATTGTACGTTATCCTGACCTGAAAGGACTGGTATCGGTGGCATTTCCGCCCTATAACCTGGAGATTGCTGATACCACACGGGTTCGCATCTGGAAACACGAATTTGACTCCCTGCTGGCGATAGGTGCCATGCCCCGGTTCCAGACGATACAGCTCTGCCGGGATCATACTGCCGGAGAAGCCCCCGGACTCCCCACACCTGCGGCGATGGTCGCTGACAATGACCTGGCGGTAGGACAATTGGTCGCGCATATCTCCCAAAGCCCGATCTGGAAAGAGTCAGCTATTTTTATCCTGGAAGACGACGCCCAGAACGGTCCCGACCATGTGGACGCGCACCGCTCAATCGCGTTTGTGGTCAGTCCCTACACCAAACGGGGCGCTAAGGTTTCTGAGCTTTATACCACCTGCTCCATGATCCGCACGATGGAGCTGATCCTGGGCCTGCCACCTATGAATCAGCACGATGCCGCTGCCCTGCCGATGTTTGCCTGTTTCCAGGGCACACCAGACCTGACACCTTATGTCGTCAAGCCTAACCGGATCCCCCTGGACCAGCCCAATCCGACGGGTACCGCTTTGTCGCGGCAGTCTGCCGGGTTTAACCTGAGCGTGCCCGATGCCATACCGGACCTGATATTCAGTGAGGTCGTCTGGAAAGCCGTGCGGGGGGCACATGCTGAGATGCCTGCCCCACGCCGCAGCGCGTTTTTGCAGTTTGCGGAGGAAGAGGAGGAAGCAGCGGAGGTAGAATAAACGCGGGCAACAGACTTTTTTGCTATTTTACGAACCCATGCTAAACTATTGTCAGGGCTGACCGTCCAATCCAAAACAATATGATTAGCAGGTCTATGAAAAACCTTTTTATCGGCGTTTTCCTACTGGTTGTACTGGCAGTGTCGCCTGTCCGGGCGCAGGAATTGTATTTTCCGCCCCTGACAGGCAGTACCTGGGAGACCGTCACACCGGCCTCGCTGGGGTGGTGTGAGTCCAAAATTGACTCGCTGGCAGATTTTCTGGAGGGGCAAAACACCAAGGCGTTTATCGTCCTCAAAGGCGGCAAGATCGCCATTGAGCGGTATTTTGATGCCTTCACCCGGGACAGCCTCTGGTATTGGGCGTCGGCAGGCAAAACCCTGACGGCCTTCACCGTAGGTCTGGCGCAGGAGGATGGGTATCTTTCCATCCAGGATACCACTGCGGACTATCTCGGTACCGGCTGGACAGCTGCACCACCTGCCAAGGAGGCAGCCATTACGGTATGGCACCAGCTCACCATGACCTCTGGCCTGGATGACGGGGTCGCCAATCCCTATTGTACCCTGGATACCTGCCTGACGTACCTCGCGGATGCGGGTACCCGCTGGGCATACCACAACGGCCCTTATACCTTGCTTGATGCCGTAATCACCCAGGCGACCGGACAGTCCCTCAACCAGTACATAACGACCAAGATCAAAAGTAAAACCGGGATGACGGGACTGTTTGTTCAGGTGGATGATAACAATGTGTATTTCAGCACGGCCCGGAGCATGGCGCGGTTTGGCCTTCTGATGCTGAACAAAGGCAAATGGGGCAACACTACGGTTATGGCCGATACAGCTTATTTCCGGCAGATGATCACCCAGTCTCAATCATTAAACCCCTCCTACGGGTATCTCTGGTGGCTCAATGGCTACAATGGCTATATGGTGCCCGGGTTACAGGTGGTGTTGCCGGGATACCTCTGTCCGGATGCACCTGCCGATATGTATGCTGCGATGGGCAAAAACGGCCAGTTTATTGACGTGGTACCCAGCCAGGACCTGGTGTTGATCCGCATGGGCAATGCACCTGACAACAGCCTGGTGCCTTTCCTCCTCAATAACCAGATCTGGCAATACTTTAATGAGGTGACATGCAGCGCCACCCCTGTCACCCCCCGCATCGGTGAGGTACCCCTCACCCTGTACCCCAATCCTGCCCGTGACCAGATCACCCTGGAGACAAGCGCCCGCTTGTTTTCGGTATCGGTGTATAATATGCAGGGGCAGGCTGTGCTTGAGGCAGCAGGCGACAATGTGCTGAATATAAGTCAGTTATCTCCTGGAATGTACAGTCTCCATGCGGTCACCTCCGAAGGTACCGTGATCCGCCGGTTTGTACGGGACTAGGCCATTCATACCATATCCCCCGGCGTTTTGTTGATGCCGGGGGATATATATAAAGCGAAACTTGAATAAAGGTATCAGGCCTCAGCAGGAACAAGGGGATCGGGTACAGGGGATTGTTTGCGCCAGCGACTGATCCCCAGCGCGGCCAGAAACTCCAGTCCGATCACCACGGCCATAGCTCCTGCGATAGAACCATCAACCGCGAGGGCCAGGCCATATCCGCCTACCGCTGCCAGGACACCGAGGCCCGCAGCCCATGCAAGCATGACGGGCAGCCGGTCTGCCAGCAGCCAGGCCGCCGCCGGAGGCCCTACCAGAAATGCGATCACGAGGATCGCCCCCACGGACTCAAAGGAAAGTACGGTCGTCAGCGAGATCAGGCTCATCAGGGCATAATGCCAAACCCCGGTCGCGATACCGACGGATACCGCGTAGGCCGGATCAAAACTGGTTACCAGCAGGGGTTTATACGCCAGCCACACAAACAGCCCGATCACCAGGGTGAGTCCCCCCAAAATCCAGACCGGGCGTGGGCCCAGGTTCATCTCGCCCACCGTCCAGGTATCGAGGGGGACGTAGGCGATCTCGCCATAGAGGACACACTCCTGGTCCAGGTCCACCTGCCCCGCAAACAGCGAAATCAAGATGACCCCCACCGCAAACAAAAAGGTGAATGAAAGGCCGATCGAGGCATCGGCTGCCAGCCGGGCCCTGCGGTGGAGCCACTCAATGAGCACGGTCACCAGGACACCGGTGGCGGCAGCGCCCGCGAGCATCACAAGGGGGGAGCGACTCCCGGATATAAGGTAGGCCAGTACTATTCCGGGTAATACAGCGTGTGAAATGGCATCCCCGATCAGGGTCATTTTGCGCAGGAGCAGGAAGGAACCTACCAGCGCACACGAGACCGCTACCAACGAGCCAGTCAGGATAATCCAAAAGGTATTCATCGTATCATTTCTATCAGAAAAAGTCAAACCAGTTCATACAAGTTACGCATTCAGGAGCCGGACCAGGGTATCAGCATCAAGATTGGCACCGCAGGCGATGAGGCCGACCCGTTTTCCGGTGAGCTCTGCTTTGTATGGCCCCAGCAATCCTGCCAGGCTGGCCGCACAGGCAGGCTCAGGCGCGAGTTTCATCTCTGTGATCATCAGCCGCATAGCCTCCCGGAGTTGGTCGTCATGCAGGGCCCGCACCTCACGCAATAACTGATAACAAAGACCAAAGGAGTACGGCATCGCAAAGGGCGCACCGAGGCTGTCTGCGATGGTATGTACGGCTTCTATGGCTTCGGGTTGGCCCGTACGGAAGGATCGCTGCATGGAGTTGGCGCCTTCAGGCTCTATCCCCAGGCATACACAGGCGGGCTGGAGATGGTGAAAGGCGCTGGCCATACCGGCGGCGAGGCCTCCGCCGCCGATGGGAAGGATCAGGGCATCCAGGTCTGGCACCTGGGCAGCCAGTTCCAGTCCGACACCCGCCGTGCCGAGGGCGGTTATGGCTCCTTCGAAGGGATGGATAAACGTGCGGCCTTCCGCTGCCTGGATTCGGGTGGTCTCCTCAAAAGCTGCCCGTACATTGGCAGCCAGGACCACCTCAGCCCCCCATGCCTGACACCGTTTCACGCGAAAGGGATTGGCGGTGGCGGGCATGACTACCTTGGCGCTGATCCCGAGCCGGGCGGCAGCCCATGCGACTGCAATGGCGTGATTGCCGGCGCTGACAGCGGTCACCCCCCGGGCGCGTGTGTCCTCATCCAGGGCCATCAGGTTGAGCAGGGCGCCCCGCGCCTTAAAGCTCCCCCCATGCTGGAGCAGTTCCAGCTTGATCCATACTTCTGTGTCCGCTCCCAGCAGGGCTGTTTTTTCCGGAGTATCCCATTGAAAAACAGGGGTGTACAGTACCTGATCAGCGATGATGGTATGCGCCTCCCGGATTTTGTCCAGGGTGGGTATTGCGGGAGGTGCCGGTGTGGTGGATGGGGTAGACATAGGTAGGTATTGGGCGGAATACTACAAAAGCTTCTGCCAAATCAAAAACCGGATGCGCAATTTTATCCGGGAGACTAATATCCTCTGAACATCACAGCCCAGGGACGGTGGATCATACACCAGTGCCCGTTTACATACACCAGTACATCGTAGGCGGATCCGACTTTGCGGCCCGGCTCGATAAATTTGAACCGGTACCAGCTCAGACCGGGTGCCATGTGGTTGGCGATTTCATGGTAGCCTCCCGGAAAAAAACTGGCCTCCCCTGTGTAGTCTGTCAGCTCTTCTGTCGTGGCGCTCCAGATCAGGTAGGTATACTGGTCCTGGAGCATGGGCCTGACGACGGGGTTGTATTTCCGTTTGATTTTGCGCTCATAGTGATAGACTTCGGTACCAAAGGCCGTATCAAAAGCAACCACACAGTCGCTGAGGCTGGGATACAACGTGCGGGAGAAGTCTCTGCGGGCCTCAGGCGATGCCGAAAGGATATACCTGATGAGTGCCTCTGCTCCATCTTTTCCAGGCGGGAAAACGGGTAGCTGGGCGTGTCCGGCGTGGGGAAATATTAGATACCCTGAGAATAATAGGGTAATAATCAAGAGATTGCGCTGTGCAGGAATCATAACATTCTCCGAAAGATGAAGTTCTTCAGGTTATAATATTTTTAATGTGCAAAAAAAGAGAGCGTGTATTGGTAAATTACGGCAAGCTGGTTAATTTTCCCTGCGAATCCCAAATACATCATCCTAAAAACCCAACATCATGCTGAAAGAATTTCGCGAATTTATCTCCCGGGGCAATGTCCTCGATCTGGCTGTCGGGGTCGTAATCGGTGGGGCATTTGGTGCCATTGTAGACTCATTTGTTAAAGACATCATCATGCCACCCCTGGGGTTGCTGATTGGAGGGGTTGATTTTTCGGCGCTGAAGATCGTGCTTCAGGCAGCCAGCGCAGATGGGGCTACGGCAGAGGTAGCGATCCGCTACGGTGCCTTTATTAACCTGATTATCAACTTTTTGATTGTTGCGCTGGCGGTATTTGCAGTTGTGAAGGCATACAATGCCAGCCAGAAAAAAGCAGAAACACCGGCTGCTGATGCTGCCCCGCCAGCACCCACAGCCAGCGAAACACTCCTCGCAGAGATACGGGACCTGCTCAAGCAGAGATAATTCATCTCCCGCCGAAAGGAGATGACTCAGCTTTTTATGCGGGGGCTGCTGGTCAGGCAGCCCCTTTTTGTCATACGTTAGGGTGCTGAGGCAGTGTAAAATACACCTGGGTGCCCTGGCCGGGGGCCGATTCGATCCAGATAGTACCCTCGTGCTGTTCAATGATTTTTTTGCAGATAGACAGGCCCACCCCGGACCCCTCATAGTTGCTGCTCAGCGCATGCAGGCGGTTGAATACCCCGAATATTTTGTCCAGATACGCTTGCTCCATCCCGATCCCATTGTCGGAGATACAAAACTGGTATGTTTGATCCGGGAGCAGGGTGGCACTCACCTGGATGGTAGGCAATTGGTTGCTCCTGAACTTAACGGCATTGTCCAGGAGGTGGTACAACAACAGGTGTATCTGGAGGCGGTCTGCGGCAATCGTAGGGAGGTTGCCTGCATTGATGCGGATGCTCAGGCCCTCATGCGCCCGTGAGATGCGCTGCACGGTCTCGGCCAGCACTGCGTCAAAGGGGACAGGCTCAAGTTTGCGATCCAGAATCCCCAGCGTGGAATACTCCATGAGGTCGTCCATCATGCGGTTCATCCGCTTGACACCGGCAGATATAAACCCGATATACTCCTGGGCTTCCGGGTCAAGGTTGGGGGTCTTGTGTGCCAGCAGGGTAGCAAAACTGCCCACGCCCCGGAGAGGCTCTTTCAGGTCATGGGAGATAATATGCGCAAATCGCTGGAGGTCTTCATTGGAGGAGGCCAGGCGCTCTTTTTCAGATTTCAGGGCATGGTTCAGGGTGCTGAGCTGCTGATTGACGCGGGTCAGGGTGCGGGACCGGCTCCATCCCAGCATACTCAGGATCAGAATGAGCAGGATCACGACCCCGATCATTATATTGCGAAGCTGCTGTGTATTTTGTGCCGCCATCTGATCAAGCTGCTGCTGATACTGATAGCCGCTTTGCAACTGCGACTGCTGGTAAAGTTTATTGACCACACTCAGCGAGTCTTCGTATTGCTGGAGATACGCGAGATATTGGTATGCCTTTTCATACTGGCTGTTGAGGGCAAAATAATCAGACAATGCTTTGTTGACCTCCCGTATCAACAGGGGACGGCCAATGTCGTGGGCTATTTTTTCTGCCTCAAGCAGCAGTGGCAAGGTGAGCGGCGGTGCTCCCAGGGCATTGAGTGTGATGCCTTTGCGGATGGTAAATTCGCAAAACTCGTTTTTGAGCTGCATGCGCCTGAAAGCCTGGATTACACTGTCCAGGATCGGGATTGCCTGTGAGTGATTGCCATTGTCTGACATCAGGCTGGCGCGCAGTCCCAGCGCGTACCATTTTCCATACTCGTATCCGATCGCGACGGAGAGATGATACGCCCGCGAGATACAGGCGGTTGCGGAGTCTGTTTGTTGTAGTTTGAGATAACTTTTGGCCAGGTTGGTATAGCAGTAAACAGCATCTGTGGTATCCCGGCCATGGTGCAGGTATGCCTGTGCTTTGAGGGTGTATGAAAGTGCTTCGTCCGGGAAGTCCTGGTCCAGCATGATCTCTCCCATATTGACATTAAAATTCATGAGAGAGGATGAGTCTCCCAGCCGCTCTGCGATCCGCAGGGCAGCGAGCTGGTTGTGCATGGCCAGGTGGTACTTGCCGGCATAGGTCTGGACGATGGATCTCCAGAACAAAATTAAGGCCCGCTCATGCTGATAGGTGGTCGTATCATCAGGCAACATAAGGATGGCCTCATCCATATACGACTCAGCCTGACAATAATCATCCAGTGCAAAATAGTAGATGGACCCGATGGCGAGGTAGGCATCACTTTGCCGCTTGTAGTGGCGGTTTTTGGTGGCGGTATACAGCCATTTTTCGGCCCAATAGAGAGATTTAGAGGTATTGGAGGTATAGGCGCTATACACCAGCGCTTCATATGCCGGATATAAGCTGTCAGTCTGGTTGAGGGCTTCCCAGGTTATGGTTTTGAGCGAGTCCGCTTCTGATGCGCGGGTATGTCCCGGGATGAGGAGGATACTTAGCGTAATGCCGACCAGCCTGAGGATGTGTACAGGAAATTTCATACGCAGCTGGTTATAGGGTCAGGTCCGGAAGGGTGAATACAAAAGAGGTGCCTTTGTCCGGCGCTGACTCGGCCCAGATAGCCCCTTTGTGCTGCTCCACGATCCGCTTGCACAGGGCCAGGCCGATGCTATCCACCTGACTGCCCGGTTTGGAGAAGATCTTAAACAGCATGTCAAAGTCTTCAGGAGGAATGCCTTTTCCGTTGTCTTTGAGGACAATCCGCCAGTAGTCACCATCCTGCCGGGCAGAGATATGGATTTCTGGGTCTTGGGTACCCCGGAGGCGTATGCTGTTGGCGATGAGTTGCTGGAAGAGCACGACAATCTGCCGCTTGTTGGCGACCAGGGTGGGGAGGCCCTGTACCTTGATGCGGACCTTGCGGCGTGACTCCTCCGGGAGCTGGGTGATGGCCAGGCTCAGGGCGTCTGCCAGGTCCAGGGATTCGGGTTCTTCTTCGCCGGCTTCTGTGATGGTGTACATCGCGATACTGGCCAGGAGCTGCTCCAGCCGCTGGGTCTGGTGTTTGATCAGGGTCAGGCCTTCTCCTACAGCACCGCCTGCAGTTTCTTGTTCCAGGGTCGCCAGGGCGTCTTTGATATGAAGCACAGGCTGCCGGAGATCGTGTGCAGCCAGCCCTGCAAACTGTGCCATCTCGGTATTGCTGCTGGCCAGCAACTCGTTTTGGCGTTGTATCTCGGTGTTTTTTTGCTGGAGGACATCGTTTGTGTGGCGCTGGGTGACATAGCGGTTGTACACCAGCCAAAGAATCACGGCGAGCAGGCCTATGCCGCTGGAGAGGCCCAGGAGGGTCCAGCGCTGGCGGGTAAGTTTGCCCTGCTGCTGGAGTTCAAGGATCATACGTTCACGGCGCTGTATCTCAAACTCATTCTCCATATCCGTCATCTGCTCCATGGTTTTCTGGCTGATGAGGGAGTCGCGGTAGAGATTGTACTGTCTGAGAAGGCGATAGGCCTCGGGCACCCGGCCCAGGGCTTCGCTGCACTCCGCCATAAACTGGTACCCCTGCATGATGCTGGGTTTGGCCCCGATGCGCAGGGCGTCGTCTGTGGCAGACCGCAGGGAGTCCAGGGCCAGGGCATATCTTCCCTGCGCCATATAGGTCTGGGCGAGCTCGATCGTGTAGTCAATCTGGTCAAGCTCACTTTTGAGGACCCCAAACTGCAGGATCGCAGCCTTGAGGTTTGTTTCTGACTCAGGCAGTTGCCGGTTCATTCGTGCGATGGTGCCCATCAGCCCCTGCGAATAAGCCAGTCCGTAGGTATAATCGGCTTCGCGGGCGATATCAAGCGATTCCTTGGCATACCGCCGGGCCTCTTCTATGTCTTCTTTTTCGATATAGCTGATTGCCAGTGTCGCGACAACCGTATAGTCATTGACATCCTGCCCCAGCTCCCGGTACATCTTCAGGGCTTTTTTCAGATAATCAATGGAGAGATCGTATTGTTCCCGGTGCCAGTAGAGCTGTCCGAGCTGGCTGTAGGTCTCGGCCAGACCGGGGGTATCGTTGATCCGGATCCGGATTTCCTGGGCCTGGAGCTGGTAGTACAGGGCTTGTTTGTAATTGCCCAGGCTCATATATACATAGGAAATTTTGCTCAGGGTACCTGCCAGCTTGGCTTCAGATACTTTTTCTGCCCCTGCTTCCCGTGCGTCATTAAAGTAGGTCAGCGCGTCCGGGTATTTGTCCATCATAAAATAAGCCCAGCCGATTTTTTCATTCAGCAAAAAGACTTTTTCAGGCTCGTTTGCTTCATTGAGGTAATTCAGGGCTGACTTGTAGGCATTGACGGCGGCCGGGTAGTCAAATGTCTTATTGTAGCCGTCTCCCAGGAGAATGTACGCGCCAATGAGTTCTTTTTTGTTATTGGCAGCCAGATGCCTGCTGATTTCCTGCTGGAGGCTGTCCGGATTACCGCCAAGCAGTGGCTGGAGGCTGATACAAGATATCACACATCCAATCCCCAGCAGACGATATAGGAATAGCGGCAGTTTCATATTGATTGACTAAATTCGCAAATCAAACCGACAAAGAAAAACCTCCGGGCGGAATTTCGACGCATACATTCGTCTTTGCAGTGTATGTGGTTCAGAGACAGGCCCCAATGGTTGACGCGAAATAATGAATCAAGACACTTCCGGACCTGTAATTCTTGCCATTGAGTCGTCCTGTGACGAAACTTCTGCTGCCGTCCTGGGAGGACGCAGGGTCTTGTCCAATATTGTCCGGTCCCAACTGCAACACGCGGCGTACGGAGGCGTGATCCCGGAGCTGGCTTCCCGCCTGCATCAGCAGCATATCGTGCGGGTCGTGGACCAGGCACTGGTCCAGGCGGGTATCTCCCGCCAGGCGCTGGATGCGGTGGCTTTTACCCAGGGTCCGGGCCTCATGGGGGCCCTGATGGTCGGCGCGAGTTTTGCCAAAGCCTTTGCCTGGGCACTGGACAAGCCGCTGATCGGGGTTCATCACATGCAGGCACATGTGCTGGCCCATTTCCTGCAAGACCCGGCGCCTTCCTTCCCGTTTTTGTGCCTCACGGTCTCCGGGGGGCATACCCAGCTGGTCCTGGTCCGTGCGCCCCTGGAGATGGAGGTCGTGGGCGAAACCCTGGATGACGCTGCCGGGGAGGCCTTTGACAAAGCAGCCAAACTCCTGGGCCTCCCATATCCCGGTGGCCCCCTGGTGGATCAGCATGCCCGCAACGGCAACCCGGCCTTTGTGCAGTTTCCGGCACCGGACACAGATGATCATACCTTCAGTTTCAGCGGCCTCAAAACTTCCCTCTTGTATTATCTCCGGAAAAAACTCCAAGAAAACCCTGATTTTATCCAGGAGCACCTCGACGATATATGTGCTTCCTATCAGCACCAGGTGGTCACGATCCTGCTGGACAAGCTCGCCCGGACCGCCACACGCCTCGGGATCACCTGTCTGGCCATATCGGGCGGGGTCTCCGCCAACTCAGCCCTGCGTGCCCGCTTCCTTGACCTGTGCCAGACACGCGGGTGGCAGGGGTTTATCCCGCCGATGGCGTACTGCACAGACAATGCAGCCATGATCGGGATCGTGGCACACTACAAATATGCCCTCGGATTAGTGGAGCCACTGGACACAGCACCTTTTGCCAGGGGCGACTTTGAGGGTGTCTGACCCTTCATCCGCAGCCGTGTAGGAATAAAAAGATCGTCCATGGGGACGATCCGGGTTACACACACAATAAAGGTACCTTAATCATAGTCAGGGCTAAACCTAAGCGCCTGATCTCTCGCAGCCAAAAAATGGTTGCTCAATCAGGAGCTTCCGTCACCGAATCCGGAAAAACCGTTTCTGAATCAGTCCCTGACATTTGCAGCCGCTGGACCTCCTCGTCAGCCAGCGGGGTCTCGCGCAGGCGCATGAGTACGACATTTTCTACATGGGCGGTATGGGGAAACATATCCACCGGCCGTGCGCCCAGGACCTCGTACCATTTTTTCATCAGGAGGATGTCCCGTGCCTGGGTAGCAGGTTTGCAGCTGACATAGATGATATGGCGGGGCCTGATGTGCAGAATCTGCTCCACGACGGGCGCATCCATACCCTGCCGGGGCGGGTCGGCGATGATCACGTCCGGAGTACCTGTGCGGGCCGTGAGTGCTGGGGTGAGCAGGTGGCGCATATCTCCCGCCAAAAACTCAAACTGTGTCTCCGGGAGTTGGTTGAGGCGGACGTTTTCCCAGGCATCAGCCACGGCCGAGTCCACGTATTCGATCCCGATGATTCGCGCTGCCAGGTCA
This sequence comes from Bacteroidia bacterium, assembly GCA_033762375.1. GTDB lineage: Bacteria > Bacteroidota > Bacteroidia > J057 > J057 > RDXT01. The sequence continues at coordinate 101,647 of JANRLQ010000102.1, forward strand.
GATACAAAAATGCCGATACTGCCCGTGCCGGAGTAGAGGTCGTAGATCACCTGGTGACGCACAACACCTGCTGGCAGGGTTTGCTGCAAAAAATGGCGGACTACTTCATAGAGCCGGGTTGCCTGCCGGGGATTGGGCTGAAAAAAAGAAGCGGGCCGCACCCTGAAGTCATATTCCCCCAGCCGGTCGGTATAATACGCAGGCCCCCGCCAGACCTGAACCGGCAGGTCGGAGTACATGCTGTTGACCTTGGTATTCAGGATCCAGATGCAGGAGCTGATCGCCGGAAACAACCCGGTCAGGTGTGTGAATATCTGGCCTACTGCCTCCGGATTGTCACGGGCTACGACCAGGATCAGCATCAGCTCTCCGGTGTGGACGGAGGTACGGAAAATGACATTGCGGAGGAATCCGGTATGCTGCCGGATGTCATAAAATGGATAGTCCTGGGCCAGCGCAAACCGGCGCAGCTCATTGCGGATATCGTCTATGAGCGGGGTCTGGAGGTAACAAGTGCTGATGTCGAGCACCTTGTCAAATACCCCCGGTACGTGAAACCCCAGCGAATCCTGATGCTCCGGCGGGTGCTGCATCTGCTCGCGGGTGAGCCAGGCCCACCGGCTGAAGGTAAACTCCAGCTTGTTGCGGTAATAATACGGACTGTCCATCCCTATGATAGGCATAAAGGTCTCCGGATCTACCTTACCGATGCGCCGGAGGGTATTCAGTACCTGGTTTTGTTTAAACCGGAGCTGCTGTGCGTAACTCAGGTGCTGCCACTTACACCCGCCACACACCCCGAAGTGCTGGCAACGGGGCGTAGTCCTGTCAGGTGATGGTGTGACAATCTCGGCGATTCTGGCGGCGTAGGCCTTGCCTTCCCGCTTGTATATCTCGACCATCGCGGTATCACCCGGTACGCCTCCCTCAACAAACGTCACGATCCCATCATGTCGTCCCAGTGCCCGCCCGTCTGTGGCTGTATCCGTGAGGGTGAGAAGCACCTGAAATGCTTTAAATTTTCCCATGTAGCAAAAGTAATATTTCCGGAGGATGTGGGAGAGGTCCGCCGGACAGAAAAAATTTTATTTATCGTTCGGTAAAAATGCTATATTGCCCCCAGTCCTATTGCAGATGGTTTTATCAATGTTTGGCCTCATAACCTGTTTGCTATGAATCCATATGAAATGCCTGCTGAGGTTTTTTTGTTTGAAAAAGTTCCTGCCCTGTTGACCCGCCTGACCCCGGAGACGCCTGCATTATGGGGGTTGATGGATGCACAACAGATGGTGGAGCATGTGTCACTGCTGTTTTATATTTCACAAAAAGAAGCAAACACACCTTGTGTCACACCACCTGATAAGCTGGAGCGCGCCCGGCAGTTTTTGTTCAATCAGAAGCCGATGCGCGAAAACACCAAAGGACCGCTTATGCCTGATACGCCGCACCCACACCGGTATCCCAGCCTGGAAGAGGCGATCCGTCGGTTGCTCGCCCATATGGAGGCCTATCGTACATATCATGCCGAAAATCCCGGGGCAACCATCATGCATCCGTTTTTTGGGCAGCTCACGGGAGCGGAGTGGGCATTGTTTCATCGTAAGCACCTGATCCACCACCTGACGCAGTTTGGGTTGCTGGACCGTGTACCTCAGGAAGCCTGATCTGATCCTTATGACAACCTATGTTTTTTGTCCTGTGTGTGGGAAGCCCCTCCGGGACGCCGTAAAAGCCGGCCTGGAGCACCGGGTATGCCCGGATGAGGCGTGTGGATTTGTACATTGGGACAATCCCGTGCCAGTAGTGGCAGCCATTGTGGAGCGGGGGGACAGCCTCCTCCTGGTCAGGAGCATCGGCTGGCCTGACGGGTGGTATGCCCTGGTGACGGGATTTCTGGAGAAAGGAGAGACACCGGAGGATGCTGTACTGCGCGAAGTACAGGAGGAGACCGGACTTAAGGCAGAGATGGGGAGTTTTGTGGGGGTGTATCCTTTTTTCAGGCGCAACCAGCTTTTGCTGGTGTATCATGTGACGGTCCCGTCTGATGTGCCGATTGTGCTGGATACCACAGAGCTCGTGGATTATCGTGAAGTGCGGGTAGAGCAGGTGCAGCCCTGGCCTATGGGCACGGGTATCGCCCTGCGGGACTGGCTGCGCACGCGGGGGTATGAGCGCGAGTTTGTGCAGATGCCAGGCCGGGTATGAGACAGTGGGTTTAGTCTTATTCTAAATTACGTTTCGGAGCAGCTTTTTAAAATAGGTATCGTATATTGCACATAATATGATACGCAGTTTTCGTACCGGCCTATTAGGGCTGGCCCTGGTGATGACCCTGGGCCATATGCTGATGCCACACGGGCATACAGCACCGGACAAGCTGTGTATCTGTGCTGATACTGACGCAGGTACTTCCCTGATCGGGGCACTGACCCGGTCATTTGCACATCATAATCCCGGACAGGGCCATCTGGAGCGGTTTCAGCAGCAGGAGCAGGATATAACTGTAGCTGTCTGGCCAGGTGATTTAACGGTATCTCTCATACCAGCCCTTCAACAGGCGACCCGTGTCTGGCTTCCGGCTTCAGACCTTGTTGTTACCCAGCCTGCGGGTTCCCTGCCCTGGTTCAGAGGTCCCCCTGTTTCCTGATTGTTGCCGTGCGCTTACGGCACCGCCGGACATATCCTTATGTCCTGTCATCTGACATTTTCAGGAAATAACCCTATTTTACATGTTTGATTCGATCATCCGCTTTTCTGTGCGGAACAAAGTGGTCGTGGCCCTGCTGGTTGCTGCTATGGCGGCCTGGGGGATCGCAGCCCTGGTACAACTCCCAATAGATGCCGTACCTGATATCACCAATAATCAGGTACAGGTAGTGACCATCGCCCCGTCGCTGGCTCCTCAGGAGATAGAGCAGTACGTGACCTTCCCGGTAGAAATGGCCCTGGCCAATATGCCGGGTGTAGAAAAAATACGGTCCATCTCCCGGTATGGCTTATCGGTAGTGACGGTTATTTTTGCTGAAGAGGTACCCGTACTGGAGGCCCGGCAGCTCACCAGTGAGCAGATCAAAGCTGCCGCTGCGGATATACCCGCCGGACTCGGTACGCCAGAGATGATGCCGATCTCGACGGGCCTGGGCGAAATTTTTCAGTACATTATAGAACCCCTGCCAGGGTTTGAAAACAAGTATTCACTCTCCGAGCTCCGGAGTATTCAGGACTGGATCATCAAGCGCCACCTGGCCGGCACGCCTGGGGTAGTGGAGGTGAGCAGTTTTGGCGGATACGTAAAACAATATGAGGTAAGTGTCCAGCCTGACCGTCTGATGGCCCTGGACATTACCATAGGCGAGATACAGCATGCCCTCGCTACCAATAATGCCAATACAGGCGGGAGTTATCTGGAGCAGGGGAATGATGCTTTTTATATCCGGTCTGAAGGGTTGGTGCGCACCGCCGAGGACATCGGCAGCATTGTCGTCGCTACCCGTGCAGGGGTACCTGTGCGAATCCGCGATGTAGCGGGGGTCCGGGAGGGACACGTGCCACGGTTTGGGGCACTCACCCGCAATGGTCAGGGTGAGGCGGTGGGTGGTATCACGCTCATGCTCAAGGGGGCTAATTCACATGCGGTCATTGGGCATGTCAAAGCCCGGATGGCAGAGATTCAACAGAGCCTGCCTGAAGGCCTGACCATCCGTCCGTACCTGGACCGTGCAGCTCTGGTCGCCCGCACCATTCAGACGGTCCGCACCAACCTCACAGAGGGGGGCCTGATTGTCATTTTTGTGCTGGTGCTCCTCCTCGGCAATCTCCGGGCGGGGCTGGTCGTGGCCTCGGTGATTCCGCTTGCGATGTTGTTTGCGGCAGGCATGATGCAGGTATTTGGAGTATCTGCCAATCTGATGAGCCTCGGGGCCATAGACTTTGGGCTGATTGTGGATGGTACCGTGATTATTGTCGAGAACATCGTCCATCAGTTGCACAGCCGGCAAGCCCAGGCACAACTGAGTCAGCATGAGATGGACGAGGTCGTGACAGATGCCACTATCCGGATCCGGCAATCGGCGGCGTTTGGAGAGATCATTATTCTGATGGTGTATCTTCCGATCCTGGCATTGGAGGGCATTGAGGGCAAGATGTTTGTGCCCATGGCGCAGACCGTGGGATTTGCCATTCTGGGAGCCCTGATATTGTCCCTCACCTGGGCCCCGATGGCCTCCGCTTTGTTTCTCAGCAGGCGTCCCAGCCACAGGCGCACCCTGGCAGACCGGATGATAGAAGGACTCTGGACGCTGCTGCAGCCAGTGCTGAATGGAGCCCTGCGCCGACGGGGGTGGGTCATAGGGGTTACAGTAGGATTGTTTGTGCTGAGTCTGGGGATTTTCAGCCGGTTAGGGGGGGAGTTTATCCCGACCCTTGACGAGGGTGATATGGCTATGCAGATTACCGTACCGGCGGGGAGTTCTCTTTCTCACAGCGTCCGGACGACCACCCGGGTCGAGGCCCTGCTGAAGGCCCGTTTTCCGGAGATTATCCAGATTGTCTCCAAAATTGGGACAGCCGAGATACCGACGGATCCGATGAGTATGGAGGACAGCGACATTGTGATTGCCCTGAAACCTGCTGAGGAGTGGACCAGCGCCACCAGCCGGGAAGCCCTCGCAGACAGCATCAAGGCAGCGCTGGCTGAGATCACAGCGGAGGGAGTATCGGTAGAGCTGACCCAGCCTATCCAGCTCCGGTTCAATGAACTCCTGACAGGTGCCAAAGCCGACCTGGCAGTTAATATATTTGGCGATGACCTGGATCAGTTGGCACAGTTAGGCGAGGAAGCAGCGGAGGTCATCCGGCAACAGCAGGGGGCAGCAGATGTAAAAGTAGATCGGACAGAAGGATTTCCGCAGATTGTGGTACGGTACCGGCGGGATGCCCTGGCCGCCTATGGACTCTCTGTCCAGGAGGCCAATGAAGTGCTGGAGGCGGCTTTTGCCGGGGGAATAGCAGGAACCATTTTTGAGCAGGAGCGCCGCTACGAGCTGGTGGTAAGGCTTGCTCCAGAGTTTCGGCAGTCTGTCGCCCATCTGGAGTCGCTCCGGCTGAGGCTTCCCTCCGGGCAGCAGGTACCTTTTTCGGCTATCGCTGAGATAAGGATGGAAGCAGGACCGATGCTGATTTCGCATGAAAATACCCGCCGCCGCATCACCATCGGGATCAATGTCCGCAACCGGGACGTGGAGAGCCTGGTGACGGATATCCGGGCAGCACTCGCCCGGCAGCTTGATCTGCCTCCGGGATACACCGTCACCTATGGGGGAGAGTTTGAAAACCTCCAGTCAGCCCGGGCACGGCTGGGGATAGCGGTGCCTGTAGCACTGGGGTTGATTCTGGTGTTGCTGTATCTGACCTTTCAGTCTATGCGGCAGGCTTTGATTATGTTTTCGGCGATTCCTTTTTCAGCCATTGGAGGAATTGTAGCCCTCTGGATACGGGACATGCCTTTTAGTATCTCGGCTGGGATCGGATTTATCGCACTTTTTGGAGTTGCTGTGCTGAATGGGATTGTATTGATCGGGTATTTCAACTATCTCAAAGCACAGGGATATGACAACCTGTATGAGCGCATCAGGGCGGGGGTGCAGGTGCGCCTGCGTCCGGTGATTATGACAGCGGCTGTGGCCTCGCTGGGATTCCTCCCGATGGCTCTCTCACACAGTGCAGGCGCAGAGGTGCAGCGTCCGCTGGCGACAGTGGTTATCGGAGGGCTGATTACGGCGACCTTGCTTACGCTGATTGTGATACCGGTTATCTACAGCCTGGTTGGAGATGCCGGGACGCGCCTGGTGATGCCGCCACGCCCGCCTCGTACGGGCAAACAATCTATTGCGGCTGGTATATTGCTCCTGTGCGGACTCGCCGGTGGAGCTGCGCAGGCCCAGTCTGTTGTCCCTGTTCCGATGGAGACCTTTGTCAGTATGGCGCGGGACAGAAGTGTGAGCGCACAGGAAGCCCGGCAAGAGGCTGAGATGGTCCGCGCCCGGATGCCACAGGCTATCCCGCTGGGCGAGACCCGGCTGCAATGGCAGCAGGGCCAGATCAATGGCCAGGTGTCAGACTATTTTGTGACCCTCGATCAGGACCTGGGACGACCGTTCACCCTGAGGCCTACGCGGCAGGTCTTTGAAGCCTCGGCTGGATACCAGGCAGCCGTAAGTGAACGGGCATCGCTGGCGTCTGTGGCTGAAGCACTCACCCAGGCATATGTGTGGCGTTATCATCAGGCGCGGATATCCCTGCTGAGCGCACACCGGGATACCTGCCTGCGCTGGGAAACCATCGCTGCCCGCAGGGCATCCGCAGGCGCTACCAATAGGCTGGAGGTGATGACCGTCAGGCAGATGGTAGCAGAGGCGGATATCGCCCTTCAGCAGGCATATCTGGCGGCTGACGAGGCCTCAGGGGTACTGCGGCAACACATGCGATCGGACACGGTTTTTGTACCGGCCGGCGACTGGCCTGCACGCCTTACACCAGATTATGAGATGGCACCTTTTCTGGCACCGGAGCAGGCACAGACACACCTGCGCCTGCAGGAGATGCGGCTGGCCCAAACCCGCTACACCCCGGCCCTGAGCATGGGCTACTTCCGGCAGTCACTGGAGTCTCAGGGCGGTTTTCAGGGATTCCAGGTAGGAATATCCGTGCCCCTTGCCTTTCAGGGTGTCAGAGCGGAGGTGGAGGTGGCCCACCTCCGGGCTTTGCAGGCAGCGTGGGCGCTGGAGACCCGGCGTGAGCTGCTCCGGCTGGAGATCAGGACCCTGATGGACAGGCTAAGCCAGCAGCAAGCCATCCTGACCCGCTATGAAACCAGCCTGCTGCCTGATGCCCGCGAGATTCTCGCACAGGCACAGACACTGTATGCACAGGGGGAGGCTGATTATCTGACCCTGGCCCTTCATACCCGGGATGCCGTGCGGATTCAGGAACAATACCTGGCAGAAATCCTGGCATATAACCAGCTTGTTATCCGGATTCAGCAGCTGTTTGGATGGTGAATCCGGTGAGGTAAACATGTCTTGTACTTTTTTCAACCAATTGAGTATCATGTATTTTTCTGTAAAAAATATTCATATAACCCGTTTCCTGACCGGGACCGCAGCCCTGCTCATCTGGGTATCAGGATGTGCGCCCGGTACGCCCGTGTCAGAAGCTGGTAGTGCAGCTGTGATCCGGGATGTGGTCGAGATAGATTCGGCCCTGCGGGCCGACCTGTCTGTCGGGCAGCCTGACCGGGAGCCTTATGACCTGTGGGTCACCTGCAATGGCCGGATAGACGTGCCTCCCCAGAGCCTCGCGACGCTGAGTGTGCCGGTAGGGGGGTATATACGGGAGATCCGACCCATCAATGGAGAGTATGTGACCAAAGGAAGCCTCCTGGCTGTCCTGGAGCATCCCACGTATATCCAGATGCAGCAGGACTACCTGGAGGCCCGGAGCCAATGGGAGTATCTCCAGACAGAACTGACCCGGCAGGAAACCCTGCGCAGTGAAAATGCCGCTACCGGCAAAACCTATGACAAAACCAAGGCTGACCTTCAGGCGGCTGATGCCCGGATGACGGGCCTTTCCCGGCAGTTGGGATTGCTGGGGATCAGCACGGAGGGCCTGACGCCTGCTGCGATGCGGAGCCGGGTCGAGGTACGGGCACCTTTTTCAGGATATGTGCTGGAGGTCCCGGTAAATGTCGGGGTGTATGCCGGACCGGAGGCAGTCCTCCTGCGTCTCATAGACAAGGGGCACCTGCATGTAGAGCTGGAAGTATTTGAGCAGGATGCGGCACGTATCAGCACCAGGGCAATGATCGAGTGTACGATTGCGGGCGTAGCCTACACAGGCCACGTCAAACTGATCAGCCAGGAGGTCCGGCCGGAGACCAAAACCATCAGTGTGCATGCGCACCTGGATGGCGCACAGGACGCCCTCAGGCCAGGCGCTTATGTCGCGGGTAAAATTCAGGTGGGCCGGGATACGGCACTGGTCGTGCCGGGGACTGCCCTGGTGCGGGATGGGGGCGAGTCGTTTATGTTTGTACAAGTGGGCCATCATCAATTTCGCCGCGTACGGGTGGAGGCAGAAGCCTGGGCATACAAAAATCCCTTATCCTCCTCTACGGAATTTCATATCAAAAATCCGGCTGTGATTTCCGACTTTCCCTGCGTACTTTCGGGGGCATTTTTGCTTCAGCAGCAACTGGCTGGCGAGGATGCAGAGTAAGACGCTCAACCTCATTATCTATGTCCGATACCCATTCACATCCACACAGCCACGAACAAAGCCGCCACCGGATATCCAACCTTCAGGAATATCTGGGCGAGTTTGTGTACGGAGGCATAGATGGCTGCGTGACCACTTTTGCAGTGGTGGCGGGCTCTGCCGGTGCCGACCTGTCGGTGAACGTCGTGCTGATCCTGGGATTTGCAAACCTCCTGGCCGATGGTTTTTCGATGTCCGTGGGAGCTTATCTTTCCACGCAGTCCGACCGCGACCAGTACTTCAAACACGAGCGTATCGAGTACCAGGAGATTGAAGAGATTCCGGAGATGGAGCGACAGGAAGTGCGGGAAATATATCAGCGCAAGGGATTTGAAGGAGAACTCCTGGAGCAGGTCGTGGATGTGATCACGGCAGATAAGGACCGGTGGGTGGACGAAATGATGAAAAATGAGCTGGAAATGGTCCTTGAAACCAAATCCCCCCTGGCAATCGGGGGCATTACCTTCCTGTCATTTGTGTTGGTGGGGCTGATTCCGATGCTGGCCTACCTGTTTGACTGGGGGGCAGAAGGCAACAGCCGTTTTATGGTAGCCTGCGTACTGACTTCTCTGGGATTTGCGCTGGTAGGCTGGCTCAAGGCTTATATTAACCATACCTCCCGGCTGAGAAGTGTCCTCGAAACCCTGTTTTTAGGTGGATCAGCCGCAGCCGTTTCCTACTTTGTAGGGGATGTACTGGCCAGGATTATCACAGGTTGAGGTGTATATCCGGGCAGAAAAAGACAGGCTGAATGTCTGTCTGGTGTATTCGTATGAAATTTATTTCATACGAATGCCCAGATTACTACCTTATACTGCTGCGGAAATGTTATCTTGACAGCAGGTTTGCCGATAGATTCATTTGTATGCAGGATTGTTTTCTGTTTGTTTATGGCACTCTGCTTTCTGGAGCAGGTACCCAGATGGGCGAGTTTCTCCAGGCCAATAGCCAGTTTGTCGCTAAAGGTTGGATGCAGGGCCGTCTGTATCATATATCTTATTTTCCGGGTGCCATATATGATGAAACATCGGTCAGCAAAGTGATGGGTGAAGTATATCTGATCAGGCAGACGGAGCGTGTGCTGTCGTTGCTGGACCGATACGAAGGCATGAGTGCCGTCAATGGGGATATACAGTTATTTGTGCGGATGCTGGTACCTGTAGAGACAGAAGCAGGCAGACTGATGAGTTATACCTACCTTTACAATCAGCCTACTGACAGGCTCACCCTGATCCCGGACGGAGATTATCTGGGGTTCAACCGGCATTCGTTATCTTAAAAAAAATCGCTGCCTAGGGTATAAATAAAAACCGGCGCTGATCAGGTCAGCGCCGGTTTGGTGATCAGGCTTTGGTATCAGGTGCCGGATCGTCTGAATCTTTTTCGTCGGGGACTTCATATACATTCACATCCCAGGGACCTTTTTTGAAGCCTTCGCCAAACTGCTGCTGCTCGGGGTCAGGTTTTGGGGGGTGTGTTTGCGGAGGAGTTTCGGGTTGTGGATGACCGGTTTTCTGGCGCATTTTTTCTTCAAAATGGGCCCGCCACTGGCTGCCGTCTTTCCATTTGTTTTTGCAGGCATAATAATGGCCGCGGCGGCGCCAGCCTGTCAGCAGCCTTACCAGCCACAGTCCGGCCAGGGCTTGCAGATATGAAATCCAGGGACCGGCAAACAGGGATGGTACCAGGGAGTTCCAGAGCCACTGGACAGCCCATGCTGTCAGCAGGGTACCGATCAGGCCGCCACACATCAGCCAACCCTTAGGAGAGCAGGCACTGGTATGTCGGGTATGTTTATTGGTGTGCATATTTCGTAGGGGGGTTAATTAAAGCGGATTACTTTTCCATTCCTGATAGACAAACCGCAGGCGTTCACGCAGGTGCAGGACAGCGTACCGCTTGCGGGAGAGGAGGGTGTTGACAGGCGCACCACTCAGGCGGCTGATCTCCTTAAAACTTTTGTGCTCAAACTCGTGGAGGATAAATACCTCCCGCTGGTCTTCCGGCAGCTCGGCCAATGCCACCTCCAGGGTCTCCAGTACCCGCTGGCGCAGCATCATCTCATCCGGGCTGCCTGCCAGATCCGGCAGGATGTCTATAAGATTGAGCGGCTCTTCATCTCCGGTATGGACCATATGGCGGCTGACCGGCTCAGGGCGTTTTTTCCGGTAAAAATCTGTGATTTTATTCCGGGCTACGGTAAACAACCACGAGGTCACTTTTTCCAGAGACTCAATGGTAGGGTAGCTGTAGAGAAGCTGATAGAATACATCCTGCAGGACGTCTTCGGCATCATCTTCGGAGGGCGTACGTCGCCGGATAAAATCCAGCAATTTACGCCGCTCCAGGCGGAATGTCTCCTGAATCGCCTGCTGCTGCGGCAATTCAAGGCTGGGAGCGGGGGCGGTGATAGCTTTACGCATAACTTCCGGATAGACGGGACACCCGGAAAAATATTGTACATCCCGGAAGGGATTATTTTTCCGCAGGGGAACAGCTGTCTATACGGAAAAACCAGCGTCAGGATATACGGGCGGCTAAAATTGCCAATTCATCCCGATCCCATTCCCGTACACATGCAGGTGGCTCACGAGTTGTTCCAGCCGGGGATAGTTGGTCTGGTGATGGACCAGGTACTGGGTCATATCAAACAAGAGCAAAAAACCACCCTGCATGATCAGGGATTGGCCATAGCCCCGGAGTCGCTCAGGCCGGTTGACGGCAGTGCGGGAACGCTCGGTCAGGTAGGCACCGGCTGTCATGTAGGTAAAATTCAGGGCCATGTTAAAGAGCAGGATTTTCTCCAGCTTTTCCTGCTCGTGGATGGTCTCCCAGGCACTCAGTGATGCCGGGTCTTCCTGCGAAGCGCCATACAGGCCCCCGGCACTCAGGCCGAGGTTGATGATATTCCAGAAGACATTCATCTCATGAAAATACCGGGTACTGCCCTGGGTACGGCTGCGGAGCACCCCGCTGACAGCGATATTGCCGACGGCCCATCCGCCGAGTACGTACATATTGCGCTGGTTGATCCGGATCCGGTCGGTATTGATCTGGAGCCGCAGGGAATCCTGGCCTGCCAGCGGGCTCACCAGGCATATCATCAGCCCGGCTAGGGCCAACCATCGGTACAGGGTCGCAGGAATCACATGCATAGGGCTGAGGTTTGGGAGTGTAACTTCCAGCCGGGCGAAATGTTGGGTATCCGGCCCCGGCCCAAACAAATTCCCTCCTGCCACATCATGACAGGAGGGACCTTTTCAAACTTACTTCAACCTTACTTACTATTTAATATACAATACTTACTGGGGTCTGCGGCCACCGCCACCGCCGCCGCCACCTGGTGTATTCATGCCGCCGCCACCACCGCCATTGTTATCATCGCCGGCTTTGATGTCGTCATTGTTGACGGACTTGGACCTGCGCCGGGGCTGCTCAAAGGACATCTTACCAAACCGGTAATTAAAGGTGAGTTTCACACCCCGGTTCAGGAGCAGGGTTTCATTGACCTGGGTGAAAGTCGTCGTCGTGAACTCGCTGCGCTGGAGAAGGCCCCGGGTGAAAAAGTTGTCACCGGCCAGTCCCAGGCTGCCTTTTTTGTTGGCAAACTCTTTCCGCACGCCCAGGGAGTACATCCCAAACCCATTCTGACGGCCCTGGAGCTGCACCTGGGCACCCCGCATAAACCCAAAGCCTTGGATCGTGAACCCTTTGGGCAGGGTGACAGAGGTCATGATCCGCCCGCTGAGGACAAAGCCCTGGTTGCTGAGGGTCTCTGTCAGGCCCTGCTGGTTGGTGGCTTGTCCCTCGATGAAGGTGTACAAAATATCACCGCCACCATTGAGGGTCCATTTGGGGGTAATATAGATATTGCCAAAGAGGTTGGTGCCGAAGGTCTGCTGTTTGCCGATATTTTCAAATGTGGTGATAATCGCACCGGGAACAGAGTCAGAGGGTACCCGGATCTGGGTAATGACATTGTTGGTGAGGCGGCCGAAGAGCGAGACACTCAGATATGTTTTTTTCAGGGCAGCCCCCAGGCTTATCTCCAGGTTGTCGGTCAGCTCCGGGCTGAGGCTTGGGTTGCCGATGGTGATATTCTGCGGGTTGGCGGCATTGACGTTGGGGTTGAGCTGCTGGAGTCCCGGACGCTGGATCCGGCGGTTATAACCGGCTTTAAGCGTAAAGCCTTCTTTGAGCTGCTTGGAGACATTGACGCTCGGGAGCAGGTTATAATAACTGGGGATTACAATATCTCCGGTCTCACGTGAATCAGCCTCTATGCCGGTATATTCGTAGCGTACCCCTGCTTTGAGCGAATATTTTTTGGCCGTGGAGAGCGTGTAGGACAGGTACCCTGCTCCCACCTGCTGGGTATAATCGAGGACATCTGCCGGGCGGTTCGGGTCAATCTCATAACTCTCGCTGGCACCTACAGACTTCTCATACCGGTAATCGCTGATGACCTGACGGCTGATCACCTTGGCACCTGTCTCGAAGATCTGATTTTTGGAGATGGGCATCTGATAGTCCGTCTGGAAAGTCAGCTCCTGGTTGAAATTGTCGTTGAGGTTTTTTTCCCGGCTCAGGATCGCCCCCACCGGGTCGAGGAGGTCAGCAGTGAAGTTATTGATCAGGTCATTGCGGCTGAGCTGGGTAGCGACACTCCACTCATGTCCGGGCTTGAAGATACGGGTATAGTCCAGGTTGAGGTCAATGCTGCCGGAGTTGTCACGGGAGTCCACGTCTCGGGTATAGGCACTGATGGCGGTGCCGTCCTGAAACAGCTCCGTAAGCTGGTCCTGGGTGCGGTTGAACGCCCGGAGGCCGTACCGTGAGCTGAAGGTCAGGAATTGATTTTTGGAAATATCGTAGTCCATCCCGAATGAATAATGCCCGAATGCCCCGCGGTCAAAGGCATCTACGGTCTGGCGGGTCAGGCGCAGGACAGCGTTGTCGGCGATGGTCTGCTCAAAATTAGACTCGGCAGCGTTATAAAAAGCACGTCCCCAGCCCCCTACTGTCGCCCCAAATTTTCCCTTGCGGTAACTCCCGTTCAGGCCCAGGTTGGCACTCCGGTTGCCGACCCCCGTATCGAGGTTAAGCGTCAGGCCCTGGAGGGTATTTTTTTTCGTGATGATGTTGATAATCCCGCCAGAGCCCTCGCCGTCATACTTGGCGGAAGGAGAGGTGATGACCTCGACGGTTTTGATCATGTCAGCCGGGATCTGCCGCAGGGCGTCCGCCACGCTGGTAGCCATGATGGTGGAGGGTTTGTTATTGATCAGTACCCGGATATTCTGGCTGCCGCGGAGGGATACATTACCTTCCAGGTCCACGGAGAGCATGGGCACCTTGCGGAGGACATCGGCGGCGTCTCCTCCTTTGGAAGAGAGGTCTTTTTCGGCATTGTACACAAGCCGGTCCACCTTCTCCTCGATCAGGGAGCGCTGGCTGGTGATGTCCACCCCGTCGAGGGTGGTGATTTCCGGGGCGAGGATCACGCCGTCCAGGGCCAGCTTCTGACCTTTTTCAAGGGTTATATCATTGATTGTCTGTGTTTTGTACCCCAGGGAAGATACTTGCAGGTTGTAGGTCTCTGTACCCAGGCGGGAGAGCTTGAAGGTGCCCTTGTCATCGGCGATGACACCGTCCACAGGTTTGGGGTTGCCTTTGACGAAGAGCGTCAGGGTAGCAAAGGTCACAGGCTCGCGGGAGACAGAGTCCAGGATGACCCCGGATATTTCACCATTGCCACGGGGGGCTGCGCTGACCTGGGCAGGGGCTGCGGCAGGGGGCTGACCCGGATAGGCAGGACGTCCTCCCTGGCCTCCTGGTGCACCACCGCCAGACCCTGACGGGAATTGTGCGAAGCTCATCTGCGCACCACAAACAAAGGCAATAAGTACAAAAAGGTTTTTCATGCTATATAAATTGGGGGAAGCCATGCCAGTGAGTAAGCCCCGGCACACTTCAATACGGCGAATATGGGGCGATTTGTTTTGCCCTGAATGCCTTATTCGACAACCGGGCGTTTTGTCTATACTAACCGGCTGATACTCCGGGCATTTACGGATAAATACCCCCTGCCGGTATCTGTCGTATATTCAGGGGCTTTTGTCTATTTTACCTGCCGGAGGGTCCGCTGATGGTGTTTTGTCAGGCCATAACTCCCTGATTTTTCGTTCATTTACAAGGTTATTACACTCAGATGCAGTCTTTTCTCCAGCGGCACCGGGTTTTGTTTCTTCACCTCTCATTCTGGGGGGTGTATTTTTCGTTTTTTTTCTACCAGATCAATTTTTCGAAACACGGAGCAGAACCCAACCCCTGGGAAAGCCTGGCGAGTGCGATCTTTCAGGTCGCAGCGATGATGACCATCTCCTACCTGAACTATTTTTTATTTCTGCCCCGTTTTTTGCAGCACAAAAACCTGGGCAGGTACCTGCTGGAGTTTATCGGACCTTTTGTCCTGCTCATCACCCTGTTTATCCATACCAAGCGGTTTCTGATAGACGGATATACCCATGAGGTCAAGTACTTTTATTCAGAGCGGTTTATCGTACAGTCCTCGGTGAGTGCTTTTTTTATTGTGGTATTCGTGAGCATGCTCCAGTTTGCGCAGGACTGGTTTGAACTGGAAGCCCGGAAGCGGGAAGTCGAGAACGAAAAACTCATGGCGGAGTTGCGGTTTCTCAAGGCCCAGATCAATCCACATTTCCTGTTTAATACCCTTAACAACCTGTATTACCTGGCGTTCACCCAGTCGCCCAATACAACGGAGGTCATCGCCCGCCTCTCGCAGATGATGCGCTACATGATCCATGACTCCAACCAGCCCCGCGTGCGCCTGCGGGACGAGGTGACCTACATGGAAAACTATATCAGCCTCGAAAAACTCCGCCTCAACGAGCAGGTCCCCATCGTATTTGAGGTGAAGGGCAATCCGGATGAAGTCTCCATCGAGCCTTTTATCCTGATCACCTTTCTGGAAAATGCCTTTAAGCACGGGGTGGGAAACCATTTTCCGGGGGCCTGGGTCACCGTCCGGCTGGAAATATGCGAAGGAAAATGTATCTATGAGGTCGCCAACAGCAAACTCCCGGTACAGGCAGACCCCGACGGCGAAAAATCAGGTATCGGACTTCAGAACGTACGTCGCCGGCTGGAGCTGAGTTATCAGGGGCGCTACGAGCTCCGGGTCGGGGACGAAGCCGACCGTTATACGATACACCTTACCCTCGATCTCTGATGGTATTTTCTTGTGTGATAGTGGACGATGAGCCGATGGCACGGGGCCTGCTGACACAGTATGTGCAAAAGGTACCTTCGCTGCGGCTGGTTCAGGCCTGCGCCAGCCCGATGGAGGCCCTGGCGCTGCTCCAGGCCGAGCCGGTGGACATCTTGTTTCTGGACATCCAGATGCCCGAGATCACGGGCCTTTCGCTCCTGAAAATCCTCCGCCGCAAGCCCCTGGTGATCCTGACGACGGCCTACTCCGCGTATGCCCTGGAGGGGTATGAGCATGACGTAGTGGACTACCTGCTCAAACCCATCACGCTGGAGCGGTTTCTGAAGGCCGTGGAAAAAGCCGTGCAGCGCCTCCAGGGAGTCTCTCAGCCTCCTGCCAGTCAGGATGCACCGGCCCCGGCAGCTTTGTCACCAGAGGGGCAGCCGGAGCCCCGTCCGGGCTTCATATTTGTGAAGGACGGGACCCGCCTCGTCAAGGTCCGCCTCCATGAGATCACCTATATCGAGGGCCTCAAAGACTACGTGATCATCCACACGCCCCGGCAGAAGGTGGTCACCCTTCAGCGGCTCAAGTCCCTCGAAACCCAGCTCCCGGAGGATGCTTTTATCCGGATTCACAACTCCTATATCGTGGCCCTGGACTGGATAGACGCGATTCATAAGGACAAAGTCCAGATCGGGACGGTCTTTATCCCCGTGAGTGATACCTATCGCAAGGCGTTCCGGGACTTCATCGGGCAGCACCATACCGGCTGGGAAAAAGGCAGTCTCTGACACCCGCTACCCGGCATCCTGACCCGCCTGGCAGAAAAAAACAGCCTTGTGTATAAATATTTTCCCAATTATGTTGGTTTTTTGAAGTGAGATTGTGATATTTGCCCTCCGATTCAGTCAGGGCTTATGCTTCTGGCTTTTCTACCCAGCATCTCATTTAAAGTAAAAGATAATGGCTCGCGTCTGTCAGGTAACCGGCAAAAAAACGATCTCTGGTTTTCACGTTTCCCACGCCAACAACCACGTAAAGCGTAAGTTTTACCCCAATCTCCAGCACAAGCGTTTTTTTGTGCCTGAAGAGAACCGTTGGGTAGAGCTTAAGGTTTCTGCACACGGGATAAAAGTCATCAACCGCCTCGGCATCTACGAAGTGCTGAAGGAAATGCGTGCCCGCGGCGAAAAAGTCTGATCCGGCAGGGCAGTATGAAACGGTAAAAACTCAAGTTACCTGCGTAATTTGGGTTTTTTTTATTTTAGGGGGTTTGTGTATGCGGCTGTTGTTCATAAAAAAACGGCATCAAGGCAACCCCGCCGGTACATAATCAGATTTACCTTAGGGCAGCTGCAACCATTAGCGCGTCTCCGTACATCTTTGGCTGGAATACCTATCCTATGAAAATCCTTCGCCTGATTATTATGCTGTTGGGCCTTATGGGCCTGAGCCGTGTTTCCGAGGCCCAGATCAGCCGCTCCGGCCACCCTGCTCCAGCTGAGTCCCGCAGCCAGCTCCGACGGTTTCCGTGTGGAGGTTCTGTGATCCTGAATGAGGATTTTAACTCGGAAGGCCTGCCCGGCAACTGGACCCTTATAGACGGAGATGGCCTCACACCCAAGACGGAGATTCAGTTTCTGACCCCCAATGGCGGCTGGCAGCTGATTGA
This sequence comes from Bacteroidia bacterium, assembly GCA_033762375.1. Classification (GTDB taxonomy): domain Bacteria; phylum Bacteroidota; class Bacteroidia; order J057; family J057; genus RDXT01. Next base: position 118,869 of record JANRLQ010000102.1, read on the forward strand.
CGACCTCAAAGATCCCTCCAATGGCAACCGCAGCCTGGCCTCTCCTGCCTGGTATGAAGGCGGCTCCAGGAGCAATGACTGGCTTATTCTGCCTGGTCCTGTGACCTTGCCCGCACAGACTTGCCTTTCCTGGTATGCCTACTCACAGGATGAGTTTTATCCGGAGCAATACGAAGTACGGATTTCCTTCACCAGCCCTGACACGGCAGCTTTCCTGAGCCAGCCCGCCGTCCAGGCCATCAGCGCAGAGGGTACTACCTTTACCTATCGCACGGCGGACTTGTCTGCTTATGCGGGACAGACGGTGTACCTGGCCTTCCGCCATACTTCTGTGGACAAGTTTATCCTCGTGATTGACGATATACGCCTCGCAGAGGTGCGGGAGCGCGACCTGGCCATGTTTAGCCTGACTGATTTTACCGCCAATGCCGGCAACAAAGTTAAGTTTTCCGGTGCGGTCATCAACCGGGGACTGGATACCCTGCGTTTTGACTCCGCGCAGATGAAAATCAGCTACCGTATAGACCAGGGTACGATCGAGCAGGCCGAAATCCGCAAAAAAGTCACCCTCCTCCCAAACGACACCATTCGTTTTTCCCACGACTCTACCTGGATCCCCTTTAATGACGGGGTGTACAATATCCAGATATGGGTCAGCGGCATTACGGGCGACAATAACCCCGTCAATGACACCCTCGGGCGCTGGCAGGGGATCGGTACCAGTACCGGAATATCAGACCTGGCGCCACTCGGGCTGCGGGTATTCCCCAATCCGGTGACAGATATCCTGACCCTGGATCCGGCGACATCGCTGCCCCTGCGCGGGCTGGACCTGCGCCTGACCAATCTGGCCGGCCAGCAAGTCCTGCCCACGACGCGCTATGAGGTCGTGACAGAAAGCCTGCACCTCGACCTGAGCCTCCTCCCACCGGGGTTGTATATCCTGCAGGCCCGTGACGCCCAGGGGCGTCAGACCCTTACAATGGTCCAAAAAATTTAAAAAATTATAACGATCCCTCCGGTTTTTTGATAAATTTGCATGCCCGGGCGCGTTTGCTCGTGTGTAGTATCATTTTATCCGCGATATGGCATTCTCACATAAAATTACGGCACTGGAAGAATCGGCGACCCTGGCCGTCGCCAAAAAAGTACGCGAACTCATGGCTGCTGGCCGTGATGTGGTGGGACTCACCCTCGGCGAACCAGACATGGACACCCCGGCCCATATCCGGGAGGCCGCCAAAAAAGCCCTCGATGACGGCTTTACGCATTATCCGCCCGTAGCGGGTATCCCTGAGCTGCGGCAGGCCATCGTGGACAAACTCAAGCGGGACAATGGTATCACCTACACACCGGCACAGACCCTGGTCTCCTGCGGGGCCAAACAGTCGCTCTACAATGTCATTCTGTCTGTCCTCAACCCCGGTGACGGAGCCATCCTGCCTGCACCCTATTGGGTATCATATTATTCGATCCTGTACATGGCCGAGGCCCGCACGACCGTAGTGCAGACTACCCTCGCCAATGATTTTAAGATGACGCCTGAGCAACTGGAGGCGGCCATCGAGCCACATACCCGTCTGCTGATCCTCTGTACCCCCTCCAATCCCACCGGCAGCATGTATAGCCGGGCTGAGATGGATGCCCTGGTCGAGGTATTGGAGCGTCACCCGCAGGTATATGTGATTGCGGATGAAATTTATGAGTATATCTGCTTCGGAAAAGAGCACGTCAGCCTCGCTGCTTACCCCAGCATGTACGACCGGACGATCACGGTTAATGGTTTTGCCAAAGGATTTGCGATGACCGGCTGGCGTCTGGGGTATATCGCTGCGCCTAAAGAAATTGTAGCCCTCTGCGAAAAACTCCAGGGACAGGTGACCTCCGGTGCGACTTCTTTTGCCCAAAAAGGAGCAGTAGCGGCCCTGACCCAGGACATGCAGCCTACCTGGGATATGCGCGAGGAGTTTCACCGCCGCCGCGATATGATGTATGCCGACCTCAAGGCCATCGAAGGAGTCGAAGTAAACCTGCCGGACGGCGCGTTTTATTTTTATCCTGACCTCGGCAAGTTTCTGCACAAACAAACGCCCGCAGGCCAGACCATTCAGGACATTGAGGCCCTGAGCCTGTACCTCCTTGATGAAGAAGGCCTGGCCGTGGTGCCCGGAAGTGCCTTCGGGACCGACGCTCATGTGCGCCTTTCATACGCCTATCCCGTAGAGCAACTCCGGGATGCGGTTCGCCGCCTCGGCAGTGCCCTTTCCAAGCTGAAATAACCGCTATATCCAGCCCGGAACCCTTCGTTCCGGGCTTTTTTTGCCTATACATGCATACGATTACCGGCATAGAGGCATTTTTAGCCCGCTGCTCCCAGCTCCGGGTGCTGGTGGTAGGCGACATGATGCTGGACCAGTACCTCTGGGGGCGGGTGGACCGCATTTCGCCCGAGGCACCTGTACCCGTAGTCGAGGTTTCTCATACCGAAAACCGCCCCGGCGGCGCTGCCAATGTCGCCCTGAATGTCGCCGCGATGGGTGCCACCGCATGGCCTGCGGGCATCATCGGGCAGGATGCGTCAGGCCAGGCGCTCCAGGCGCTGATGCAGGCGCAGGGATTTGAGTTGCGGGGAATGGTACCCTCACCGGTGCGTACCACCACCACCAAAACCCGGGTCCTGGCCCAGGGCCAGCAGATGTTGCGGTTTGACCGGGAGGACCGGTTTGCCCTGACGCCCGCTGAACTGGAGACTTTCCGGACGGCACTTGATACCCTGGCAGCTGAGGCCGATGTGATCATCCTGGAAGATTACGACAAGGGGTTGTTTGCCGGAGACTGGCTGCCCACGTGGCTGGCGGGGCTCTCCTGTCCTGTCGTGGTGGACCCTAAGTTCCGGCAGTTTTTTCACTATGCCGGCGTGACCCTGTTTAAACCCAACCTCAAGGAACTAAACGAAGGCATGGGCACCCGCCATACCCAGCAGGACCTGGCCGGGATTGTGGATACCGTACAGGCCCTCCGGGCCCGTATGCCCCATACCTATACAGCCGTCACCCTGGGAGATGCCGGAATGCTGATCGTGGATGCAGCCCAAGGCTGGACCCATATCCCCGCGCACCGCCGGGCCGTCGCCGATGTGTCAGGAGCAGGGGATACGGTCGTTACGGTATTGGCCCTGGGGCTGGCGGCGGGACTCTCCCCCCGGGAGGCCGCCCGATATGCCAACCTGGCAGGGGGAATCGTCTGTGAGTCCCCGGGCGTGGTGCCCGTGGACAAGGCCCGGCTGGCGGCTGAGGCGATAACATTGGGGTGGGGGTGAAGACCGCAGATCAGGGCTCTGCGCCACACCGGATACCAGTGAGTTTCCACTCCGTAGGAGAAGCATAATCCAGGTACCGGTCTATCCGCACCTGTCGCTCCCGGCTGGCGCGGGTGAGCAGGGTCATGTCCTGTAATACCCCGGGATTTTGGCCTACGGCATCAGAGCCCCGGAGGTCCGTGGGCCGTCCCAGGCCACCCGTCTCAAATCGCAGGGTCAGCGGCCCGCTGCACATCCCCGGAAAGGCTGACCGCGGCAGGGCCAGCTCCAGGTGCATCAGGTTGACGGTATCAAGCTGGATACCGGCATTGATGCCGCCGGGGTTTCGGGTGCTGCCGATTACGGTGTCGTGTTTCCCATAAAAATTGATCAGGGCCAGACGGTCAGCCCCTGCCAGCCGCTCAGGCAGGTTCTGGCGAATGGCACCTATATAATAGTCGAGTGTGTAGGTATCCTTAGGTCGGCCTGAGGCGGGCAGCCCCATCGGATAGAGGACCCCTTTTTTCCCTTCATCGGTTTCAATCCATGTCGTGAGACCCGTCAGCACAATCTGGTTCTGCAGTACCAGCCCGGCAATGTCCAGGCTGATATATAAGTATTTATCGTTGTACGAAACCGCATAATAGACCCCGCTTTTCCGGTCTTCGCAGTAAAACTCAGGGCTGTCTATGGCATCTCCATCGGCGGTGAAGGGTGTCAGTTGGAGTTGGTGGCGGCAATCGTTTTGGGCTGAAAGGGCAAGGGCAGCTACCAACGTCACGCCCAGCAGCATCGTGCGGATATAGGGTGTCATACAATCGGAATCCAGGTTCAGGCAGGTAAGGTACGCCATACCAGCCGGGCACGGCTGACTTCTTTGCCGGAAGACCGGACAGAGAAGTCCTGCACAGGCGGTATAGCTGGAGACAAGACGTTATAGACCTCGATGGGGTTGCTTTCGTGGGTTTCGCCCAGGAAATGTATTTCCAGCTCGCTCACCTCGTGGGCATCGCGGAAGGCCGGGTCCAGGCTGTCGTACATCCAGCGGAGGTAAGCAGCGTTGTTGACATGGCCCGCCAGGTCGGTATCACTGTAGCGCGCAATCGTGGACCAGCAGGGGCCCGTCAGGGGCACTTCGGGGAGTTTGCCGGGCAGGTCTGTCAGGGCCTGACGCTCCGGCAGCAGCGGGAACAAATGCCCGACATCTCCGATGCGGACAGGCTTGCGGGAGGTCCAGTCCAGCGTCACCCAGAGAAAAGAAGCGCGTACGACAATATCCCCAGCCCCGTCCCGGACATAAAAATCCCGCGATGAATACGGCCCCCGCAGGTCGCGCACCCAGGTCTCCACCCGGAAGGTCTCCTGCCAGCATAACGTGCGCGTCAGTACCAGCCGCATCTTGTAGAGCACCCAGACCTTCTCCAGGGCCCGCATGTCATCAAATCCCGCCCCGATCTCCACAGCATGATGGGCCGCCGTTTCCTGCATCGCATGGCAGAGCGCCGGGAGCCGGAGGCGGCGGTGTACGTCCGCCTGTGACGCACGCACGGTATAGGTATCGGTCCAGATGGCAGGTTTTTCCATATCGGCTGGAAAATTGCGGATAAATCTGGAGATTACCCATTATAACTGCTTACACAATTGCCGTAATATATTCCAATCCTCACAAGGGATTTGAAACCCTTGTGAGGAGTATGGTGTTGATCATCAGCTATTTTCATACGAAACGCCGAGCCGGTCCAGCCAGGCTTGCGGAGCACCCTGCCAGTCATTGGGCCGGTTGCCCATGTACTGGAGGTCTTCCATGCCCATTTTGCTGGTAAAAAAGCCCGTCGCGACCAGGTCCCGCATCATGTTAAAAAACGTCACGCCCTGGCTGTGCTCGGGGGCAGCTTTGGCGGGCCAGGCGATCAGGTCGAGCAGGCCTTTTTGCTGGGTGGCATCACAGTCCACAAAGGGTTTTTCGTACATGCGGATGCTTTGGACATCTACCCAGCGCAGGCCACCCCGCATAGGTGTCTGGAATTTAGGCTGGTCTTTCATCATAAACTCAATAAACTCCGGGGCACCGGCTTCCACAGCGCCACCCGAGCGGCTATCGGCGGGGATGATGAGGTCAGAGAGCACCCGTACCGTTTTCATTTCATGCTCCGTAAAAAACGGCTCTGCCATCAGGGCCTGGTCCTCCGGCGCAAGCTGGTAATCCTGACCGGCATGGTGATGCTGGTGCAGGGTATCAGCTCCGGGGGTTTGAGGGGCAGTCGTTTCGGCCGGGTTACAGGCAGCAGCCAGGGTCAGGCCCGCACCGGCAGCACCGGCAGCGAGGTATTTGAGCGATTCCCGCCGGGAAAGTTGTTTTGCCATATCGGTCAGAGATTGCCTTTTTTCAGTTCGTCAATGATATACTCCGAAGTGCGCATGGAGAGCGCCAGGATGGTCCAGGTGGGGTTTTTGTCAGCATTGGAGACAAAAGAACCGCCGTCTGTGACAAAGAGGTTTTTGACATCATGTGCCTGGCAGTAGGGATTCAGGACTGAGGTTTTAGGGTTTTTGCCCATGCGGGTGACGCCCACCTCGTGGATGATCCGGCCAGGTGCCAGGAGGCCGTAGTTGTTGCTCGCATCGGGTTTATTGCCGAGGGGTACCCCGCCCATGGCATCAAACATTTCCTCAAAGGTATCCTGCATGTGCCGGGCCTGCCTGATCTCGTAGTCACTCCACTTGTAGTGAAACCGCAGGACCGGAATACCCCACTGGTCCACGGCATCCGGGTCTATCTCACAGTAGTTTTCCCAGCGGCCGACAGGCTCTCCGCGCCCGGAAAGGCCGACGACTGCCCCGTACAGGCGGCGGTAGTCATTCTTGAGGTCTGCGCCATATCCGCCGCCGCCATTGGGACGGGGATTGCCATCTATTTCACCCAAGACCTGATTGAACCGGTGTACCCCGCCCATAAATCCATAACTGGGCATACTCCTGCCACCCCATATCTCGATATGGTATCCGCGCGGGAAGTCCAGTTTTTTGCCATTGAGCCACCAGGGCGCATATACATGCAGTCCCCCGACTCCGTCTTCATTGTGCGGGATCCCGTCCACCAGCTGTGGGATCAGCGCACTGCGGGAGGCACCGGTAGAGTCCATGAGATACCGGCCTATGTGTTCGCTGGAGTTGGCCAGGCCATTGGGGTGGCGGGAAGACTTGGAGTTGAGCAGGATCCGGGCCGACTCGCAGGCGCTGGCCGCGAGGATCACCGTTTTGGCCCTGACCTGATACTCCTGTTTGTCCTCCTTGTTGATATACGACACCCCTGTCGCTTTACCCTCGGCATCCGTCAGGACCTCTCTTGCCATGGCATTGGTGATGATCTCCAGGTTTCCGGTATTGAGGGCCGGAGGGATGAGGACGGAGGGCGACGAAAAATTAGAGTGCGTCGAGCAGCCGCGGTTGCACTGCGAGCAGTAGTGGCAGGCTGCGCGGCCATTGTGCGGGCGGGTGAGGATCGAAAGCCGGGAGGGAATAACCGGAATATTCAGCTTGTTACCTGCTTTCTGGACCAGGAGCTCATAGCCCCGTGGTTTAGGAGGGGGGAGGTAAATCCCGTCCGGTTCATTGGGCAGGTTCTCCTGGGTACCAAATATCCCCACGAGCTGGTCTACCTTGTCATAATACGGCTTGAGGTCGTCATAGGTGATGGGCCAGTCCTCGCCGAGGCCGTCCATGCTCTTACGGCGGAAGTCGTACGGCCCAAACCGCAGCGAAATACGCCCCCAGTGATTGGTGCGCCCGCCCAGCATCCGGGACCGGAACCAGTCAAACTCCGTTCCGGCAACCTTAGTATAAGGTTCTCCTTTGATCTCCCAGCCCCCAAAGGCCGCGTCAAACTCCCCAAAAGGCCGGTGTGTCGGGGCGCCCCGGCGGGGCGACTGGTAGGGCCACTTAAACATATCCCCCACCGACGAGTCAAACCACGGGCCTGCCTCCAGCAGCAGCACCTTCAGGCCCGCCTGTGCCAGGGTCAGCGCCGCCATGCCACCGCCCGCTCCCGAGCCCACGATGCAGGCATCATAGACCTTCGGGTTTTTGATAATCTGAATGTCTCCCATTTTGACAGGATCGTAGTAGTAAGTAGTAACGTCTGCAGGCCGCCTGATGGACAACCCTGCCTCAACATACACAAAAGGCGGGAATCAGCAAAAGGAAATGGATCAGGCTTAGAAGGTTTTAGGTTTACTAATCCTTGGAGGATTAGTAAACCTAAACCTTAAAACCTCACGCGAACCGCATCTGCTTCAGGTGGCGGACATGTGAGCGGATGGAGCTCAGCATGGTGGGGTACTCGGTGTAGGGGATATTGTACATGGCGCAGATTTCCTTGACGATCTTGCTGATCTGCGGGTAGTGTACGTGGCTGATTTTGGGGAAGAGGTGGTGCTCAATCTGGAAGTTGAGGCCGCCCATGAGCCAGGAGATCAGTTTGTTGCGGGTGGCAAAGTTGGCGGTGGTCACCACCTGGTGGATGGCCCATTCGTTTTCGATGCGGGCGGGGTCGCCAGTCGGCACCGGAAACTGGGTCTCCTCCACGACGTGTGCGAGCTGAAACACGATGCTCGTCCCGAAGCCGGCTACCAGCAGCACCGTAAAGTACCCGATGATCACCGGCACCAGGCCTACCTGCCAGATCGGAATGCCTACAAACAGGGAGAAGTGCAGGACTTTGCCCAGCCAAAACTCCACATGGTCGCGCGGGGTCATCTTTTTGATGTCCATCTCGCCGATCTTGCGGGCAAAATACTTCTGGAAGTCAGCATAAAACACCCAGAAAACCAGCATGATCGCATAAAAAAACACCCAGTAGATATGCTGGAACCGGTGATATCCACGTACGGGCTGGGTAGGGCTGATCCGCATGAAAGGTTTGACGTCAATGTCGTCGTCCATCCCATCTATATTGGTATAGGTATGGTGTACGACATTGTGCTTGAAGCGCCACATAAAGGTACTGCCGCCCATGACTTCCAGGCTGCGGGCCATGATCTCATTGACCCAGGGGATGCTGGAGTAGGAGCCGTGGGCACCATCGTGCATGACATTAAACCCGATGGACGAAAACGAAAAACCCATCAGCACACACAGCAGGATGGCGATGGGGGGAGCAGGCGTAAAAAACACCAATACGATGTACAGGGCCACTGCCGCCAGTATCAGGACCGCAGTCTTGAGGTACAGGCGGTAGTCGCCGGAGGGTTTGATGTTTTGGGATGCAAAATAGGCATCTACCCGCTCACGCAGCGTCTGGAGAAATACCGCGTTGCGATTGTTGAAAGAGACACGAACCATACAAATCAGATAAGGGGGAAAAAATCACTTGAGGATAAACACAGCGTCAAACATACACATATTATCTGAGGAAATATGAAATTCTGGATATGTCTTTTGTCATTGGAACTTCCCGGGTATCCGTATCCTGCAATGAAACCTGCGATAAAGATTAGCAAATACAAACGCTTTTTCTGTATTTTCGCCCCGTATGAATCTTTGCGAAGCATCAGTTACTACTACATGAATATCCTGGTCATCGGCTCCACCGGCAGGGTGGGCAAATGTTTGGTTCAGTATGCCCTCGAAGCGGGCCATCAGGTGACGGCTTTTGCCCGTAGCCTGGACGATTATCCCATTCAGCACGAGCGCCTTAGGTGTGTGACGGGAGATGTATTGTATCCGGCGCTGCTGGAGGCCGCCATTCCCGGTCACGATGTCGTATTGTCAGTGATCGGTATCCGGCAGTTTAGCGGGGAGATCACCCTGCTCTCCACCGGCATCCGCCATATTGTACAGGTCATGCAGCGCCACGGCGTGAAGCGTATCCTCACCCTCACGGGGGCAGGCATCCTGCAGGAGAGTGCCGATGAGCTGATCATGGACAGCCTGAGTTTCCCGCCCAACCTCCAAAACCTCTCCCTGGACCACGAGCGGGTATACCGGATCCTGGAAGCCAGCGGGCTGGACTGGACGATTGTGGCCCCCAGTTTTATGTACAACGGCCGCCGCACCGGTCAGTATGTGACAGAGGCCGATTATTTCCCGCGTCCGGCCCAAAACCGGATCGCTGCTGAGGACGTAGCGGACTTTATGACACGGGAAATGATTGATAATCAATATATTCGAAAACGAGTCGGAATTGCGCACCCGATCCTGATGGAAGAAATCGAGGAGGAGTACTGATCTGACCCTTTTGACGGAAGCGATACACCCGGACCTGCTACAGGCAGTTTCGGGTGTTTTTGTTAGGGGCAAGAGGACATAACCCATGCTCAGCCTCGCAGCAATATCCGATTACAGCCGGGATCGTATGATGGTTTTTCATATCCGGCACCGACAGGGTAGGGCAGAGCCACAAAGTACCGGGAGCACAAGGGGAAGACAGGGACTAAATCACAGACGCAGTACAGGTATCATTGGGCAAACGTATGAATATAGAAAAACACCCGCGCTAATAATACATTTTTGGTAAAAAGATAGGATTTATTTGGAGAATAAGTAGATTTGCCCTAAGTTTAATCAAATACTTTGCAATGAACCCCAGATACAAAGCGCTTGAACAAATCCTGAGCCGCACCAGCGCTCAGCCGGTTGACCAATCCCGCCGCCCCAGCGAGATATTTGGAGAAAACGTCTTTAATAAGAAGATGATGAAACATTATCTTTCGAAGGAGACGTATGTAGCGCTGAAAGAAACCATGGACCAGGGCCGTACCCTTGATCCTGCCATTGCCGGTCCGGTGGCCAATGCCATCAAGGCCTGGGCTATGGACAAGGGTGCCACGCACTATACCCACTGGTTTCAACCCCTGACCGGTCGCACGGCAGAGAAACATGATTCGTTTCTGGAACTATCTGATGATGAGGCCATTGACAAGTTTTCAGGCAAAGAACTGAGCCAGCAGGAGCCGGACGCTTCTTCCTTCCCGAGCGGAGGTCTGCGCCGGACCTTCGAGGCACGCGGATATACTGCCTGGGATTGCAGCTCTCCGGTTTTTATCCTGGAGACGACCTACGGCAAAACCCTGTGTATTCCCACCATCTTCATCTCCTATACCGGTGAGGCACTCGACTTCAAGATTCCGCTTCTGAAGTCTATGTCCCTGCTGGACAAAGCAGCGGTGGCAGTCTGCAAATATTTTGATGACTCTGTCTCCCGCGTTACCGCTACCCTCGGGCCGGAGCAGGAGTACTTCCTCGTAGACCGTGCCTGGTATGAGCTGCGTCCAGACTTGCAGCTGGCGGGCCGCACCCTCTTCGGGCGTCCTTCTGCCCGCAACCAGCAGCTCGAAGACCACTACTTCGGCTCTATTCCTGAGCGGGCATTTGCCTTTATGAACGAGCTGGAGCAGGAAGCCCACCGCCTGGCCATCCCGCTCAAAACCCGCCACAATGAGGTGGCGCCGAGCCAGTTTGAGTGTGCACCTCAGTTTGAGAGCCTCAACATCTCCATTGACCACCAGTTGATGACGATGGACCTGATTGACCGGGTCGCTCAAAAACACAACCTGGTAGCCCTCCTGCACGAAAAACCATTTGCAGGCATCAACGGCTCCGGCAAACACAACAACTGGTCCATGGGGACCGATACCGGCAAAAACCTCCTGTCTCCGGGCAAAAATCCGGAGGAAAACCTGATGTTCCTCACGTTTTTTGTGACGGTCATCAAGGCTGTATATGAGTATGCCGACCTCCTGCGGGCGAGCATTGCATCTGCGCCAAACGACCACCGTCTCGGTGCCAATGAAGCGCCTCCGGCCATTATCTCTGCATTCCTCGGTTCTCAGCTCGCCAAAATCCTGGACGATATCGAGAATCCGCCCCGCCGCAAGAAAAATGAGAAGTCTTCTGACCTCATGCACCTCGGCATCGCGGAGATCCCCCCGCTTTTCCTGGACAACACGGACCGCAACCGTACGTCACCTTTTGCCTTCACCGGCAATAAGTTTGAGTTCCGCGCGGTAGGCTCATCTGCCAACAGCTCCAACCCCATGATGGTTCTCAACGTCATCGTGGCTGAGCAACTCCGTGACTTCAAAGAGCAGGTGGACGCCAAGATCAAACGTGGCCGTAACAAAGAAGCTGCCATCCTGGATGTGATCCGTGAGTATGTCAAGTCATCCAAAGCCGTACGGTTTGAAGGAGACGGATACAGCGAAGAGTGGGTAACTGAGGCTGCCGCACGTGGTCTTTCCAATGTGAAACAAACCCCCCGTGCCCTGGATGCCTATGTCGCACCTAAGGCTGAAGAACTGTTTGTGAAAAACGGTGTATTCACCAAGGAAGAGCTCCACGCCCGCCACGAGGTACTGCTTGAGAACTACATCAAAAAGGTCCAGATTGAAGCTGATCTGATCCACGATATCGCCACGACCAGCATCATCCCTGCCGGTGTCAAGTACCAGCTGGAACTGCTGGAGACCATCGAAGGCGCACAGGAAGCCGGGCTGAAAAAAGAAGCCTTCAGTGCTCAGGTAGCACTGGCTGGCAGCATCGGGGAGGCCCTCGGGACCATCTACGACCTGTCCGCTAAAATGGCTGAGGTACGCGAAGCGGTAGAGAAAGGCCACTCCCGTGAGATTGCGATCGGGTATGCGGAGCAGGTGCTGCCATACTTTGACCAGATCCGGGCACAGGTAGACTACCTGGAGACGGTCCTGCCTGACACCCTCTGGCCGCTGCCTAAGTACCGCGAGATGTTGTTTGTGCGCTAAGCACACCGACAAACCTGTATAATACTTTTTGTCATCATCCGATCGGCCCGCCTCTGGCGGGCCGATTTTGGTTACGCTGGCACCGCGTCGTCCTCTCCCCGGAGGGGCAGCCGCAGGGTGGGTGGGTATTACCACCCTATCGCGGCAGCAGGATCAGTTTCCCGTTGGAGACGGCCGATCCGGACTGCACCTCATACAGATAGACCCCGGCAGCCCATCCGTCCAGCGGAACCTGGGCATCAATTGCCTCATCTCCCGTCCACCGGTACTCAGCCACCAGGCGGCCCGCTGTGGTGAACAGCCGCAGGCGCAGCGGTTGCCCGCTGCGGGACCAGGCAGGTGCCGTAAAACGCAGCTGGTCTGTGGCAGGATTGGGATAAAGCTGAAACAGCAGCACCTCCGGGGCCAGCAGGGCTACCAGGTTGGAGCGGGTGCTGCTGCCATCGGGGTAGGTCTGACGGATCTGATAGACGTTCAGGCCCTCCAGGGGATCGGTGTCGGTCCAGTTCATAAAGGCTGCCGCAGGTTGCTCATGGACGGCAGTCAGGGTGGTCCTGTCGCTTCCGCGCATGACGGTACAGGTAGCCGCTGCAGGATCGGCATACCAGCTCAGGTAGTGATGGCCGTCGCGGTGCAGGCCCAGGAGCTGAACCCCACCGGGCAATACTGCGCCATCTATTTTAAAATTGTCGAGCTGGATTCCGTCGGTGATGCCAGACAATGCCCCGGCCCCAAATTTCACCCGAAACCGCACATCGGGGTTGTTGACAATGGCATTGATCCGGTACGAGGCCTGGTGTATGACCCCATCGTAGGTGCTGCCATAGTTCCAGCCGGGCTCCCCGCCCAGGCTGGCAATGCCTGCTGTGGTGTACCAGTCCACATCTGCCTCAGGGTCAATACCTTGCAGGCCGCCAAGGACTGTCCAGCTGGTGCCGCCGTCCAGGGAGTACTGTACATTCATCCCGGCATCCGGGGAGGCTGCCCAGCGGAAGTCAAACCGCAAAAAATAATCGCCTACCGCTCCTACAAAGTCAATGGGAGGCGTTTCGAGATAATACACAGTATTGGCTCCGTGATCTCCGGTCGCATTGGTCAGCCAGGACGCACTCCCGCCAAATGCCCCGAAGGCCATGTTAAAGGTATTAAAAGTGGACTTGCCATTGCTATTGCCCAGCTCCCACCGGTCACAGGTATTTCCCCGGTCTGCCAGCCCCTCGCTGCTGGTCTCAAAATGATAGGCAAAGGGAATAAAAGGGGTGTCAAAAATTTCGACCGTCTCCAGGTGTTCCAGGGCAGGATTGCCATTGATGCGCAGCCGGACAGTGTAGGTGCCCGGTGCCGGATAGGTATGATTGGTGCTGGCGGTGGTGGCATCCGGGGTGCCGTCATTGGTAAAATCCCACTCCCAACTGGTCGCCAGGGCGGAGCCGTCCTCAAAGTCCAGGGCTATATTGGTATATCCTACGGCAGGGTTTTCAAAGTATGCCGTAGCCACATCTGCCAGGGGCCACCCCATGTCCTGGAGCATACCCCGGAGGATATCTCCTGGATCGTGTATGGCCTCTGCCGTCCCGAGAAAAGGTGTCATCAGCGAGTGGGCATTGCCTGCCGGGAACACGGTTTCGTCGAGGTGGGCATAACTGGTGCCGGGCACAAAGGTCGCCGGTGCATACAACTCCGGGCGGATACCCGAGTTGGCGATGACAGCCTGCGGGCTGCTCCAGTACAGGTCGCCGCTGGTGATAGCCGATGCCAGTGCCCCGGAGGGATTGGTATAGCTGTCTATGGGATTAAAGAGGAGGTCCTGTACGTACTCGTCGTATATAAATGTCGGGGCGTTGATGCAGCCTGTCCCGGCGATCCCGAGGCATTCGTTAGGGGCCGTGCCATCATCATACCGGGCTGAGCCCGAGATACCCAGCCCATGCCCGATCTCGTGCATGACGACGGTGACGAGGTCATACTGAGCCGGTCCGGGATTGGCGTCTGTGCCGGTGTACCAGGCAGTGCTGCTGTTGAGGTAGATGGTCATGTCAGCCGAGCCGGGCAATACATCACACCCCACCCAGGTATTCACCAGCCCTACCGGATACAGGGATCCGCTGACAGGAGCAGAGGGATGGGTGCTGGTCACCAGGGTGAGCGAAGTGGAGCCAAGTGTGCTGCCTCCCAGCGGGAGGTAAACTGCCTGAATGGTGATCGGGACCTGGTTAAAAATTTCCTGGGCCCAGGCATCCACCGCATATTGAAAAGCCGCCTGCTCTGCCGCCCCAAATCCGCTGTAGGTGACCTCAAAGGTACCCGGGAGCCCGCCTGCACGGGTCACGCCGGCATCCGGGCGTGGGATACGGGTACGGGAAGGTATCCCGGTGCCCTCCAACCCCCTTTCCGGAGGCGGCAGGGTGACAGATTGTGCATAACCCGTCAGCATGACGGCCATTAACCAGCCTAAGCCTGAGATTCCCACTCTGATCGTACGCATATTGTTACAAGTCTTGTCCGTATCGCAAGTTCAAAACAAATTTGCCCCCAAACACCCTCATGTTTGAGTGGGGCGTAAAGTGTCGGGTGTGGAGATGTGATGGGGGGTAAAAATACGTCTAAAGCGTGGAAACTACGAAAAACGGTCCATTTAGCATGGGTAATATTTGCGCAAACCGTCAATTCTGGCGCTTCATCTGCCTGATATGCAGATTTGCACCCTGTCAGGTATTGAAGGATTCAGGCATTTTTTGCACATTTGTCCCCGCTTATGCATATACTAAAACGTGTCCTACCAGTCATACTGCTGCTGATCATCGGGTACGCCGTGTTGCGGGACTCGTTTGGGAGGATTCTGGACTATCCCAATGAGTACTGTTTTGGTGGAAGCGGTGACGGGCTGAAAAACTATTTTACCCCGGCATTTTACATCCGGTATGACAGCGGGTGGCATTTTTCTGGCATGAATCATCCCTACGGGGAACACGTCGCCTTTACCGACAACCAGCCGTTGCTGGCATTTGCCCTGAGCTGGATCGAACGCCATATAACCCCGGTCTCTCACCACACGGTCGGTATCATCAACTACCTGATGATCCTGTCGCTGGTGATCTGTATGCTGCTGATGTACCAGCTTGCCCGCAAAGCCGGATTGCCCGCCTGGTATGCCGTCCCCGTAGCGGTCCTGATCACCATGCTGAGCCCGCAGATCCACCGGCTTACGGGGCACTATGCCCTGATGTATCCCGTATTTATCCCGCTCACATGGCTCTGTGTCTGGCATACTGCCGAGGCGCGCCGTCCCTGGCCGGGTGTAGCAGGCATGGTGGTGATGATGGTGGCCTTCGGGCTGATACACCCTTACCACCTGATGACCACGGCGTTGTTTGCCGGAGGGTTTTGGCTGGTGCGGGCCTGGACCCTGCGCCGGGCGGGTCGCCTGGCCTGGGGGCGTGCCCTGGGGATCAGCCTGATCATGGTGGCGGGTCCTGTGCTGTTGTTTCAGGGGATCATGGGGCTGACAGATCCGATCCAGGACCGCCCTGAAAATCCTTTTGGGTTTTTTACCTACCGGGCATACTGGCACTCTGTGTTTCTTCCTGTCCAGGGGCCTATGGCGGATGCCTGGCGCCGGTTTGCGTGGAAGTGGATCGTGCCGGACATGGAGGGTTTTTCATACACCGGACTGGTGGTGACCGTGGTGGCGGTGCTGAGTATCGTGCGGATGGTACGTTATGTCCGGGCCGGGCATTATGGGCGGGTGCTGCACACAGCCCTGCCCGGACAGATGGGGCCTGCGCTGGGCGCGGGGATATTGCTCCTGCTGTTGTCAATGGCCTGGCCGTTTACGATGGGACTACAGGGGCTGGTGGACCTGCTGGGGCCGCTGCGCCAGTTTCGGTCTCTGGGCCGGTTTGCCTGGGTGTTTTATTATGTCGGGGCCCTCTATGCAGCCTGGTACCTGTATGTGGCGGGCCGCAGGCTGCGCATGAAGGGATTGGGTTCGTACGCCTGGGCGATCTGGGGGGTGGCACTGGTGTTTTGGACCTGGGAAGGGCAGATTCACCTGAAACTCCATACCCAGGCTGCCCAGAAAACCCGCGACACCAATGTCATCAATGGCAAAAAGGCCTATGACAGCGGTGCCTGGATGCTGGCCAATGGCATCAACCCCCGGGACTATCAGGCTATTTTGCCCTTGCCGGTGTTTAATATAGGCTCCGAAAAATTTATTCCCCAGTTTCATACCCCTGATATCCTCCGGCAGGCGATCAAAGTCTCCTATGATACGGGTCTGCCGATGTTGTGTGGGGCCATGTCCCGCACCTCCCTGCACCAGGCCGGCAACCTGATCCAGGTCACTGGGGATATGCTGCTGCGGCGTGCGATCCTCGATGACCTGCAAGACCGCCGTCCCCTGCTCGTCCTGCGCCAGAATGCTACCCCGATGGGCTGGGGAGATCAGGCCCTGCTCGCGTATGCGCGGCTGCTGGTCAGGACAGAGGCATTCAGCTGGTATGCGCTGGACCTCTCCGTGCTGGAAGGTACCCGGCAGGAGGTATTGACGGCCTTTGAGGCCCGGAAGGACAGCCTTTATCCTGCGGGGCCCCTGCTGGTGAATCACCCTGTGAACTGGTATATCTTCGATGGATTTGACAGCGGGCCGCTGTCTGTCTTTGGAGCAGAAACCCGGCGGGCTCCTGCGGGCAAACTGGTCCTCTATGACGGACCTGTACAGGATACCTCGGCGCTGGACCTCTCGGTATGGACGCGGATCAACCGCAAGGTGCCGGGCATGCCAGCCTTGTATGTCCGCGAATACACCCCTGACGGGGCACAGGTGCAGGCGCCGGATGTCTCCGGGATGTTCACCACCAATATCGTGGGCGAATGGGCCCGGATCGCGCAGACCATACAACCCCGCACCCCCGGCAACCGGCTCCTGATCTACCTGGAAGACCATGATATAGAGGCCGAATCCTTCCTCCTGATGCCGACCCGCACCCAGACGTATATGCGCATGCCCGGTGACACGGTGCTGATGTATAATAATTTTTACCTTGCACGATAACCGACTTGATATTGTCCTGCCGTGTTACCAGCCACAACCCGGCTGGGATGACACCATTGTCCAGACCTGGGCCACCCTGCAGACCCTGCTGCCCGGCGTAAGGATGCGCCTGATCATCGTCAATGACGGATCGGCACGCGGGGTGTCTCCGGCACAGGTGGACCGGATACGGGCGGCTGTGCCGGAGCTGGTTTTTGTGCAGCGGACCGAAAACAAAGGCAAAGGTTATACCGTCCGCGAGGGCATGGCCCTGGCAGATGCGCCGGTATGTATGTTTACGGATATAGATTTTCCCTATACGCCGGAGAGCATCGTGGAGGTATATCGGATGGTGGCCGTGGAGCAGGCAGATATCGCGCCGGGGATCAAGGACCAGGCGTATTACAACAATCTCCCGCCGGTGCGGGTATATGTATCGCGTTTTTTGCGGTTTCTGATCAGTGCTTTTCTGCGGCTCTCTGTCACTGATACCCAGTGCGGACTCAAAGCTTTCAGCCCGGCAGGCCGGGCCGTATTCCTGCGCACGACCATCAACCGGTATCTGGCCGACCTGGAGTGCCTGTTTCTGGCGGAGCATACGCCGGGGATCACCATCCGCCCGGTAGCGGTACACCTCAAACCCGGAGTGGTCTTCAGCAAACTGAATCCTCAGATTCTCCTCACGGAGGGCCGCAACTTCCTGAAAGTCTGGGCCAATGCTACTTTTGGCCGTAAACCATCTGCCTGATATGCCTGCGCCTGACCTGATTGCAGACCTGCGGAGTGATACCCTCACACAGCCCACGCCGGGCATGCGCGAGGCCATGATGTCGGCTGTCGTGGGAGATGATGTGTACGGAGAAGATCCGACCGTCGGGGCACTCCAGGACCGGGTGGCGGCCATGCTGGGGTTTGAGGCGGGGTTGTTTTGCCCGTCCGGCACGATGTGCAACCAAATCGCGATCCGGGTACAGACCCGGCCGCAGGATGAGGTGATCTGTGACCACTATTCGCACGTGTATCTCTATGAAGGCGGCGGGATCATGGCCCAGTCGCTGGCGTCGGTGCAACTCCTGCAAGGGGACCGGGGCCGCCTGCAGGCCGCACAAGTAGCCGCCGCGATCCGGCCGGATGATATCCACTATCCCCGCACCGCACTGGTCGTGCTGGAAAATACCGCCAACAAAGGGGGCGGGAGTTGTTATCAACTGGCTGATATACAGGCTATCAGAGACGTGTGTGATCAGCACGGCATCCGGCTGCATCTCGACGGAGCCCGCCTGTTTAATGCCCTGCTGGCTACAGGTCAGCCCCCGGCTGCGTACGGTCCGCTCTTTGATACGGTGTCGGTATGCCTGTCCAAGGGCCTGGGGGCGCCGGTAGGCTCTGTCCTCTGCGGCTCCCACGACACGATCCGGCAGGCGCGGCGGGTGCGCAAGATGATGGGCGGGGGGATGCGCCAGGCGGGTTTTCTGGCTGCGGCCGGGCTCTATGCGCTGGACCATCACCTGGACCGGCTGACTGAAGACCACCAGCGGGCCCGGACCCTCGGGCAAACCCTCCTGGGCCTGGACTGGGTCGCAGAGGTGCTGCCTGTAGAGACCAATATTGTGGTGTTCAGGCCGGATACGGCCCGTGTGGATGCGGCAACCCTCCGTGCCCGGCTCGCTGCTGCCGGGGTGCTGGTGTCAGCGTTTGGGGGAGAATACCTGCGGATGGTAACCCACCTGGATATCGGGGATATACACCTGGACAAGGCGGTGGCGGTGTTGCGGAGGGTGGGGCAGGGATGAGTTATGGGTTAGGGGAGGTGTGTTTTTGGTAGGTAATTATTGTCGTTTTTACGTCATAATATTAATTTTCATTGTAGCCAAATTGTCGGCTCCGCAAAACGTTTTTCCACCAATTTTCTCGGTTGATGATAACCTGGTCGTCTGTTGTAGATTTATATATTTCAAGAATTGAATAGCTGAAATGTTGTTTTATGTAGTCAAAGGAGAGTCGTTTGAGGCCTTCATTACCCCCGTGCCCGGTCTTTTTATACGCCATCCAGCGCCCCCAGATCATGTTTTCGCCGTAAGCTGAGCCGACATACATTTTACCGGTATAGGTGTCTGTCAGTACATAAACACCTTTTTGATTTTGCAGGGCTGTTTTCCAGCTTTCTTTTTCCAGTACGGTATTCATTTCGTCCCAGGTGATGTTTACATTGTCATAGCCAGGAAACAGGTCGTGATCAAACGTGTCGGGCAATAATTGTGACACATAACAATCCTCTATAACTGATCCGGCATGGCGAATCATGGTTTGGGCTTTGTTTTTATAGGAGATAATCAGCCGGCCCACATATTTTTGATACGCAGGCAAATCCCGATACTCATACCCAACCCCATTCAGTACACCTAAATCCCGGGTGACCTGCCCGATGTGAAACAGCAGCCAAAGGTCTTCCGCAGGCTTGATTTTGACCAGTCCGATGGTGATTTGCCCTTCTTTGTATGATTTATGTTTGTGGTAGTTCCAATAGTGTCCTTCCAGCATGGCGGAGATATCGCCCTTTTTAAAAAGTTCGATCGGATTCCAGTTCTGCCGGAACATAAGGTTAAATCTGATCTTGACATTTTCCAGGTTGTCAAGCCGCAGTATGTCGTTTAAGGTAATTCCGCTTGTATGGTTCATATATCAGCCTCTTCTGCGTATTCAGCATATTCTTCCAGTACCGTGTCGGCCATATATTCAAGCCGTTTTTCTTTTGAGAGTTCGTGGACGGACTCATAGGAAATGAAGGAGCAGGACTCTGACAGCGGGCCTTTTTCTAAAAATGCAAACACAGGCCTCGAGATTTCTTGTAATACTTTGTCCTTGCGCTCAACCGGGGCTACAATATGA
The DNA here is from genome assembly GCA_033762375.1 of Bacteroidia bacterium. Lineage (GTDB taxonomy): Bacteria > Bacteroidota > Bacteroidia > J057 > J057 > RDXT01. Next base: position 138,847 of record JANRLQ010000102.1, read on the forward strand.
GCGCTTATATTCAGGTTGGGCTGAAGTGCCATCAGGTCTGCCATTCTTAAAATACCGGAATATATAGAGGTGGTGTGCTCAACTTCAAATGCCCGGACGATAGAACGTCCCCGTATCCAGAGGACATCAATATTTTCGATTGTTTTTAACGTAGCGTCGTCATAATTTAAAGGGAGTTGTGTGAGTAAGCATGGTGTTTTAGGCGTCCATACCTCTAACACCCGTTGTTTGTCGCTGCGGGGTATCCAAATTTTTAAATTCATGCGTTCGCCGATTTCGGCCAGTAACGCCTGAATTTTAATCGAATCACGCTGGGTGGACGGTTGCTGGATTACAGTCTCTTCTGTTGTTTCTTCATTGTCTGGAATGGACACGGTCACCTGTTTGCTGTCCTGGGTTTTGACAGTGGGCGCCTTGAGTTTTTTTTGGTCCGCTTCATCAAGCGTATAGGTGGTGACACGTTGTGCCTGCGCCAGTAAGATTTCCTCCAGGTACCTGCCGTCGCGGTCGTCCAGTTTTCTCAAGCTGCCACGCACCATTCCGGTCCAGGCGAGACTTTTTTTGGGAAGATGTTGGGTGAAGGAGAGGTGGTGCCAACTGATGTCTTCGTCAACGGGTATAGATTTGTCCAGGGGTAACCAGACGGTCGGCACTACCGTAAACCGAATGATGAAGGGATCAGCTCCCGGCGTAAAAATAGGGCTGTCATCCACAAAATACGTACTGTTTACCTCCAGGACTCCGATCCAGCGCGACAGTTTTGTTATATAACAGATCAATTTATCACCGGGCTGTATCGTGGCGGCAATTCCCCTTTTCTTTTCCCTGAAACCCGAAACGGTCTTGTCAGAATCGGTAAAAGCCTGATAGGTATCGGGTGAAAACAAGTCTATGTAATAGGCCATTGGAGGGTGTTGATATGTGACAATAGGGGTGGGCAGCGCCGTTTTACCTTTTTTACACATGGGTGCGCGATTTTCCTGTTGCGTGCGGAGGCAGGCGTGCTTACTCCAGCGCCTGGGCCTGCTGATAGTAGGATTCCGCCAGCGCTGTTTTGCCCATTTTGCTGGAAATATCACCCATGTTCTGGTACGACATTTTCAGATATTCCTTAAACTGCGCATGGCTGGGGCTGCTCTGGTAGGTCAATTCGGTCATATGCAGATCCTGCTTAAAATATTCAAACGCCTTTTTAAGGTCCCCTTGCTGTTCATGTAATTCCCCCAGCTTATAATACGAGATAGCCAGGCCGTTTTTGAAGGATACATTCGACGGATAGGCTTCGTGGAGTTCTTCAAATAGCTGAGTTTCCTGCTCAAAAAAGGCCAAGGCCTTCGGGAGATTGCCCAGGGTGCTGTGGGTATCGCCGAGTTTTTCGTAGGAGATAGCCAGGCCGTTTTTGAAGGACACATTCGCCGGATAGGCTTCGTGGAGTTCTTTCGACAGTTGGTTATACTGCTCAAACAAGTTTAAGGCCTGCGGGAGATTGCCCAGGTTGCTGTGGGTAGAGCCGAGTTTTTCGTACGAGATAGCCAGGCCGTTTTTGAAGGACACAT
>JANRLQ010000103.1:0-8513 GCA_033762375.1 Bacteroidia bacterium
GTGGTAGTCGCCGATGTTCTGGCAGAGGGTTGCTACGTCATCGTCGGTGGGCAGGACGGCAGTAACCGCCTCGCCCAGGCGGGCATAAACGGCGGCCTGCCGGTAGTTGTCCTGGTGGCGGTTGTCTTCGTCCAGCCCTGCTGTCAGGGCATGGATCAGCATGCGGCAGTCGTGCAGCAGGCGGGCGGCGTGTTTGTGGCGGGTTACTTCCTGGACGACGGGGCTGATTTTGAATCTGTTGTCGGCTGAGCGGTATTCGAGCCAGCCTTTCCGGGCCAGGGAGAGCAGGTGCTGGTCGAGTGTTTCTTCCTCTCCCAGCAGGCGCTCCAGCAGCGCGTAGGCGATCCGCTCGGCGGGCAGCACAGCCAGCACGGAGAGCAGGCGCTGCTCCTCGCCGGGGAGCTGCGAGAGGTCGTACATGGCGGCGATGACGTCTTCGGGCCGGGCTTTGCGGATGCCCTCCCGGGCCTGGTAGCGGATGCTGACGGCTTCGCTGGCGCTGAGGTTCAGCAGGCTCTTTTCCACATCCCGCCGGAGCTCGGCCAGCAGGTAGCGTTTTTTGAGCTTGGTATTAAAGTGGGCGAGGTTTTTGGCAAACAGCTCCAGCACCAGGGTATTGCCGCCCACCGCTTCGTACAGCTCGCGGAAGATGGGCTCCTCGGCAGGTTCGAAGGCTGTGTAGTGGGTGCAGAAGGCCTTCAGGGCTGTCTCCACGGGCAGGGGCGTGATCGGGTAAAAGGCTGCCCCTGCGTATTCGGTGATGCGGGTGGTGAACAGGACATGGAAATTGGAGCATCGCTGGAGCTGCGGATAGCAGGCTTCCAGGTCAGGCAGTTCGTTGGCGTTATCTATGACCAGCAGGCAGGGCCTGGAGAGGTTGGCCAGGGCCTCCAGCAGCATGTGCAGGCGCGCTCCGGTCTGCATGGTGTCCTCAAACTCCAGCCCCAGCGGAGCCGCCAGGGCCAGCAGCGCAGTGGCGGTGTCCGGCTCGCTCAGCACCCAGGCGCTGTGCTGGTACTCGCGGCTACAGGCATGGTAATAACGGGCAGCGAGTGAGGTTTTGCCCACACCCCCTTCGCCGTTCATGAGCAGGAGCAGGTGCCCGCCCGGCGAAAACAGGCGCTCGTGGATGGCCCGCAAGTCATCGTCCCGCCCTATAAACACCTCTGGCACAAAAGGCGGAAGGCTGAGGTGGCGGGGGATCTGCTTGCCGCCTGCATAGGTGACAAAGGTCGCCTCGCCGACCGAGCCGATGTTGTAGAGTTTGTCCGCGTATTGTGCGCCGGGCATGTCAGCCATTGTCAGGAGAAGTTGGCGTTGTTTATATGGCCGATGTTGTAGAGGTTGTTTGCCTGCTGGTGGGTGGTGTCGCCGACGGGGTTTCCGGTTGACCCTGGCTGATTGTCAGTACTTTCCGGTAGCTGCCCGATCAGTGCCAGCAGGGCGGCTGTGATCTGGTTGCGTTCGACCTGCGCATCGGCACGGTGAAGCGTACCCAGCCGCTCCCCTTGGGTGAGAGCAGCGTATCGTGCCGAGAGCTGGACAATCTCGTTGGTAAGGTCCTGGTCCGCCAGCTTCAGGCCGCGGAGGGATTCGAGGGCCTGGGCGGTTTTGCCAGCGGCAACCAGGTCGCGGAGGGTGTTTTTCATGTGTACAGGTAGGGTTGATGGGTGACAAGATAGGAGAAACTACGGCATTTATCAACAAAGGGTTGTTCTTTTTGCGCATAAAAAAACGCTGCAAATCAGGGATTTACAGCCGCAGCATTCCACCGGCCGAGATCGCAGCCCCCAAAAACGACTACAACCTCATCATCCCCCGCTACATAGACAGCCAGGAAAACGAAGACATCCAGGACATCGAGGCCCACCTGCGCGGCGGCATCCCCACACGCGACATCGAAGCCTACTGGACCGTGTATGCCTCCCTGAAAACCCACCTGTTTAGCCCCATAGCAGGACGGCCCGGCTATTTTCAGCTCAACTGCGCAAACAAAAAAATCAAAAACAGCATCACTACACTACCAGGTCGCTGCGGTGGCAGAGATGGAGGAAAAGGTTAGCGCGCATCTGCGAAGCATGGGATTTGTTACTTGAAATAAATAAATTGCCAAAAGCACATAAAAAAATAGCTGAAAATAGGTACGAGTATCGCCATCATGATTGCCACTGCTTTTGGCCGTATTTCCCTGCTCCTGGAGCGGGCACTCCCATCCGTATATCAGCAGTCAGGCGTAAGGCCAGAGCATATCTGCGTATTTATTATAGACGATAATGAGCGAAATGGTCAACCCTATTCACAAGCGTTTTTCCCGATTAAAGAAGGGGTAGCAGACCTCCGCCACTCTTTGCAGGTACCTGAAAATCATTTTCAGACACACGTTATAGCCAATCGCCGCACGCAGGGAAACTCCGGCACAGGAGCCTGGAACACAGGCATATATGCTGCCGGTGAGCAAGATCCCGGAGGGTATATCGGTATTCTCGACGACGACGATGCCTATCTGCCTTTTCACCTGTCGCGTTGCGTTGAGGTTTGCCAACGGAACCCCAATGCATTAGCTGTTTTTCATAGCCTCAGATGGATACATGAGGATCATCGTACGTGGGATTTTCCGCTTACCCATGATGTCTTGACACCTGCGGCGTTTTTCAGAGGAAATCCCGGCGTACAGGGTAGTAATATGTTTTTTCGCACGGATGCCATGCTGGCAATCGGCGGATTTGATGAGCGTTATCCCAATACGACCGACCGGGAACTGATGATCCGGTTTTTATGGTATGTACAAGAGTTGCAAACAGAAGCGCCGGATCAGAATTTGATCGAGGTGATCAAAGAAACAGGGGTACTGCATTACAACCACTCCCAGGCCAGGGTGAATGGTCGCAATGAACGCAAACACAAAGGACTTGATATGTTTTATAGGGCTTACAGGCCTTTTTTCAGCGAAGAAGATTATCGGTACTCCCTTGAACGGGCAAAAGCCTATTTTGATTATACACCTGTATAGACAGAAAAATGAACCGGATTGTGATAGGGATGTGTGTGTGCAATAATGAAATGACGGTAGCAAACGCCATCCACTCGGTGCTGGCCCAGCGGGAGTTTCTTCGGGAGCTTACCTTATTTATCTCCATAGACAGCTCACAGGATGCCTCCGCCGACATCGTGCAGTCATTTTTGCCGAATTCCAAAATCATCATCGAACATGTACAGTTGGGGAGGGCCAGCCTGAACCGCAATTACATCATGGACCGGGTGCATGCCTGCTTTCCTGAGGGATGTATCCTGGGGAGGCTGGACGCAGATGATGAAATCTGCGATGACCTTACCCTAGCAAAAGTCGAACAGGAATGGGACCGTCATAGACCCGATGTGATGTTGATGGGAAACCGGCAGCGGGACGAATCGGGTATTACACCCTGGGTCAACCGACCCGACAAACGCCTGCTCGATCCCTCGTATCTGCAGCAGCGACTCGAAGGCATGGCAGCTGGCAATGCCACCTGCGAACTTCCCTCCTGCAATACATTCATCCGCTCGACGCTGCCCATCCGATACCCCGACGTACGAAGCGCAGAAGATCACTGGTTTTCTGTGTTGCTCCTGCTCCACCAGCACCAATACAACATCCATATTGCCGAAGAACTGCTCTACTGCATTTACGCCATCAATGGCGCGGCCAGCAGCAACAACAAAGATCAGGGGGCCTATACCAGCAGCCGCCAGCAATTGCTCCAATACTTCATCCAAATGCAACAAGCCCATGAACCACAGACATTCGCTGGCACTTGAGGCCCTTAACCGCATAGCTCCCAAAAACTACATCCTCCTGGGAGAAGGGGCTTCTTCTGTCGTGTTTCACGATACGGAAAAGGTATATAAGGTATATGTATTACACAACATCGAAAGCCTCAGCTACAAAAAAGACATGCTCTCCGGCTTCCGCACCAAGGCTGACCGGTTTCAAGGGTCTGATTTTCTGTACCCCATCGAGTCCCTGACCGAGATAGACCCCCATACCTTTGTGCTGGTGTATCCTTATGAAGCGAGCGAACCCTGCCAGGGTTTTACCCTGGAAGAAATGGAGCACTTCATGGCGGACTGCTGGCAACGGCGGCTGATTTTTCAGGACATCAAACCTGACAATTTTATCCGGGTGAAGGGGAAACTTAAATGGATTGATTATGAGCCAGATAAATTCACGGACAATCTGTTTCTGAACATGGCCGCACGGGCCTTTATCTATGCCACCTATGGCGCGCAGGAGCAGCCGCTGCTGAATAAACTCACCCGCAGCGCTATCAACCATTTTGATATGCCCGAGCTGGCAGCCTTGCCTGCTTTTATGAACCGGGTATTCTCCCGCATTGTGTACTGCGAGAGCCAGGTTGTATTTCCACCCCCTGTGCCCCACCAGGTGACATATCCTGATGTCTCACAGCTCACTTTTTCGTTTTCTCCGGGTGAAACGGCTTCTTATCCGGTGGCCTACAGGCCAGAGCTGAACCCCGAAACCCTCTTTTTTGACCTGCTTAACCAGGGCCTATACCTGCAAGACATCTCACCGGGCGCTCCGATACTCGATGCCGAAAATTATTTCAGACCCGAATGTATAACCCTGACAGTCAATAAATTAAAAACTCCTGCACGCCCTGTTTCCCTGCTCATCAAAGCCTGCGTACAAGATGCGGAGGTCATCTATGAAGCTGTCAGGCATATCGTGAGACAAACGGCTTCGCCTGACTTATTTCACGAGCGTATCCTGGCCCTGGATACCCGCACCGGGGATTTCCTGCGGCCCTATCATCAACACAATACCTGGGAACAGCTCTGCGAGGAGGCCCAGCGACTCCTGGCAGACGGACTCATCCACCGGGTCGTCTTTCCTGCGCCGGAAGACGTTGCGGTCATCAACCGCAGATGGTTTGGGCTGGACACTTCTTTGTCTCATACTGTCCAAAAGGTGCCTGTAGCTGCCCAGCTATATGCCTTTGAGCAGGCAGCCTGCGACCTGATCTTACAGGTGGACTGTGATGCCATGATCGGACGCCTGGATCCGGGTCACAGTTTTCTGGGTGATATGATCGCCGTGCTGGAACAGCATCCGCAGGTGCTGTCCGTGGGATTTAACGTTTATCAGGGACCAGAAACCTTTTTTAAGCCCTACACAGGCCTTGAAAACGGCGGGTTTGTTCCAGAGGTCCGTTTCTGTCTGCTCGACCGCCGCCGCATCCGCACCCTGCTGCCCCTGCCCAACCAAATCGCGGAGCAGGGCCTGGCCCTGAGCTGGTACCGCTCCCTGGAGCAACACCAGAAAACCACCCACACCGCTTCTGTCCGGGGCGGCAGTTCCGCTTCTTTTTTTATTCATCCGCCCAACTTCAAAAAGGCAGACAAAGATGTCTGGTTTACGACCCTCGACCGGGTCGAGCAGGGACGTATCCCAGCCAAGCAGGCCGGAGAAGCCGAGCTGGCGGGCTCCTACTACGACTGGACAGGCCCCGAGCGGAAGGAAAAACTGGTCGTCATCACCTGTCTGCGAAATGTCTCCCTGCCCCGTTTCCTCCGCTTCTGGTACAGCCTCCTGAGCCAGCGCCTCGGAGACTGGGGCCTGGTGCTGATAGATGATGCTTCTGACAATGGCCTTTCCCACTATATACGCAGCCTCATCAAACCCTGGGCACATCGTGTAAGCTTCGTGCATAACCGTTTTCGCATGGGGGAGGCGCATAATACCTACAAAGCCATCCACTATTTTGTGGCGGGAGACGACACGGTGATCGTCATTGCCGACGGCGATGATGCCCTGATCGGCAGAAATGCCCTCAAAAATGTATATGAAAAATACACCTATCACCAGGCCGATGTGGTGATCGGTAAAATGTACCGCAGCGATAAACTCCACCCGCACTATGCCTATACCCCTGACCTGCTCAATCCCCGGCTCTATGGGGGCAATGTCTGGCAACACCTGCGCAGCTTCCGGAAGTATCTCTTCGACTCGCTGGGATACGAAGACCTGAAAATACAAACCCCCGAGCCAGCCGCCGAAGACATTCTGCTCGCCAACCGCTTCAATCGCAAGTGGCGCTTCCCGGAGCACTGCTGCGACTATGCCTATATGGTGCCCATCGTGGAGATGTCTGTCAATCCGATGATAATCAATCACTTCAACTACTTTCACGACCGCACCACCATCACCACGCCCGCCCTCCGGCAGGAGAAGGACGAGATCATCCGCCAGATACTGGCAAAACCCCGCAAAAGCCCCGCAGATGCCTTCAAAGGCCGCCAAACCTTCCTGCCCAATTTTCAGAAAATCGAAATAGACATCACCTACGCCTGCAACCTGAAGTGTATCAACTGCAACCGCTCCTCTACCCAGGCCCCCACGGCTGAGGTCATGGACCTGGCCCGCATCGAAGCCTTTATCACAGAGTCTATCCACCTCGGCAAGTGCTGGGAACTGATCAACCTCCTCGGGGGGGAGCCAACCCTGCACCCGCAGTTTCAGGACATCGTGCGGCTGATCCTCGATGCCTATATCGAGCCGCACGCCCCGCATACCCTCCTGCAAATCACCAGCAACGGCTATGGCCCGGAGGTACAGGCGCAGCTCGGCCAGCTTCCCCGGCATCCGCAGATCATCATAGACTACGCTTCCTTCAAAGACGACCGCACGGTGCCCTATTTTTCCCCCTTCAACCTCGCCCCGGCAGACGACCCCCATGCATCGCACAGCGACTACCACAAAGGCTGCTGGGTGACCTCTTACTGCGGCATCGGCCTCAACCAGCTCGGCTACTATCCCTGCGGCGTGGCGGGCGGCATAGACCGGGTATTTCGGATGAACAAGGGGGCCGGCAGCCTGGCAGAACTGGAGCAGCAGGCCCGCCAGATGCTCGATACCTTCTGCCGCTACTGCGGCAATTTCTCGGACTACGCAGTCAATAAAGGCAATTTTATCCCCCGGCACGAGAAGGCCGTCCTCACACAGGCCCGCATGTCACCCACCTGGAAAAACGCATACAAAACCTACAATGGAAGACCCTAGAGCCATACTCCTGCTCAGCGGCGGCATAGACTCGACGACCCTGCTGGCCCAGCTCACCCGCGAGGGCCGGGAAGTCCATGCCCTGAGCTTTCACTACGGGCAGCGGCACGAGATCGAGCTGGAACTGGCGGCCCGCAATGCGGCCCGCTACCAGGTCCGGGCGCACCACCTGATCCATCTGGACAACAGCCTCTTCCGGCAAAAGTCCTCCCTCACCAACCCTGCCCTGGAGACCAGCACCTACCCCGGCACTGACCTCCCGCTGGGTGTGGTCGCAGAGGTTGTGCCTGCCCGTAACCTGATCTTCCTGGCGCAGGCAGTCTCCTATGCCGAGACCCTGGGATGCACCGATATCTATGCCGCCTTCAACCGCGACGACAGCCAGAACTTTCCCGACTGCCGCCCCGCATTTATCCGGGCCCTCAACCGCAGCCTGCGCGCGCAGAGCAGCCAGCCCCGGCCCCCGCAGGTGCTCACCCCGCTGATCGCCCTGCGCAAGGCCGGGGTCGTAGCCCTGGCCATGCAGATGCAGGTGGACCTCAGCCAGACCCTGAGCTGCTACCAGCCCCGGGGCTACGAGCCCTGTGGCCGCTGCCTGAGCTGCCGGGTACGGGAGCAGGCCCTCAAAACATGGAAAAATCCCTGAACACCCTGTGCAAATTGATCGCGATTGTGCACTGGTCCCCCCTTTGCTGCTGACTGTATTGTGGGTGGGGTGGACCGCATCGGCAAAATAGAGGACTGCATCCCCTTGCCCCACTTCTGTCAGCATCTGCGGCAGGGTCTGCTCCAGAAACTCCACCTGCTGGGCCTCATCGGCCTTGCCCGGTACGACTTGGGTCTGTTTGTACACAAATCCCAGGCGGTGCAGCAGGGCTACAAGGCATGTAGGCGTGTAGATGTGTTGTGGCGGGTAGGGAAGTATGAATTATGTTGAATATATTTTTTATGTTATAATTATTGTCATTTTTAAGTCATAGCATTAAGTTTCATTGTAGCCAAATTGTCCGTATCATCATATCTCCCCCAGTTCCATAGGAACAGCATCCTGGCAGCATTCTGGTAGTCACAGATTTCTGCTAAAACGAACTCATTTCCGAAATCAGGCGCAGCAGATCGACATCCGGGGTGTACATCTGCTCGCATAGGGTTACTTTCCGTTGATAATGAGGCGTCTGTACCTGCGAATGCAGCTCCTCAAACAAACGCAATGCCCGATCCAGGTCTGATGGCTCCGCGGCAAGACCCATGCACTTTTTCAGCGCAAAGAGCACCGCCAAAGACTCCGCAAAGTTAGCCTGGAAGTCCACATTCTCCGGATAGGCTTCGTGGAGTTCTTTCGACAGTTGGTTATACTGCTCAAACAAGTTTAAGGCCTGCGGGAGATTGCCCAGGTTGCTGTGGGTAGAGCCGAGTTTTTCGTACGAGATAGCCAGGCCGTTTTTGAAGGACACAT